>CAYRWR010000003.1:0-160100 GCA_964428015.1 uncultured Brevinematales bacterium | reverse complement strand
GGGGAGGATGCGAACAAAAGTGAGAATGCTGGCTGTGGGCTTGCTCCTGAGTCTGATATCGGTAGGTTTTGCCGGAGAACAGACGCTGCTGGACAGGATGGTAGAACAGATACAGCAGGACCGCTACCTGGACTGGAGTGATGTCCGAACCGTGGACAATCTCACAGATCTGCGCATTCTGCGAAACGCGATTTATGCCCGGCACGGCTACCGTTTTAAGTCATCGGAACTCACGGCTTACTTTAAACGCTATTCCTGGTATAAACCTGATAAAGACCAGACCGATGATCTGCTGACCGAAGCCGACTATTTCAACCGGGAAGTGATCGTCTACCGGGAAATCGATATCCGTATTCAGGATGTAATCCGGTCCACGCCAAAGCTGCCTCTTCAGGGTGACCTCAAAAAACTGGTGGGGATCTGGCAGGACAGTCCGGTCATGGCTGACGGATGGGGATATAGCCTGGCTTTTTATCCCAATGGCATCGTCATAGAGAGGACGGAACAGGGGGACTGTACCCGGAGGGTCATTCTGCGTCTGGGCACCTGGCTGGCCGCTGGAGAAGGGCTGAATGTTTTCTTTTATATGCAGCTGGTATTGAAAGGGGGAAGGCTGGTGCCCTCCGATGAAGGCTGCGGCTCAGATCAGCAGCTCATCGAAGCCCTGCCTGTGTGGGAAGAGATTCCCAAGGCTGCCATCCGGAACCTTTCCTACACCAGTGAGACGCCTGACACTGAATTCGCGGAACTGAACCGGGTATATCGCCTGCTGGACGGTAAAAAAATGTGGAAGATGGGGGAAGACCCGGATGACTACGAGTAAGCCATAGTTTTCAGCTCATGTCAAAACAGGAAATGCTCTGTGAGAGTAAAGGCCTGCCTCCAAATCACTTGGGCAAAAATATTACAATAAATGTTTACTAAGGAGAATTTTGATGAGAATGACAATTATTATAGCCGCTGTTCTGGTTCTTATGTCCTGTGGGGGGAAAAAGGAAGAAAAAACCCTGAATACTCCATCGGCAAATTCTCCTACGTTAAAAACACACAGTTTATTGAGCTTTTCCGGTATGGAGATGAGTCTTAAACCCCTGCCGGACTGGCATTACCTGCTCACTATCAGCAATAAACAGGGTATCCTGTTAACTAATACCCTAAAATTATCCCGTAGGCCAGTGTCTTATTTTCTGGATGATAGGTACCTGGTACTCCTCAGCGATGGTGAACCGGGGGAGACTGATCCTAATGGCTATTACGCGCCAACCGCGTTCGTAGTCTATGATATCCGGACACAGAGCCTGAGACGTTATCCCGAAAATGGCTACGAAGTAGGAAATTTTAAGGTGATCGATGCCAAGATATACGCGGGCATTCATCTCACGGAATCTCCTAATGGTCAGCTGATTGTCATCGACCTGGCCAGCGGTGAAACCGGATATGTGTCCACTATAATAAAACAGAATCAGACTAACCGGATAGAAGCCTGGGCTCCTCAAGCCGGACTAAATGAACAGGGTAAGATTGTAGTGATGCTCAGCGAGGGGGACGCGGAAAAAATATATACGATTCAGAGTAATGTACTCAGAGCAGCTCCTGTCTCCGGCTTTAAATGGTATGTGAATCCTCAGCTCCAACTGGAATAAAACGGCTTTTCCTGAGATAATAGATATTTTATCTTTTCTATTGAACCTCTTTAAACTAACCTAAAAGCTTCAACAATCAAATGCAGCGCTGCACCCGGTTAGGGTGGAAAATGGGTGCTACCGCCGGCCTCCAAACCGGACTGTGCCGGGGCGTCTGCTCTCCACCTGCCCAGGAGACAGGGGCACCGTGCTGGGAGACCTGGGCCGCGTAGACCAAAAAAACATACTTGACTATCTGTACCGGGGTGTTTAATTTATAGAGGGTAAATGCCGTAAATAAAGGCAGGAAAAAAGATAATCCCCCGCTGCCAGCGGAGCTTTTCCCAGAAAAATAATTAACATAAATGTGTTATAATTAATTATCATTATTTTCATATAGTCTGTTCTAACTTATACCGGAAGAAAGGGATAAAATGAAAAATAATTTAAAAAAAAATAGGAATTTCCCCTCCTGGCTTGTATATACTAATACTAAAATGCGGAGCAGGATTTGATTCCCGATTCGGTGATAGAGGAAATCCTGGGACGGGTGTCGATCGTGGATGTGATCGGCAATTACCTGGAAGTGAAGCGGGCCGGCAAGAATCATATTTCTCTGTGCCCCTTTCACAACGATAAGAATCCCTCCCTGTCCATCAGCGAAGATAAGGGCCTGTACCACTGCTTCAGCTGCGGGGCTTCCGGCAATACCGTTAAATTCCTGATGGATTTTAAGAAGGCTAGTTTTCCTGATGCTATGGACGAACTGGCCCGTATGGCCGGTATTGACCTGGCCAAGTACCAGACTGAAGGCGAGGGCACAAACTCCAAAGAGAAGGAACGCCTCTACGCCCTCAACCAGGATGCCATGCTGTACTACCACAGGATACTGCTGGATGACAAAAATGCCGCCAAAGCCCGGGAGTATGTCAAGGGGCGCAAACTGACCCGCGAAAGCGTGGATACCTTTCGCCTGGGATACGGGGGAGAGGGCTGGCAGGGACTGTATGATGCCATGCGTGCCAAAGGTTACCAGGACGAGGAGCTGGAGAAAGGCTCCCTGGTAAGCAAGGGCAAGCAGGGATATTTTGACCGATTCCGGGAAAGGATAATATTCCCGATCTTTGATACCTCCGGCCGGGTAGCCGGTTTTGGAGGAAGGGTGCTGGGTAAGGATGCCAAGGGCGCCAAATACCTCAACAGCAGTGAGACCAGTGTGTTCCACAAATCCCAGCTTTTGTTCGCTCTGGACAAAGCCCGGGACGTGATCGCCAAAAGCCGTACCGCCCTGGTGGTGGAAGGCTACATGGATGTCATCGCCCTGCACCAGAACGGTGTCAGGAACGCGGTAGCAGCGCTGGGCACAGCCTTCGGGGAGAGCCATCTGCGCATCCTGAAGCGGCATTGCGAAAAAGTGGTGTTTGTATTTGATGCCGACGCGGCGGGGCTGGCTGCGGCCAACCGGGCCCTGGACCTGGGAGTCAATATAGACCTCCAGCAGGGCATAGTGATACTGCCCCCCGGCACCGACCCTGACGACTTCAGCATGCAGAAGGGCGGGGCGGCCTTTAACAAATACGTAGAAGAAAAGATGCTGGACCCTATAGCCTTTAAGCTGCGCTATTTCGCGCGGCAGGTGGATATGGAAAAAGAGCCGCTGGCTTTTTTGAAGCGGGTCTTTCCTTTTGTGAGGGAGATGGACAGCCCGGTGCGCCGGGAAGACGCCCTCAAGAGCATAGCTCTGTATATGGGACGGGATCTGCCGGTCATCCTGGAAGAATTCGGGAGGGCTAAGCGGCCACTCAGTATGGCCCGGGAAGAAGCGGCCCGGCCGACGCAGACAAAAATGGATCCGGTGGAGCTGGAATTCCTGGCGCTGCTGGTGGTTTTCCCCCGGCAGGCAGGTACGGTGAGCAATATCGTGACCCCGGAGATGCTGAGTACGGAAGAAAGTAAAACTCTTTTTGAGTTTGTGAAGTCTAATTCCGATAGTAAGACACCGGAATTATTTAACCGGATCGGCGATGAAGCTCTCAGGAGGAGAGCGTCTGACCTGGCTAACCGCCCTGACCTCAAACCGGTCATGCTGCTGGAAGTAGCCTACAAACTGAAACTGCTCCATCTCAAAGCGGAACTCAACCAGACTAATAAAGCGATAGCCCGAATGGAAGCGGAAAACAACATCCAGGGTCGAAACGAACTGCGTGAAGCCGCTCTGGAACTGGTAAAGAAAAGAAAAGAGACCCAGTCTCTGCTCAAAGAAATAGAAGAAAAAATGGTATAGGTGCTCGGGAGGCAAGATACATGTTTGATGAATTATTGGAAAATGAGGATATCAACAAGCTGGTCAAATACGGAAAAGAAAACGGCATGCTCACCTACGATGAGATCCTGGAAAGGCTGCCTGATGAGATAGCGTCATCTCCTGACGGTATCGACAACGTATTGAAGCTGTTGGAAGAAAATGATGTCAATATCGCCGATGCCTTTCTGGCGGAATTCGACGATATTATGGAAGAAAACTACGACGATATCGACTCCATCATCATCGAAAGCGAAGACGAACAGAGCGACAACCCCCTGCGCATCTACCTCAAGAAGATCGGGAAAATCCCCCTCTTAAACCAGATGCAGGAAATCGAAATCGCCAAGAAGATCGAGGAAGGCCAGCTCAAGATCAACGGAGCGGTGTACGACAGCGGCTTCTTGATCTCGGAGATCAACGATATCATCCAGGAGATCCTCAAGGGCCGGGGCAAGCTGTACAACTTCTTCAATCTGCCCAAGATCTACAATATCACCGTCAAAGAGCGCAAAGAGCGCATGAAAGTGGTCAACCGCGTGTCTGAATTCCTGGAAAGTTTTTATAAGGGAATGGACGACTTGGATGCCAGCTGGCAGGAAGCCTTTAAAGAAGAACAGCGCACCTCCATCCGGGAAAACATCCGGGAGATCCGCCGCATCTTTATCGACTCCATCAAGACCATCGATATCAACCAGAAGCTGGTGACTCATGCCGCTACCAAGATCGTGCGTCTGGCTGAAGAAATCGAAAAGACCCGGGAATACTTCCACAAGATCGAAAGCGTGAACTCCATGTCCCTGGCTGACATCTACAATCTCTACACCGAGAATCCCGCCAACGAAAACCTGCGCAATCTGGTAGAGACTATCAAGCAGAAAGAAGACCGCATCAAAAGCGTGGAAGTGAGCTACAAGTGCAATAAAGACGAGATCATCCACTGGGCCAACGAGATCCGCGAAGGTCTCCTCATCGTGGAAGACCGCAAAAAAGACCTGGTACAGGCTAACCTCCGTCTGGTGGTGTCCATCGCCAAGCGTTATATCAACCGCGGAGTGCACCTGTTCGACCTCATCCAGGAAGGTAACATCGGACTGATCCGTGCCGTGGAAAAATTTGAGTACCGCAAGGGCTATAAATTCTCCACCTACGCCACCTGGTGGATACGGCAGGCCATCACCCGCTCCATCAGCGAACAAAGCCGTACCATCCGCGTGCCCATCCACATGATCGAGCAGATCAACAAGGTCAAAAAGGCCGAGATGGATCTCACTCAGGACCTGGGACGTCTGCCCTCCGTGGAAGAAATCAGCATCCGCATCGGCTGGAACGTGGGCAAGGTCAAGAATATCAAATCCGTGGCCAACGATCCCGTGTCGCTGGAAACTCCCGTGGGCCGCGACGAAGACAGCGCCCTGGGCGACTTTATCGAAGATGTCAAGGCTACCAGCCCCATCAATATCACCATGAACAACATGCTCAAGGAAAAGCTGGGCGCGATCATCGACGAACTGCCACTGCGGGAACAGAAGGTACTGCGTATGCGTTTCGGCCTGGAAGACGGCTATGCCCACACCCTGGAAGAAGTAGGCTACCTGTTCCAGGTAACCCGCGAGCGTATCCGCCAGATCGAAGCCAAAGCCCTGCGCAAACTCCGCAACCCCAAGCGGGTGAAGGAACTGATGGACTTTGTAGATTAAGAATAACTCTAAATGAAAGTAAAAAGCCGTCTCCCGTGAGGGGGGCGGTTTTTTTGTGGGGTTCACACGAAGGCACAAAGGCACGGAGGAAACGGATTTTTGGAATACTAGACCAGTAAAATACATAAGTATTAGTTTTGTATTTAAAAAGTTCTTAATTCTGATTAAAAGATTTAATAGAAGTGCTTGAACTTTTCAAGAAATCATAATCTTAGAATCTAGAAAACATTAATCTCCCTTTCGTCGATTGATGCCCAGCCCTTTTCGAGGTAAAAGATACCCCCATGCTCTTCTCCTGAGGGACGTTATACCCTAGCCTGCACTTACCTGCAGCGATAGCGGAAGGCATTGTCCCGATTCCTGCCATTATTGTGTCGTACCAACCCGGCATCACTCGACGTGAGAAGGCGTTTTTCTTTGCGAGCGTTTCTTTTGGGGCAGTTTGCCAAAAGAAATGCGGGTCTCCGCCACCCGGTTGGCACCGGGCCAGGCCCTCTGGGGGTAGAGCACAGAGTTGAAGCCAGCCCTCTGTGATAAAATGAATACTTTTTAAGTGACAAAAGAGGCTGCCTACCGGTAGGGGGCGGTTTTTTTCGTCCATTACACTTGACAACATTAGTATTCTTAACTATACTTAAGTATACAAATGAGTATTCTTAACTATCATTAAGAATAGCGGCAAGGAGTCTACGGGAATGGTATACCACAGAAAACTGGCGGATGTTATAAAAGAAGACCTGGCAAAAAAGATGGTAATAATCGGCGGGCCCCGGCAGGTGGGCAAGACGACTTTGTCCAAATCCCTTTTACCGGCGAATATGACCACCTATCTGAACTGGGACTACCCGGGTGACCGGCAGAAGATCCTGGCTAACACCATAAACCTGGACAAGGAATTACTCATCTTTGACGAAATTCATAAGTTTAAAAACTGGCGCTCCCTCATCAAAGGATACTACGATGTCCATAAAGAGCACAATAAATTCCTGGTGACCGGCTCTGCCAGACTGGATCATTTCAGAAAAGGCGGGGATTCATTGTTGGGGAGATACCATTATTACCGTCTGCACCCTTTCAGCTATAATGAATTGCAGTATATAAAAGAAAAAACGACGACAGAAGATCTTCTGGATTTCGGCGGGTTCCCTGAACCCTTGATCCTGAAAGACAGACGTGAGCTGAAAAGATGGCAGAATGAACGGATAGTCCGGATTATAAGCGATGATGTCAGGGACCTGAGCACGGTAAAAGATATTTCCCAGATCGAACTACTGGCCCGGGAATTGCCCAACAAAGTCGGTTCGCCCCTCTCCTATGAAGCGCTGAAAGAAGACCTCCAGGTAGCCCACCAGACGGTAGTGAAATGGATTACCATATTGGACAGCTTGTATTATTCCTTCCGCATCGCCCCCTTCGGCTCGCCGAAAATACGGGCAGTCAAAAAAGAAAATAAGTTATATTTGTGGGACTGGTCGGTCATAGAGGACAAAGGACTCCGGTTTGAAAACATGGTGGCCGCGCAGCTGCTCAAATACTGTCACTTCCAGGAAGACTATAACGGAGAAAGGATGGAACTGAGGTTTATCCGCGATACCGACAGAAGGGAGATTGACTTTGTGGTACTGAAAAATCAGAAACCCGAGTTCGCGGTGGAATGCAAGACCGGTGATAAAAAAAGATCTCCCTGGATCAGTTATTTCAAAGAACGGACAGACATACCCCGGTTTTACCAGGTCCATCTAGGGACAAAAACCTACGGCCATGAAGAAGCTGATGGTAAAGTGCTGCCTTTCACCGATTTCTGTACTGAATTGGGCATGCCTTGATAGATAAGATGTATAAACGCAGCTGCCCTATTTTTTCCAAACTTATCATTTAGAAACGGTTATAAAAAACGGGAATACCTGATCATTTAGGACTCTATAACTCATTGATAGTTCATTATAAGATATAACTTGCGTTTTTTTAGATTAAATTTAAAATCATTTCCATGGAGGTGCCTTATGAAAAAACTTTTTTTAAGCTGTATGGCTTTCATTCTGGTATGGTTTAGCGGATCTCGTGCAGCCGCCTGGGACACTTTTACTACTCACGAAGATATCACCGAGTTCGCTTTTGAAGTGGCCAATGACGCTGAAGCAAATCTCTACATCGAAGAGCTGGTGATAGGAGGTAATACCGAAATTCATGAATTACCTCTGACCGGTGATCACCGTACTAAATTCGGTATCGATATGGAAGCCAAGCGTGTCTGGTACGATGGAAAAAACTGGGGAGTGGAAAAACCGGAACGCATCTGGTTTGACGCGTTAACAGCATATTCCAACAATAATAAAATCCTGGCATATTTTTACCTGGGGGTGCTATTACACCAGGTTGAGGATATGGGGGTACCTTCCCACGCCAATCACCTCTATCACCAGTTTACGCCCGGGGATCTGTCCCGCTGGATATCCTTAGATATACTTAATTTTGATAACCTGGAAGCTTTTTTTGCCCTTTCCGCGACTATTTTGCCCGCTTCCATCATTCAGCAGTCGGGGAGAACAGACCCGCACCTAGCCAGTCCGGCGGATTATTTTGAGTACAGCCGACAGTGGACTTTGAGTGATTCCAGTCAGTATCCCGGACCGGATGATTTCCCATTTGTATTAAACCCTGTGGATAATATCACTCCGGCACAGCTGCTCTGGGCAACCCAACGCTACGCCCGCACCTGTACGGTTACCTACTGGACTCTGCTGAGAGCACTGGCTATTTTTAAAAATATTGACACCCATCGTATAGTACAAACTCCGCTCATAGTACCAGGTCCGGGTACATATTACAAACAGGTTTCAGCGGTACTTTCCACCCGGCCCTCCGACTCCCCTATAATGTACACACTGGACGGCAGTCAGCCGGCAGGAAATAACGGGACTGCTTATAACCGTGGTATAGTGATAGACCAGGCTCTTACCCTCAAAGCAAAAGGGATAGCCAAAATGTCGGGATGGTCTGATTCGCAGATAGGTGTGTGTGAGTATCACTTCCAGGCCAGTACCCCTTTGGTAGAATACAGCCCCTCTTCCCCACGGCAAAAAGAATATACAGTTACCTTATATCAGCCTGACTATGGTACACCAAACTGCCGCTTCTATTATGCCATCCAACCGGGTACAGAAGAAGATTCCAGTACCAAAACCAAGGACTTAAAATATAACAAAAAGTCAAAGATAGAACCTACCCCCGATAAAATGAAGAGCTTGAAAACGATAAAGGGGAATCCCGCTAAACTGACTTATACAGAGTATACTGGCGCAGGAATAACACTCAAAGGTAGTGACAAATTATATTTTTATGCCCAGAAGACAGGTTATGAAAAGTCAGAAATCAGGGAATTTGATGAAAAATCCCGTCTGGCTGATGAAAAGGCCCGCCTCCTGTCCAAGCTGGCCAAAGAGACTCTGCCTGCTTCCGGAATCCGGATAGTACTGGATCCCAGGGTGAATTTCGGACGGGCTAATGTGGCTGTCATCAGAGCCAATATCAATTTAAATATCAATAAAACACTGAACCAGAACACCAGATAAGAACAGAAATCTTCAACTATTAACGGAAAACCGCCCCTGGGGGGCGGTTTTTTTGTGTTTTTTTAAATTTAAAAGAAGCAACTCAATAAGTTGAGTTACTTCCTGGGCAAATCCTTACTATCTTTTCCCGTTCCCTTGACGCTCTTTCCTTCTTTCAGCTGCTGGAGGGCGGTCTTGTCTTCCCGCAGGTAGGCGTTGAGAAAGAGCAGGGTCCAGGTATTGGCGTCGGAGCGGAATTTAGTACCCACGCCGTGCTTCTCATTCTCCATACGGATCAGGTAATTGGCGCCGGGCTTGAGGGTGAGGACTTTTTTAATGGTCTGGAAATCCGCTACGGGGTCGGCGTCCCCCTGGATAAACATGCTGGGGGTGTTTGCGGAAACCAGGCCGGTTTTATCAAAAATACCGTTTTCCGGGCTGCCCAGGTAGCCATAATGGGCGAAGATGGCCTTGAAGCGGGGGTCGGGACTGGAATAACCGTCTTTGGTATCAGCTCCGGTCTTAATCATAAAGGTCAGCCCTCCCAGGCTGATACCGCCCCCCGCGATGCGGTTGGTATCGACATGCTGGGCGAAGGCACGGGTCACGGGGTCAGTGGAGGTGAACAGGGTATCCAGCGCGGCGCTGACGCTCATCGTCCGGGCTATGACCCTGACCTCACGGGGCAGGGTAGAGTCAAACCGGCCGTCGGCGTGAAACAGAGCCAATACTATATAGCCCTGTGATGCCAGGTATTTGAACAATCCTACATGGACCAGAGGATCACTGCCGTAGCCGTGCGAAAACACAATCAGAGGATATTTCGAGTCCGGATCGGCAAAAACAGGCAGTTCGCCGGATTTAAGCATGGAAGGCAGAGGGACGCGGGCGGAAAGGAGCACGTAGTCAGCATTGGTGTGTGCAATATCCACAGGGTAGAAGAACACCCCTACGGTGGTGATTTTACGCCTGGCCGCCGCACCCAGGGAAGGGTCGTCGGGAAGGGTGACAGTAGTGCTGAACACTCCGGAGGTTTTGGCCAGCATATCAGCGAAATATGTCTCTTTGCCCTGGCTGAATCCGCCGGTCAGCCACACGCCTCCCTCCGGGGACTGGGGGATCAGGCCCTCTTTTACAAACAGGCAGGAGGAGCCGGTGCGATAGGGTCCGGAGGGAATGGTGTCCAGTTCTTTAGCTGACAGCATGGAGACCACGGTCAGGATAAGGATGGGTAAGAGATAAATACGTTTCATGGATTGTTCTCCCAGATTTTTTGGGATATTGTATACTAAAGGAATGGATTTGTATAGATTCTGAAGAAATCTACCGGGTTTATACACATGGATATGATATGAAAATCACCACACAGTCTGGACGGAATATTTAAGAATGTTTTCATCCATGGTTAAAATGGGATACCCTTCCACCCGTGATTGAGCGATTAGCAGACTGTCAAAAGGATCCCGGTGGTGGTTTTCCAGGTGGGTAATGGAAAGGGTATGCGGCAAAGTTATATTTAGAATATCGAAAGAGTTTTGTGCAATCTGGGCAGGTAGAAGAATTTCCGGTTCTATGTCAAATCGGATTTTCCCCAGTTGGTGCTTTATCAAAATCTCCCAGGAACTGACAGTGCTGAACCAGATAGTGTTGACTTCATCAGCTATGATTTTACTGGCTTTTGCAGATAGCCTGGGGTCATCGGTGATCCACCACAGGAAGGCATGTGTATCCAGAATATAATTCATTGGTAAAAGTCCTTTTCGAAATTATCCAATGGGGGGTCAAAGTCATCGCTTATCACAATCCGCCCTCGCATAGAACCTGGAGTCCTGGTGTGGTGCTTTTTCACGGGAATTAGTTCGGCTACCGGTTCACCCAATCTGGATATAATGACTTTCTGGCCGGCCTTGATCTCCTGTAGAAGTCTGGAAAAATGAGTTTTAGCCTCGTGAATATTTACCGTCATTATAATCACCTCATATGTTACAATTGTAGACTAAGTAGTGGACTAATTAAAGAATTGAAGAGTCTTTTTTAATACACAAATTTCTGCTTTTCAGAAATCAGACTAACTCATTATACCTAAAACAATTCGTTTTTAGACCTGATACTTGACTTGATCCAATTTATTCACTATGATTTGATTATGAAAGACGGAAAAATCAGATTTCTCCTCCTCTGCCTGGTCATCCTTACACCAGTTTTAATACTATCAGCCAAAGATCAAAGTATCAAAGACATCGACCTGTCTACCCCTCTCACTTCGGGGGATCCCCTGCATGATTTTATTCTGATCGAAGGGGGTACGTTCCAGATGGGTGATACTTTTGGAGACGGACGTATAGATGAAAAACCAGTCCATAAAGTGAAAGTAGACAGCTTCTATATTTGTAAATACGAAGTCACCAAGCGCCAGTGGACTGAGCTCATGGGCGGGAGGCAGACTCTGGAATTTTACCGCATGATGGCCGGACCGGAAGGGAATTACCCCATGATCAGCATCTCCTGGCTGCAGGCGGAAGAGTTTGTCCAAAAGCTCAATAAAAAAACCGGCAAACATTTCCGTCTGCCCACGGAAGCAGAATGGGAATATGCCGCCCGGGAAATGGGAAAAAAGACCAAGTGGTCAGGTACCAGCAGTAGCGATGACCTCTACCAGTACGCGGTCATCCGGGGTACGGGCAGCCGCCAGGATATCGGCATCGACGGTATAGATCCCATCGGCAGTAAGAAACCCAACGCATTGGGTATATACGATATGACGGGCAACGTCTGGGAATGGACCTCAGACTGGTATCTTACCAATTATTATGACCAGCGGGTCTGGGATAATCCCCAGGGGCCGCCGGATCTGGATGTCCCCTATTATCAAAAACTCAAATCTATCCGGGGTGGTTCCTACAATGACCGGCCCCAAACCGCCCGTGTCACTCAGCGCATGGGAGTAGAGCCCTTCAGTTTTGGCGGTAATATCGGCTTCCGTCTGGTCCATCCTGTCGAATAAAATACTATCTATAGTCTCCCCTTCTTTTCAGATTTTTCCGAAATGAAAACATATGCTTAAAAAAAATGTTGATGTAAAAGAATAGACACAATTTATTTTAAGATGTACAATAGCATGAATTGTTATCAAATCTGTATTAATTATAGTTAGATAAGGAGTTTAGAGTGAAATCTCAGTACTCAAATGCAGATTTTTTTAATTCAGAGGAAGAAAAACGTCTTTATCAGGATTTAGTGGAGACATCGCAGGATCTTATCTGGCAATGTGATGCTGAAGGACGATATATCTTTCTCAATCCAGCCTGGGAAACTGTATTTGGGTATAAAGTCGAAGAGATGCTGGGCAAGAGATTTTCTGATTTTCAGACACCAGATGTAGCTGAAAGGGATAATCAGGAATTTATCAGATTGATTCAGGGCGGTATGGTAAAAGGCCTGGAAACAATTCATATCGGGAAAGCCGGAAATAAAATTCACTTAATCTTTAATGCAAAATCCGTAAAAGACAAAGAAGGCAATATAATCGGAACCAGAGGGACTGCACATGATATCACGGAAAGAAAAAAAGCAGAAGATGAACTGATTGAGACAACTGCCAGGTTCCGGGGTATCTTTGATAAATCTCCCGTAGGTATTGTTATTTTAGATGTAAATCAAAAGTTCGTGAAGTGTAATCCGGCATTCTGCCATTTAATGGGATATTCAGAACAAGAGTTCTTAGAACGGTCATTCACAGACATTGTTTTTTCAGATGACATTTCGGTCGGTCAACAGGAAATCACGATGATGCGAAACCGGGAATTAGATATCACTTCGTTTCGTATTCGTTTAATTAATCAAGAAAAAGCGATCATCTGGGGTGAAATCAACCTTTCTCGGGTAGAGGATACAGGTCCCCAGCCGCTGCAATTTTTATTGGTTATAAAAGATATCACTGAGCAGAAAAAATATGAAATGGAATTAGCCGAAAGCAGAAACCGTCTGGAATTGGCTACGGAGTCTGCTAAACTGGGAATCTGGGACTGGGATGTAATCCAAAATTCCATGATCTGGGATGATCAGATGTATGCCCTCTACGGAGTGAAGGACAGGTCTTCCATTTCCGGTATTGACCTCTGGAAAAGAGGACTCCACCCTGAGGATGCGGAATATGCCTGGAATGAATGTCTGGCAGCTCTTAAAGGTGAGAAAAAATATGATATTGAATTTAGAGTGGTACATCCTGATGGTAAAATCATTTATATTAAAGCGGATGGATTGGTCCTGCGGGATGAATCCGGCCAGGCTGTCAGAATGTTAGGGGTCAATCGTGATATAACCCGTGAAAAAATTTCAGAACAGGAATTACAGAAGAGTGAAGAAAAATTCCGCTTATTATACACTTCCATGGACCAGGGCCTGGCACTGCATGAGATCATATTGGATGAAAATGGGAAACCGGATGATTATATATTTTTAGATTTGAATGACAGTTATACCCGTTTAGTGGGTATTACCAGAGAGATGGCTATCGGCAAAAGAGTAAAGGAAATATTTCCCCAGGTGGAACAGTACTGGATCGATGTCTTCGGACAAGTCGCGCTAACCGGCCAATCCTGCTATTATGAGAATTATATGGAAACCTTAGATAAATATTATTCTACCTATAGTTATTGCCCCCGCAAGAATCAGTTCGCGGTTCTGGTCACAGATATCACTGACCGCAAACAGGCGGAGAAAACCGTGGCGGAAGAAAAAGAAAGACTGGCAGTGACATTACGCAGTATCGGGGACGGGGTTATTACTACGGATATTAAGGGCAATATAGTGATCATGAATAAGGTGGCTGAACAATTGTGCGGCTGGGAGCAGGAACAGGCGCTGGGCAAGCCCATTACCGAAGTATTTAACATAATAAATGAAAGTACCCGTGAACCACATATTAATCCGGTAGAAAAAGTACTTAATACCGGAGAAATTATTGAACTGGCAAATCATACTTTGCTAATTTCCCGTGACGGTACAGAACGAATTATCGCTGACAGTGGGGCACCTATTAAAGATAAGGATAGTATTACTATTGGTGTGGTCCTGGTCTTCAGGGATATGACTGAAAAACAAAAACTTATGGAAAAAACTCAAAATGTGCAAAAACTGGAATCACTGGGAGTACTGGCCGGAGGAATAGCTCATGATTTCAACAATCTTATGGGTGGATTATTCGGATATATCGACTTAGCCCTGGCCGTGTCGCAGAATCAAGAGGTGTCAGATTATCTGTCCAAAGCCATGTTGGCCTTAGACAGGGCGCGCGCCCTGACCTCACAATTGCTCACCTTTGCAAAAGGGGGATCGCCTATTCAGAAAGTCACTGTACTCCCTCCTTTTATTCAGGAGACCGTAAGGTTTGCGCTCAGTGGTTCACATGTAAAATGCAGTTTTGATATACCAGAAGATTTGTGGTATGCCAATGTCGATCAGAATCAGATAGGCCAGGTTATTGATAATATTATTATTAATGCTCAGCAAGCTATGCCTAATGGCGGAATAGTCCAGGTTTCTGCCAGAAATATCACTATCCACAAAATAGGTTCAGTGGTACTGGTTCCTGGTGATTATGTCTGCCTGTCTATTAAAGATCAGGGAATCGGGATTCCTGCAGAAATTATCCCTCATATCTTTGATCCATTTTATACCACCAAATCCAAAGGCCATGGCCTGGGCCTGGCCACCTGTTATTCCATTATCAATCGGCATGGTGGATATATAGACGTAAAATCTCAGCCTGGCCAGGGCAGTACTTTCACTATTTATCTTCCCGCTGAGCACAAACAGATTCCTGAAGTTAAGATGCAATCGCCGGAGAGTATCCAGGGAAGCGGCACCATAATAGTCATGGATGATGAAGAAATGATCTGCAATCTCAGTGCTACTATTCTTCAAAAATTTGGCTTCAAAGTACTTTGTGCCAAAAACGGGGAGGAAGCAATTGATATTTTTCAACAGCAAATAAAATCCGGAAACACGATCAGCGGCCTGATACTGGATTTAACCATTCCCGGTGCATTGGGTGGAAAAGAGACAGTAAAAGAAATCCGGAAAGTAGATACAAAAATACCCGTATTTGTGTCCAGCGGATATGCGGATGACACGATAATGAAAAATCCGGAAGAATTTGGATTTACAGCCAGTATCAGCAAACCTTTCAGGATACAGGAACTTTCAGAATTACTGAAAAAATATCTGATTTGAAAAAGTGAAGCATAAATTTCCGGATCTCCACATGCCTGGTCATGAGATTTTTAAAAGAAATGGAAGACATGAGATAGGATGCAAATGCGATTTAAAAGGATAAATGCTTCTTTCCGTAATTATCAATACAGAATACCTGTAACTATTTACAATTATTAATCACTGCTGCAATGTTCAGTCTTTGTGGATAAATAGCTGTCTCTGCGTTACAATGGAGAAAAGTAGCTGGATGCATTCGTTATGCAGGAGAAAACTGATTATTTTCAGAGGTTAATTTAATGAATTTTGTAACATGGATAATATTTGGTTTGTTTGCTTTTTTCGCGCTATTTTTCTACGCATTTAGTCGCGGTAGCTGGAACCAGGTCTCCGACCAGGAGGGGGGTAATAAAACCTGGCTGGATTATACCGGGGAAAACAATACCGAAACCCTCAAATTCATCCGTAAAATAGACGGGTTTCAGATACTGGTTTCTGATTTCCTCCGGGATATCCAGCCCTGCTACCGGGTGATCCTCAAATTCAGTGTGATCGGGACGGATTTTTTTCACATCCAGAAGGAAGACCTGCTGCGGCCTCTCAAACAGGGGATGGGCATCCATGACCTGGAAATAGGAGACGATGCCTTTGACCGGGCCTGCCGTATTGACGGGTCGGCGGTCTTTCTACGAGTGCTCCTGTCTGCACCGGTCAGAGAGAAGATACTATATCTCCAGCGCATCTCCAGTGAGCTGGATATCTCCAATGACAAAATCACAGTCATCATACCCCAGGACACTATAGACACCAAAGGCAAAATGAACACCCTGATCCAGGACCTGGTGCAGACAGCGAAAAACCTGAGCAGATCCCAGGATATGCACCAGAAGAGTATAGACAATGCCCTCCATGACCCCTGCCCCCGGGTACGGGTCAATAACCTCTCTATCCTGCATTCCCGCTACCTGCACCTGCCCCAGACCCTGCAGGTCATAGAGTCCGCGATGGGGGATGAAGACAGCGACGTCCGTATTTTTGCCGCCCTGCTGGCCGGGGAAAAAGGCCTGCCGGTATTAAAAGACCAGCTGGCCGCACAGCCGGTGTCCACGCAAAACCTGCAGACTATCTGCAGTCATTTCCTGGAACAGAACTACAGCGATGGTATCAACAGTCTCCTCATCTACTATGAGCTTTTCGCGGGGGAGGACAGCAAGGTCATCCTGCTCAACACCCTGGCCCGGATGGGTAATGAGTCCCTGGAGGATTTTCTGCTGCACAATCTATCCGCGGAAAAATCAGTTTCTATCCTCTTGGCTCTGACGGAGGCCCTGGGGAGCTGCGGTACTCTCAACGCGGTAGCTCCCTTATATGACCGGAAAAAGTCGGCGCGCAATGCCGAATGGAAATATGCCCTGCAGAAAGCCATCGCCTCTATCCAGGAACGCAGCGGGACCAAAGGCGGTAAGGGATGGCTGTCCCTGTCTCAAAGCAGTGATCAGGAAGGCGGTTTGAGCCTGCCTGAAGGGGAACAGGGCGGTCTCAGTATGACTCAGGAAGACTAGGGGGTATAATGCCATTAGCTGCTGTAATAATCTGGATGATAATGCTGGGGTTTCTTCTCTATTTTTCCACAAAAAATATAAAAAAACAGATAGGTGTTTTTTTAAAAACCGCGGAGGCTCTTCACCTGAACTATAACCCATCTGTCAATACTCTGACCGGGCAAATTGAAAACTTTGGAATTACGGTTACACAAAGGAATCAGGATAATAATCTCTCTAATACCATCGAACTGGTTTATACCCTTCCCGGTTACGAAAAATGGGGGATTTCCAAAGAAAATTTTTTTACCAAATTACAGAGCCACATGGGAAATCCGGATGTACAGATCGGAGATGAAGCTTTTGACCGGGAATGCCTGCTGGAAGGGGATGCTACCTTTCTACGTTCCATATTGAATGAGACCATGCGTTCCCTGATATTTTCTCTTCATCAGATTTCTGAAAACTTCACTATTAATCATTCCCACATCATGGTAGACTTCAAACAAAACTACGCCGATACCCCAACAAAACTGGAACGCATCATCCACCAGGTGGTGAGTACAGCCCGGATACTGGCCGGAAGTCAGGATTTATTCACCCGCTGTCTGGATAATGCCCTGCATGATTCCAAAAGCGGGGTACGGATGTATAATCTGGAGATCTTAAAGGCGCGTTTTGCCGACAGGCCGGAGACAGACGCTGCCATAGAAGCAGCCCTGACTGATGCCGAGCAGGATCTACAGGTATATGCCGGAATCCTCAAAGGCAAAGCCGGCCTGCCCTATCTGGCAGTTTTTCTGGAAGATAGCTCACTAACACCGGACAACATGCGCAAAATCATCTCTCAGTTCCGCAAATTTAAATACAGGGACGCGCTGTCCTCCCTGCTGGAATGTTATAATAAACAGCCGGATGGAAAAGTCCGTATAGAGATATTAAAAGGCCTGCAGGAGATAGGAGACAGCTCTGTAGTCGAATTTATCTTTTCCCAGCTGAACCTGGAAGAGGACTTCCAGATTCAGCTGGCCCTCACGGATACACTGGGCTACTGCGCGCCTCTAACCGCCGTAGAGGATTTGTATAAAATGGAAAAGGTGACACTGAACCCGCTCCTCAAAAACAGCCTGCGCGGTGCCATCGCACGTATCCAGGAACGCAGCGGGGCCAAAGGCGGCAAAGGCTGGCTGTCCATATCAGAGACCGCCCCAAAAGAAGGCGGACTGAGCCTGCCTGAGGGGGAAGAGGGCGGGTTGAGTATGACAGAAGAAAAATAACAGCCTGTCAAGCCGGTAGACAATTTGGCTGATTCAGGATAAAATACTACTAGAGCAATAATTATAATCTAACAGGGAATACCCATGAAGAAAATGCACCTGGCCCTGGACCTGGGTACCACCAATACCGTGGTAGCCGTCTGGAACCAGGATCTGGACAGTCCCCAGGTCCTCAAGATCAGCGACATCTGCCGCAATGAAAGAAGCGATTCCCTGATCGACGATTCTTTTACCATCCCTTCGGCTGTCTATCTGATGGAGCCGTCCCGGGCCTATCGCTTCCCCCTCAGCCTGTTCATGCGGAATACCCAGGACAAGACCCCGGTCAGGATAGGAAAAGAAGCCCTGCAGGCCAATGGGGGCCTATTCAAAGAGAATTTTGTGTCCAGCTTTAAAAGCTACCTGGGCCGGGGCTCCTACCAGTTTATAGGCCAGCTGGGAGAATGGAAGTACAACGCGGAACAGATCACTGAGCTCTTCCTGCGGGAGCTGATCTCCCGGGTCGAAGCCAGTGAAAAGATGAAAGTCAAAGACCTCACTATTACCGTACCGGTTGATTTTTATGAATTCTACCGGGCCAAGCTGCAGCGCATCGGCCGGCGGCTGGGCATCCACCATATTCATACCCTGGATGAGCCGGTAGCCGCGGCCCTGGGCTATGGGCTTAATATCAGCGACGCACGGACTATGCTGGTGGTGGATTTCGGGGGAGGCACCCTGGACTGCGCCATCATCCGTACCAATGAAAAAGAATCAGAAAAAGGCTCCTGTACCATTTTAGCCAAAGAAGGCGTGCCCATCGGGGGCAATGTTATCGATGCCTGGATTGTGGAGATGGTGTGCGAGCATTACGGCTATGACTTTGAGGCCTTTAGCCGGGAGCCGGAGCTGGCCTGGTGGCTGCGCGTCCTCCTGGAAGAAGCACGCCGGGTCAAGGAATCACTTTTCAATAAAGAAAAAGAGACCTTTTATCTGCTGCCCTCGGCTATGATGCAGCAGTTCGCGGGCCGGTTTTTCCTGCAGGGCAAGGACGCCCGTACCCCTATGGCTATAGACCGGGAGATGTTTTCCCGCCTGCTGAAGGAAAAAGGCCTCTATACCCAGCTGGACTTCCTGATGAGGAATCTGTTTATCGCGGCCCAGACCCGGGGCCTGACCCCTGAGCATGTGGATGAAGTGGTCATGATCGGTGGTTCCACCCTTTTGCCCGGGGTGTACCCCTTCTTCGAAGAGATGTTTGGACGGGACAGGGTCAGAGCCTGGCAGCCCTTCAACGCGGTAGCCTTTGGCGCCGCCGCCTTTTCTGCCGGGAAGTTTTTTAAAAAGGACATTATCACTCATGACTATGCCGTAAGGACCTATCATAAGACCAGTCACGAGCCGGAGTACCACGTGATCATTCCGGCTAATACGGAATTTCCCACCATCCCTGATTTCTGGAAAAGGAGGCTGGTCCCCACCTGTGCTCTGGGGGAGCCGGAATCCATCTTTAAGCTCATCGTCTGCGAGATCGGCAAGAAGCACGGAATCCACCAGGAGTTTGTGTGGGATGAAAAGGGCAAGCTCCACTCCCTGGAAGACACGGATACCAAACAGCTGATCGTGCCTCTCAACGAGGACAACCCCACTCTGGGCTACCTGGACCCGCCGCACTACCCATCCGAAAAGAACCCCCGGGTAGAGATATCCTTCATGGTCAATGAAGAAAAGTGGCTGTGCACCAGTGTTTACGACCTCAAGACTCAGGAGATGCTGTTAAAAGAAAAGCCGGTGATCCGTCTGAAATAGAAAAGTTAATGTAATTCTTCCATTTAATTTACCGGAACTGTTCACGATGGACAATGATTCAGTCTTAAAAATTCTATCCTGATAACCTCTGTATAAATAGATTAAATCCCAGTATAATTATATAATTATACATCCTATTATCCAGGTGAGGAAATGAAAGATATACATAATAAATATGATGTTATAGTAATCGGGGGTGGTCATGCCGGTATAGAGGCAGCTCTGGCCAGTGCCCGGATAGGGGCCCGCACACTCCTATTGTCCCGTAATATGGATCTGATCGGACAGATGTCCTGCAACCCCTCTATAGGCGGTGTAGGCAAGGGTCAGCTGGTCAAGGAAGTGGACGCACTGGGTGGTCAAATGGCCCTGGGCGCGGATCATAGCGGAATCCAATACCTCCGGCTCAATACCCGCAAGGGACCGGCGGTACAGTCCAGCCGGGTCCAGACGGATAAAATGCTGTACCGGAATTATATGCAGTCGGTTCTTCTGCAGCAGGACCGGCTGGACGTCAAGCAGGCTAAGGTGGAATCTCTCCTCATGGATCAGGGCAGGATCACCGGTGTCACTACCAGTCTGGGTATTGATTATTTCTGCCGCAGTCTGGTCATCACTCCGGGGACCTTTCTTTCAGGAAAGATACATATCGGCAATACCCGGATCGTGTCAGGCCGTCTGGGAGAAGGTTCTTCTGACGGTTTGTCGGTAACCCTGCGGGAGCTGGGCTTTCAGACAGGACGGTTCAAGACCGGTACACCCGCCCGTCTGGATCACCGCAGTATTGATTTTACAAAAATGGAAAGACAGGATGGGGAAAATCCAGCCAGTCCATTATCTTTCTGGACGGACCAGGTCTACCTGGAACAAAGGCCTTGCTGGCTAACCCATACCACAGAGGAGACCCACCGGATAATTCGGGAGAATATCCACCAGGCTCCTATGTACGCCGGAAACATCCAGGCCACGGGGGTGCGTTATTGTCCTTCCATTGAGGATAAAGTCATGAAATTTCCTGACAAGGACCGTCACCATGTCTTTGTGGAGCCGGAAGGGCTGACCAGTGGGGAGTTTTACCCCAACGGATTATCCAACGGATTACCCTGGGATATACAGCTGGAGCTGCTCCATACCGTCCCCGGTCTGGAAAACGCTGTGATGACCCGCCCCGCCTATGCCATAGAGCATGATTATATCTTTCCCCAGGAACTCAAACCTACCCTGGAGACCAAAAGGATTCCCGGACTTTTTCTGGCGGGACAGATAAACGGGACCACTGGTTATGAAGAAGCCGCAGCCCAGGGTATTATCGCGGGTATAAATGCTGCCCTGTTGTGCGCGGGACGAAATGAATTTATTCTGGACCGTTCCCAGGGCTATATCGGGGTGATGATAGATGATCTGACCACAAAAGGTACCAGCGAACCCTATCGCATGTTCACCTCACGGGTAGAATACCGGCTCCTCCTGAGAGAGGACAATGCCGATCTCAGACTTTCCCGGTGGGGCTACGCTCTGGGGACTTTGGACCAGGATCGCTACCATCGTGTGGAAAAACTGAACGCTCAAATTGAGGATGAAATCAAAAGGCTGGAGTCTGTCCGGCTCACTCCATCTCCGCGCACTAACAGCCTATTAAAAAAATGGGGGACCGCGCCTCTTCACAAACCTGCCAGTCTGGCGGCACTTTTACGCCGACCTTAACTATCCATAGAAACTATATTGGAACATTTTCCTTCTCCTGTGTCACCGGGACAACGGGTCAGGACCCAAGTAGAAATCGAAATAAAATATCAGGGTTATATCCGTGAAGAAGAGGAGATGGCAAGCCGTTTTAAAAAAAGTGAAGCGCTGAGAATACCGGAGGAACTGGACTACACGGCTATTTCCGGTCTGAAGCGGGAGGAAGTGGAAAAACTCTCTTCTATACGTCCCGTGAACCTGGGGCAGGTGTCCCGTATTCCCGGGGTAAGACCGGCCGCGGTACAGATACTGATGGTGAATCTGAAAAAAAACTGATTTTACTTTTCTATCTTTTCCAACACCGGCTCCAGGAAGGCGCCGAAAACCCAGCCTTCTTGCTGTTTCTTATCTTCCGCCGCCAGCCTGACTTTGTACCAGGGATAACTGCCCCAGGGGGGTATATCCTCTGTCTTACTCTCTTTCAGTATTTCCAGACGGGTTCCGAATTTCAGGGTCTGGATGCGGGTATAGTTGGTTCCGGGGCCTTTGCGCAGGCTCACGTCAAAACCGGAAGTACTGACGATAGAACCCGGATGAGGGGTGAGAATGGTATACCAGGTAATATATTTTTCAGGGTAGCCCCTCAGGTGTTCCAGGCTTACCCAGCCTTTGAGGGATTTACCTTTCCTGTAAAAAGATACCGGGATAAGATCACAGTAATCTTTTTCGTCCTCACCTTCACCCGCCTGGTACAGGTTAGTCAACAGGACACCTTCCCAGGGCTGCAGAGTACAGACTACCCCGCTGTTGGTGGCGTCTTTTTTATAGATCACGGTAAAGGGCGCAGCAGGAACAGCTATCCGGTCGGTCTTATAATTAAAATAATCCACATAATGATCCGCTCTTTGATAATCGGGTAGTGACAGGGTATACATATATTCGTCTATTTGACTGTTCAGAGATGATTCAATGGCCCGGAACAGTTCCTCCACTCTGGGGTATACCGTTCCCTTCTGGAGTTTATTGTCCACTTCGGAGCTCCTGGAATTGATCCGGAACAAAATTCCATTAGTAAAGTCCGCGTATCCTTTATCCACGCGCAGTGTTGAGGACTCTTCCCAAAAAGCTCGGGAAACCCGGCCATTCAGGTCAAAATACTGGGTAATATTCCCCCATTCGTCATCAAATGCATAATGAATATTTATAATTCTGACTCTACCCCGTGAATCCAAATAAATACTGCGTTGAGAAAAACCAATTTGGTTGGGAATTTCTATTTTCTTTAATTTCCGTCCGTACAGATCAGGCGGGATCTCTGTCCAGACCGGTAGTGCAAAAAACAGAATCAGGCCTAACGCAGTGACAATTCTTTTTTTCAACATATAAAAATATTACTCCATATCTTTTCCAGAAAACCATTATTTGATTCCTGATACTCCAGCCTATTCTTCCCCCGAAAGGATCAGTGAAAAGCGGTTCAGCAGGTTTTCCGTGCAGTAAACCTGGAGCCCGGTGATATACTGACCGGCGGGGGCCTGCATTTCCACGCAGCTGCCTTCATCACTGTCCGCGCCCACATAGGGGGACATAGTAGTGGAGCTATGGGGATCTCCCCATTTTTTCCAGATCACGGCCAGTTTCTTGATATAGACAGTGTCTTTTTCACTGACTTCACAGAAGCGCAGGCCGGCTACATAATAGCCCGGTTTTTGAAGGGACAGTACCTTGCCGTATCTGCCGCCGTAGAGCGGATTGATGGTAACGGCCTCTGAGACCAGGGTCTTTTCATCATACACCTGAGTAGAGGCGGGCATAATGCCGTACACGCCCTTTTCGGAGTAGTATACGGTTATACCGGTCATGATGGAGTCACTCTGGAAGGGTGTCCAGGTATAGAATTTGGAGTTGGGTACTTTGGGGTCTTCCAGATCCATTTTTTCAGTTTTTGTAAACCGGATTTTTCCGGGGGCTGAATTGGTCAGGGCGGCTTTTACCTGCCAGATAGTGGGATTGACCAGCATAAAGCCATTGACCTGCATGACTGGCAGGACGACCCTGCTGCTGGCCAGGTTAAAAGTCTTCAGTTTATTCCACATGGTGACATTGGCCATATTATCACTATCTATATTGATATCCAGATATTTTAACCCTTCGTTTTCCAGATGGCCCCGCATGGCTTTACAGTTCATGCACTGGGGCCTGCCGTAAAGCAGGATTTCCGGTTCATTGTTTTTTTTAGGCTTTGGATTGGTTTTTTTACCTGGGTCAGGCAGTACCGGGCTGACCGGCGCGTTCACGGCATTGGTGAGCAGGGGTTTAAACATCTTTTCCAGGCTGTCCGCGCTCTGTGAACCCAGGGCCAGTGACTGGATAAAACCGGTGGGGTCGATGACAAAGGTGTAGGGGTATTCCTTCAGATAGGCATAATCTTTAAAGCCCCGGCTGGCTTTGGTCAGGGCGAATTCCCAGCCGTTTTCCTGGGCCATTTTGTATATCTCGGATTTATCCTTGCCGGTGATACAGGCCGACACGATATAGAGCTTGTCAGGGTATTTCTCGCTTAGCTGTTTCAGAGCAGACTGCTGTTCCAGACCGGACTTATCGATAGTCCAGAAATTGAACAGGACCACTTTCCCGCGCAGACTGGCTTTGTTGATGAGGGAGTTGTTCTGCAGGTTCATGACCTGGAAGTCAGGCAGGGGGACCGGTCCCTTTCCCGCGCTTATTAACAACAAAATTACCGGTAATAACAGCATTTTTTTCATGGTACACCTCCATCTCTTGCGTAAACAGATTATACTTATGATTAAAAATAAAAATCAACCAAAAAAATAAAAATTTCCTTGATTCTTACTCATATACCTATATAATATAGTTGGATTATATTAAAAAAGTCTGTAATTCAATGGGAGAGGCCAGATGCCCCCAGAACTGCCCCTAAACCAGGATCCTAGTGCTGTTCTTTCACTGAAACAAAATCTGCCCAACTGGATCACCCAGGACAGAGATGAACCCGCCTTCAATGAATTCCTGCGCAATCTGGGTATCTATGAAAAAAGCGAGCAGTACTTGGGCGGGATTATAAAGCACTATGCTGAACTGGCCCAGAAGTCCCGAATCCCCTTGTCTCATCTCGTATCCTATGTAGCTAAATATGCCGCAAATAATAATGTACAGCACCTTCAGGTAGAATCCACCGCCCGTACAGCTATTTTGAAGCTGATCATGAGCCTGGTCAAAGAAAAACATGCCCTGTATGATGAAGCCCGCAAAATGGTTTTCCTGTTTGATCCTCTCAGCCTGGAGTACTACTATTTTAATTTCGAAGTCATGCTGGGCAAGTACTATGCCGGTATAGAAGAACATGTGGAACGGTCCTATCCCACAGAAAGTACTTTCCTGCCGCCTAATAAGATGCCCCGGATTGACATCTGGAAGGATCTGGACTGGAGACAGTACAATCCGGCAAATGTGGAATCCCTGGTGAAAAACTCCGATCTGAAATTATGCCGGTTTATATTTCCGGATAAGAGCGTGGCAGTGGTTCATCCTGAATATTTGCCTCAGCTGCTGGAAACGGCAAAAAACAAAATACTCTATATCAGCAATATCCTCAGTGCCAAAGACCCCCGCTATTTTCAGGATCTGATAGTTTTTGTGGGCCGGAAACTGCCCCAGTACCATCTGGAGACAGCCTCTTTTATGGCTCTGCTCAAAGAACCAGTACAGTCAGCTGTACCTTTCTGGGCACTGCTCACGGTCAATCTGGAAAAATACCTGGGACCTAAAACCAAACTCAATAGTTTTTACCAGGCTGCCTGCCTCATACACGCCTGGACTTTAGGTCTGGCCCAGAAGCAGGAACAGGAACAGGTACGCCTGGAAAATCAGAACAAATTATGGGAAAAGATCCAGTCCACTCCTATTATCTATACCGTGTCTGATATTACCGACCTGGCCCGCTCTATCCAGCTGGACAGGATTTATCAGAATGATCTGGGTATTTTTGTCACAGATACCATCCAGCGCTTTAGTAAGGCTCCCAAAGATGGAAAAGGGGTGTATCTGCAGCAGTTAAAACTGGATAATAAAGACCATTGGGTAGTGAATAACCATCTGGCAGACATTTTTATGGCGCAGCTGGCTTTGGTCAAGGATAAATATCACGATTACTATGTCAATAGCTGGAAAGCTAAATTTAAAGACAAGACATTTAAAGAAGACCCCCTGATCAATGATGCCAATGAATACCTCAAAGACCTCTATCTCAAGCTGAAAACAGATGAAAATGAGTTTTACTGCCTGGCGCATGATCAGTTTCCCCTGGTAATCAAAGCTATTAACGGCTATTCCAACCGCTCCAAAATCGCGGAATGGAAGAAAAAATTCTTCCATCTGGGCATAGAAAACTCTTTTGGAGCTATGGACACCCTTTTGGATATCAAACATTCAGACCTATTATCAGAGGCTGAGGCCTATTCTCCTCTGCTGAGATTATTCCCTATGCTGAAGGGACTGTTCCTGTTATTCCAGGGAGGGAAAAGCGCCAAAGCCAAAAAGAAAAAGACCCCTTCACTGATCAAGGAAGCTATGACCCATGTCATCAATGCCGGAGATAAACCGGCTAAAAATAAGAAAAAAGCCGCTCCAGCCAAACCTGTCAAGGAAAAAGCGCCACCACCTCCCAAAGTGGATGACAGGAAGAAGGCTATTCAGGATAAACTGAAGGAAATCCAGGCCAGCCTGTTTGGCAACAAAAACATTATGGATGAACTGGAACATCTGGAAAAGAACTGGAACCGCACTATAGAACAGAATTTGCAGCTGAAAGAAGAAATCAAAAAGAAAAACAAGAAATATGTGGTGAGTATTATTCAGCACCACATCAAAAACATGAAACTAAGCGTCCAGAATGTGGAGACTATAGCCAAAAACATCTGCGCGGACCAGCAGTTTGCACCCATCAAGGATAAAGAATCTCTGGAAAAATACATCCAGGGCTATGTGATACTCACTCTGCAAAAGAAACACGCTTAAGTATATGTAAAATGTAAGTGTTCTTTTTCCCTCTGCTTTCTGCTTAAAAAAAAACACGCTAAATCATCTCTTAATCTGCAGGCATAATCATATAATTCATGTTATACTAAAAGAAAAGGAGTCAGTTATGGCACAACTGGGACGGATTGAGACCCTGGAAGTAGTGAAGATAACTGATTTCGGCCCTTTTCTGGATGGAGGGGAACTGGGAGAAATACTCCTGCCCCGGACCTTTTTGTCCTCTCCCTTGGCGGAAGGCGATCATGTGGAAGTATTCATCTATCATGACAGTGAAAACCGCCTCACTGCCACACCTCATCTGCCTCCCGGGCAGGTGGGTGATTTTGTCTATCTCAAAGTCAAAGCTGCCAATGAGGTAGGGGCTTTCCTGGACTGGGGGCTGCCTCGTGACCTGTTTGTGCCCTTTCGTGAGCAGAAAGAAAAGATGCGGGAAGGCAAGAGCTACCTGGTCTATATCTACTACGACAGGGCCAGTAACCGCATCGTAGCCAGTTCACGCATCGAGCGTTTCCTGGAAAAAGAAGGCTGTCCCTATGCTGTGGGGCGTGCCGTGAATCTGATCATTGCCTATCCTCATGAGCGGGGGTATAAAGCCATCATCGACAATACCTATCTGGGTATGATTTACGCCAATGAGGTCTTCCGCAAGCTGACGGTAGGGGAACGCTGCCTGGGCTATATCAAAGCAGTCCGGGAAGACGGTAAAGTCGACCTCTCTCTGCAGAAAGCGGGCTATGAACAGATCCAGGAGCTGGAAGATATTATCCTGCGTCGGCTCAAAGAGATGAAAGGGGAGCTGCATCTGTCTGATAACAGCGAGCCGGATGCCATCTATCGGGCCTTTGGGGTCAGTAAAAAAGCCTTTAAGAAAGCGATCGGCGTGCTGTATAAAAAAAGGCTGATCGTAATTGAAGAAGAGAAGATCAGACTGGTATGAACCTGAAAAATATTGACCTGTATCAAATAATTACCTAAAATTTAATATAGGACTTTGTAATGTTGGATGTAGTGAAGTATATCTCAGAAATAGAAAAAATCTGTGACAGAAATGATGTCAAAAGACTAACACTTTTCGGAAGTGCTCTTCGCGAAGATTTTTCGGATTCCAGTGATGTGGATTTTCTTTTAGAATTAAAACATAGTAGAAATGGATTAAGAAGATATATGAACATAAAAGAAGATTTAGAAAATGTCCTGGGCAGACCGGTAGATCTGGTTATGCCGGACGCCCTTAAAAATGAAAGATTAAAAAAGCATATTTATCAAATGACCAGAGATCTCTATGTTGCATGATCCTCAGGTATGTTTTGAAGATGCTTTAAACGCTGTCAACCTTATTATTGAGTTTGTCCGGAATAAAGATTTTTCAGAATATATAAGTGATAAGAAAACTCAATCTGCTGTGGAAAGGCAATTTGAGATAATTGGAGAAGCATTTAACAGGGTATCTAAAATAGATGAAAATCTACTGCTTTCTATTTCAAATTGGAAGGATATTATTGGATTCAGAAATGTGATTATTCATGGTTATGATATGGTTAGTGATCAAATCATTTGGGATACTATTCAAAATAATCTTCCTGAGCTACAAAAACAGTTACAGACACTTCTTTGAAAAACTTTTATACTTTCTCTATATACCTCTCCTGGGTAGTATTCTCCAGGCAGCGTTCTGAGCGGTAGTACCGCACCGCATTTATGGCTTCTGCTGCAGTTAATCCCTGTTTACGTTTTAGGTATGCGGCGGCTATGGTGCCGCTCCGTCCTATTCCTCCCACACAGTGGATGAGTACTTTTTCTCCTTTTTGTATATGGCTGTCCATCCAATCCAGAGCCCGGTCCAGCTGTTCAGATGTGGGTACAGCCTGATCCAGAATGGGCAGATGCAGCGTATCCAGGCCCCGGGATTGATAGTGCTGAATCAGATCCGGTACACCGAAATCCACCAGTTCATCCGGGGTGACCAGAGTCAGCACCCCTTTAATACCTGATTTTACTATTACATCCAGGTCTTGTTCCAGATCCCGGCTCCAGTCTCTCCGGCCCGGCAGAATGGTCATTCCGATACGGGGGTCGGGTCTATCGTCAAACAGGAAATTGATAAAAAGTTTCTGCTCTTCCACCAGGGTGGTACGTATTTTATGACACAGCTGACCGCTGGCGTAGAGCGCCCATCTTTTCTGGAGAGGAGAACATTCATCAAAGGACAGGGTGTGCACCGAATAGCGCAGCTGGGCTACCTGGAGCTGGTAGGGAGCCTTGTCCAGTCCTATGAGGTCATTGTAAAAAGAGCGCAGCACGCGGATAGTATCCCAGGCCCGGCGCAGAGAGGGTAATACAACCCCATCAGGATATGCTTCCGGGAAGCTCCCGATATTCTCAATCCTAAGCAGGGCGTCAGTGAGCAGGAAGCACTGCGCCAGCTCTTCCTCCCGGTTCAGTTTGGTGAAGATGTACAGCAGGTCGTTTTCCATCTTGACCAGGTCCCGGATGATATGGCCGTAGTGTGTATGGAAAAAATCGATGATCCAGACGTTTTCCTGGGCATCAATGATGATATTCTTGCCGTTGAGGTCGCCGTGAATGGTGGCTTTGAAGTGCAGGGCCGTATTTTCTTCCTTGAGTACCTCCAGGTCATGAGTGTAAAACCAGCCGGGATTGAGGGTGGTCAGGCCGGGGAGGAGCTCGATAGTCTCATCCGGGGCAGGTCGTCCCAGGATTGCTTCGACATTTTTCTGTACATGAGGGGCATATTTGGCTTTGAAATCATAATACTGCAGCAGGTCCAGCCGTTCGAAATGCGCGGCATCATAGAGCCGGCCCAGCTGGAGTTTGAATACCCGGTGCAGGATGCTGGCAATCTTCTCCAGGGGAGCACCGGATTCGTAGATATCCTGGAAGGTGGCGACCTTTCCCTCCAGCATAGAAGCATAACGGTACTTGATGGCACCCCTGTCATCGAGCTCGGCAAAATCGACAATATTGGGGGCGTTATTACCCATTACTTCTTCGATTTGTTCAAAAGCGGTCCGTTCCTGCGCGATCAGTGAGCGGGGGCCGATCTTGATCACGGAGGGGACCTCCCGATGGCCTTCCTGGTCCCGGCTGGTTGCCTTTAGCACCACGTTGCCGGAGAATCCCCCGTCCAGTCCCTTAAATACTGCTTCTGAGCTTTCTCTGAACAGGTAACGCAGCAGTTTGCGGTCGGTATCACTGACAGGATAATTATCTTCTATACGGATAGTGGTGTCGGAAATCCGGGAATGAGCCAGCTGGGTCAGGGGCAGCTGACCATTGAGAAACATAGTAAAATCTCCCACTGAAGAAAAGACTCTGACTCCCAGGATGTTTTCGATCTGACGCAGGGTCACAAAATGCATATTTCGGGAAGAACTGGCGGTGAGAGCGGAACAAACTGCGATATCCCAGTGGGGATAACGGGTCCGGAGGTCATAGGCCAGGTAATATACTTTAGCTTCTGTCCAGACACCCATAATCCCGACTTTTATAGCCTGATTTTTCCACTGATCCAGAACTTCCTGGAGTGAAGTGTCCACAAAGTCATTAAGACCGGATGCGTTGATGATAACCTCGCGATTTCCGGCTCTTCTGAGATTTTCAAAGACAAATTCCGCCCCTGGTGTATCCTGAATACAATGGGGCCCAAACTGGTGCAGGTGATCAGACTGTTCAGGGTCAGAAGGATTGTGCCAGTCACGTATATGTATGAGATGGATGTCTTCCTGCTCATATGCCCACTGCATTACCCGGTTGACCGGGCCTTGTTCCACTCTTTCACCCAGGAGACGCAGAGCTTCACTATAGCCCACATGCAGGGGATTGGGGAGTGGGTCATATTTTTCTATCAGCTTGACGAAATCATTCTGCAGACACTGGGTGATAAGCAGGGCGTGGGGCATATATTTTCTCCCATAGTAAAGATATCATAGCTTAAATACAGGAATTATCATTGTCAAGTACATAGCTTGTAACCGGCGGGTATTAAGGTTATAATATACCATGAAAACAAAACTGTTGACCCTCTTCTTTTCTTCTACTTTAATAGCGGTTGTTCTTTTTCTTTATCCCAATCGTACTTTTAGTCAAAGTCAGCCATCAGATAATAGGCCAAGGTATTACTATTCCTGGCCTCATAAAGAAGAGGCATACAGAATCAGCGATATCCCTCTGCCCCCCGGGTATTCCCGGGTGCACACGGATTTTCCTTCCTTTGCCGGATGGCTGAGAGATTTGCCCCTGCTCCCTGCAGGGAGCCCGGTAGTATATTATGATGGATCTTTAAAACCGGATCAGTCTATGCATTTTAGGGTTATAGAAATGGATATTGGTGACGGTGATCTACAGCAGTGCGCTGACGCTCTGATGCGTCTTCGGGCGGAATACCTGTTTAGCCGCAAGATTTACCCGGCCATCCATTTTAACTTTGTCAATGGTTTCCAGGCGGATTACTCTAAATGGATGCAGGGTTACCGGATTTCCATTCAGGGTTCCCGTGTATCATGGAAAGCGAAAACCGGAAAAGACAGCTCCTGGTCTCAATTCCGAAGATATCTGTCCAAGGTCTATGAATATGCCAATTCCTGGTCACTGGAACAGGAAACCCTGCCTCTGGCTGATATTACACAGGCTGGTATAGGGGATATCTTTCTGCAGGGGGGCTTTCCCGGACATGGAGTCATGATAGTGGACATGGCTCAGAATAAAAAAGGGGAGAAGATTTTTCTGATCGCGCAGAGCTATATGCCGGCGCAGAGTATACATATTCTGAAAAGTTTTGACAGCACATCTCCCTGGTACAGACTGGATTTCGGGACTACCCTACAGACACCCACCTGGGTATTTAAGGCTGCACATCTGAGAAAATTTAAGGATTAATTATGGAAAGAACCAAACTCGACACAAATGGAAAACGCTACCTGGCTGTCTCCCTCATTTTCCCCTTGTTTTTAGCTCCACTCCTGCTGGGGATATCCGGAGCCTGGGATTCTACCCGGTTATGGGTCTTCCTGATCATTCACTCTGTGGCGGGCTGGTTATCCATGTTTCTGCTCTGGAGAGTCAACCCCGCCCTGTTAAACCACCGGGGGGAAAGAAAAGCAGATAGTAAACCCTGGGACATTCACCTGGTCAGACTGATGAATATTTTTTCAGCTCTGATACTGCCTGTCATTGCAGGTTTAGATATCCGTTTTGGCTGGACCCGCTCCAATCTGGATTCTGTATTCCAGTTCACGGGTTATGTCCTGTATATCTTAGCCTTGTTTTTTGTAAACTGGGCCATGCTGGTCAACACCCACTTTGAGACCAATGTCCGCATTCAAAAAGACCGCTCTCACCGGGTGGTCGATAGCGGACCTTATGCCTGGATCAGGCACCCCGGCTATTTCGGAACCTTCCTGTTCTGGCTGTCTCTGCCTATGATCCTGGGCAGTATCTGGGCTTTGTTACCTATGCTGGCAGCAGACGTAGTACTGATAATCCGCACTGCAAAAGAAGATACTACTCTGAAGCAGGAGCTGACCAGCTACCGTGCCTATGCCGATCGTGTCAGGTACCGCCTGTTTCACGGTATATGGTAAAATAGGAGCTTTTCATGAGAAACAGGAAGCTGTTACTTAGATTCGCTATACTCTGCCTTATGCCCCTGTCTTTGTTTTCTCATACCTGGAGTCCTAAGCAGTATGGCCTGGGGATATTTCCATCAGTTATGCTCAGATATGCGCACCGAAAGATTCACGAGAACTATAAACCCATACAGGATTATAGATTTGATTTCAGTCCTGTTTTCCCTCGGGATGACTGGGGAAAAATCCAGGAACTGATCAACCGGCTGTGGAGTCACGACATCCTGGCATTGGACGTCATTTCAGATTTTAACGGCTGCATGGATGACTGCCCTGTTATCCATCTCATCATCTGGAGGGTAAGGGGAAAAGATTACATCATTAAAGATCAGGACAGCTGGAATAGTACGATGCGAGATTCAGGGCTGAAAGTGCCGCAGGGCTTGCTTCAGGATTATGCTCAACTGGCCTTTCTGCTCATCAATCAGTCAGCCAGCCGATTCTCCGGTCCCTATCAGTTAGCTCCCGGAGATACAATAATTGCACAAACAAATAAGAGTGTGATAGTTACTTTTCCTGTGGAATTTCACTGGAGTGACTGGGGCGGACACAGCGGAACTGATAAATATAAAGTTAAAGTAGAGTTTCTCTCTAACGGGCAGGTCAGGAAGTATCACATTGAAAATAGTAATAATTAAAAACTGAGCTGATCACTTAGACTTTTTAGAATCTTGCATATAAAAAGCAACAGGCCCGGGTTATAGACCCGGGCCTGCCGCTGTATATCCAGACTCTGGACTGTGACTTAGTGAGTTTTCTTATAATCTTCTATAATCTGTTGATAGCGTTCGTAAACCTCAGCGGCTACCTGTTCCCAGGTACGGTACAGGTCTTTGAAGGCACCGTTTCCGGTTTCTTCGATGAGTTTGGGTTTGTCGATGAGTTGGGTCAGTTTGGCGGCATAGCCTTCCGGGGTGTTTTCCGCGATAAAGCCGTTTTTACCGTCCACGATACCTTCTGTAGCCGAGGAGCCTTTGACCAGTACCATAGGGGTGTGGAAGGCCGCGGCTTCTCTCAGAGTCAGAGGAGAGGTATCATATTCTGAGGGGAAGAGGAACAGGTCGCAGCGGGCGTACATGGTCTTGATCACTTCCCGGTCGCGGATGATGCCCAGGAACTTCACATTTTCTTCCAGATTGCCGGCTTTGACCATCTGCTTCATCTCTTCTTCGGCATAGCCTGAGCCTATAAACACCATCTTGAAGTGTTTACCGTTTTTCTTGAGGATAGTCAATGCTTCGATCATCAGCTTGAGGTTCTTTTCCCAGCGGTGCTGCCCTATGAACATAAAGGCAAAGTCGTCTTTTTTGGCCCCCATCAGCTCGGCGCCCTTGGCACGGTATTCCTCGATATTATCGGGAATAGTGATGTCGGTACCATTGTACATCACATCAATTTTTCCCTCAAAGCCGTATTCATGCAGAGTGGCGATGGTCGCCTGGTTGGGTACCCAAACATGATCCACGGAGCGGTAAAACTTCAGGATCTGATTCATGGCAATTTTACGCATCCATTCAAAGGGCAGGGCTTTTTTAAAGTCATCCTTGTACTTGGAATGGAAGGTGGTGATAATGGGGATGTGACGCTTACGGGCGATCTTTAACGCCAGGTTACCGGTCACAAAAGGAGAATGTGTATGGACAATATCAAAAGGTATGGAAAAAAGTTTCTTCTTAAACCCGAAAGCGATCCCGGCCATACCGGCACGATAGGGCGGCATTCCCGGGACAGGGATAGAGGGACAGCGCAGCACTTCCATAGGCTCATCTTTGTCTCCGTCATAATTGGGAAACTTGATAGTTACCGCGTAGGCCTCGCAGTATTTCTTTTTGAGCCACTGGGCATAATTACGGGTCACCAGTCCTACACCATCCATGAGAGGCATGAATGAGTCATTAAATTCACCTACTACCATGTTCAACCCCTTACTTGTTTTCCAGCTGGTCCACTACAAAGCGGGCCAGGTCATCTGCTCCGGTATGCAGTTCCAGATTTTTCAGATTTTCCTGGTACTTCTTTAGTATATCAGTATTTTGGATTTCGTCAAGAACTTTGTAAAATGCTTTATCATTACCGGCCCACCAGCCTACTTTATTCTTCACGGTATAGTCTACATTGGGTTTTTCACTATATGTGGCCCAATCGGTGAAGATAATGGGGGTATTGAGGAGCAGGGCTTCAAAGGTGGTGGAAGCCCCCGCCTTGGCAATACAGACATCGGAAACGGAGAGAAGTTCATTCATATTGGACACAAAACCCAGAGGCACCAGAACGGTATCACTGGACACATTCTTTTTTAATTCTTCCAGCTGTGTTTTTAGTTCTTCATTTTTTCCGCATACAGACAGGATATTGAAACGCATTCCCCGACGGTACATTTCCATTACATAAGCCCCGATCTTGGAGATACCCTGGCCTCCGGCTGTGGTCAGGATGGTGGGGAGCTGGGGGTCCAAACCGTATTCTTTGCGTATGGCGTCAGTATCCCGGCTGATCTCAAAAAACTTGTCCTTGATAGGAAAAGGGAAGACTTTGATTTTTTCCGCAGGTACGCCATGGCGCCGCAGGCGCAGACGCGCGGTCTCTGAAGCTCCGATCAAAACATCAGCCCGGTTTTCACACCAGAAGCCGTAGCCGTCAAAGGGGTCAGTCACAAAACCCAGCACTTTGAAGGGCATCTTCAGACTATTGCGGGCCCGCGCCGCCACTGAAATGGAAAAGAAATGAGTGGAAAATACGATATCGGGCTGGTACTGACGGATATATTCCCGGCCCTTGACGATCCATTCTCTCTGAGTCAGAGGCAGATACAGCTTACTGAGGGGGTAAATGATCTCCGCGGCCAGATAGCCGGCCTTGGCCCAGAAGGGGTGCGCCAGGGCAAAATCCCAGGTCTTCTTAAGTCCCTGGTCAGAATGGGAGGCTCCGCATTCTTTGGCAAAATCGATCACGTCTACCTGGTATTTTCCGGGAAACAGGGATTCAATGGATTCTTTTACAGCCAGAGCCGGCATCTTATGACCGGCACCCGCTTCCATCATGGGCATGAGTATTTTTTTCTTGGCCACGCGCTTCTCCTGATGATATTCAGCTCATTATAAAGCGGCTTGAAAAAAAGGCAATGTCTATTTTCTGAGAGGAGGCAGGTGAAAAAAGAATAAAAAACGCCGTCCCATTTCCCGGTAGTAGCCTACGGTTTCCAATGCGGCACGGATGGCCTGATTTACGGGGTACATACGCTGGCCCCATTCGGGATGTATATTGACCAGCTTCTGCTGATAGATGCCATAAAGCGGCACGGGTAGCCCCGTATCTATTCTACTCTGGATATCTGAAAGCTGATGAGGGATGCTTTTCTTCATTACCGAACAAGCCACAAAACGGGGACGTCCGTCCTTGTCCCGCCGGGCGGAAAATCCGAACAAACGGCAGATCATGCCGCGTTTGGCATAAAGTCCGCATTGTCCCTGGCCCTGCTCTTTTCCGGACTGGTACAACATACAGTGGCGCCGTTCCGGGTCCTGTTCCAGACTCTGGAGTAGAGACTCAGCCTGCCCATGATCCCAGGCCCAGGCAGCCAGGGGCAGGAATTCCAGCAATGTGGCTTCGAGATCAGTATATTCACAGCAGTGACCACAGCCCTCGGCACAAGTCAGGTTGGTTTTTTTTACAAATCGGCGTATATCCTGGTCCAATTGCTGGAGCAGATGGCGAGTCTGCTGGATAGAATGACGCAGAACCGGGGAAAGATGGTACGACATGGCTACCTCGCTATACAGGACAGATTATTTTAAGGAATCCACAGACTTTCAGCAAGGGATTTAGTATTTAACTATAAAAATACCTTTCACCATGGTCAGGTTCAATTGACAATCCCGCTGTTTCTTCTTAAGATATAGGGCATTCCTGCGCACTTTGGAGGTGTATAGTGGATAAGTATTCCATTCAGGGGGGCAGCCGCCTCCAGGGTTCAGTTCGTATTGCCGGAGCCAAGAACGCCGCTCTGCCTATCATGGCAGCTACTCTTCTGACCGCGGAAGATGTAATCCTCCACAATGTACCCGATCTCAAAGATATTCAGACCATGAAGGTCCTGCTGGAACACCTGGGCAAGACCATCGAATATATGGATGCTGAGACTCTGCGCATCAGCGAGCATACCAGTGATACTTACGAAGCCCCCTACGATATAGTCCGCAAAATGCGTGCCTCTATCGCTGTGATGGGCCCCCTGCTGGGACGTAAACGCAAGGCTAAAATCTCCTTTCCCGGAGGATGTGCTATAGGTCCCCGGCCCATAGACCTCCATATCAAAGGTATGAAGGAGCTGGGTGCCGAGATACTGGTGCAGCATGGTTATGTCTGGGCTCAGGCAGAAGAGCTGCGCGGCAAAAAAATGAACCTTACCGGCAGTTTTGGACCCTCAGTTCTGGCTACCGAAAATGTGATGATGGCAGCTACCCTGGCCAAAGGTACCACCATCATTGAAGGCGCGGCGGAAGAACCCGAAGTAACCGACCTGGCACAATGTCTGATAGCCATGGGTGCCCGGATTGTGGGCGCAGGTACTCCCGTCATTACCATCGAAGGTGTGGAAAGCCTGCACGCCGCAACACATACTGTGATCGCGGACCGTATTGAGACCGGTACATTTATCGCCGCGGCCGGTATCACCGGGGGCGAAGTTCGCCTCACCCATACCAATGTCCATCTCATAGGCGAAGTGATAGAAAAATTTTCCCAGGCAGGCACCACTTTTGACATCCTGTCTGATACCGAACTGCTGGTCAGGGGGGGAGATATCCGGCCGGTCCAGGTCGACACCGCGCCCTATCCTTATTTTCCTACCGATATGCAGTCCCAGCTCATGGCTATGGTCAGCCTGGCTGATGGTATTTCCGTGATCAGAGAGAAAATCTTCCCTGACCGTTTTACCCACGCCGCAGAACTCAACCGTATGGGCGCGGATATAAAGGTAGACGGCAATCTGGCTACTATCAAAGGCGTGAAAATGCTGTCCGGAGCGGCGGTAATGGCCTCCGATCTTAGAGCTGGAGCGGGGCTGGTCGTTGCCGGTCTGGCTGCAAGAGGGCATAGTGAAGTTTTACGTATATATCATATTGATAGAGGATATTTTGAGTTTGATAAGAAGCTTCAGGCTCTGGGCGCGGATATTAAACGTGTAGCTCAGGAAGACTGACCGGGAGGTCACCATGGACGCGGAATTTCAAAAAAAGATTATCAATCAGAACACCATCCTGGGCGTAGCGGTAAACATTATCCTGTTCGGGGTAAAACTGGCCGCGGGTATTTTATCTTCTTCCACCGCCATGATCACAGACGCTATTCATTCTCTCAGTGACCTGTTTACCGATATTATAGTATTTTTCTCCCTGCACTGGTCTATAAAGAGCCCGGATGATGAGCATCCCTATGGCCATGGTAAGATAGAAAATATAGCCGCAGTGATTGTGGGCCTGCTCCTCATCCAGCTGGGATTATGGTTTGTGTATGACTCTGCCCATCAGGTCATCACTGGAAATGTTAAGGTCCTGAAGAACAACTGGGCGGTATGGGCGGCTGTAGCCTCCATCGTCCTCAAAGAAGCCTTATTTCATATCACCCGCATCATGGGTAACAAGATAAAAAGCGACGCTATGATTGCCAACGCCTGGCACCACCGTTCTGATGCTTTCAGTTCTATTGTTGCTCTGATCGGATTGGGAGCCAGTCTGCTGGGATTCCGTTTTGGAGATATTATCGCGGCTGGACTGATAGCCGTGATCCTGGTCTACATCGGGGGTAAGATACTGTTTCAGAATGCCAACACCTTGATCGAAGCCAGTGTCAAACCGGAAGAGCTGGATCAGGCCAGAGAAGTGCTACGTACCCAGGAAGGAATCACAGATTTCAGACGTCTGCGTCTGCGCCAGGTGGGCAAGGATGTTTACGGAGAAGTCAATATCGAAGTCAAAGGCGACCTCTCAGTAAAAGAAGGGCATGATATAGCTTTAAGAGTGAAGCAAAGACTCTTCCAGACTTTGACCGCACTTAAAGATATCTCCATCCATATTGATCCCAGCCAGACCCGTTAGTTGGTAAAAATCCTGAGCAATTCGGGATGGTATTGGTACTTGAGGATAATCTCCCGGAGATTGAGCTGTAGAAAATTAAAGAAATAATAATAAGTCAGTATGGCTGAGACTGAGAGTTTGGTGATCATTGCTGTCATCACTGAACCAATGGAAAATTCTTCCTCGGCCAGCTTTGCCCGCATCTCTTTTTTGGCTATAACTTCACCGATAGTACTGCCTATGATAATCAGCACCACAATACCGTAGGGCGGAAACACAAAGAAACCCGCCATCATACCCAGAAGAGCGCCCCAGGTCGTGGTATGAGATATCTGATACATCTTTTCATGCCACCACGGCACAAAAAAGTCGGGTATCCAGACCATCAGCACAATAACCCCACCCAGTACCATAGGGAGAATGGAAAAGATAGTGCCACCCTGGGAGATGTTGAGAATCAGAATCCCCAGAAAACTGAAGGGTGGACCAGGTATGCCTTTAACTACACAACCAAAGACACCGATCACGATCAAAGCCAGAGAAACTAATAATAATAAGTATTCCATAATTAGATTTTAAAACATATCCAGACTTTTGCAAGACTTTTTATATTTATTTTTTCATGGACTTTTTATAGGCCAGAATCATCTCTTTCAGATCGGCAAAATCTATGGGTTTAGTGACAAAACCGTCAGCGCCGATTTCCATGGCTTTATTATAGTTTTTTTCATCACCATAGGCGGTTACCATGATCACTTTGATGTCATGGTTCTGTTTTTTTATATATTCCAGCAATTCAAAACCATTCATACCCGGCATATTGATGTCAGACAAAATCAACACAATCTCGGTCTGGTTGGATTTGAGAAAGGAAATGGCTTCTTCTCCCGACAGGACAAAGTGGAATTCCAGTTCATGTTCTTTTATCTCCCGGCGGAATTTTTGCTTAAACAGGAACTGGACATCCTGTTCATCATCTACGATCAGAATACTCATTTTCACTCCTGCTCCGACACATCCATCACCAATAAAGTGATGTCATCATCGGTATAATCGATATTATTGTCATAAAGTTTTACAGCCTGTATAAGAGAGTCCGCAAAATCACCGGTAGAATTTTGTTGGTGGCTAAGGATAAAACTGGCCAGTTCTTCATCTCCGAAAAACTGTTTGCTGTCATTTTCAGCTTCAATGATCCCATCAGTATAAAATAATAAACGGTCCTGGGGTAGAAGATTTATTGTCTCATTTTCACAGCCCAGTTCATCAAACCAGCCCATCAGTTTGCCTTTAGGATGGACAGTCAGTATGCTATTGTCCTGACGGCGGTGGATGAGAAGGGAGGGATGACCGGCACGCGCCGCGGTCAGGGTATACTCTTTCATATTAATATAAGCATAGGATGCTGTAAAAAAAGCGTTGTGCAGTTTGTCCCTCATCAGTCGGTTCATCTCCTCCAGGAGACGGGCTGGTTCACGGCTGTACTGGTGTAGAATAGTAAAGGCTACCTTAAGCATGGATGCGATAAGTGCTGCCGGCACGCCATGACCAGACACATCGGCAATAAATACTCCCAGCTCTTCCGGACCGGGCCGTGAAAAATCATACATGTCGCCGCCGATATTATTCATGGGGAGATAGTGTGCGCTGATAGATAAACCCTTGATCGAAGGTAATACCTTGGGCAGGATAGATTTCTGAATTGTCCAGGCTGCCTGCAGTTCTTTCTGCTGATCAGACATACGGCGCATCAGTCCGACCTGCTCCAGACCCCGGGTCAGTGTGATCTCCAGGTCCTGAAAATCTATAGGTTTGGTTAAAAAATCAAAGGCTCCCCGGTTCATAGCAGTTCTGATGTTTTTCATATCTCCGTAAGCTGAAATCACCACCGTTTTAAGAAGGGCATTATTTTCCATGAGACGGCTGAGCAGGGTCAGGCCGTCCATGCGGGGCATATTGATATCGGTCAGGACCAGGTCTATACCTCCGGGCTGTAGCTTATCCCAGGCTTCTTCGCCATTGGCGGCAAAGGAAAACCGGTAGGTGTTTTCCTTGATGTGTTTGCGGAATTTCTGGCGGATGAGTACCTCCAGATCCGGTTCATCATCCACGACCAGGATATGATGGCTCATGGTCTACTCCAAAAACTGTTCTATCAATAACATTAATTCAGGAAAAGGGATAGGTTTAACAAAATATGCCAGGGCACCTGCTTCCAGGCTGATTTTTTCCAGATCCCTGTTCAGAAAACCGGTCATCATGATTACTTTGTCTGTAGGATACTTATTCCGGATTTCTTTCATCAGCTCTATACCGTCACCATCAGGCAGGTTGACATCACACAGGATGATACGCGACTTAGTGCTATCTGCTTTAAGCATAACCCGGGCGGACTCCCGGTTTTCCGCATATTTGAGCTCCACCCGACCCTGCCGGATCCACTTCCGGAACTGTTGGGTAAACAGGAACTGACTGTCTTTTTCGTCGTCTATAATAAGGATTTCACTCATCAGTGGCCAGCCGAGCCGGAGTGTTTCAGGGGTATCCAGATACGGAATTCAGTAAACTGACCCGGCACTGTTTCTAACTGAAGCTGACCGCGGTGTTCGTTGACGATTATATCATAGCTGATGGACAGTCCCAGGCCGGTACCCTCTCCCGCCGGTTTGGTGGTAAAGAAGGGGTCGAATACCTGCTGCTGGATCTCCACAGGAATACCGTTACCGTTATCCCTGATTACTATAGAGACTCCTTTATTCTCCAGGAAACTTTTAACTGAGACCCTGGGTTCAAAATCTCCTTTTAAAGTTTTCTTCTTGTCATATGCGGCATAGCAGGCGTTGTTGACGATATTGAGGAAGGCCCGGCTGATATCCTGAGGAACTACGGTGACCTCTTTTACACCAGGGTCCAGGCTGACATCAAGGGTGATATTAAAATTACTGTCCTGGGCACGCATACCATGATAAGCCAGGCTAATGTATTCATCCAATATCTGATTAAGCTGGACAGTGCGGAACTCACCCGCTGTGCCCCGGGAATGCAGCAGCATGGACTGTATGATCCCGTCAGCTCTTTTACCATGCTGATGTATTTTCTCAATACTTTGTTCCAGATCGGAGATGAGATCATGGTCTTCTTCTTTCAAAGGCACTGGATCTCTTTGATTCAGGTTGTCTTTGAGTTCTTCCAGCAGTTCGATGGATACAGTGGCAAAATTATTGACGAAATTAAGAGGATTCTTGATTTCGTGAGCAATACCGGCAGTTAAACCACCCAGACTGGCCAGCTTTTCCTGCTGAATGATCTGTTTCTGCATTCCTTTAAGCTGGGACAGTGTTTCTTCCAGCTCGTCATTGGCATGGGATAACTCATTAGTACGTTCATCCACCATCTTTTCCAGGTTCTGGCTGTATTCCCGCAGCTGGTCCTGGGTCTGACTGAACCGGCTGTACAGGATCTTGCTGATGATGACCACCAGCCACAGCATCCCCCAGAACAGATTGACGGAGGAAAAGAACGCTGTAAAATTACTCAATAAATCCAGGAGGGAAAAAATGGAAAAAATCACATAGCCGGCAGTAAACAGCATGGCTTCCTGTGATTTATTTCTAATGAAAAGTACCAGAATCAGTGAAAGAGTAATTGAGGTAATAGTGAGTATGAAGTAAAGGATCATAATGGTGATGCTGAACATATTGATATCAATAAGCATGAGGGCCAGATACAGGAAGGCGGCGGAAAGGTTGATTACCCATAGTTTTCTAATCCAGGAGGTACAAGGGGTCTGCAGAACCACCTCTGCGAAATAAAAAGATGCTGCAGGGATAAAAAACATGGTGACTAAAAAAACATTAAACACTATTTCCGGCGGAAGGATTAAGTAAATGAGATCAGTGCGCATCAGGGTAAAAATCCCCACCAGGATAGAAAACACCGCGAAGCCGAACACACTGGGTTCACGGTATCTCTGCATAAATATGATAAATGCGAGTATGCCCACAATGAGGAATAAAAGTGAAGCAGCAACAGGGATGATCTCCTTTAACAGCAGGTGACGGTTAAATTCATAGAAGGAACCCAGGTAGATACCGTTAAAATCGGAATAATTATATCCCAAGGGAAAATGCCAATAGATATATTCCCCGGGGTTGGTATCTTTGAGGTCAAAGACGTACCAGCTTAAATGTTTTCTATTGTTTTCAGGAGACATGATACTTTGTATAGTTTTTCCTCTGAAAAAGGTAAAGGTGTTGTCCATCCTGCCCAGGGTGAACAAGGCACAGTCTTTCCATTTATTCTCAGGTATTTTAAATCTGGTCCAGTAGCACTTCCCTGAAAGCACATCTTTTCCGGAGGCATCCATAATAGCCCTATCCACATGAATGGGGCGCCATTTGTCATCCTGGTTGGTTTCCAATATCCATTGGGGTGTCATGTTTGCATCCAGAGGAGATGTCCCTAAGCGATATTCAAGATAAGGTAAGATGTCAATAAAGTTTTTTTTGTTCATTTCAGGCCGGACAAAGGCAAAATACACTAGATCCGCGATAAGCAAAATGATAAACCCAATCAGCCCGATGAGATGTTTGGTTGATTTCGGCATAGAACTACCTGACCCTGTTTTCTTCTATTATAAAATGTTTCTCAGATTTTTCCCAGAAAACAGGGCCATTTAGTAAGAATTTAAAGATCGTCAGACTTGGGTTTGACTGGGTGGACTACATCGACGAACAGACTACTGTAATCTTTTACCTTCCAGATACCTTTGTCGTTTTTTTTCAGGAGAATGGGACGGGGATTGTCAGCACCGGTACAGCTCACAAATATTTTAACTGTGTTTTCACCCACCTGGGCGTAGGGATTGGCAGAAAAAAGGATAGTAGACATCCCTTCAGGGAGGGCATAACCCTGACTGTAGCTGGTCTCCTGAATATAGGAAAAAGGTATCCAGGGCATATCCCTGAGTCTGGAAATATAATACTTAAACCCGGGAGCGGTTTCGTAACCTTTGTACCCTCCGGTACTTTTTATCAGCTCGCTGTTATCCAGAGTTACGGTAAGGCAATTTTTCCCCAGTTTCTCATTCTGAGTAAAGATGATCATGGACAGGATGAACATAGCTGCTCCGCCCTCGGGGGTATAGGCATGTTTCTCTCTTAATTCCAGAAATTCATCCATTGTGTCGGGGACCTTGGCGAAACTGGGGTCAGGATTACGGGGTGGCAGGGTGGTGTTCTGAACGGGATATACAGTCCCTGAAAGCACAGCCAGCAGCAGGCTGAAACTTAAAAAATATCTCATGTAGTACTCCTTAATCGATATAGTATAGTATCGGAACTAATCCCGATTATTCCAGATTTCTGTCATATTATCGAGGAGCTTTTTCATTATTGTATTACTGTTTTTTACCAGTTCAGGGTGGGACTGCATTTCCGCGGAGGTCTGGATATAGGGACCGGCTTCCTTGAGTTCATCCGCGGCATTGGTGCAGATCTCATGAATACTGTGGGGGGTGCTTTCCAGGTGAAACTGCAATGCAACCACTTTTTTACCCTTTTCATCCAGGAAAAACCCCTGATTGACAGTAGCTAAATTGGTGGCCAGGGGATGAGCCTGCTCGGGAATATCAAAAGTATCTCCATGCCAGTGGTATGGGGTAAAACGGGCAGGAAGCCCCTGGAATAAACGGGACTGGATAGCCTGCGGAGTGAGCTCTACTTCAAACCAGCCGATTTCTTTTTCCCGGTTCCTATAGACACGAGCTCCCAGTACATCAGCAATCAGTTGGGCACCCAGACAAATACCCAAAACAGGTATTCCGGCATTAATCACATTGATGAGGTATTCCTTTTCTTCCCTCAGCCAAGGGTGGTGCTTGACATCCCCTACGCTCATGGGGCCGCCCATTACCACCAGCATGTCTATGCTTTGAGTAGAGGGCATGATTTCCTCCAGATAAAGCGGTGTCTGAATTAATTCAAATCCTTTTTCCTCTGCCCACTGCTGTATATAAGCCGGACCTTCAAAACCGACATGTTCCAGACAATGTATCTTCATTGCAGTTCCTCCTGAACCAGAGGGATATAGAGTATACTCCCCCTTTCCTTTATTTCCAGTGTGTATTCTGTGATTCCGCTGCGGTTTATCTCTTCCCTGGTCCTGGCACTGGTGCCTTCCAGCAGGAGCATTTCACTGGCCCGGGGGGTGTGTTCCTGCTGCCACTGCAGGATAAGCGGGAGCTCTGCAAAGGCCCGGCTGGTGATAACGCATTCCTCATCCAGGATAAAGTGCTGAGTTAAATTGACTACACGGGCATTGAGGCCCAGTAATGAAATCACCCATTCCAGGAAGGAAAGCTTCTTTTCTACCACGTCTGTTAAAATAAACTGCACATCAGGCATCTCTATGGCCAGAGGTATGGCTGGAAGACCGCCACCGCTCCCGATATCCACAACTATCCGGGGAGCCAGCTCCTTCAGGCGGGGCAGGAGAGATAAACTATCCTCAATGTGCACCTTCCATACATCAGGCTCGGTATTTCTGCCGATCAGATTGACTTTTCGGTTCCATTTCAGCAGTTCTTTGACATACTGCTGCATTTTTTTAGATGCTGTAGAATTTTCCATATATGATTATATCGTCTATTTTTTATTTTTCAAAGCTTTTCTTTTTCCCTTTGACGAAACCAGGCAGAGCCATTATAATATGCGGGATTAAAAAAAAGAAGGTGTTTGTATGAAAAAAATAGGGTTGCCCCTGCTGCTGTTTCTGTCTCTATTATCCTGCGCTACACAGCAAAAATATGTGTATGAACAGTATCTCATGAACACTATCTTTGAAATCACGCTTTATTCAGCCAAATCACCGGACCAGGTAAAATCCATTGCCGATCAGGCTTTTGAAGAAATACGCCGCATAGAAAAAAAATACAGCTCCTGGACTCCGGGTACCCATATTTATCAGCTCAATCAGCAGAAAAAACTACTACTGGATGAGGAAGACAGCTTTATCCTTAAGGAATGCCTGGAAATGGCAGACCTCAGTGAAGGCAGTTTTGACGTGACTGTACTCCCCCTGATGGGAGTGTGGGGTTTCCGGGATAAAAATTATCACGTCCCCAGCCAGGCGGAGATTGACCAGGCTTTGCTCAAGGTAAATGTTCGAAAAAATCTAATAGTGGAAAATAACCAGGCTACCTTGCTACATGATGCCATGATAGATCTGGGCGGGATACTGAAAGGCTATGCCGTGGATAAAGCTGTACAATTAATCCGTAAAAAAGGTATCTCTGCCGGGATTGTGAACGCGGGTGGTAATCTGCTGGCCTTTGGTGCTAAAACCGGCCAGACCTACTGGACCATTGGGATACGCCATCCCCGCCGGGAGGGAGACCTCTGGGCAGTTTATCAGATTGACCCCGATACTGCTATGGCTACCTCCGGTGACTACGAACGCTTTTTTATCCTGGACGGCAAACGATATGCCCATATCATGGACCCCGTGCTGGGCCGTCCTGTAGCTAATGATGTGATTTCTGTGTCTGTAGTACATCCCTCCGCTATGTATACTGACGGTTTGTCTACCACCTTGTTTGTCATGGGAATAAAGCGGGGATTGGCATTTGCGGAAAAAAATAAACTCCCGGTGCTTTTCATTTTTGAGAAAGATGGTAAAATGGGGTATACCAATTCCAGTTACTGGGAAAAAGAAAAAATGGAATTGATACCCTGAATAGTTGAAGGAGCGATTATACCATGAATGAAGCCATACAGGAAAGAATCCGGGAAATCCGGAATATAGCTGAGCCGTTATTAAAAGTGTCCGGGATGGCAGTAGAATCCCTGATCGAAGCCAAACAAAGTGTGGGGGGAGATCTGTTTGTACTGTTCGTACTGACCACCAAAGAAAAAGTGGCTTGTATCTACATCGATTTCCGGTCCAAGATCGTATACAAAGGTCGCTGCTATGATGAGGCGGTACTGGCCAATTTCCGCTATAGTATTGTCAAAGAAGAAGACAAAGCCATGACCGCCAATGATGAAATGGCTCTGGACGATGTCATGTTTGCTCTGAAGGATAATTTTTTCAAGCGTCACTAGTGGCTGAAAAGTAGAGTAGAGCCTGATAGAACACAATAGCAAAACTATTGGCTACATTCAGTGAATTTTTTTTCCCTACCATGGGTATTTCCACAATCTGGTCGCATTCCTTCAATACACTTTCCGTAATACCGAATTCTTCATTTCCAAAGATAAACACGCTGTCTTCAAATTCTGAGAAATTTTCCAGTGAGACTGCGTTTTCTACCGTCTCCAATGCTACGATTTTTCGCCCCAGTGAACGGTAATGTTCTAGGGCAGTCAGGGTGTCTTCAAAATAGGCCCATTCTACTTCGGGGATGGTACCCATGGCGGTACGTTCTATCTTCAGGGAGGGGGGGTGAGGGGTGATACCACACAGGGCCAGCTCCTGTACCCCCAGACAATCAGCTGAGCGGAAGACATTGCCTACATTGAAAGGAGAGCGTATATTATCCAGCAGGGCTGTAACCGGGAACCTGCGGGAGGGACGTCCATTGTCGATACGACGCACGGTGTAAAATTTTTCACTGATGGCTTCATTGATCAGTTCCAGTATTTCATGGTAACAAAAATTCAGGTCCTTTTCCAGCTCCCGGCCACGGCTGGTATCGAATATTGTGACATGGTACTGTTCTACTAATTCCAGGGTACGGGCCACTTTGGCATTTGTACGGTCCCTCTCCAGATATTCCAGATAGGTAAAGAGTTCTTTAGGGTCAGCCGGTTGGCCTTGTTTGAGGTCCTGCTCCAGGCCGCGGATAGTGGAAGCTATCTTATAGATCTTTTGCTTAATGTTGAGGGATATAAATTTGTTAAAGGCGATCATCAGGCAGTCTTCCAGGAAAGGACGAAGGCCTCCAGTTCCAGCCAGGAGAATTCTTCCGGGGTGGTCTTGGAGATGACCTCCACTCTGGCTACCAGTTCCAATACCCGGCTCAGATAACGCATAGGGACCCGGGGAGCCATGCCTTTCAGTTTTTTAAATTCGAAGGGGCTGATGGAAAGGCGTCCATAGAGATCAGGATCATTAGGCTCGGCCAGTATAGCCCATAAAAGACGGCTGGTACGCAGCAGCATGTTGTTGATGCCGATCACGGATTCCCCTGCAAGGCGCAGGTCTTCCAGAGCGTTCAGTGATGCCTCCAGATCCCTATTAAAGAGCGAGTCAATCAGATCAAAAACGCTGAGATTATGAGCCCGGCTCAGATCTCTGCGTACCTCGGCATATCCCAGTTTTACACCTGGTGAGGCACCTTCCGCCAGCAGCCGGGTAAAGGCAGCTATCTGCTCCAGATCTGAATTGGACAACTGTATAATCAGGTCCAGGGCGCTGGAGTCAATTTCGATTTTCCGGGCGGCCAGTTCTTCCCGGATGTAGGCAGTCAGGCTTTCAGTCTTGTAGATTTTTTTAAATTCTTTAACCTCAATTGCTTTATTATCTTTAACCTTTTTTTCCAGTGCCGCGGGAAGTTTTTCCCAGTCCACTATCAGGGTGGTGTCAGGGTTGAGCTGATCCAGGTAGTTTTCCAGTGTTTTTTTAAAGGTATCTTTTTTAGATTTGTCTTTTATAGCTTCTACCCTTTTTACCAGCACAACATTGGCAGTGCCAAAGAGCGTATTCTGATAACATTGGTCAAACAGGACTTCGATATCTGTATCTTCAGGGTAATAGGTAGTCACATCAGCAGGATCAATACCCTGGATCAATTTTGCCAGATACTGTTCCTTGAAAGTCTGATTAGGGCCGGTTAGTAAGTAGACTGCTTTCATTTGTGTACTCCAGAACATCAAATTCCTGACCTTTTACTTCACCGTAGGTCTGCTGCCAGCCGTAGACCACAGCTTCGGCCAGGTGCTGTGCGCCTCTGTCCAATAAAATAGGCACCACTTCATTAGAGGTAAACCTGTTGGTATCAATGACCAGCAGCCGTTCAGTGATCACTCTTGGCTCTAAAAAACGGGGTTCCTGACCCTTTACGATCTGGACATTGACCTGCAGGATAAAGGAATAAAAGAGTGCGTCAGTGAGATTCGTCATATTTTCTGCCCGGCTGATATCGAAATTCCTGATTTCTCCGTTTACTATAGCCTGGGCATAGGAAATGCGGTTTACCATGCGCAGACCGTAGTCCTGGAGCCGGAGCTGGAGCCGTTCGTCCAGTTCTTTTTGCAGATACTGAAGTCCAACCGGCGCGGAAAACAGAGTGACATAGACTCTATCCAGATCAGGGGGCAAGCCTGCAGTCTGGCCCTTGATGTTGACTCCCTGAGCGGGGTTGTTGTAAAGAACAGCATCATCTTCGGGGAGACGAATGGCGCCTGGCATAACCGGCAATCGGGGTGTAATATCGTCCAGCGGCAGAATTTTAACTGTACTATCTTCCCGCAGGACCCAGGCATAGTCATTTTGACAGGCAGTAGACAGGAAGAAAACCAGCAGGGCAAGAGTAGTACATAAAAATTTCATAGTACTATTATAGCCTGAACAGGCCGAATTCACAATTCTGACTTAAATGACCATGCGTTGATTTTGTTTTACTCATAAAAGCAGACTTGAGAGAAATGAAAATCCTGATACTCTTTATGTTCAGGATTATCACCCTGCAGAAGGAAATCCAAACAGTGTACAGTGTAATTCTGGAATTCCAGCAAAGAATCAATCAATCTGACCTGCTGTCCCGGTATCGTTTTAAAAAGGTCGCTAAGGCGGACTTTTTCCAGAAACCTGTCCAGCCGTTTACGGATATTATAAAAATAATCTTCGATATTTACATAAGGTTGATGACCAGGTTGTTTTGAGTCATCCAGCAGACTGAAAAGTAAGGCAGCAGGGTCAGGGGCAGATCTTTGACGGGCCTGGCTGAAGTAGTCCGGGAATCCAGCCGGGATGAGAATCCATTTATCCAGAAAGATCAGTATTTTCAGAAGCAGGCTTTTATATCCAAGCCCGGATTGTGCCAAAGTCCTTGAGGGGAGTGAACCTACCAGGTCTTCCACTTCCCACAGCAGGAAATTGAGGTGTCCCAAAAGGGTTTCCAGAGAGCGGCCGCCCACTCCTGCCATGGCCGGTAGAGTGCGGGAAGAAGGAAGGGGTGCGCTGGGGGCTCTAAATGACCGGCTGGCCTGCAGACATTTATCATATTCCCCACGGGTTTTAGGGTCGACTAGAATGGTGTAGGCATTATGGAGGAGGATAAAGCTGGTTTGGGATTCAGCTGAATTTTGGTTTTTGTCGGGGTGGTGTATCAGGGCCATCTTTCGGAAGGCATGTTTGATCTCATCCTGGGAAGCGTTTTCTCCAATTCCCAGGAGGTCATAATAACTGGTCCATTTATTCATAATGACTCCCTTATGGAATACACTTATTTCTCTGGTTTGGGAGGAAGGTTTTTTACGAATGCATAAGACCGGGGCAGCCAGAATTCCCGAAAAGCAGGGGATGTAAATATTTCTTCAGACATGGATAGGTACTCTTTCATTTTCCTGCCTGGTGTGGGTTCAAATTCACTTATACCGGGAAAATCCTTTAATAATGCCTGACGATCCGGGGCGGAAAAGCGGACAAATATTCTGTCTTCAAAGGGACCGCTCCACATGTTTCCCTGAATAAAATGGCAGGGCATACCGAACATCTTTCTTGGGAATACCTCAGGAAAAGACAGTAAAACTTCAGATACTCTGGAACTGAAGGCGGGATCGGGTTTTTTCCAGGCCATGTTTGGCTCAGGTATTGAACTTGACAGTAATATCCAGCAGATTTCCGGCATTTTCCTGGTTGGAGCTGGATACATCCCGCATCTGTGAATTATTTTTACTCATAGAATTTAACTTATCGTCAATTTCATTCATCATACGGCGTGTAGCTTTGGAAGTCTGCTTTAGATTTTCCATAATATTAATGATGTTTTCACTTTTCCCTTTTTGATCCTGTGAAAGCGAACGCATTTTTCGGGAATTATCCAGCAGGATGGTGGAGGTTTTGACAATCTGTTCCACTCCGGACTGGTCTTCTTCCATCTGACGGGCGATATGAGTGATCTGGGAGATGATTTCCTTGATCAAAGGGAACATGGATTCCAAGCTGTTGCGCAGGGTACCCATCACCTCCATGCCACTCTGTATCCTGTTATTCATATCCTGTATATGGGTGACTATGGAATGGGCGCTATCCCCGCTTTGTTTGGCCAGTTTCTTAATTTCACCAGCCACCACAGCAAATCCGCGACCGGCTGTTCCCGCATGAGAAGCTTCTATAGAGGCATTTAAAGCCAGTATATTGGTGGTTTCTGCGATATTAGAAATAGACTGGACGATTTTTAATACTTTTTCTGACGATTCCTGGACTTTATGGATAGTCTCAACAAACTTCTTCAATTCTTCTGACCCTTCATTAGTTTTAATTTGCAGAAAACCGGAACTGTCACTGGTCTTGCGGATAGATTGTGTGATTTCATTTAGACTGTTGGCCATACTATTTACAGCCAGGTTGGTTTGACGGACTGCTTCTACCTGGCCTTCGATACTGTCCTGATATTTATCCAGAATGGTGAGCATGTCACGTATAGTCTCACGGGCCCCGGAAACCTGGAGTTGTTCTTTTTCTATGCCGCCAACGATCTGATGCATAAAGTCCCGGAACTGGTCGAAATGGCTTTCATTTTCCAGGATGGAATACTGGAGATTGGTGGAAGAAGCAGAGGTGACCTGGCTGACCTGAGATACAGTGTTGACAAAATTATGGAAAAATTCCAGAAAATGGTTAATAGTAACTACCACATCCCCGATTTCATCGAAATTAATCAAGACAATTCTTTTTGTCAGGTCGCCTTTTCCCTGAGTCAGTTCCTCCAGTCGTTCTTTCAGGAAGCGCATTTGCAGTACATATTCACGGCGTGCCAGGACCATAATGGACAAACTGATAAACACCAGGATGGAACTGAGTATAGCCAGAGTAGTGGAAAAATTGAAGGGAGGGATGCCATTAATGGCTGCTATTCGGTAATAGTATGCCATGAACACCATGTGAATGATTAAAAAAAACAGTGTGATTCCGTTTAATAGAAAATCTTTGTTTCTGGAAAAACCGTCGTTTTCGCCCTTGTGAATATCAGTCATTCCCATGAGAATCTTGGGTCTGATAAACAGCAGTCGAAGAACCAGGACTGTGAATAGTGCTCCCATCATTCCTGAAGACATATTCATGAGTAGGGATAATATATAGGGCATTTTACCTTTGGGTTGGAAATGAGAGATGATATAAAAAGCGTTCACTCCCAGAAACCAGGCTACGGTATGCAGGGTAATCATGAGACGGGGGATTTTCAGAGTAGCCCGGCGGGCTTTTTCATCCACCGTACCTGTACGTAAAGCTTTAAACAAGGGACGGAGGCGCAGGGCGATGATAATAAATGCAGAGATTGCTAATATGAAAAATATTCCTAATACCAGGGGGTCCAGCCCCGCCCGAAATTTCTCCGCAATTGTCCTGTTAAAATGGGGGTTTAAAAAAGAGGTAAATTGCTGGTCAAACATCAGAATAATAAAGGGGAAGAAGATAGTATATACAAAAATCTGCAAGATCAGCCAAAAAGGTCTTAATACATAATTTCTATTCTTCTTCATGACTGGTGTTCCTGAATTTTCCTGTTATCTTTAAAATCTTATTGGTGTTAGACTGATTGAGGTTAGAGACTTCGCTCATCTGGGAATTCACATCTTCCATAGAACTGAGATGAGAGTAAATCTCTGAAATCATGTTTTTTGTATTAGCACTGGCTTGGCGAAGTGTGTCCACAGTTGCCGAAATCTCATTACTTTTACTGACCTGAGTCTGGGATATTTCCTGCATCAGGGCAGAACTATCCTTCAGAGAGCGGGAAGTTTCTACAATCTGGTGAACTCCCACCCTGTCTTCAGTGAGATGTTCACTGATATGAGCAATCTGGGTACTGATATCGCTGATCATGGGGAACATGGATTCCAGAGCCCCCTGCATACTTTCCATGACTTTTATACCTAACACAATTCTCTGGTTCATTTCCTTTATGTGACTGATGATGCTTTTAGCTGAGGTGCCGCTCTCCCGGGCCAGCTGTTTGATTTCACCGGCTACAGTTGAAAAACCTTTACCAGCGGCACCGGCATGGGAAGCTTCAATGGAAGCATTCAGAGCCAGGATATTGGTGGTTTCCGCTATATTTGAAATGGATTCCACGATTTCCAGTACGGAGGCAGATGAGTCCTGAATATTTTTTATGGTGGACACAAAATTTTTAAGAGCGGCTGAACTGAGGTTGGTTTTCACTTTCAAAGTATCAGAAGTTTTTTTGGTTTTTTCGATGGACTGGGTTACATCAGTGAGACTTTCCGCCATGTTGTTGATACTGGTAATAGTATTATCCACGATTTCGATTTGTTCCGAGATGGTTGTACGATAATTTTCCAGCATAGACAGCATATCATTGATAGTCAATTGAGCCACTTCTACCTGCTGCTGTTCATTTTCAATACTGTGAATTATCTCTTTCATAAATTTATCAAAGTGCTCACTATGATCTTCATTTTCCTGAATAGCATACTGCAGCTCAAAGGAGCTGGCTGCTGTCTTTTCACTGAATTGTGCTACCGTCCCTACGAATCGGCTGAAGAAATCCAGAAAATTATTGATGCTGATCACTACATCTCCGACTTCATCATAATTTATAAGGACGATCCTTTCCTGGAGGTCCCCTTCTCCGCTGGTCAACTCGATCAGCCTCTTACGCAAAAAGCTAACCTGATGGATGTGTTCACGCCGGGCCAGTATTATAAGCAGTAAAGCGAAAATCAGAAGAAAAATACTAAAGACCAGTGTGGTAACCTCATAAGACAGGATATAGTCACGGGGTGAAACTATAGAATAATATCGGGTCATATATGCCAGATGCACTACGATAAAAAACACAATGGACATAAAAATAAACTGGGATTTTAACCTGGAATAATGATCTTTACCTTTGACCAGCTTTTTCGTCATGCCCAGGGCGATTTTATATTCCAGCAGCAGATTACTGAGAAATTGGACCATAAACATGGAGCCTATCAATCCTCCGCTCAGCTGGGATAGTAAGGACCAGAGATAGGGTAGAGTAGTCACTTTTTTGAAAAAAATATAAAACAGGGATACTCCCACTACCAGTGCGCTGGCATTAATTACAATAATAGCCATGGGTAACTCAGTGATGATACGCCGGGCACGCTCTCTGTCCTGACCTGTGCGCAGAGATTTCAGAAAAGGGTGGATGCGGAAAAAAACGATGATAATAATAACCAGAGCCAGACTGAAAAAAACTATATTGGAGCTTTTATCCAGGGCGTTCAGTAAATGTTCCTGAATAGTCTTCTTTAAAACCGGATTAAATAAAGAGAGAGAAATCTGGCTGAATACAAAAGAAATATAAGGAAACAGAATAGTCGCGAATATGATGGACAAATAGAGTTGAAAGATGCGGCCTTTGGATAATACATTCTGCTTTTTCAAAAAGAAACCTGCTTTCTTTTGTTTAATCTATTTTATTATATGTCGGATGTTTAAGCAAGAGAACATAACAGCAAACCGGTCTAAAACTCAATATAAAACCGACAGTTTTTTCATAGGAGCTTTAACTGGATAATAGTGCACTTTTTTGCCTTGTGAAGTATAATTTTAATAGAAAGCCGCGACACATTTGAGAGAATAAAGGGAGTAGCCATGCAGATCAGTCTGCCTTTTACATTTATCATGTATATGTTTTTACAGGCTGTCATCCTGGTGTTAGCCGCAATGGTTTATTTTTTAAACCGTCGCAGTCTGGCTAACCGCTATTTTGCCTGGTTTCTCCTGTCTATTTCTGCCTGGACGATGCTGGGTTCAGTCTATATGTATTTCCCGGTTCAGGTTTCTCTTTGGGTGTCTCTCCAGATGACAGCGGGTATCTTCTTGGGGCCTACTTTTTATTTTTTTGCACGTAGTCTGACAGACACAGAATACAAACCTCAAAAAATAGAATATCTTCTTTTACTCCCTGCATTATATATCATTGTGATCAGTCTGGGCCGTATTTTTGTTCCCGCTTTTTCTGAGCAATTTGCTGCTAAAGTATCTGTAATAGACAATAAACTGCATCGGGTCGCGGACCTGCATTATGTGGTCTATACCCTGGGGATTTTCGGAGAAGTGATAGCAGGACTGATGTATATGGGACTCCACATTCGCCATCAGACAGATCCTGCTGAAAAACGACGTCTAATCACGGTATTTTTTGCCACCCTGGGTCTGGCGGTATCCCTGTTTATCTTTAATTCTCTGGCTAATCTTTTGGGGCACAGCCTGGATCCCAATATCACCATGGCTGCTCTGCTGATCACTTTGACTGTAATTTCTATTTCAATCATGCGGCATAAAGCCTGGAAAATCGAGACCCTGATGGACATTATTCAGAAACACCAAGCAGAACTGGCCCTGCGTAACCAGGCCATAGAGTCAGAACTGGACCTGGCAAGGCTGGTTCAGAAAAAACTGCTTCCTGAGCATCCTCCCGCTATAGCCGGTCTTAAAATCAGCTCCTATTATTTCCCCATGGATAAGGTGGGCGGAGACTTTTATGACTATTATACCCGTGACGGCCGTCTGGGACTGATAGTAGCAGATGTTTCCGGGCATGGGATTCCGGGGGCTTTTCTGGCCACAGTGGCCAAGATGGGGTTCCAGAGTCTGGCCCGAGAATTTGACAATGGACCGGCCCTGATGTCCCGGCTGGATGAACTGATCACACAAAGGGCGGTCAAATCTATGTTTGTCACCGCTGTCTATGCCCGTATCGATACCAGGACTATGGAAATGCGGCTCACCAACTGCGGACACTGTTCCCCTTTGGTTTATGGCCCATCCCGTACGGAAGTACTAGAGGCCCCTTCTGCCAGTCGTCCTTTGGGCCTGAGTTTCGGGATGTCTCCCTCGGAACAACTTATCCCCCTTTTAAAAGGAGACCGGATTCTGCTGTATACAGATGGGATCCTGGAAACTATGGATGCCGTTGATCAGGAATATGGCACGGACCGGCTCTGTTCTTTTCTTATTGGAAACCACCGTCAATCCTCGGATGATTTTGCTCAAGGACTGATGGAATCGTTACGGGATTTTTCCGGTACCGATGAAAAAATCGATGATATCTCGCTGACTATCGTGGATGTACTTTGATTCAGATGTTTATGGAAACATTTTGCTTTAACTTTTTCTGTGCTTTATACTATCCGGGTCAATTTCTGAGGAAAGCACTGGGATTGTAGAATCGATTCCATTCATGCTTTCCTATTGATAAAAAAATCCGGAGGATATACATGTCCATAATTATAGCTTTGCTGCTTCTTCTGACCGCACCCCTGTTTTGTACACAACAGACCCTGCCTGATACTATCACGGTAAATGCCGTGGGTGATATTATGATGGGAACCCTCTTTCCTGAAGAGCGTCTCCCGCCGGAAAACGGCCAGTCCCTTTTCAAATATGTGACTCAGTTCCTTACTAATCATAACGCGGATATAGTGATGGGCAATCTGGAAGGTCCCATTACCAGTCATCCCTATACTGTCAAGACTATCAAGCCGGGCCGGACCTATGCTTTCCGTATGCCTCCGTCTTATACCCCTCTTTTAAAACAAGCCGGCTTCAATATACTCAACACTGCCAATAATCATGCCAATGATTTTGGGCCTCAGGGTTATAGTGAAACCCGCAAACTGCTTAAAGAGCAGGGAATCGCAGCGGTTGGCAATAAAGATGAGGTGGTCACCCGGATCATCAAAGGGAAACGCGTCAGCGTGATCGGTTTTTATATCAATTCCGCTTATAATAGTCTGCTGGACATCAAGACATCAATGAAGCTCATTTCTGCCGCGGCTACCAACTGCGACATCCTGATTCTGACCTTTCATGGCGGTGCCGAAGGGGATTCTGCCATCCATATCAAACCTGGTATGGAGACCTACCTGGGGGAAAATCGGGGAAATCTCATAGAGTTTTGCCACCAGGCTATTGATAATGGAGCTGACCTCATTATCGGCCATAGTCCTCACGTTCCCCGCGGCATGGAGCTGTATAAGGGGCGTTTGATAGCCTATTCTTTGGGAAATTTTGTGACCTACCGTATGGCCGCTACCGGTTACAAAAAATACACCCTGGTGCTCAGTACTACTTTGAACCTGGACGGGACCTTTCATACCGGGGAGATCACACCTCTGATGCAGTTTGAATCAGGATCCTGGTCGGGTATACCCCAGTATGATGCGCAGTTCCGTACAGTCAAACTGATCCGGGAGCTGTCCCTGGCGGATTTCCCCGGGAGCAGTCTGGTGATAGAGACTAACGGCTCTCTGGTACAGGCCACTAATCAATAAAAAATAAAACCGGGTTGATATCTTCATCCCGGTTTTTTAATTTACTGACATTCTGTTCTTAATAAATCAAAGGTAAAATCTCACCGTCGTCATACTGGTTGGAGAGCCAGGTACTGATAATTGAATCTTTCAGGTGATAGGGTAGCCCCTGACCCTGATGATCTTTCTGCCAGCGGTTATCCTGTACGACTATATTTCCAGAGGTATAATAAATACGCAGAGGGTAATAGCCCGTATCCTGGATCATCATATTGTGCTCCACTACCACATTCACGATAGGACCGGGGTTGGTGTCAAAATAAATAGCCGCGTTTACCCCGCCGCCCGGTATAGCCGGAGCCCTGACATCCACCCAGTTGTTGCGTAATAGATAATTAGTACCTCCCATGATCTGAATCCCGTCCAGGTGGGCTCCATCAGGGCCTCTCAATCCATCGATCAGGTTGTTTTCCAACACCACATCCGAAGCAAAGGTGATAATAATGCCGTCCTTGCGGTAACCACCCGGTGAAGCATGAATATGATTGTACCGCGCAGTAAATCCGTCAACAATCAGAATAGCGCCGGTGATATCACAATGATCCACGGTCAGCCCGGTCCCTCCCTGGGGAGTGTTATGCCCGGGTAAAGAAGAAAAGAGGGTCCAGGTGTCGTTACTGCCTGGTGTCAGAATACAGTTGGAAAAAACTGCCCCGGAGTGGTACACGTAGATCCGGTTGGATATAGCCAGGTTGACAAATAACTGGTTATTACTCACAGTGTGATTGGGTCCGCTGTACGGGGTGAGGATGGTCCCGGCAGGGACCCCCGTATTGGTGCTATCCGGCCAGGTATACACTGTGATGCCGGGAGTATAATGTGTGGTCAGGTTGATATCCTGAACCATGGTGACTGAAATGGAAGGTGAGTCACTCGATAAATTTCCTGACCAGTGGGAAAATTGATATCCGGGGAAAGGATAACAGGTAAGTTTTACTTTTTGTCCCTGAGAGTAAACTCCTCCAGGAGGGTCCAGCAAGACCGTACCCTGGTCTGATTGTAGATTGAGATGGTAACGGGGGAGCTCTTGAGATTTTATGGAGCAGGCTGATATCAGCAATATGCAGAAAAACAAACTAATGCTTGGGCCCAGTACTGCCGCTTTTTCTGAACCCCCTATTTTTAAATGGAACATATTGACCTCATCAATAATTTTTTTAATACGAATGTCTGCTTTTTTACAATAAATACAACAATTTTATCTAGTTCCCAGATACTGTGAAAAGGCCACCCGGTTTCTGCCCTTTTCCTTGGCTTCATAGAGGGCGCTATCCGCACTGGAGTAGAGCATGTCTGGAGTTAGTAACTCACGGTTATCCCGGGGGATGGGGGATGATACTCCGATACTGATCCTGACCTCAACCGTTTTATCTTCAAACTCAAACGGAGTATGAATTATAAGATCCCGGATCCTTTCTACAATATTTTTCATGTCTTCCAGGGTGATGGGTTCATGGATCAGGACCAGGAACTCGTCTCCCCCTATTCTGGCTACTATATCCAGTTTGCGCACGGATTTTTCGGTCATGCGTACCACATGACGCAGTACTTCATCTCCGCAGAGATGGCCGTAGCTGTCATTGATAGCCTTGAAGTAATCAATATCAATCATAATAAGATAAATCTGATCTTTTAGATTACGGCGGATTCGGTCCAGCCCTTTTTCCAGCTCCACATTGATAAAACTACGGGAAAATGCCCCGGTCATCTGGTCGTGAATGACCTCATTGTATAAATCCTGGGAATGCAGGAAGAGTTCACGGATGTCATTCATGTGCAGTCGGGCAATGGAAAACACCATCAACAGGGCTCCTATCCAGGAAATAGGGGGTACATCTAACATTCCCATCGCGGTTAATCCGTCAAAGATACCGGAAAGGACCCAGAATAGAGAGCTGATAAATAGTACCAGTGAGGTATGCTGTTTGGTTTTTTTACGGGTTTTATTATAATTGATCCATAGGATCACGCTGGCATGCCCCATCATCAGGAATAAAAACACCCCCCAGACGAAGAATAGAGGTCCCCTGACCAGTCCGGGGTAGTATTGGCTGGTAGCAAAAATTTCAGGACTCAGAAACCAGGTATTGGGGATAATAGCCAGCAAAGCAAATATCAAGCTGCCAATATGAAATATAGTCAGGCTGACTGCAGGCTTTTTATTATAAAACACCCCAATAAACTGAATAAAAAAAGTGAAAATATAGGTGCTGGAGACTATTGCCAGCCGATTAAAAATATTAATGCTCAGAGGGTGGTTATCGGAATTGATCTGGATAAAGAAACTCAGGGAATAGCTGGCTATAGAAAGGACTACCAGTGAAAATACAAAAAAACTCCTGGTGTCCTTGCCTACTTTTTTCATACCCTGACTGAATAGTAGGAAGAATATAAAAAATCCCAGGCTCAGTATGCCGGTGACAAATAACGGCAGGGAAAAAATTTTGATAAACAACGCCTGCGCCTCCCGGTAAGAAAAATAAATCATGAGTTTGATTTATTAGCATAAGGTTATACGGGAAAAATCACAAAAAATGGAGGAATCTATAGGTTTGAAAACACACCGGCATTTATATTATGAAAACAACAAATGATGATAAAATGTTATACGGATGAAGGGAGGCTAATTTACTCCCGTTATTCCCATTCGATAGTAGCAGGCGGCTTGGAAGTGATGTCATAGACAACCCGGTTCACTTCTCTGATTTGACGCACAATTTTATTGCCGACTTCATCCAGGAGCTCGTAGGGCAGATGCGCCCAGGTGGCGGTCATGGCATCCACACTGGTGATGGCCCGCAGTGCTATCACATAGCCGTAAGCTCTTTCGTCTCCCATGACACCTACGCTCTTGACAGGGAGAAAGACCGCGAAACTCTGCCAGGTCTTGTCATACCAGCCGCTGTCCTTGAGGGCTTTGATAAAGATGGTATCCGCTTTTTTCAGGATATCCAGTTTTTCGCGGGTGATATCCCCCAGGACTCTCACCGCCAGTCCGGGGCCGGGGAAGGGGTGGCGGTTGAGGATGTCCTCCGGCATACCCAGGATACGGGCTACTTCGCGGACTTCATCTTTAAAGAGAAACTTAAAAGGTTCCAGGATGCGGCCCTGGCGTTCCAGTTCTTCTACCTCTTTGACCCGGTTGTGGTGGGTCTTGATGGTACGGCTGGGGCCTTTGACCGGTGCGGATTCAATCACATCAGGATAGAGGGTACCCTGCACCAGATAGTCAAAATCAGGCAGAGAGTGGAAAAACACATCTATGAATACTTTTCCGATAATTTTTCTTTTCTGTTCAGGGTCATCTACTCCCTGAAGGGCGTCCAGGAAGCGGTCACTGGCGTCTACATACTCTACAGTCAGGCCCAGTCTTTCTCTCAGAGAGTGTTGTACCTCGGTCTCTTCCTCTCCTCTGAGGAGTCCGTTGTTGACAAACACCGCGGTGACCTGGTCACCCAGGGCCTGGTGCATCAGTACCGCCAATGTGGTGGAGTCTACTCCTCCCGATACACCCAGCACTACTTTTTTACCGGCGCACTGTGCCCGCAGGTCCTTGATAGTTTTTTCCACAAAGCCTTCCATAGTCCAGTTGGGTTTGAGGCCGCTGATATCAAACAGGAAATTGGAGAGGAGCTGTTTACCATATTCTGAATGGGCCACCTCAGGGTGGAACTGCACTGTGAAGATTTTTTTATCCAGATTCTGCATAGCGGAGTAAGCCCCTTCGTCAGTATCGGCGATGAGTTCAAACCCCCGGGGAAATTCTACTACTGTGTCGCCGTGGCTCATCCATACCACACTCTGGTTTTTTACATCTTTCAGCAAAGGAGAATCTTTTAATACCCGGATATGGGCACGGCCGTATTCTCTCTGATGAGCTGCCTCTACTTTTCCGCCCATCAGTACCGCGGTGAGCTGCATACCGTAGCAGATACCCAGCACCGGGATGCCCCATTCGTAAATCGCCGGGTCTATCATGGGTGCGTCTTCTTCTTTGACTGAGGAAGGCCCCCCGGACAGGATCAGTGCCCCGGGATGGAGACTTTTTAGTTCAGCGAGGTCATGTGAAAAAGCATAGATCTCTGAATAGATGCCCAGTTCTCTGACCCGGCGTGCTATGAGCTGTGTGTATTGAGAACCGAAATCCAGAATGATGACCGGCCTTTCCATGTGTGTCTCCTGAAGTTTACTGACAATATTTTAAGGTATAATGCGGAAAAATGGAAAAAACTGCCTTTTAAAGCTGTCTGAAATGTAAGCCCTTACAAAATAATTACATTTTTACTTGACAAGCGGCGCACCTTTACTTATACTAATGCCCATAAAGAGTGCATAACGCATAAATATAAAGCAAGGAGAAATAAATGAAAAAGTTTTTTGTGACAGGTCTGGTGCTGAGTGTACTGGCAGGATGTAGTCTCAATGGACAGGATACTACCGGCAGTAACTCCAAAGTAATCGATGTACAGGCTACCACTGATCCCGCTGTAAATGCCGCTCTGCCTACCTTTTCCGAACAGGATCTCCAGATCCTGGGTTTTGTTTCCGGGGATAGCCTGGCTGCTGATCAGACTGTATATTCCTACGGTCAGGGGCCCTTATATGACAACCGCGCAGTTAGAGGAAAAAAGTATTCCTTTAGTGTCTATGTAAATCCAGCTGATTCCAATCAGACATTTAGCGTAGTCTATGGTTTCAGTGCTGACAATCTTAATCAAACTGTAGCGACTACCAATGTATATTCTTCCTACTATGCCACCATTACCATTCCCGCAAACGCACCTTCCCGGATTTTCTGGAAAGTGGTAGACGGTAACGGCATCGAATACAAGAAAAACGGTCAGCTGTGGAACGCCTTCATTTTTGACCGGATCGTATCCTACTCATATCAGGATTCTTTCTACTCCGGAGCCAACGATGGGGTGTGGATAAATTACTGTGGTCCTGAAATGGGCGCCGGCATGCAGCTGCATTACGGCTGGAATAACTGGAGCCAGGTCAGTAATGTTAGCATGCGCCTGGAAACCAACAGCAGCTACTACTATACCGCTGATTATGCTACAGTTCAGGTCGAACTTCCTGAATGGGCCAACTACCTGGATTTCGCTATCAACAACAACGGCAGCTGGGACAATAATAACGGTTCTGACTTCCACACTTCTGTAAAACCCCTGGTCACCATTCAGCCCAACAATACCTATGTGAATTATGACGGCACTGTGGTCAAGACAGTAAGCATCAATTTTGCCAACGGAAATATCGGCGACGAAATCTGGGGCCACTATGGTACCGACGGATGGCAGAATATCGGTGAAGCCAAGCTGACTACCTATCATTACAACGGCTATGTCAGCCCGGTTTACAGTGTTTCTGTAACAGTTACACCTTCTTCTTCTGTCCTGGATGTAGCTTTCCATAATAATGACGGCCAGTGGGACAACAATTTCGGCCAGGACTGGCACGGAGATATCAGCTGGAGATAAGAACCTCCTTTAGTTAATATAAAAGAAAAGCGCTCCTTAATCGGAGCGCTTTTTTATTTACTGCTATATCAGAACATCTCAAAACTGTTTTTTTCCGGTTCGTCTTTATCAGACAGATGCTCCAGGTCGATCAGGTCATGATTGACGATATATTTCTGGATCTGAAAACTCTTCAGATTGGCAAATTTATGGATGGTGCGGGAGAGTTCTTCGGAGGCATTCAATAAAATAGCAAGTATTTCCTCCACATCGGGGTCATTGATATTTTTACCTTCGTTTTTGAGGAGCTTGAGCATCTGTGCTGCTCCCATGACCGCGGTCAGAGGCTGACCGGTATAGTGTTCCACGGAATATCCGACCCGGCGGGCGGCTATGTCCTGCTGAAGCTGTATATTCCTGCGGCAGCGGGCGTGGCGTAGGGAAAGGGCATCCATTTTCAGCAGCAGCATGTGGGTATCGATATCCCGGGGGATGATTTCCGATATGCCTGCCTGCACAGCCAGACTCACCAGACCGGGAGTAATGTCTTTGCGGGCTATAAGCAATCTGTCAATGTGACTGAGATCCATGATTTCATCCATGGACTGTGAAATTTCTACCCATTCTCCCTGAACCCCCTTTTCATCAAAAATACAAAAATGAGGAGGGTTTTCCATAGCATGAGGTATAAAATCATCCAGCTTAGTGACAAAGTCAAGAGAATATTGTTCCGATGGCAGGGCCAGGGATAGACTTTTACGAATCTCCGGATCGAGACTGAAAATAAGTATCCGTATATCAGCCATTTCTATGCCTCATTCGTTTCAACCCGCATGATGATCAGGGTGATATCATCACTCTGTTCTGTGCCGGCTGTAAATTCTTTCACTTCCTGTATGATCCCATTGCGCATTTTATCCAGATCAGGGTCACAGTATTTCTGTATAGCCAGATAAAAACGGTCTTCTCCGTATTCCTCATCAGTAGAGGATTTAGCCTCAGTAATACCGTCGGAATACTGGATGAAGTAATCCCCCGGCTGGAGTTGCGTTTTGAATAATTCAATGTGTGGATTGAACATCTCCGGCGCCAGCATGCCTACCGGCATACCCCCTGATTTCATGAGACGCAGTTTTTTAGATTCTTTATTATAGAGGATACCCTGGTTGTGTCCAGCGATGGAATAAAACAGCTCTCTGGTCTCACGGTTGAGTACTCCATAGAAAACGGTGGCGAACATGTTGGGTGGAGTGTCCCGCAACAAAACCGGGTTGATATCCTTGATGACCTGGGCCGCGTTCTTTCCCCGTACGGAAAAAGTTCTCAGGGCAGACCGCAGTACACTCATCACCATAGCGGCACCCACTCCGTGGTTGGTAACATCTGCTACTACAATGGCAAAGAGGTCATTTTCCAGGTCGATAAAGTCATAATAATCTCCGCCGGACTCGGTCTGGGGCTCATAGTACACTGAAAATGAATAACCCGGTATATCGGGCAGGCTCTGGGGAAGAATAGCGGTCTGTATCTCCTGGGCAATGCGCAATTCTTCCTCCATCCGGGTCTTATCTTTGACTTCGTCAAAAGCTTTTTTCAGGTTCTGGCTCATGAAATTAAATTTATCAGCCAACTGGCCGATTTCATCATGGTTGGGGATTTCTATCTTCTTATCCAGGTCGCCCTGTGCGATCACGGTAGTCCCTTCTCCCAGGATATTGAGTGGTGCTATAATAAATGATACCACCAGAAAGACGATCACCAGCATGCGCAGGATAAACACCACCGCCGTATCTATAGTGGAGTTATTGGCCCGTTTCTGCAGTTGGGTGAGATCTTCCAGGTTCAATATGACCCGTACAGTCCCCAGGCGGAAGAAACCATACAATTCCGCGAAAGCAGCATGTAATTCTTCCTGGGTGACACCCTTGCCTTCGGTCCGGTACTTCATTATCTCTTTAGTGACACGGGAAAGTTCACGCAGGCGGGCAATATAATAAGAAGTACTTACCGTGATATTTTTTTCACTCACCAGTTTCTGAAAATCTGCCAGCTGCTTATCCTGATCCTTGTTATTCTGGTAGCGGTCCAGGAATTTTTCCAGAAATACAATGAATCGAAGATTGCGTTTCTGATCTTTATCCAGAAGATTGTTGTGGCTGAATAAAATATCTTTTTGTTTCCACTTGATATAATCAGCTGCCTTGGTCAGATTCAGGCCGGAATTGACCAGAGTTTCCATGAGTTTTTCAAAATTCTTGGGTGAAATGATAAGGTCCCCGCTGGACTTAAAATCCTGAAAATAATCATAATAGAAACGTATCCGTTTTAGATCGGAATCACTGATTTTTTTATCTTTGAGCAGGTTTTCAGCCCGTGATGTCTTTTTTCCATCCTGATAGAACTGATGGTAAATTTCTTCCAGGGATTGACCAAAGATGAAACCGTTAATGGTTTCCTGGGGCAGCTTGTGTAACCGGAATAAGACTGCACTCTGATTTTTATTCTGATAAAAATCAATGGATTCCAGGTAACGGTGACCGGGATAATCCATATAAACCGGCAGAAAACCGTCATAGCTGTCAATACGGTCATTGGTATATGCTTTAGTCTGGCCACTTTTTGTGGTATAGGTCTGGATCTCAGCTTCAAATATCCTGAAATCAGAGTGAATCTGATCGGTATAATTGGTGTGAAAAAGATTGCGGGAAGAGATACTGACCCTGCCCCCTATACTGCTGCTGTCAGAGTGGAACAGGATATCGCCCTCCGCGTCTACAAACATGGCCATTTTAAAGGAAGGTATGTTTTTAAAGGACAGGACATACTGCTGCAGCGTCTTTAAATCACGTTCCTTTTCATTGAGCAGGAACAGACGTATCAGATTCTGGCGGAAAGGTAAAAGGTAGCCGCTCATAGTCTTCTGCTGCTGTTGGTCCAGTATATCATTCTGTTGCTTTATATTAAAACGTACCACCAGAAAGATGGTAAATATCAGAACAATCAGGACCAGAATAGTGATCTTAACCTTGAGGCTGAGGACTATAGGCCGGAAAACAGGTTTGGATTTATCAGTGTCTTTTTCTGGCAAACCAGGACTCCTTGTGCTGAGGGTAGCGGTATTTTCCCTGCTTCATTATAGATAAATCACTGAAAAGTCTCAATAGATAAGGTGATAATTAGTTAATGGAATGTTTGTCATATATTTGACTTACAAGCTCATTCCCTTTAGTTTGATACCGATATTATCACAAAAATATTCGCTATATAAAAAATATTTATGAAAGAGGTCTAGATGAAAAACATTGCTATACCCAAGGTCTTTCAGGAACTGCATGGCGAGGCCAGTCCGGCACTCAACCTGGTTTTGGTATATACAGCCTCACTATTATTCGGGGTTGCTGTAATCTTTCTATTAAAGGACACCGGTCTCACATTACTTAAAAAAATATTGGCCGCACTGGTGTTTTTTGATGTAGCCGGGGGCGCTGTAGCCAATTTTACCACCTCCACCAATCAATATTATATAAAAAAAGCCAAACTTCGTCTGCCCTTCCTGATGATGCATATTATTCACCCGGCTGTCCTCATCTGGGTATTTCCCGCTTCCTGGCTGCCCTTGATGTTGACCGGAGTATTGGTCCTGGCAGGTGGTCTTGTCATCCATCTGATAGGTAATAGAGAAACCAAACAGGTGATTGCGGCTTTACTGTTCACTTTGGGAATGCTCATCCTTGCCTTCCTGCCCCTGGAACATAGGATATTGTTTACTTTTCCGCCTCTTTTTGTGGCTAAGATCCTGCTGGGATTTTCTGTACAACGCAAATCCCTGGAGGAAGAATGAAGGATATCCTGTTCTGTTATTTCAGCGGTACCGGTAATACCCTGCTGGTGGTCAAGGCCATGGAAAAAGTGTTTAAAGAAGCAGGAGTCAGGATCAGACTACAGCCAATCTCTCAGGAGCAGACCATAAAACTGGAGCAGGGACAGGTGTTGGGCCTGGGCTTCACAGTAGCGGCGCAGGGTACCTATCCTTTTTTGTGGAATTTTGTTAAAAGTCTGCCCGAGGGTAGTGGCAGGCCGGTATTTTTTGTGGATAGTATGGGGATGTTTTCCGGAGGTATAGTAGGCCCTCTGGGGCAGATCCTGCGTAAAAAAGGCTATCATCTCCTGGCTGCCCGGGAAATTGTGATGCCCATGAATATCTATAGAATCAAAATAAATCCTTTACGGGACGAACAGATCCGCCAAAAAGGCTGTAAAAAAGCCGCACAATATGCTCAGGATATACTGGCGGGGCGTGCAGTGTGGAGGAGGGTGCCTGTCCTGTCTGACGCTATGAGCCTGTTCTCCCGCCTTTCGGTTACATGGAAATTCCTTCGTATGCTTCAGCCTTTGCGGTGGGATTCAGAAAAGTGTACCCGATGCGAACGCTGTGTCCAGGGCTGCCCGGTTGAAAACCTGAGGCTGGAAAACAATCAGATCCTGATCAGCCAAGATTGTCTATCCTGTACCAGGTGTGTGAGTTATTGTCCTGATAACGCGCTCTCTCTGGGCAGTTATAAGAAACAATATCGGGCTATCAATTGGAAAGAGTTGAAACCAGACAATCACCAGTCAAAAAACTAAAAAATCCATTGCCAGAAATCATAAATCTATATACAATCTGTATTGTGGTTGTGTGATAAAGTGAGGCTTTATGAAAATACTGCACCGGCAGGTTGTTAACAATCTCCTGGTAGGCTTGATCCCCTTATTTCTGATTCTTGCCATCATCTTTGCAATCAATAAAAGCCAGGCTGAAAAGAATTCACATAAAGTATTATCAACCGTGGTCAATGACTTTAAGATCATTCTGGAATCTGATCTCAGTAAATACCGTGATTTCGCTTATTTCGTAGGCCGGGCCTCTGAAGATTACATTACCGGTTCCAGACAGGTGACCAGCAATCTGCCTATCAATATTGAAAGTTTTGATTTCAGAATGTATGAAGTGTATGTACAAAACAAACTGAAGTATCAGGATATTTACTCCTGGTCTGACAGTATTTATTTTGCTAAACCGGAAAGGGTGCAATACATCTGGGACTTTCTGAAAAGCGGCAACCATTCCATTTTCTTTAAGATATCTTTTCCTGAGATCGTATCCAACGTGCTGGTCTTACGTAACTGCGCCATCATGACCAGACGGGAATTTGAACGAATCGGTTATGTTTCCGTGATATCTCCCCTGGATTCGGCGTATTTATCCAGGATGCCTTTTGTCAATCAGGATGTGATCTTGTTTATCCAGACCAGTAATGGCATCAGGATGAGTGATGAAACCATGCAGAAGCCTGAAATAATCGCGGACCTCATGAAGACACCCCTGGGGCAATCAGGAAAGTATAATATCAAAAAGTATAAAAACACCGGTAAATATTATTACTATAAGGAAAACCTGTATGCGGAGCGCGTAAAGGTAGGCAACCGATTTCAGCAGAATTATATAGCTGATGTAGGAGTAATCTACAATTATAATGTCATCAATAAAGATTTTTTCCTGTACCGCCGCATTATATTCATTATATTGATCATTAGCCTGTTGGCTTTCCCTCTGATTTCACTGGTTTCCGGGCGCAGGATATCCGCTCCTATCTACCAGCTGAAAAAACAGGTGGACCACTTTAAAAAAGATTTTAAAGCGGTACAGCCACCCGAAAGGATCACCGACGAGATCTCCATGCTGCAGCAGAGCTTTCACGAGATGTCCCGTGCCATGATAGAAAAATCAGAAGACCTGACCGTAGCACTCACCGAACTGGCTCTGGCCAATGAGGACCTGTCCGCGCTGACCGTGGAGGATGGACTGACCGGAGTGAAAAACCGCAGATATTTTAATAATAAAATTGAGTCTGAAATCAAGCGGGCTACCCGACTCAATGAAACTCTGTCCCTCCTGATGATCGACCTGGACCATTTTAAAAAGGTGAATGACACTTATGGACACGAAGCCGGCGATATGTGCCTGAAGCAGGCCGCACAGATCATGAAAAAACACGCCATACGCAGCGGTGATGCCGTGACACGTTACGGGGGTGAAGAGTTTTGTCTTATTTTACCCAATACCGATGTCAAAGGTGCCAGGATAGTAGCTGAAAAGATCCGAAAGGAGATGGAAGCGACTCCGGTGATCTACAAGAATGATACTATCCGAATTACCCTCAGTGTGGGTGTAGCTGGTTCTACTGCCAAAGCAGGAAAAGAGTCCCTGGAAAATATCACTTCCCACGCTGATGCCGCTTTGTACCGGGCTAAAGACACCGGGCGCAATAAAGTAGTGGTGTATAAAAAACCAAAAACCAAAGATTCATAGTCTAAATCTTGCTCTTATAGCCCGGGCTGGTGTAAAATATAAGAAAAGCACAGGCTGTCATGTCAGAAAATTCCGTTTTTACTCTCCAGGCTGAATTCTCAGGCCAACGACTGGATATGGTCATCCCCCGGCTCTTACCGGAACTGACCCGCTCCTCTCTCAAGACCAGACTGGAAGCACTCGCTGTCAATGGCCGTCCAGCCAAACTGTCCCACAAGGCGGCGGAAGGGGACCGGGTAGAGATTACCCTTCGACCCCTGCAGGAGCTGGACCTCACTCCCCGGGATATTCCCCTGGAGATCGTCTACCGTGATGAGCATGTAGCCGTGATCAACAAACCGGCCGGCCTGGCGGTACATCCCAGCCAGGGCCACTGGGATGAGAGCCTGGTCCATGCCCTGCTGCACCACATGGAGGGACATCTCTCCGGTATCGGTGGTGTGGAGCGCCCCGGGATAGTCCACCGCCTGGACCTGGATACGGCGGGACTGATGATCATCGCCCTTTCGGATGCCGCCCACCAGGAGCTGGTCAGGGCCTTTAAAGAACGCCGCATCATCAAGACCTATGAGGCCATCGTATTAGGACACCCCCCGGCTCAGGGAGAAATCGATGAGCCTATCGGCCGCTCAGCCCGGGACCGGAAAAAAATGACGGTACGGGAGGACGGTAAACCTTCGCTCACCCGCTACCGTGTACTGGAATATTTTGATCATGCCGCCTATATTGAGATTGACCTGCTCACCGGCAGGACCCACCAGATCCGGGTGCATTTTTCCCACCTGGGCTTCCCCGTGATGGGCGACCCTCTTTATTCCCGATCACCTCAAAATGGACTGGCACTGTGCGCCCGGCGTCTCAATTTTTATCATCCCCTGACCGGAAAAAGCATGGATTTTTCCGCGGAATTACCCCCGCATTTTCAAAAATACCTGGAAGAACTGCGCAAAAAACCCTGATTTTTTCATTAATAAACCTCTGTATTTCCTGTCCCGGTTTGATATTTTAAGACTTAGGGTTTATAATATGCCACACTAATACTAATGGAGACGTACATGAACAAAGATTATGAAAAGAGGATGCTCGTCGCTTTTATTATCTCTTTTGTCCTCATCGGCGTAATGTGGTGGAATTCCCGCCGCAATATGCAGAAACCTATGGAATTTCAGACCAACACCACTGTGGTGCTGACCAATATTGTAAATAAAACCGTAGAGACCAGGCCTGCCTCTCCGGAACAGGTGGCTTTCCGCTCCTCCGGCAAGGTCCAGGATTACAGCCTGAGCTGGAACGGCCAGATCAATATGCAGATCTCCACCCTGGGCGGCCGCATCAGCGGACTGTCCATTGACGGTGACTGGAACCGCTATGAGACTTCAGTGCCTCTGCTGGCTTCCAACACGGTCTTACCCGCCGGAGACCTGGCCCTGGGTGATACCAGTCAGCTCATGAATTACAGCGGACGTCCTATATATAGCCTCAAGTCCCAGACCTCCAACAGCCTGGTGCTGGCTGCCCGTCTGGATATCAAGGGCCATCCCGTGGAAATCCAGCGCAGTTACACCCTCAATTCCAACTACCAGCTCCTGGAAGAAATCAGCTTCCGCAACCTCAGCTCTGAAGTAGTCAATGTAGACCTCAACGGCAAGAGTTTCACTGTCAACAGCCTGTTTGAACTGGTCAATATGCAGGAAGCCAGTCCCCGTAACCGTATTGAAACTTATTATGACAGCGCCAATAATAAAAAAGAAAAAGCTCTCAACCTGGGCCTGATAGACCGCATCCAGGGTAAAAAGCTGGAAGATACCGTCACTCCTGATCCCAAATGGATGGTGATGATGGACAGCTACTTCCTGACCGCGGTGATCCCTCAGGGTCAGGGCTGGGAAGGCCGCTTCAAGCAGCTTTATACCGCTAAAAAAGGCTCCTATCAGCAGATCAGTATGAGTCTGGAAAAGGCACCCTTTGTCCTGGAAAAAGGAGAAAGCAAGACCTTCTCAGTGAAGTACTACATCGGTCCCCGTAAGGAAGACCTGGCCCGTAAAGTGGATGACAGCCTCAAGCTGGTGTTTAACTGGGGCTGGATGTTCAACTGGCTGATGAAGCCCATCGTGTGGCTTATGAATTTCCTCATCTTCCTGCTGGGCAAGGTAATCTCCAACTGGGGGATAGTAATCATCCTGCTGGCCCTGATCATCAAACTGGTGCTCTCTCCTCTGTCTATCAAGGCCGCCGTATCCATCAAGCGTATGAACCTGCTCCAGCCCAAGCTCAAGAATCTGCAGGAAAAATATAAAGACGATCAGCAGAAGCTCCAGGCCAAAACCATGGAACTGTACAAAAAAGAAGGTGTCAACCCTCTGGGCGGCTGTCTACCCATGCTGCTGCAGATACCTGTGTTCTTTGCCCTGTACCGGGTATTGTCTACCTCAGTGGAGCTCAGAGGCGCCAGATTCCTGTGGATCAAGGACCTCACTCAGCCCGATACCCTGTTTATGATCTCCAGCTTCCAGTTTAACCTCCTGCCTCTGCTCATGACAGCTATCCAGCTGGTCCAGACTAAGCTGCAGTCCACCAACAATCCCACTATGGCTCAGCAGAACAAGCTCAACACCTACATGCTGCCTGTGATGTTCCTGTTCCTGTTCTGGAATATGCCGGCCGGTCTGGTACTGTACTGGACCATCCAGAATGTCTACACCATCTTTGAGCAATTTATCATCAACCAGGACAAGTACGTAAAGCTGAAATAGGGAATGAGATAAAAATATCAGAAAAGCCCCGTTTCAGCGGGGCTTTTCTTAATGAGAGAAGAGATGTATAATCCGGATACCATCATAGCCCTGGCCACCAGTCCCGCGGAAAGCGCGGTCGGCCTGATCCGCCTGTCTGGAAAAGACGCGGTAAATGTGGTCAGCCCCTGCTTTCAGGCAAAACGGGCCCTGAGAGACTACCCGCCCCGGCAGGCTGTACACGGACGGCTCATTCAGCCTGACAGCGGCGAAGTATTGGATGATGTGCTGGTGACGGTCTTCCCCGCGCCTCACTCCTACACCGGAGAGGAGGTGGTGGAGATTTCCGGTCACGGCAATCCACTGCTGCTCCGGGAGATCATAGAGCTGCTCATCACCCGGGGGGCGCGTATGGCATCTCCGGGGGAATTCACCCAGCGGGCCTATCTCAATGATAAAATGGATCTCACCCGGGCCGAAGCCGTCAATGACCTCATCCGGGCTCATACCCGCTATGCCCGCGTGCAGGCCCTGAGCCGTCTGGAGGGAGGGCTATCCCGGATACTATCCGGCCTGCAGGACCAGATCCTGGACGCCCTGTCCCTGCTGGAAGTAGCTATAGACCACTCCGATGAAGAGCTGGACTTTGAACACCAGGACCGTATCCGGGAGCGTCTGCGGAATATCTCCCAGGGACTGAACGGCCTGCTGTCCACTGCCCGGGCCGGACGGATACTGTCCGGAGGGATGCGGGTGGCTCTGGTAGGCACCCCCAATGCCGGCAAGTCCAGTCTCATGAACGCCCTGCTGCGTGAGGACAGGGTGATAGTGACGGACATCCCCGGCACTACCCGGGACGTGGTGGAGGATGAACTCAATATCCTGGGCATCCCGGTACGAATGCAGGATACCGCTGGTATCCGGGAGTCTGCTGATATAGTGGAGCAGAAAGGGGTAGAGCGCAGCCGCCGGGTGCTGGAACAGGCCGATCTTCGGCTCCTGCTCATCGATGCCAGCCGGCCTCTCTCCCCTGAGGATCAGGCCTTAATGGAGGAGCTGCCTCCTCAGGGCAATCTGTTCATCCTGACTAAGACTGATCTGCCTGCCGTGCTGGATACTGCCGCAATAATCTCCCGTACCAACCAATCCGTACTGCGTCTGTCCAGCCTCACCGGCGAGGGTATCCCCGCGCTGGAGCAGGCTATACGGGACTTTTATTTTTCCCTGGGACATGACCCCGAGCAGGAAGTGATGCTGGCCAATATCCGCCAGGAGGACCTCCTGCGCCAGGCCGAAGGGCGGGTAGCCAAAGCTATAGCAGCCCTGGACCAGGGTATGAGTGAAGAGTTTGTGGCCGCTGACCTGCGCCAGGCCCGCACCTTTGTGGAGGAAGTCACCGGGAAGAGTGATCATGAGGCCATACTGGACAGGATTTTTTCCAGGTTCTGTATTGGGAAATAGCTCCGCAGGGGTAAAGGGGACTGGTCTTTTTTTTCGGTGTCCGTGTAGGATTTCGCCTAGGGTTGGATGACTTTATCTGTTGACTAAAAGGAGTTCGCTACGCGGTAGAGATGCCTGTCCCCTGGTCGGGGAGGACTTTTCTGTTGGGCGAAACAGATTCGTTGGCTACGCCGTTTAAACAATTGTCCCCTGGTCGGGGGGACGGGTTCCGTTGGCCGAACGGAGTCGGGTTTCCGCTTTTCTTTGCTGGCCCAAAGAAAAGCTCCAAAAGAAAGGCCTTACTAGCGCCCATGATGCCATGTTGGTACGACACGATAATGGCAGGAATCGGGGTAATGTCCTTCGCTTCGCTGCGGAGGGGTGTAGGCTAGGGTAGGTCACCCTCAGGGGTGCAGGCTGGGGTGTCATTTACCTCGCAATGTGCTTCGGCATCAGAGGGCGTACGAGAGACTTTGTGGTGAGCAAGTCTATTCTGTAGATGTCCCGGGCTCGGGTTTTCTACATGTGGCTTGGGTACTGACAAATAGTTGTCATCCTGAACGAAGTGCTTGTACTGAGTAAGCGATAGGGCATCGAAGTGAAGGATCTCTGGACTTAACATTTCTGTTTTTTGTTTGTCTATGAATTCCATTTTAAGTGAAGATTTTTGAATAAGAGGTTAATAAATTTAGGTATTAGAACGGCTGGTTGGAACTTAGGATATAAAGTCAGTAGAGAAGATTACGTGCTTGGAGAATTTTGGAATGAAATAGTAAGTCCTAATGAAAGAATGGATGTTTTTGGTTTTACAGAAGATTCCATACTTGATGAAGTAGCAGATAGTTTAGAGTTATATGGATATTTTTCAGTAAAGTCTGGTCTTGAAAAAGCAGGAGGCATATTATCTACAACTATAGATTTAATAAATGCTTATGATGAGATTAGATATGGACAATATGAGGCTTCTGTTGCAATGCTAATGTATAATTCAGATGTAAAAACTTATTTCGACGATCCGTTAATAGCTCAATTTCAATTTGAGTATTTTGGGACATTATTTAGTAATGAAACTTTACGTAAACAGCCAAAAAAAGCAAAAGATAAATGGTTAAATTATTACAAAACACGAATAAATCCATAAAGGTAGGTTAGTAAGGTGGAAAAAATTGTTAGATTCACTTTGATATTGGTAAGCATATTTATAATTTTATCAAGTTGTGATAAAGTAAGTAAGACACCTCTTCAGTATGAAACACAAGGATCAGTACTCAAATTGTTTGCTTATACAGATAATGGGATAATTAATTATGGTGGTAACATTTTAATAATCACTCAAATACAAAAAGAAAAAGGTTTGAACATCTTATATTATATTGCTGATGATGAGTTTTCACATTTGGAGTTCAAAGAAAGAATACAAGACAGAACTTTTTATTATTATAACAATAATTATTTTAAAATTGAAGCTCATGATAAATCTAAAACCAATTATTCTGTACAAAGTTGGAAGGAAATTGATAAAATATCGAATAGTAAGGATAAAGGTATTTTTATTAAACTTGAAGAGGAATTGAACAGAAGAATACAGAATAAAGAATTAGTTTTATTTAGTGCAAAGACAAATTATAAAAAAATTTACTCCAACTTAAATACTGGAGTGATAAACTATCTTTCTGTGACAAATAAAAAAACAAAAGATTTTTTCTTTTTCATCCCATAGGAATATAGTCGTAAAAAAGCATCATCCAATAATAAAACCCGAGTAAAAAGCACTTCGATTTTATTATTGGATGATGTAAATCTTTATATATTCGTCAGGAAATTCCCGCTGGCTTGGCCGGCTCCAGGCTACCGCCTCGCGCATAGCTCAATTCGTTATCTTGGTATCCTCACTATCCAGAAGCGGGCTTTTTCCGCTGCGGCGGTGTCACTGAGGGCTTCATCCTCCAGTATGCGCTGCAGAAATTTCCCCGCTCCGGCCCAATCCTGCCGGGACCGGGCTTCCCAGGCGGCGTCAAACCAGGCGCGGGCTTCTTTTTCCCGGACCAGGATACGGAATTGCTCTTCCACTTCCTGCTCCAGTTTCCTGGCCATATGGTACTGCAGGGCTGCCTGTTCCGGATCGCCTCTGTCCTGCCACAGGCCGGCCCATTCGTAATGTATCCAGAAACCGTCCCGGTACGCGGCGGCTTTTTCAAAATATTCCCGGCTGCTGTCCCAGGCGTTCATCTCCCGGTAGCATTTAGCCATGGCGCTATAGGTGAAACTGAGGCTGGAGGGGTCTTTTTTGCCCCAGCGCAGGGCCTGGGTCCATGACTCCAGGGAGTCCTGATAGCGCCCCAGCAGGTAGTAGGACTGGGCCAGGCTGGAATGCAGCCAGGCATCATGGGGCGACAGCTTGAGGCCTTTTTCGAGTGGCTCCAGGGACAGGTCGGGGCGGCCCAGCTTCTGCCAGGAGCGGCCCTGCATCTGGTATAGAAATCCGCTGGGGCCCCCCTCTTTCTCAGCCAGCAGGTACAGCTGGAGTGCTTCCCGGTAGGCCCCCGCCCGGTAATAATACATGCCCAGGCTGCTCAGGGCACGGGGGGAGTGGGGATGGGCTTGTACGGCCAGATACTCCCGGGGGAGGTTCTGTGTGGTCGCCTGCAGGGGCAGGCATAGGCTGAGCAGGATCAGGCCTGTTTTTAGAATTTCCATTCCAGGCCTGTGGTAAAGGTGATATCCATCTTTTCCGCGCCCACCGCGGGGATATTATCGTAGCTCAGTTTATGGGTGAGCAGCAGGGACAGGTCTTTACGGATCAGCACTTTGATGGTGGAGATATTGTTGATCAGAAAATCTTCCCACTGGGGGATGGAGGGGCGGAAGCGTAAACTGTCGCTCCAGGTCACATTCTCCCAGACCTTCCATTCCACAAAGAAACGGTAGTACAGGGTGAAGCTCTGGGACACGGTCTGGTCATGATAAACATAGTAGGTGTATCCGCTGCCCAGTTCATTCATCAGTTTTATCTTTTTGGTATCAAAGAACCAGTAGCCTACTCCCAGGTTGGGATAGAGATTGTAATCGATCAGTGAGGAATAGTCGCTCAGGGCGCTGATACCCACAAAACCGTAGACCTTGCGGGTGAAGCTGTGCCCGTAGCGGAACATTCCGGTGAGTTTGAGATAGGTCTTGACGCCCTGGTCGGTACGCCAGTCCACATCGGTCTTAAAGTCGAATTCATTGACCCACATCTTGTTGCGGTTGATGGAGAGTCCGGCGGTCAGATTGAGCAGCTCACTGTTACCGCTGGTCAGGGAAAAACCGGCAGCCAGTTTATTGCTCCATTTGACCTCTCCCTGTACCCGTTTGTCTTCTTCTTCCTGGGCAGCCAGGGGGAGAGTCAGGGCCAGCAGCATCAGGGCCGGCAGCAGAGATTTGCGCATGGTGCCTCCTTAGGGTCTACATTCTACTATAGACCGGTCAGGATTGCAAACCAGGGGCCTAAAGGGTGTACTTGTAGCGCTTGATAGACCGTTTGGGGGTCTTTTCAAACTCTTCCGGGACGATCCTGATCTCTGCAATGCGGCTGTAGGCGGGGAGTTTTTCGTTGAGATGCTTACGGTTGTCCTCCATCATCCGGGAAAGGTGGGCTTCACTGATTTTTTCTTTGTCCACCACTTCCATGTCGGGGTAGACCAGGGCGATGAGCCGGTTGTCTTTTTCCACCACCAGGGATTCAGCCACCGCGGGCAGGATATTGAGCTTGGCTTCGATTTCTTCGGGATAGATATTCTGTCCCCCTGAGCCCAGCAGCATGGTCTTACTGCGGCCCTTGATGGTGATATTGCCGGCCTGGTCGATGATACCCAGGTCCCCGGTCTTGAGCCATTTATCTTTGGTAAAGACGCTCTTGGTGGCTTCGGGGTTTTTATAGTAGCCGTCCATGACATTTTCTCCTTTGACCTGTATCTCACCCACCTCCTGCTGCGGGTCGGAGCTGTCGATGCGGATATCCAGGGTCCGCACCACCCGGCCTACTGAGCCGGGGGCATAGGTCTTCCAGGAGGCGTAGGAGATGAGCGGCCCGCATTCGGTCATACCATAGCCCACCGTGAAGGGGAAGCCTATGCGGCGTAAAAATTTCTCTACCTCAGGGTTAAAAGCCGCGCCCCCCACAATGATTTCCACAAAATTATTGCCGAAGGTGTCCATCAGGCTGGAACGGACTTTTTTAAACAGCAGGCTGTTGATCCCGGGCAGAGCCAGCAGTATTTTCATGACAGGGCTGGATATTTTAGGCAGGATTTTTTTAAAATAGATCTTTTCGATCACCAGAGGTACCGACAGGATCAGGCCGGGCCGGATTTCAGAAAAGGCCTTGATCAGCACCGCCGGAGCAGGCATCTTGTTGAGAAAGGTGATGTGACAGCCAGAAGAAAAGGGATAGAGAAACTCAAAAGCACAGCCGAAGGAATGCGACACCGGCAGGAAGGACAGTATGGTGTCCCCCGGCTTAAGCGGGATGTTTTCCATGGCAAACTGGACATTGGCCATGAGGCTGTTATGGCGCAGCATCACCCCTTTGGAAAAACCGGTAGTGCCGGAGGTGTACACGATGGATTCCAGATCGCTGTTTTTCCGGGCCGGGTAGCTGACTTTCCCCCGCGCCAGTTCCGGGCCGGTTTTTTTCAGGATGTCTTTTTCCGCCTTTTCCATAAATTTACTGATATCCCCGGTTTTTTTGTGCACCAGGCTGAGGTCATCCAGGCGGAATATCCCCGCCAGGTGGGGCATCTTTTTCTTATCCAGCTTGAGGAGCAGCTCCTCCAGGGCAAAGAACAGATGAGAGTCGGAATGATTGACGATGTGGTGGACATCATCGGGCAGGAAATCGGGGAGAATGGGGACAATGACCGCCCCGTAGGTGATCACAGCCAGGTAGGTGATGGCCCAGCGCGCCGAATTGCGTCCCAGCAGGGCTACTTTATGGTCTTTCTTGAGCCCCAGATGGGAAAACAGCACATGCAGACGGGCTATCTCCCGGGCTGCTTCCGCGTAGGTGAAGCCTCCCGACTCATAGTCCGACACGGCGGGCCGGTCCCAGTGGTTATTTATAGAATCGGTGATAGTCTGGATAAAATTCTGCTTTAACATAACATCCTCCTGTTTTTCAGGCTCAATTCCCAGTATATATCTCCCGGGAATTTATTGCAAAGTCAGGATAGGAAGATTTTTTACCCTGATCAGGCCCCTTTGATCAGCTCCAGCTCATTTTTCACAAAGTCCAGTATCCCCTGGATATAGTCCCGGCTGAATTCAAAACGGATTCCCGCGGCGCGGTAGATTTCAGGTACGCTCTTCTGGTAGCCCAGGCGCATAAAGTCCTGGTAACCCTGCAGGGCCGCGGCTCCTTTTTCCCGGTAGTTTTTGTAGATGGCCAGGGCACCCAGCTGGGCCATAGCGTATTCTATATAATAGAAGGGCACTTCGAAGATATGCAGCTGCCTCAGCCATTGGGTGGGACGCAGGTGCTCCAGTCCGCTGTGGTCGACCCCGGTATCATAGCGGTTGAGCAGCTCCACAAAATAGGCTTCCCTTTCTTCCACTGTGTGGTCGGGATGGGTGTAGATCCAGTGCTGAAAGGCGTCCACAATCATGATCCAGGGCAGCAGTTTGACCGTACCTTCCAGCTGCTCCACCCGGGCTTTGCGCAGGTCAGCCTCGTCAGGATAAAAGCGGCCCCAATGCGGCATGGACAGGAGCTCCATGCTCATACTGGCCAGCTCAGCTACTTCCATGGGGGGGGACTGGTACTCATCCAGGGTCTCATCGGCGGTATACCAGGCGTGCAGGGCATGTCCCGATTCGTGCAGCAGAGTGGTGACATCATGGTGCAGACCCACCGCGTTCATAAAGATAAAGCTGGCCCCCGTTTCATGCAGGGGAGAATTATAGCCGCCCGGGGCCTTGCCCTTGCGGTTGTCCAGGTCCAGAAGATCCGAGATCTTCATCCTCTCCAGCCAGTCTCCGAAGTCAGGCAGGACCGACCCCAGGATATCCCGGCAGCCCTGGTATAGTTCTTCCGCGCTGCTGAATGGCTTGAGGACCTTGCCGTCGGTGTCTACCGCCAGGTCCCAGGGGCGCAGGGTATCCACACCCAGCTTTTCCTGGCGTTCCCGGTTGAGTTCCCGCAGAAAAGGCACTACCACAGCCTGGACCGATGCATGGAATTCCTCCAGCTGGGCAGGGGTATAGGCAAACTTACCCATAGCCTGGTGCTTATAATCCCGGTAGTTGTCAAAACCGGCGTTTTTGGCTTCCTGCACCCGCACGGTTTTAAGCTCATCGAATAATTTATTGAGAGGTTCCCTTTCCCGGGCCACACGCTCCTGCATCAATCTCCAGACTTCTTCCCGTACCGAGCGGTCGGGGTCCTTGAGGTAGACACCCAACTGGGGCAGGGTTTTTTCCTCACCCCTGAAGTTTACCGTCAGGGCTGACATCAGGGCGCCGTACTGATTGGACAGCTCCTGCTCCTGATTCTGCAGGGGGATGTTTTCAGGCCGGAACAGTTCGATATGATTGGACACCAGCTTGTCATAGAGGGCATAGCGTTGCGGAGGCAGCTGGCCGCGCAGGGGGTGGTCATAATATTTTTTATTGAAAGCGTGGCCGTATTCCTTGTAGGGAGAGATGATCTCGCTGTAAAAAGTATTAAAAGCGTTGCTGTATTCTTCCTGGTCGGCATGGCAGGTCATGCGGATATAGCGCCAGGCCATTTCTTCTTCCAGGATACCGCTCAGTTCGGATATTTTTTCCAGGTAGCGCTCCAGGGCGGGGACATCCGGCAGTGCTTCCTTCACCAGTTCCTCCAGCAGGGGCTTGAGTTCATCCCAGCGGGTGACATCCATATCCTGGGCAAAATAACGGCGGGCTTTTTTTTGTATCTTCTGCATTTCCTACTCCGTGATTTGGTGAAATTATATCACAATATACTAAAATCCAGCGCAAAGGGCGAATATCTGCTTCAAAACGGCAAAGGGCTTGGCTTGCCTGGTTACCGACGGGGATTGACAGAATTTATATATTAATATATAAATTCTGTCAATCCCCGTCGGTAACCAGGCAAGCCAAGCCCTTTGCCGTTTTGAAGCAGATATTCGCCCTTTGCGCTGGATTTTAGTATATTGTGATATAATTTCACCAAATCACGGAGTAGGAAATGCAGAAGATACAAAAAAAAGCCCGCCGTTATTTTGCCCAGGATATGGATGTCACCCGCTGGGATGAACTCAAGCCCCTGCTGGAGGAACTGGTGAAGGAAGCACTGCCGGATGTCCCCGCCCTGGAGCGCTACCTGGAAAAAATATCCGAACTGAGCGGTATCCTGGAAGAAGAAATGGCCTGGCGCTATATCCGCATGACCTGCCATGCCGACCAGGAAGAATACAGCAACGCTTTTAATACTTTTTACAGCGAGATCATCTCTCCCTACAAGGAATACGGCCACGCTTTCAATAAAAAATATTATGACCACCCCCTGCGCGGCCAGCTGCCTCCGCAACGCTATGCCCTCTATGACAAGCTGGTGTCCAATCATATCGAACTGTTCCGGCCTGAAAACATCCCCCTGCAGAATCAGGAGCAGGAGCTGTCCAATCAGTACGGCGCCCTGATGTCAGCCCTGACGGTAAACTTCAGGGGTGAGGAAAAAACCCTGCCCCAGTTGGGTGTCTACCTCAAGGACCCCGACCGCTCGGTACGGGAAGAAGTCTGGAGATTGATGCAGGAGCGTGTGGCCCGGGAAAGGGAACCTCTCAATAAATTATTCGATGAGCTTAAAACCGTGCGGGTGCAGGAAGCCAAAAACGCCGGTTTTGACAACTACCGGGATTATAAGCACCAGGCTATGGGTAAGTTTGCCTATACCCCTGCCCAGCTGGAGGAATTCCATGCATCGGTCCAGGCTGTGGTAGTGCCTTTTCTGCGGGAACTCAACCGGGAACGCCAGGAAAAGCTGGGTGTGGATACCCTGCGCCCCTGGGACCTGGCGGTAGACACCGACGGCAAGGTCCTCAAGCCATTCAGCAGCGCGGAAGAACTATACCAGGGCTGCCGGGATATCCTGGGGTCGGTCCTGCCTGACTTCGGAGACTGGCTGGAGAGGATGAAGATCTCGGATCTTCTGGACCTGGACAACCGCAAGGGCAAGGCCCCGGGCGGCTATAATTCTCCCCTGCATGAAACGGGGGCCAGCTTTATCTTTATGAACGCGGTGGGTCTGCACCATGATGTCACCACTCTGCTGCACGAATCGGGACATGCCCTGCACGCCTGGTATACCGCCGATGAGACCCTGGATGAGTACCAGTCCCCCCCCATGGAAGTAGCTGAGCTGGCCAGTATGAGCATGGAGCTCCTGTCCATGCCGCATTGGGGCCGCTTTTATCCTGACGAGGCTGACCTGCGCAAAGCCCGGGTGGAGCAGCTGGAAGGTACGGTCAAACTGCTGCCCTGGATCATGATTGTGGACGCCTTTCAGCACTGGATCTACACCCATCCCGACCACACAGTGGAAGAAAGGGAAGCCTATTTTGTGGAGCTGCTCAACCGCTATGATACCGGGGTCGACCACAGCGGACTGGAGCACCTGCGTCCCACCCAATGGCTGAGGCAGCTGCATATCTTCGAAGTGCCCTTCTATTATATAGAATACGCTATGGCCCAGCTGGGTGCCCTGGCCATCTACAAAAACTACCGGGAAAAAGGAGCCGCGGCCCTGCAGGGTTACCAGGACTTTATGCGCCTGGGCTACCAGAAGAGCGTACCTGAAATCTACCGCGCCGCGGGAATCCGTTTTGAATTCAGCCGGGACTATATCCAGGGGATACTGGACTTTGTGAAAAATGAGCTGGAGCTGATCAAAGGGGCCTGATCAGGGTAAAAAATCTTCCTATCCTGACTTTGCAATAAATTCCCGGGAGATATATACTGGGAATTGAGCCTGAAAAACAGGAGGATGTTATGTTAAAGCAGAATTTTATCCAGACTATCACCGATTCTATAAATAACCACTGGGACCGGCCCGCCGTGTCGGACTATGAGTCGGGAGGCTTCACCTACGCGGAAGCAGCCCGGGAGATAGCCCGTCTGCATGTGCTGTTTTCCCATCTGGGGCTCAAGAAAGACCATAAAGTAGCCCTGCTGGGACGCAATTCGGCGCGCTGGGCCATCACCTACCTGGCTGTGATCACCTACGGGGCGGTCATTGTCCCCATTCTCCCCGATTTCCTGCCCGATGATGTCCACCACATCGTCAATCATTCCGACTCTCATCTGTTCTTTGCCCTGGAGGAGCTGCTCCTCAAGCTGGATAAGAAAAAGATGCCCCACCTGGCGGGGATATTCCGCCTGGATGACCTCAGCCTGGTGCACAAAAAAACCGGGGATATCAGTAAATTTATGGAAAAGGCGGAAAAAGACATCCTGAAAAAAACCGGCCCGGAACTGGCGCGGGGGAAAGTCAGCTACCCGGCCCGGAAAAACAGCGATCTGGAATCCATCGTGTACACCTCCGGCACTACCGGTTTTTCCAAAGGGGTGATGCTGCGCCATAACAGCCTCATGGCCAATGTCCAGTTTGCCATGGAAAACATCCCGCTTAAGCCGGGGGACACCATACTGTCCTTCCTGCCGGTGTCGCATTCCTTCGGCTGTGCTTTTGAGTTTCTCTATCCCTTTTCTTCTGGCTGTCACATCACCTTTCTCAACAAGATGCCTGCTCCGGCGGTGCTGATCAAGGCCTTTTCTGAAATCCGGCCCGGCCTGATCCTGTCGGTACCTCTGGTGATCGAAAAGATCTATTTTAAAAAAATCCTGCCTAAAATATCCAGCCCTGTCATGAAAATACTGCTGGCTCTGCCCGGGATCAACAGCCTGCTGTTTAAAAAAGTCCGTTCCAGCCTGATGGACACCTTCGGCAATAATTTTGTGGAAATCATTGTGGGGGGCGCGGCTTTTAACCCTGAGGTAGAGAAATTTTTACGCCGCATAGGCTTCCCCTTCACGGTGGGCTATGGTATGACCGAATGCGGGCCGCTCATCTCCTACGCCTCCTGGAAGACCTATGCCCCCGGCTCAGTAGGCCGGGTGGTGCGGACCCTGGATATCCGCATCGACAGCTCCGACCCGCAGCAGGAGGTGGGTGAGATACAGGTCAAAGGAGAAAATGTCATGGACGGCTACTATAAAAACCCCGAAGCCACCAAGAGCGTCTTTACCAAAGATAAATGGCTCAAGACCGGGGACCTGGGTATCATCGACCAGGCCGGCAATATCACCATCAAGGGCCGCAGTAAGACCATGCTGCTGGGCTCAGGGGGACAGAATATCTATCCCGAAGAAATCGAAGCCAAGCTCAATATCCTGCCCGCGGTGGCTGAATCCCTGGTGGTGGAAAAAGACAACCGGCTCATCGCCCTGGTCTACCCCGACATGGAAGTGGTGGACAAAGAAAAAATCAGTGAAGCCCACCTTTCCCGGATGATGGAGGACAACCGTAAGCATCTCAACGAAAAACTCCCCGCCTACAGCCGCATTGCAGAGATCAGGATCGTCCCGGAAGAGTTTGAAAAGACCCCCAAACGGTCTATCAAGCGCTACAAGTACACCCTTTAGGCCCCTGGTTTGCAATCCTGACCGGTCTATAGTAGAATGTAGACCCTAAGGAGGCACCATGCGCAAATCTCTGCTGCCGGCCCTGATGCTGCTGGCCCTGACTCTCCCCCTGGCTGCCCAGGAAGAAGAAGACAAACGGGTACAGGGAGAGGTCAAATGGAGCAATAAACTGGCTGCCGGTTTTTCCCTGACCAGCGGTAACAGTGAGCTGCTCAATCTGACCGCCGGACTCTCCATCAACCGCAACAAGATGTGGGTCAATGAATTCGACTTTAAGACCGATGTGGACTGGCGTACCGACCAGGGCGTCAAGACCTATCTCAAACTCACCGGAATGTTCCGCTACGGGCACAGCTTCACCCGCAAGGTCTACGGTTTTGTGGGTATCAGCGCCCTGAGCGACTATTCCTCACTGATCGATTACAATCTCTATCCCAACCTGGGAGTAGGCTACTGGTTCTTTGATACCAAAAAGATAAAACTGATGAATGAACTGGGCAGCGGATACACCTACTATGTTTATCATGACCAGACCGTGTCCCAGAGCTTCACCCTGTACTACCGTTTCTTTGTGGAATGGAAGGTCTGGGAGAATGTGACCTGGAGCGACAGTTTACGCTTCCGCCCCTCCATCCCCCAGTGGGAAGATTTTCTGATCAACAATATCTCCACCATCAAAGTGCTGATCCGTAAAGACCTGTCCCTGCTGCTCACCCATAAACTGAGCTACGATAATATCCCCGCGGTGGGCGCGGAAAAGATGGATATCACCTTTACCACAGGCCTGGAATGGAAATTCTAAAAACAGGCCTGATCCTGCTCAGCCTATGCCTGCCCCTGCAGGCGACCACACAGAACCTCCCCCGGGAGTATCTGGCCGTACAAGCCCATCCCCACTCCCCCCGTGCCCTGAGCAGCCTGGGCATGTATTATTACCGGGCGGGGGCCTACCGGGAAGCACTCCAGCTGTACCTGCTGGCTGAGAAAGAGGGGGGCCCCAGCGGATTTCTATACCAGATGCAGGGCCGCTCCTGGCAGAAGCTGGGCCGCCCCGACCTGTCCCTGGAGCCACTCGAAAAAGGCCTCAAGCTGTCGCCCCATGATGCCTGGCTGCATTCCAGCCTGGCCCAGTCCTACTACCTGCTGGGGCGCTATCAGGACTCCCTGGAGTCATGGACCCAGGCCCTGCGCTGGGGCAAAAAAGACCCCTCCAGCCTCAGTTTCACCTATAGCGCCATGGCTAAATGCTACCGGGAGATGAACGCCTGGGACAGCAGCCGGGAATATTTTGAAAAAGCCGCCGCGTACCGGGACGGTTTCTGGATACATTACGAATGGGCCGGCCTGTGGCAGGACAGAGGCGATCCGGAACAGGCAGCCCTGCAGTACCATATGGCCAGGAAACTGGAGCAGGAAGTGGAAGAGCAATTCCGTATCCTGGTCCGGGAAAAAGAAGCCCGCGCCTGGTTTGACGCCGCCTGGGAAGCCCGGTCCCGGCAGGATTGGGCCGGAGCGGGGAAATTTCTGCAGCGCATACTGGAGGATGAAGCCCTCAGTGACACCGCCGCAGCGGAAAAAGCCCGCTTCTGGATAGTGAGGATACCAAGATAACGAATTGAGCTATGCGCGAGGCGGTAGCCTGGAGCCGGCCAAGCCAGCGGGAATTTCCTGACGAATATATAAAGATTTACATCATCCAATAATAAAATCGAAGTGCTTTTTACTCGGGTTTTATTATTGGATGATGCTTTTTTACGACTATATTCCTATGGGATGAAAAAGAAAAAATCTTTTGTTTTTTTATTTGTCACAGAAAGATAGTTTATCACTCCAGTATTTAAGTTGGAGTAAATTTTTTTATAATTTGTCTTTGCACTAAATAAAACTAATTCTTTATTCTGTATTCTTCTGTTCAATTCCTCTTCAAGTTTAATAAAAATACCTTTATCCTTACTATTCGATATTTTATCAATTTCCTTCCAACTTTGTACAGAATAATTGGTTTTAGATTTATCATGAGCTTCAATTTTAAAATAATTATTGTTATAATAATAAAAAGTTCTGTCTTGTATTCTTTCTTTGAACTCCAAATGTGAAAACTCATCATCAGCAATATAATATAAGATGTTCAAACCTTTTTCTTTTTGTATTTGAGTGATTATTAAAATGTTACCACCATAATTAATTATCCCATTATCTGTATAAGCAAACAATTTGAGTACTGATCCTTGTGTTTCATACTGAAGAGGTGTCTTACTTACTTTATCACAACTTGATAAAATTATAAATATGCTTACCAATATCAAAGTGAATCTAACAATTTTTTCCACCTTACTAACCTACCTTTATGGATTTATTCGTGTTTTGTAATAATTTAACCATTTATCTTTTGCTTTTTTTGGCTGTTTACGTAAAGTTTCATTACTAAATAATGTCCCAAAATACTCAAATTGAAATTGAGCTATTAACGGATCGTCGAAATAAGTTTTTACATCTGAATTATACATTAGCATTGCAACAGAAGCCTCATATTGTCCATATCTAATCTCATCATAAGCATTTATTAAATCTATAGTTGTAGATAATATGCCTCCTGCTTTTTCAAGACCAGACTTTACTGAAAAATATCCATATAACTCTAAACTATCTGCTACTTCATCAAGTATGGAATCTTCTGTAAAACCAAAAACATCCATTCTTTCATTAGGACTTACTATTTCATTCCAAAATTCTCCAAGCACGTAATCTTCTCTACTGACTTTATATCCTAAGTTCCAACCAGCCGTTCTAATACCTAAATTTATTAACCTCTTATTCAAAAATCTTCACTTAAAATGGAATTCATAGACAAACAAAAAACAGAAATGTTAAGTCCAGAGATCCTTCACTTCGATGCCCTATCGCTTACTCAGTACAAGCACTTCGTTCAGGATGACAACTATTTGTCAGTACCCAAGCCACATGTAGAAAACCCGAGCCCGGGACATCTACAGAATAGACTTGCTCACCACAAAGTCTCTCGTACGCCCTCTGATGCCGAAGCACATTGCGAGGTAAATGACACCCCAGCCTGCACCCCTGAGGGTGACCTACCCTAGCCTACACCCCTCCGCAGCGAAGCGAAGGACATTACCCCGATTCCTGCCATTATCGTGTCGTACCAACATGGCATCATGGGCGCTAGTAAGGCCTTTCTTTTGGAGCTTTTCTTTGGGCCAGCAAAGAAAAGCGGAAACCCGACTCCGTTCGGCCAACGGAACCCGTCCCCCCGACCAGGGGACAATTGTTTAAACGGCGTAGCCAACGAATCTGTTTCGCCCAACAGAAAAGTCCTCCCCGACCAGGGGACAGGCATCTCTACCGCGTAGCGAACTCCTTTTAGTCAACAGATAAAGTCATCCAACCCTAGGCGAAATCCTACACGGACACCGAAAAAAAAGACCAGTCCCCTTTACCCCTGCGGAGCTATTTCCCAATACAGAACCTGGAAAAAATCCTGTCCAGTATGGCCTCATGATCACTCTTCCCGGTGACTTCCTCCACAAAGGTGCGGGCCTGGCGCAGGTCAGCGGCCACAAACTCTTCACTCATACCCTGGTCCAGGGCTGCTATAGCTTTGGCTACCCGCCCTTCGGCCTGGCGCAGGAGGTCCTCCTGGCGGATATTGGCCAGCATCACTTCCTGCTCGGGGTCATGTCCCAGGGAAAAATAAAAGTCCCGTATAGCCTGCTCCAGCGCGGGGATACCCTCGCCGGTGAGGCTGGACAGACGCAGTACGGATTGGTTGGTACGGGAGATTATTGCGGCAGTATCCAGCACGGCAGGCAGATCAGTCTTAGTCAGGATGAACAGATTGCCCTGAGGAGGCAGCTCCTCCATTAAGGCCTGATCCTCAGGGGAGAGAGGCCGGCTGGCATCGATGAGCAGGAGCCGAAGATCGGCCTGTTCCAGCACCCGGCGGCTGCGCTCTACCCCTTTCTGCTCCACTATATCAGCAGACTCCCGGATACCAGCGGTATCCTGCATTCGTACCGGGATGCCCAGGATATTGAGTTCATCCTCCACCACGTCCCGGGTAGTGCCGGGGATGTCCGTCACTATCACCCTGTCCTCACGCAGCAGGGCGTTCATGAGACTGGACTTGCCGGCATTGGGGGTGCCTACCAGAGCCACCCGCATCCCTCCGGACAGTATCCGTCCGGCCCGGGCAGTGGACAGCAGGCCGTTCAGTCCCTGGGAGATATTCCGCAGACGCTCCCGGATACGGTCCTGGTGTTCAAAGTCCAGCTCTTCATCGGAGTGGTCTATAGCTACTTCCAGCAGGGACAGGGCGTCCAGGATCTGGTCCTGCAGGCCGGATAGTATCCGGGATAGCCCTCCCTCCAGACGGCTCAGGGCCTGCACGCGGGCATAGCGGGTATGAGCCCGGATGAGGTCATTGACGGCTTCGGCCCGGGTGAGATCCATTTTATCATTGAGATAGGCCCGCTGGGTGAATTCCCCCGGAGATGCCATACGCGCCCCCCGGGTGATGAGCAGCTCTATGATCTCCCGGAGCAGCAGTGGATTGCCGTGACCGGAAATCTCCACCACCTCCTCTCCGGTGTAGGAGTGAGGCGCGGGGAAGACCGTCACCAGCACATCATCCAATACTTCGCCGCTGTCAGGCTGAATGAGCCGTCCGTGTACAGCCTGCCGGGGCGGGTAGTCTCTCAGGGCCCGTTTTGCCTGAAAGCAGGGGCTGACCACATTTACCGCGTCTTTTCCAGACAGGCGGATCAGGCCGACCGCGCTTTCCGCGGGACTGGTGGCCAGGGCTATGATGGTATCCGGATTATACATCTCTTCTCTCATTAAGAAAAGCCCCGCTGAAACGGGGCTTTTCTGATATTTTTATCTCATTCCCTATTTCAGCTTTACGTACTTGTCCTGGTTGATGATAAATTGCTCAAAGATGGTGTAGACATTCTGGATGGTCCAGTACAGTACCAGACCGGCCGGCATATTCCAGAACAGGAACAGGAACATCACAGGCAGCATGTAGGTGTTGAGCTTGTTCTGCTGAGCCATAGTGGGATTGTTGGTGGACTGCAGCTTAGTCTGGACCAGCTGGATAGCTGTCATGAGCAGAGGCAGGAGGTTAAACTGGAAGCTGGAGATCATAAACAGGGTATCGGGCTGAGTGAGGTCCTTGATCCACAGGAATCTGGCGCCTCTGAGCTCCACTGAGGTAGACAATACCCGGTACAGGGCAAAGAACACAGGTATCTGCAGCAGCATGGGTAGACAGCCGCCCAGAGGGTTGACACCTTCTTTTTTGTACAGTTCCATGGTTTTGGCCTGGAGCTTCTGCTGATCGTCTTTATATTTTTCCTGCAGATTCTTGAGCTTGGGCTGGAGCAGGTTCATACGCTTGATGGATACGGCGGCCTTGATAGACAGAGGAGAGAGCACCAGTTTGATGATCAGGGCCAGCAGGATGATTACTATCCCCCAGTTGGAGATTACCTTGCCCAGCAGGAAGATGAGGAAATTCATAAGCCACACGATGGGCTTCATCAGCCAGTTGAACATCCAGCCCCAGTTAAACACCAGCTTGAGGCTGTCATCCACTTTACGGGCCAGGTCTTCCTTACGGGGACCGATGTAGTACTTCACTGAGAAGGTCTTGCTTTCTCCTTTTTCCAGGACAAAGGGTGCCTTTTCCAGACTCATACTGATCTGCTGATAGGAGCCTTTTTTAGCGGTATAAAGCTGCTTGAAGCGGCCTTCCCAGCCCTGACCCTGAGGGATCACCGCGGTCAGGAAGTAGCTGTCCATCATCACCATCCATTTGGGATCAGGAGTGACGGTATCTTCCAGCTTTTTACCCTGGATGCGGTCTATCAGGCCCAGGTTGAGAGCTTTTTCTTTTTTATTATTGGCGCTGTCATAATAAGTTTCAATACGGTTACGGGGACTGGCTTCCTGCATATTGACCAGTTCAAACAGGCTGTTGACAGTGAAACTCTTGCCGTTGAGGTCTACATTGACTACTTCAGAGCTGAGGTTGCGGAAGCTGATTTCTTCCAGGAGCTGGTAGTTGGAATTGAGGGTGTAACTGCGCTGGATTTCCACGGGATGGCCCTTGATATCCAGACGGGCAGCCAGCACCAGGCTGTTGGAGGTCTGGGACTTGAGGCTATATATAGGACGTCCGCTGTAATTCATGAGCTGACTGGTATCACCCAGGGCCAGGTCTCCGGCGGGTAAGACCGTGTTGGAAGCCAGCAGAGGCACTGAAGTCTCATAGCGGTTCCAGTCACCGTCAATGGACAGTCCGCTGATGCGGCCGCCCAGGGTGGAGATCTGCATATTGATCTGGCCGTTCCAGCTCAGGCTGTAATCCTGGACCTTGCCGGAGGAGCGGAAAGCCACCTGTTCCGGAGAGGCAGGCCTGGTCTCTACGGTTTTATTTACAATATTGGTCAGCACCACAGTGGTGTTGGTCTGAAATTCCATAGGTTTCTGCATATTGCGGCGGGAATTCCACCACATTACGCCGATGAGGACAAAAGAGATAATAAAAGCGACGAGCATCCTCTTTTCATAATCTTTGTTCATGTACGTCTCCATTAGTATTAGTGTGGCATATTATAAACCCTAAGTCTTAAAATATCAAACCGGGACAGGAAATACAGAGGTTTATTAATGAAAAAATCAGGGTTTTTTGCGCAGTTCTTCCAGGTATTTTTGAAAATGCGGGGGTAATTCCGCGGAAAAATCCATGCTTTTTCCGGTCAGGGGATGATAAAAATTGAGACGCCGGGCGCACAGTGCCAGTCCATTTTGAGGTGATCGGGAATAAAGAGGGTCGCCCATCACGGGGAAGCCCAGGTGGGAAAAATGCACCCGGATCTGGTGGGTCCTGCCGGTGAGCAGGTCAATCTCAATATAGGCGGCATGATCAAAATATTCCAGTACACGGTAGCGGGTGAGCGAAGGTTTACCGTCCTCCCGTACCGTCATTTTTTTCCGGTCCCGGGCTGAGCGGCCGATAGGCTCATCGATTTCTCCCTGAGCCGGGGGGTGTCCTAATACGATGGCCTCATAGGTCTTGATGATGCGGCGTTCTTTAAAGGCCCTGACCAGCTCCTGGTGGGCGGCATCCGAAAGGGCGATGATCATCAGTCCCGCCGTATCCAGGTCCAGGCGGTGGACTATCCCGGGGCGCTCCACACCACCGATACCGGAGAGATGTCCCTCCATGTGGTGCAGCAGGGCATGGACCAGGCTCTCATCCCAGTGGCCCTGGCTGGGATGTACCGCCAGGCCGGCCGGTTTGTTGATCACGGCTACATGCTCATCACGGTAGACGATCTCCAGGGGAATATCCCGGGGAGTGAGGTCCAGCTCCTGCAGGGGTCGAAGGGTAATCTCTACCCGGTCCCCTTCCGCCGCCTTGTGGGACAGTTTGGCTGGACGGCCATTGACAGCGAGTGCTTCCAGTCTGGTCTTGAGAGAGGAGCGGGTCAGTTCCGGTAAGAGCCGGGGGATGACCATATCCAGTCGTTGGCCTGAGAATTCAGCCTGGAGAGTAAAAACGGAATTTTCTGACATGACAGCCTGTGCTTTTCTTATATTTTACACCAGCCCGGGCTATAAGAGCAAGATTTAGACTATGAATCTTTGGTTTTTGGTTTTTTATACACCACTACTTTATTGCGCCCGGTGTCTTTAGCCCGGTACAAAGCGGCATCAGCGTGGGAAGTGATATTTTCCAGGGACTCTTTTCCTGCTTTGGCAGTAGAACCAGCTACACCCACACTGAGGGTAATTCGGATAGTATCATTCTTGTAGATCACCGGAGTCGCTTCCATCTCCTTTCGGATCTTTTCAGCTACTATCCTGGCACCTTTGACATCGGTATTGGGTAAAATAAGACAAAACTCTTCACCCCCGTAACGTGTCACGGCATCACCGCTGCGTATGGCGTGTTTTTTCATGATCTGTGCGGCCTGCTTCAGGCACATATCGCCGGCTTCGTGTCCATAAGTGTCATTCACCTTTTTAAAATGGTCCAGGTCGATCATCAGGAGGGACAGAGTTTCATTGAGTCGGGTAGCCCGCTTGATTTCAGACTCAATTTTATTATTAAAATATCTGCGGTTTTTCACTCCGGTCAGTCCATCCTCCACGGTCAGCGCGGACAGGTCCTCATTGGCCAGAGCCAGTTCGGTGAGTGCTACGGTCAGGTCTTCTGATTTTTCTATCATGGCACGGGACATCTCGTGAAAGCTCTGCTGCAGCATGGAGATCTCGTCGGTGATCCTTTCGGGTGGCTGTACCGCTTTAAAATCTTTTTTAAAGTGGTCCACCTGTTTTTTCAGCTGGTAGATAGGAGCGGATATCCTGCGCCCGGAAACCAGTGAAATCAGAGGGAAAGCCAACAGGCTAATGATCAATATAATGAATATAATGCGGCGGTACAGGAAAAAATCTTTATTGATGACATTATAATTGTAGATTACTCCTACATCAGCTATATAATTCTGCTGAAATCGGTTGCCTACCTTTACGCGCTCCGCATACAGGTTTTCCTTATAGTAATAATATTTACCGGTGTTTTTATACTTTTTGATATTATACTTTCCTGATTGCCCCAGGGGTGTCTTCATGAGGTCCGCGATTATTTCAGGCTTCTGCATGGTTTCATCACTCATCCTGATGCCATTACTGGTCTGGATAAACAAGATCACATCCTGATTGACAAAAGGCATCCTGGATAAATACGCCGAATCCAGGGGAGATATCACGGAAACATAACCGATTCGTTCAAATTCCCGTCTGGTCATGATGGCGCAGTTACGTAAGACCAGCACGTTGGATACGATCTCAGGAAAAGATATCTTAAAGAAAATGGAATGGTTGCCGCTTTTCAGAAAGTCCCAGATGTATTGCACCCTTTCCGGTTTAGCAAAATAAATACTGTCAGACCAGGAGTAAATATCCTGATACTTCAGTTTGTTTTGTACATACACTTCATACATTCTGAAATCAAAACTTTCAATATTGATAGGCAGATTGCTGGTCACCTGTCTGGAACCGGTAATGTAATCTTCAGAGGCCCGGCCTACGAAATAAGCGAAATCACGGTATTTACTGAGATCAGATTCCAGAATGATCTTAAAGTCATTGACCACGGTTGATAATACTTTATGTGAATTCTTTTCAGCCTGGCTTTTATTGATTGCAAAGATGATGGCAAGAATCAGAAATAAGGGGATCAAGCCTACCAGGAGATTGTTAACAACCTGCCGGTGCAGTATTTTCATAAAGCCTCACTTTATCACACAACCACAATACAGATTGTATATAGATTTATGATTTCTGGCAATGGATTTTTTAGTTTTTTGACTGGTGATTGTCTGGTTTCAACTCTTTCCAATTGATAGCCCGATATTGTTTCTTATAACTGCCCAGAGAGAGCGCGTTATCAGGACAATAACTCACACACCTGGTACAGGATAGACAATCTTGGCTGATCAGGATCTGATTGTTTTCCAGCCTCAGGTTTTCAACCGGGCAGCCCTGGACACAGCGTTCGCATCGGGTACACTTTTCTGAATCCCACCGCAAAGGCTGAAGCATACGAAGGAATTTCCATGTAACCGAAAGGCGGGAGAACAGGCTCATAGCGTCAGACAGGACAGGCACCCTCCTCCACACTGCACGCCCCGCCAGTATATCCTGAGCATATTGTGCGGCTTTTTTACAGCCTTTTTGGCGGATCTGTTCGTCCCGTAAAGGATTTATTTTGATTCTATAGATATTCATGGGCATCACAATTTCCCGGGCAGCCAGGAGATGATAGCCTTTTTTACGCAGGATCTGCCCCAGAGGGCCTACTATACCTCCGGAAAACATCCCCATACTATCCACAAAAAATACCGGCCTGCCACTACCCTCGGGCAGACTTTTAACAAAATTCCACAAAAAAGGATAGGTACCCTGCGCCGCTACTGTGAAGCCCAGGCCCAACACCTGTCCCTGCTCCAGTTTTATGGTCTGCTCCTGAGAGATTGGCTGTAGTCTGATCCTGACTCCTGCTTCTTTAAACACTTTTTCCATGGCCTTGACCACCAGCAGGGTATTACCGGTACCGCTGAAATAACAGAACAGGATATCCTTCATTCTTCCTCCAGGGATTTGCGTTGTACAGAAAATCCCAGCAGGATCTTAGCCACAAAAAGAGGCGGAAAAGTAAACAATATCCTATGTTCCAGGGGCAGGAAGGCAAGGATGAGCATTCCCAAAGTGAACAGTAAAGCCGCAATCACCTGTTTGGTTTCTCTATTACCTATCAGATGGATGACAAGACCACCTGCCAGGACCAATACTCCGGTCAACATCAAGGGCAGCCAGGAAGCGGGAAATACCCAGATGAGGACAGCCGGGTGAATAATATGCATCATCAGGAAGGGCAGACGAAGTTTGGCTTTTTTTATATAATATTGATTGGTGGAGGTGGTAAAATTGGCTACAGCGCCCCCGGCTACATCAAAAAACACCAGTGCGGCCAATATTTTTTTAAGTAATGTGAGACCGGTGTCCTTTAATAGAAAGATTACAGCAACCCCGAATAATAGTGAGGCTGTATATACCAAAACCAGGTTGAGTGCCGGACTGGCCTCGCCATGCAGTTCCTGAAAGACCTTGGGTATAGCAATGTTTTTCATCTAGACCTCTTTCATAAATATTTTTTATATAGCGAATATTTTTGTGATAATATCGGTATCAAACTAAAGGGAATGAGCTTGTAAGTCAAATATATGACAAACATTCCATTAACTAATTATCACCTTATCTATTGAGACTTTTCAGTGATTTATCTATAATGAAGCAGGGAAAATACCGCTACCCTCAGCACAAGGAGTCCTGGTTTGCCAGAAAAAGACACTGATAAATCCAAACCTGTTTTCCGGCCTATAGTCCTCAGCCTCAAGGTTAAGATCACTATTCTGGTCCTGATTGTTCTGATATTTACCATCTTTCTGGTGGTACGTTTTAATATAAAGCAACAGAATGATATACTGGACCAACAGCAGCAGAAGACTATGAGCGGCTACCTTTTACCTTTCCGCCAGAATCTGATACGTCTGTTCCTGCTCAATGAAAAGGAACGTGATTTAAAGACGCTGCAGCAGTATGTCCTGTCCTTTAAAAACATACCTTCCTTTAAAATGGCCATGTTTGTAGACGCGGAGGGCGATATCCTGTTCCACTCTGACAGCAGCAGTATAGGGGGCAGGGTCAGTATCTCTTCCCGCAATCTTTTTCACACCAATTATACCGATCAGATTCACTCTGATTTCAGGATATTTGAAGCTGAGATCCAGACCTATACCACAAAAAGTGGCCAGACTAAAGCATATACCAATGACCGTATTGACAGCTATGACGGTTTTCTGCCGGTTTATATGGATTATCCCGGTCACCGTTACCTGGAATCCATTGATTTTTATCAGAATAAAAATCAGAGTGCAGTCTTATTCCGGTTACACAAGCTGCCCCAGGAAACCATTAACGGTTTCATCTTTGGTCAATCCCTGGAAGAAATTTACCATCAGTTCTATCAGGATGGAAAAAAGACATCACGGGCTGAAAACCTGCTCAAAGATAAAAAAATCAGTGATTCCGATCTAAAACGGATACGTTTCTATTATGATTATTTTCAGGATTTTAAGTCCAGCGGGGACCTTATCATTTCACCCAAGAATTTTGAAAAACTCATGGAAACTCTGGTCAATTCCGGCCTGAATCTGACCAAGGCAGCTGATTATATCAAGTGGAAACAAAAAGATATTTTATTCAGCCACAACAATCTTCTGGATAAAGATCAGAAACGCAATCTTCGATTCATTGTATTTCTGGAAAAATTCCTGGACCGCTACCAGAATAACAAGGATCAGGATAAGCAGCTGGCAGATTTTCAGAAACTGGTGAGTGAAAAAAATATCACGGTAAGTACTTCTTATTATATTGCCCGCCTGCGTGAACTTTCCCGTGTCACTAAAGAGATAATGAAGTACCGGACCGAAGGCAAGGGTGTCACCCAGGAAGAATTACATGCTGCTTTCGCGGAATTGTATGGTTTCTTCCGCCTGGGGACTGTACGGGTCATATTGAACCTGGAAGATCTCACCCAACTGCAGAAACGGGCCAATAACTCCACTATAGATACGGCGGTGGTGTTTATCCTGCGCATGCTGGTGATCGTCTTTCTGGTGGTATCATTTATTATAGCACCACTCAATATCCTGGGAGAAGGGACTACCGTGATCGCACAGGGCGACCTGGATAAGAAGATAGAAATCCCCAACCATGATGAAATCGGCCAGTTGGCTGATAAATTTAATTTCATGAGCCAGAACCTGAAAAAAGCTTTTGACGAAGTCAAAGATAAGACCCGGATGGAGGAAGAATTGCGCATTGCCCAGGAGATACAGACCGCTATTCTTCCCCAGAGCCTGCCCGATATACCGGGTTATTCATTTTCAGTGTACTATGAGCCCCAGACCGAGTCCGGCGGAGATTATTATGACTTTATCGACCTGGAAAATGACCTCTTTGCCATTGTAGTAGCAGATGTTACCAACCACGGAGTGGGTGCCGCTATGGTGATGAGTGTACTGCGGTCTGCCCTGAGAACTTTTTCCGTACGGGGAAAGAACGCGGCCCAGGTCATCAAGGATATCAACCCGGTTTTGTTGCGGGACACTCCACCCAACATGTTCGCCACCGTTTTCTATGGAGTACTCAACCGTGAGACCAGAGAGCTGTTTTATTCCATCGCTGGACACAACCAGGGTATCCTCTATAATAAAGAATCTAAAAAACTGCGTCTCATGAAATCAGGGGGTATGCCGGTAGGCATGCTGGCGCCGGAGATGTTCAATCCACACATTGAATTATTCAAAACGCAACTCCAGCCGGGGGATTACTTCATCCAGTATTCCGACGGTATTACTGAGGCTAAATCCTCTACTGATGAGGAATACGGAGAAGACCGTTTTTATCTGGCTATACAGAAATACTGTGACCCTGATCTGGATAAAATGCGCAATGGGATCATACAGGAAGTGAAAGAATTTACAGCCGGCACAGAACAGAGTGATGATATCACCCTGATCATCATGCGGGTTGAAACGAATGAGGCATAGAAATGGCTGATATACGGATACTTATTTTCAGTCTCGATCCGGAGATTCGTAAAAGTCTATCCCTGGCCCTGCCATCGGAACAATATTCTCTTGACTTTGTCACTAAGCTGGATGATTTTATACCTCATGCTATGGAAAACCCTCCTCATTTTTGTATTTTTGATGAAAAGGGGGTTCAGGGAGAATGGGTAGAAATTTCACAGTCCATGGATGAAATCATGGATCTCAGTCACATTGACAGATTGCTTATAGCCCGCAAAGACATTACTCCCGGTCTGGTGAGTCTGGCTGTGCAGGCAGGCATATCGGAAATCATCCCCCGGGATATCGATACCCACATGCTGCTGCTGAAAATGGATGCCCTTTCCCTACGCCACGCCCGCTGCCGCAGGAATATACAGCTTCAGCAGGACATAGCCGCCCGCCGGGTCGGATATTCCGTGGAACACTATACCGGTCAGCCTCTGACCGCGGTCATGGGAGCAGCACAGATGCTCAAGCTCCTCAAAAACGAAGGTAAAAATATCAATGACCCCGATGTGGAGGAAATACTTGCTATTTTATTGAATGCCTCCGAAGAACTCTCCCGCACCATCCATAAATTTGCCAATCTGAAGAGTTTTCAGATCCAGAAATATATCGTCAATCATGACCTGATCGACCTGGAGCATCTGTCTGATAAAGACGAACCGGAAAAAAACAGTTTTGAGATGTTCTGATATAGCAGTAAATAAAAAAGCGCTCCGATTAAGGAGCGCTTTTCTTTTATATTAACTAAAGGAGGTTCTTATCTCCAGCTGATATCTCCGTGCCAGTCCTGGCCGAAATTGTTGTCCCACTGGCCGTCATTATTATGGAAAGCTACATCCAGGACAGAAGAAGAAGGTGTAACTGTTACAGAAACACTGTAAACCGGGCTGACATAGCCGTTGTAATGATAGGTAGTCAGCTTGGCTTCACCGATATTCTGCCATCCGTCGGTACCATAGTGGCCCCAGATTTCGTCGCCGATATTTCCGTTGGCAAAATTGATGCTTACTGTCTTGACCACAGTGCCGTCATAATTCACATAGGTATTGTTGGGCTGAATGGTGACCAGGGGTTTTACAGAAGTGTGGAAGTCAGAACCGTTATTATTGTCCCAGCTGCCGTTGTTGTTGATAGCGAAATCCAGGTAGTTGGCCCATTCAGGAAGTTCGACCTGAACTGTAGCATAATCAGCGGTATAGTAGTAGCTGCTGTTGGTTTCCAGGCGCATGCTAACATTACTGACCTGGCTCCAGTTATTCCAGCCGTAATGCAGCTGCATGCCGGCGCCCATTTCAGGACCACAGTAATTTATCCACACCCCATCGTTGGCTCCGGAGTAGAAAGAATCCTGATATGAGTAGGATACGATCCGGTCAAAAATGAAGGCGTTCCACAGCTGACCGTTTTTCTTGTATTCGATGCCGTTACCGTCTACCACTTTCCAGAAAATCCGGGAAGGTGCGTTTGCGGGAATGGTAATGGTGGCATAGTAGGAAGAATATACATTGGTAGTCGCTACAGTTTGATTAAGATTGTCAGCACTGAAACCATAGACTACGCTAAATGTCTGATTGGAATCAGCTGGATTTACATAGACACTAAAGGAATACTTTTTTCCTCTAACTGCGCGGTTGTCATATAAGGGCCCCTGACCGTAGGAATATACAGTCTGATCAGCAGCCAGGCTATCCCCGGAAACAAAACCCAGGATCTGGAGATCCTGTTCGGAAAAGGTAGGCAGAGCGGCATTTACAGCGGGATCAGTGGTAGCCTGTACATCGATTACTTTGGAGTTACTGCCGGTAGTATCCTGTCCATTGAGACTACATCCTGCCAGTACACTCAGCACCAGACCTGTCACAAAAAACTTTTTCATTTATTTCTCCTTGCTTTATATTTATGCGTTATGCACTCTTTATGGGCATTAGTATAAGTAAAGGTGCGCCGCTTGTCAAGTAAAAATGTAATTATTTTGTAAGGGCTTACATTTCAGACAGCTTTAAAAGGCAGTTTTTTCCATTTTTCCGCATTATACCTTAAAATATTGTCAGTAAACTTCAGGAGACACACATGGAAAGGCCGGTCATCATTCTGGATTTCGGTTCTCAATACACACAGCTCATAGCACGCCGGGTCAGAGAACTGGGCATCTATTCAGAGATCTATGCTTTTTCACATGACCTCGCTGAACTAAAAAGTCTCCATCCCGGGGCACTGATCCTGTCCGGGGGGCCTTCCTCAGTCAAAGAAGAAGACGCACCCATGATAGACCCGGCGATTTACGAATGGGGCATCCCGGTGCTGGGTATCTGCTACGGTATGCAGCTCACCGCGGTACTGATGGGCGGAAAAGTAGAGGCAGCTCATCAGAGAGAATACGGCCGTGCCCATATCCGGGTATTAAAAGATTCTCCTTTGCTGAAAGATGTAAAAAACCAGAGTGTGGTATGGATGAGCCACGGCGACACAGTAGTAGAATTTCCCCGGGGGTTTGAACTCATCGCCGATACTGACGAAGGGGCTTACTCCGCTATGCAGAATCTGGATAAAAAAATCTTCACAGTGCAGTTCCACCCTGAGGTGGCCCATTCAGAATATGGTAAACAGCTCCTCTCCAATTTCCTGTTTGATATCAGCGGCCTCAAACCCAACTGGACTATGGAAGGCTTTGTGGAAAAAACTATCAAGGACCTGCGGGCACAGTGCGCCGGTAAAAAAGTAGTGCTGGGTGTATCGGGAGGAGTAGACTCCACCACATTGGCGGTACTGATGCACCAGGCCCTGGGTGACCAGGTCACCGCGGTGTTTGTCAACAACGGACTCCTCAGAGGAGAGGAAGAGACCGAGGTACAACACTCTCTGAGAGAAAGACTGGGCCTGACTGTAGAGTATGTAGACGCCAGTGACCGCTTCCTGGACGCCCTTCAGGGAGTAGATGACCCTGAACAGAAAAGAAAAATTATCGGAAAAGTATTCATAGATGTGTTTTTCCACTCTCTGCCTGATTTTGACTATCTGGTGCAGGGTACCCTCTATCCTGATGTGATTGAATCCGCACCGGTCAAAGGCCCCAGCCGTACCATCAAGACCCACCACAACCGGGTCAAAGAGGTAGAAGAACTGGAACGCCAGGGCCGCATCCTGGAACCTTTTAAGTTTCTCTTTAAAGATGAAGTCCGCGAAGTAGCCCGTATCCTGGGTATGCCGGAGGACATCCTCAACCGCCACCCCTTCCCCGGCCCCGGACTGGCGGTGAGAGTCCTGGGGGATATCACCCGCGAAAAACTGGATATCCTGAAAAAAGCGGATACCATCTTTATCAAAGCCCTCAAGGACAGCGGCTGGTATGACAAGACCTGGCAGAGTTTCGCGGTCTTTCTCCCTGTCAAGAGCGTAGGTGTCATGGGAGACGAAAGAGCTTACGGCTATGTGATAGCACTGCGGGCCATCACCAGTGTGGATGCCATGACCGCCACCTGGGCGCATCTGCCCTACGAGCTCCTGGATGAAGTCGGCAATAAAATTGTGCGTCAAATCAGAGAAGTGAACCGGGTTGTCTATGACATCACTTCCAAGCCGCCTGCTACTATCGAATGGGAATAACGGGAGTAAATTAGCCTCCCTTCATCCGTATAACATTTTATCATCATTTGTTGTTTTCATAATATAAATGCCGGTGTGTTTTCAAACCTATAGATTCCTCCATTTTTTGTGATTTTTCCCGTATAACCTTATGCTAATAAATCAAACTCATGATTTATTTTTCTTACCGGGAGGCGCAGGCGTTGTTTATCAAAATTTTTTCCCTGCCGTTATTTGTCACCGGCATACTGAGCCTGGGATTTTTTATATTCTTCCTACTATTCAGTCAGGGTATGAAAAAAGTAGGCAAGGACACCAGGAGTTTTTTTGTATTTTCACTGGTAGTCCTTTCTATAGCCAGCTATTCCCTGAGTTTCTTTATCCAGATCAATTCCGATAACCACCCTCTGAGCATTAATATTTTTAATCGGCTGGCAATAGTCTCCAGCACCTATATTTTCACTTTTTTTATTCAGTTTATTGGGGTGTTTTATAATAAAAAGCCTGCAGTCAGCCTGACTATATTTCATATTGGCAGCTTGATATTTGCTTTGCTGGCTATTATCCCCAATACCTGGTTTCTGAGTCCTGAAATTTTTGCTACCAGCCAATACTACCCCGGACTGGTCAGGGGACCTCTATTCTTCGTCTGGGGGGTGTTTTTATTCCTGATGATGGGGCATGCCAGCGTGATCCTATGGATCAATTATAATAAAACCCGTAAAAAAACCAAACAGCATACCTCACTGGTACTATTTATCAGCTCTCTATTCTGGGTCCTTTCCGGTATCTTTGACGGATTAACCGCGATGGGAATGTTAGATGTACCCCCTATTTCCTGGATAGGAGCCCTGTTGATGGTGTTTTCCATTGCCCGACTGCACATGAATGACATCCGTGAACTCTTCCTGCATTCCCAGGATTTATACAATGAGGTCATTCACGACCAGATGACCGGGGCATTTTCCCGTAGTTTTATCAATGTGGAGCTGGAAAAAGGGCTGGACCGAATCCGCCGTAATCTAAAAGATCAGATTTATCTTATTATGATTGATATTGATTACTTCAAGGCTATCAATGACAGCTACGGCCATCTCTGCGGAGATGAAGTACTGCGTCATGTGGTACGCATGACCGAAAAATCCGTGCGCAAACTGGATATAGTAGCCAGAATAGGGGGAGACGAGTTCCTGGTCCTGATCCATGAACCCATCACCCTGGAAGACATGAAAAATATTGTAGAAAGGATCCGGGATCTTATAATTCATACTCCGTTTGAGTTTGAAGATAAAACGGTTGAGGTCAGGATCAGTATCGGAGTATCATCCCCCATCCCCCGGGATAACCGTGAGTTACTAACTCCAGACATGCTCTACTCCAGTGCGGATAGCGCCCTCTATGAAGCCAAGGAAAAGGGCAGAAACCGGGTGGCCTTTTCACAGTATCTGGGAACTAGATAAAATTGTTGTATTTATTGTAAAAAAGCAGACATTCGTATTAAAAAAATTATTGATGAGGTCAATATGTTCCATTTAAAAATAGGGGGTTCAGAAAAAGCGGCAGTACTGGGCCCAAGCATTAGTTTGTTTTTCTGCATATTGCTGATATCAGCCTGCTCCATAAAATCTCAAGAGCTCCCCCGTTACCATCTCAATCTACAATCAGACCAGGGTACGGTCTTGCTGGACCCTCCTGGAGGAGTTTACTCTCAGGGACAAAAAGTAAAACTTACCTGTTATCCTTTCCCCGGATATCAATTTTCCCACTGGTCAGGAAATTTATCGAGTGACTCACCTTCCATTTCAGTCACCATGGTTCAGGATATCAACCTGACCACACATTATACTCCCGGCATCACAGTGTATACCTGGCCGGATAGCACCAATACGGGGGTCCCTGCCGGGACCATCCTCACCCCGTACAGCGGACCCAATCACACTGTGAGTAATAACCAGTTATTTGTCAACCTGGCTATATCCAACCGGATCTACGTGTACCACTCCGGGGCAGTTTTTTCCAACTGTATTCTGACACCAGGCAGTAACGACACCTGGACCCTCTTTTCTTCTTTACCCGGGCATAACACTCCCCAGGGAGGGACCGGGCTGACCGTGGATCATTGTGATATCACCGGCGCTATTCTGATTGTTGACGGATTTACTGCGCGGTACAATCATATTCATGCTTCACCGGGTGGTTACCGCAAGGACGGCATTATTATCACCTTTGCTTCGGATGTGGTGTTGGAAAACAACCTGATCGATGGATTGAGAGGCCCTGATGGAGCCCACCTGGACGGGATTCAGATCATGGGAGGTACTAATTATCTATTACGCAACAACTGGGTGGATGTCAGGGCTCCGGCTATACCGGGCGGCGGGGTAAACGCGGCTATTTATTTTGACACCAACCCCGGTCCTATCGTGAATGTGGTAGTGGAGCACAATATGATGATCCAGGATACGGGCTATTACCCTCTGCGTATTTATTATACCTCTGGAAATATAGTCGTACAGGATAACCGCTGGCAGAAAGATCATCAGGGTCAGGGGCTACCCTATCACCTGAAAGATTCAATTATCAGTACCTGGCTCTCCAACCAGTATGACGACGGTGAGATTTTACCTTTGATTTATTAAGAACAGAATGTCAGTAAATTAAAAAACCGGGATGAAGATATCAACCCGGTTTTATTTTTTATTGATTAGTGGCCTGTACCAGAGAGCCGTTAGTCTCTATCACCAGACTGCTCCCGGGGAAATCCGCCAGGGACAGCTCCCGGATCAGTTTGACTGTACGGAACTGCGCATCATACTGGGGTATACCCGACCAGGATCCTGATTCAAACTGCATCAGAGGTGTGATCTCCCCGGTATGAAAGGTCCCGTCCAGGTTCAAAGTAGTACTGAGCACCAGGGTGTATTTTTTGTAACCGGTAGCGGCCATACGGTAGGTCACAAAATTTCCCAAAGAATAGGCTATCAAACGCCCCTTATACAGCTCCATGCCGCGGGGAACGTGAGGACTATGGCCGATAATGAGGTCAGCTCCATTATCAATAGCCTGGTGGCAAAACTCTATGAGATTTCCCCGATTTTCCCCCAGGTAGGTCTCCATACCAGGTTTGATATGGATGGCAGAATCCCCTTCGGCACCGCCATGAAAGGTCAGAATCAGGATGTCGCAGTTGGTAGCCGCGGCAGAAATGAGCTTCATTGATGTCTTGATGTCCAGCAGACTATTATAAGCGGAATTGATATAAAAACCGATCACGCTGACGCGTTTCCCTTTGATGATCCGGGTGACCACCTCATCTTTATTGCCAACCGCTGCGATTCCCTGCTCTTTAAGCAGTTTGCGGGTTTCACTATAACCCTGAGGCCCAAAATCATTGGCATGATTATTGGCAGTGTTGAGTATATTGAAGCCGGCTTGTTTTAAAAGAGGGGTATAAGACGGAGGCATACGGAAAGCATAGGTCCGGCCCGGCTTGATAGTCTTGACAGTATAGGGATGACTGGTAATGGGACCTTCCAGATTGCCCATCACTATATCCGCGTTATGATTAGTAAGGAACTGAGTCACATATTTGAAAAGGGACTGGCCGTTTTCCGGCGGGAGACGCTCTTCAGGAAAGAGGGTTCCCATCATAATATCACCCACGGCATTTACCGTGATAGTATCAGGCAGGGTCTGTTGTGTACAAAACAGGGGTGCGGTCAGAAGAAGCAGCAAAGCTATAATTATGGACATGTATATCCTCCGGATTTTTTTATCAATAGGAAAGCATGAATGGAATCGATTCTACAATCCCAGTGCTTTCCTCAGAAATTGACCCGGATAGTATAAAGCACAGAAAAAGTTAAAGCAAAATGTTTCCATAAACATCTGAATCAAAGTACATCCACGATAGTCAGCGAGATATCATCGATTTTTTCATCGGTACCGGAAAAATCCCGTAACGATTCCATCAGTCCTTGAGCAAAATCATCCGAGGATTGACGGTGGTTTCCAATAAGAAAAGAACAGAGCCGGTCCGTGCCATATTCCTGATCAACGGCATCCATAGTTTCCAGGATCCCATCTGTATACAGCAGAATCCGGTCTCCTTTTAAAAGGGGGATAAGTTGTTCCGAGGGAGACATCCCGAAACTCAGGCCCAAAGGACGACTGGCAGAAGGGGCCTCTAGTACTTCCGTACGGGATGGGCCATAAACCAAAGGGGAACAGTGTCCGCAGTTGGTGAGCCGCATTTCCATAGTCCTGGTATCGATACGGGCATAGACAGCGGTGACAAACATAGATTTGACCGCCCTTTGTGTGATCAGTTCATCCAGCCGGGACATCAGGGCCGGTCCATTGTCAAATTCTCGGGCCAGACTCTGGAACCCCATCTTGGCCACTGTGGCCAGAAAAGCCCCCGGAATCCCATGCCCGGAAACATCTGCTACTATCAGTCCCAGACGGCCGTCACGGGTATAATAGTCATAAAAGTCTCCGCCCACCTTATCCATGGGGAAATAATAGGAGCTGATTTTAAGACCGGCTATAGCGGGAGGATGCTCAGGAAGCAGTTTTTTCTGAACCAGCCTTGCCAGGTCCAGTTCTGACTCTATGGCCTGGTTACGCAGGGCCAGTTCTGCTTGGTGTTTCTGAATAATGTCCATCAGGGTCTCGATTTTCCAGGCTTTATGCCGCATGATTGAAATAGAAATTACAGTCAAAGTGATCAGCAGAGCAGCCATGGTGATATTGGGATCCAGGCTGTGCCCCAAAAGATTAGCCAGAGAATTAAAGATAAACAGGGATACCGCCAGACCCAGGGTGGCAAAAAATACCGTGATTAGACGTCGTTTTTCAGCAGGATCTGTCTGATGGCGAATGTGGAGTCCCATATACATCAGTCCTGCTATCACTTCTCCGAAAATCCCCAGGGTATAGACCACATAATGCAGGTCCGCGACCCGATGCAGTTTATTGTCTATTACAGATACTTTAGCAGCAAATTGCTCAGAAAAAGCGGGAACAAAAATACGGCCCAGACTGATCACAATGATATATAATGCAGGGAGTAAAAGAAGATATTCTATTTTTTGAGGTTTGTATTCTGTGTCTGTCAGACTACGTGCAAAAAAATAAAAAGTAGGCCCCAAGAAGATACCCGCTGTCATCTGGAGAGACACCCAAAGAGAAACCTGAACCGGGAAATACATATAGACTGAACCCAGCATCGTCCAGGCAGAAATAGACAGGAGAAACCAGGCAAAATAGCGGTTAGCCAGACTGCGACGGTTTAAAAAATAAACCATTGCGGCTAACACCAGGATGACAGCCTGTAAAAACATATACATGATAAATGTAAAAGGCAGACTGATCTGCATGGCTACTCCCTTTATTCTCTCAAATGTGTCGCGGCTTTCTATTAAAATTATACTTCACAAGGCAAAAAAGTGCACTATTATCCAGTTAAAGCTCCTATGAAAAAACTGTCGGTTTTATATTGAGTTTTAGACCGGTTTGCTGTTATGTTCTCTTGCTTAAACATCCGACATATAATAAAATAGATTAAACAAAAGAAAGCAGGTTTCTTTTTGAAAAAGCAGAATGTATTATCCAAAGGCCGCATCTTTCAACTCTATTTGTCCATCATATTCGCGACTATTCTGTTTCCTTATATTTCTTTTGTATTCAGCCAGATTTCTCTCTCTTTATTTAATCCGGTTTTAAAGAAGACTATTCAGGAACATTTACTGAACGCCCTGGATAAAAGCTCCAATATAGTTTTTTTCAGTCTGGCTCTGGTTATTATTATCATCGTTTTTTTCCGCATCCACCCTTTTCTGAAATCTCTGCGCACAGGTCAGGACAGAGAGCGTGCCCGGCGTATCATCACTGAGTTACCCATGGCTATTATTGTAATTAATGCCAGCGCACTGGTAGTGGGAGTATCCCTGTTTTATATTTTTTTCAAAAAAGTGACTACTCTACCCTATCTCTGGTCCTTACTATCCCAGCTGAGCGGAGGATTGATAGGCTCCATGTTTATGGTCCAATTTCTCAGTAATCTGCTGCTGGAATATAAAATCGCCCTGGGCATGACGAAAAAGCTGGTCAAAGGTAAAGATCATTATTCCAGGTTAAAATCCCAGTTTATTTTTATGTCCATTGTGTTTTTTATCGTAGTGCATCTGGCATATATGACCCGATATTATTCTATAGTTTCACCCCGTGACTATATCCTGTCTTATGAGGTTACCACACTGGTCTTTAGTATTTTTCTTCTGATTTTCGCTTTACTGCTTATAATACTGGCCCGGCGTGAACACATCCATCAGGTTAGCTTTTTGCGTAAGAGGCTGATCGAGTTGACCAGCGGAGAAGGGGACCTCCAGGAAAGGATCGTCCTTATAAATTATGATGAAGTCGGAGATGTAGTGATCAGCATCAATAATTTTCTGGATTTCTTCAGCCGATTCGTAGGGACGGTAGCACAATTCAGTGAAAAGACAGCAGCCAGCTCCTTTGAGCTGCAGTATGCTATTCAGGAAAATGAAGATCATAGTGAGCACTTTGATAAATTTATGAAAGAGATAATTCACAGTATTGAAAATGAACAGCAGCAGGTAGAAGTGGCTCAATTGACTATCAATGATATGCTGTCTATGCTGGAAAATTATCGTACAACCATCTCGGAACAAATCGAAATCGTGGATAATACTATTACCAGTATCAACAACATGGCGGAAAGTCTCACTGATGTAACCCAGTCCATCGAAAAAACCAAAAAAACTTCTGATACTTTGAAAGTGAAAACCAACCTCAGTTCAGCCGCTCTTAAAAATTTTGTGTCCACCATAAAAAATATTCAGGACTCATCTGCCTCCGTACTGGAAATCGTGGAATCCATTTCAAATATAGCGGAAACCACCAATATCCTGGCTCTGAATGCTTCCATTGAAGCTTCCCATGCCGGTGCCGCTGGTAAAGGTTTTTCAACTGTAGCCGGTGAAATCAAACAGCTGGCCCGGGAGAGCGGCACCTCAGCTAAAAGCATCATCAGTCACATAAAGGAAATGAACCAGAGAATTGTGTTAGGTATAAAAGTCATGGAAAGTATGCAGGGGGCTCTGGAATCCATGTTCCCCATGATCAGCGATATCAGTACCCAGATTGCTCATATCAGTGAACATCTCACTGAAGACAGGGTGGGAGTTCACCAGATTGTAGAAACTTCCCGCTCTCTGAAGGATAGTTCTGCCCTGATGCAGGAAATATCCCAGACTCAGGTCAGTAAAAGTAATGAGATTTCGGCAACTGTGGACACACTTCGCCAAGCCAGTGCTAATACAAAAAACATGATTTCAGAGATTTACTCTCATCTCAGTTCTATGGAAGATGTGAATTCCCAGATGAGCGAAGTCTCTAACCTCAATCAGTCTAACACCAATAAGATTTTAAAGATAACAGGAAAATTCAGGAACACCAGTCATGAAGAAGAATAGAAATTATGTATTAAGACCTTTTTGGCTGATCTTGCAGATTTTTGTATATACTATCTTCTTCCCCTTTATTATTCTGATGTTTGACCAGCAATTTACCTCTTTTTTAAACCCCCATTTTAACAGGACAATTGCGGAGAAATTTCGGGCGGGGCTGGACCCCCTGGTATTAGGAATATTTTTCATATTAGCAATCTCTGCATTTATTATCATCGCCCTGCGCCTCCGTCCCTTGTTTAAAGCTTTACGTACAGGTACGGTGGATGAAAAAGCCCGCCGGGCTACTCTGAAAATCCCCCGTCTCATGATTACCCTGCATACCGTAGCCTGGTTTCTGGGAGTGAACGCTTTTTATATCATCTCTCATTTCCAACCCAAAGGTAAAATGCCCTATATATTATCCCTACTCATGAATATGTCTTCAGGAATGATGGGAGCACTATTCACAGTCCTGGTTCTTCGACTGCTGTTTATCAGACCCAAGATTCTCATGGGAATGACTGATATTCACAAGGGCGAAAACGACGGTTTTTCCAGAAACAAAGATTTTCTATTAAACGGAATCACACTGTTTTTTTTAATCATTCACATGGTGTTCATGGCATACTATTACCGAATAGCAGCCATTAATGGCATCCCTCCCTTCAATTTTTCCACTACTCTGGCTATACTCAGTTCCATCCTGGTGTTTATCAGTTTGTCCATTATGGTCCTGGCACGCCGTGAATATGTACTGCAAATGCGCTTCCTGAAAGAACGACTGGAGGAACTGACTCAGGGAAAAGGCGACCTGACAAAAAGAATTGTCTTGATTAATTTCGATGAAATCGGGGATGTGGTAGTTACTATTAACCATTTTCTGGAATTTTTCCATAATTTTGTCAACACTGTATCTCAGGTCAGCCAGGTCACCTCTGCTTCTTCCACCAATCTCCAGTATTCCATCCTGGAAAATGAAAGCCATTTCGACCAGTTCCGGGACTTTATGCATCAGATCGTTGGCGGCATAGAAAAAGAACAACTCCAGGTTTCCGGGGCCCGTGAGACTATACGTGACATGCTCACCATTCTGGATAAATATCAGGACAGTATCGAAGGCCAGGTAGAAGCAGTCCGTCAAACCAACCTGGCTGTAAATAGTATGGCCAACAGTCTAAATGAAATCACACAATCTATCCGCAAGACCAGTGACAGTTCCGGTTTTCTGCAAATTAAAACTAATGAAGGGTCAGAAGAATTGAAGAAGTTTGTTGAGACTATCCATAAAGTCCAGGAATCGTCAGAAAAAGTATTAAAAATCGTCCAGTCTATTTCTAATATCGCAGAAACCACCAATATACTGGCTTTAAATGCCTCTATAGAAGCTTCTCATGCGGGAACAGCCGGTCGCGGATTTGCTGTGGTGGCTGGTGAAATTAAGAAACTGGCCAAACAAAGCGGGGATAGCGCCCATTCCATAGTCACCCATATACAGGATATGAATAACAGGATACAGAGTGGCATGGAGGTGATGGGTACCCTGCGCAACAGCTTGGAATCCATGTTCCCTTTGATCAAGGAAATCATCTCCCAGATCACTCATATCGCCCGTCAGATGGAAGAAGACCAGTCCGGAGTGGAACAGATTGTCAAAACCTCCACCATCCTGCTGGATAATTCCCGAAAAATGCGTTCGCTTTCACAGGATCAAAAAGGGAAAAGTGAAAACATCATTAATATTATGGAAAATCTAAAGCAGACTTCCAAAGCTACACGCCGTATGATGAATGAAATTGACGATAAGTTAAATTCTATGAGTAAAAATAATTCACAGATGCGGGATGTATCCAGCTCCAACCAGGAAAATGCCGGAAATCTGCTGGATATTACTGTCAAGTTCAATACCTGAGCCAAACATGGCCTGGAAAAAACCCGATCCCGCCTTCAGTTCCAGAGTATCTGAAGTTTTACTGTCTTTTCCTGAGGTATTCCCAAGAAAGATGTTCGGTATGCCCTGCCATTTTATTCAGGGAAACATGTGGAGCGGTCCCTTTGAAGACAGAATATTTGTCCGCTTTTCCGCCCCGGATCGTCAGGCATTATTAAAGGATTTTCCCGGTATAAGTGAATTTGAACCCACACCAGGCAGGAAAATGAAAGAGTACCTATCCATGTCTGAAGAAATATTTACATCCCCTGCTTTTCGGGAATTCTGGCTGCCCCGGTCTTATGCATTCGTAAAAAACCTTCCTCCCAAACCAGAGAAATAAGTGTATTCCATAAGGGAGTCATTATGAATAAATGGACCAGTTATTATGACCTCCTGGGAATTGGAGAAAACGCTTCCCAGGATGAGATCAAACATGCCTTCCGAAAGATGGCCCTGATACACCACCCCGACAAAAACCAAAATTCAGCTGAATCCCAAACCAGCTTTATCCTCCTCCATAATGCCTACACCATTCTAGTCGACCCTAAAACCCGTGGGGAATATGATAAATGTCTGCAGGCCAGCCGGTCATTTAGAGCCCCCAGCGCACCCCTTCCTTCTTCCCGCACTCTACCGGCCATGGCAGGAGTGGGCGGCCGCTCTCTGGAAACCCTTTTGGGACACCTCAATTTCCTGCTGTGGGAAGTGGAAGACCTGGTAGGTTCACTCCCCTCAAGGACTTTGGCACAATCCGGGCTTGGATATAAAAGCCTGCTTCTGAAAATACTGATCTTTCTGGATAAATGGATTCTCATCCCGGCTGGATTCCCGGACTACTTCAGCCAGGCCCGTCAAAGATCTGCCCCTGACCCTGCTGCCTTACTTTTCAGTCTGCTGGATGACTCAAAACAACCTGGTCATCAACCTTATGTAAATATCGAAGATTATTTTTATAATATCCGTAAACGGCTGGACAGGTTTCTGGAAAAAGTCCGCCTTAGCGACCTTTTTAAAACGATACCGGGACAGCAGGTCAGATTGATTGATTCTTTGCTGGAATTCCAGAATTACACTGTACACTGTTTGGATTTCCTTCTGCAGGGTGATAATCCTGAACATAAAGAGTATCAGGATTTTCATTTCTCTCAAGTCTGCTTTTATGAGTAAAACAAAATCAACGCATGGTCATTTAAGTCAGAATTGTGAATTCGGCCTGTTCAGGCTATAATAGTACTATGAAATTTTTATGTACTACTCTTGCCCTGCTGGTTTTCTTCCTGTCTACTGCCTGTCAAAATGACTATGCCTGGGTCCTGCGGGAAGATAGTACAGTTAAAATTCTGCCGCTGGACGATATTACACCCCGATTGCCGGTTATGCCAGGCGCCATTCGTCTCCCCGAAGATGATGCTGTTCTTTACAACAACCCCGCTCAGGGAGTCAACATCAAGGGCCAGACTGCAGGCTTGCCCCCTGATCTGGATAGAGTCTATGTCACTCTGTTTTCCGCGCCGGTTGGACTTCAGTATCTGCAAAAAGAACTGGACGAACGGCTCCAGCTCCGGCTCCAGGACTACGGTCTGCGCATGGTAAACCGCATTTCCTATGCCCAGGCTATAGTAAACGGAGAAATCAGGAATTTCGATATCAGCCGGGCAGAAAATATGACGAATCTCACTGACGCACTCTTTTATTCCTTTATCCTGCAGGTCAATGTCCAGATCGTAAAGGGTCAGGAACCCCGTTTTTTAGAGCCAAGAGTGATCACTGAACGGCTGCTGGTCATTGATACCAACAGGTTTACCTCTAATGAAGTGGTGCCTATTTTATTGGACAGAGGCGCACAGCACCTGGCCGAAGCTGTGGTCTACGGCTGGCAGCAGACCTACGGTGAAGTAAAAGGTCAGGAATTTGATGTTCTGGAGTACACAAATGAAAGCAGTCTACTTACTAACCGGCCCTAATCAGACTTTCAAGGAACAGTATCTGGCAAAATTGATCCAGGGTATTGATCCTGCTGATGTGACTACCTATTACCCTGAAGATACAGATATCGAAGTCCTGTTTGACCAATGTTATCAGAATACGCTCTTTGGCACTGCCAATGTTGTGCTGGTAAAAAGGGTAGAAGCTATAAAAGACAAATCTAAAAAAGATACCTTTAAAAAAACACTGGAAAACTACCTGGATCAGCTCAACCCTGACACCACCCTGATAGTGGACTGGGAAAAACTTCCCGCGGCACTGGAAAAAAAGGTTAAAGATAATAAAGCAATTGAGGTTAAAGAATTTAAAAAAATCTACAAGACTGAAAGCCTGACTGCCTACATCCGGGAAGAACTGGCCGCCCGGAAAATCGAAATTGACTCCAGCGCCCTGGACCTGATTATACAGTTGTCCAATTCAGATCTGGAGCAGATAGCTGCCTTTACCCGGCTGCTGGCGGAAGGTGCCTCACCAGGTGTAAAACTGGGATATGCCGAGGTACGCAGAGATCTGAGCCGGGCTCATAATCTCAGCGTTTTTGATCTGATTGACTCGCTCTTTAATAGGGATCTGGAGGCATCACTGAACGCTCTGGAAGACCTGCGCCTTGCAGGGGAATCCGTGATCGGCATCAACAACATGCTGCTGCGTACCAGCCGTCTTTTATGGGCTATACTGGCCGAGCCTAATGATCCTGATCTCTATGGACGCCTTTCCATCAGCCCCTTCGAATTTAAAAAACTGAAAGGCATGGCTCCCCGGGTCCCTATGCGTTATCTGAGCCGGGTATTGGAACTGGTAGCCAGAGTGGAGGTCATCTCCAAGACCACCCCGGAAGAATTCTCCTGGCTGGAACTGGAGGCCTTCGTCCTTTCCTGGAAGACTGCCTGATGATCGCCTTTAACAAATTTATATCCCTCAACATTAAGCAAAAGATCTATAAGATAGCTTCCACTATCCGCGGCCTGGAGCAGGACCTCAAACAAGGCCAACCGGCTGACCCTAAAGAACTCTTTACCTATCTGGAATATCTGGAGAGGGACCGTACAAATGCCAAAGTGGCCCGTACCCTGGAATTAGTAGAACAGTACCATGTCACAATATTCGATACCAGCCGTGGCCGGGAGCTGGAAAAGGACCTGAATTTTTGTTACCATGAAATACTGGAACTGATCAATGAAGCCATCAGTGAAAAATTTTACACCGTGCGTCGTATCGACAATGGACGTCCCTCCCGCAGGTTCCCGGTTACAGCCCTGCTGGATAATATACGCTCTCCTTTCAATGTAGGCAATGTCTTCCGCTCAGCTGATTGTCTGGGGGTACAGGAGCTGGCCCTGTGTGGTATCACCCCTCACCCCCCCTCCCTGAAGATAGAACGTACCGCCATGGGTACCATCCCCGAAGTAGAATGGGCCTATTTTGAAGACACCCTGACTGCCCTAGAACATTACCGTTCACTGGGGCGAAAAATCGTAGCATTGGAGACGGTAGAAAACGCAGTCTCACTGGAAAATTTCTCAGAATTTGAAGACAGCGTGTTTATCTTTGGAAATGAAGAATTCGGTATTACGGAAAGTGTATTGAAGGAATGCGACCAGATTGTGGAAATACCCATGGTAGGGAAAAAAAATTCACTGAATGTAGCCAATAGTTTTGCTATTGTGTTCTATCAGGCTCTACTCTACTTTTCAGCCACTAGTGACGCTTGAAAAAATTATCCTTCAGAGCAAACATGACATCGTCCAGAGCCATTTCATCATTGGCGGTCATGGCTTTGTCTTCTTCTTTGACAATACTATAGCGGAAATTGGCCAGTACCGCCTCATCATAGCAGCGACCTTTGTATACGATCTTGGACCGGAAATCGATGTAGATACAAGCCACTTTTTCTTTGGTGGTCAGTACGAACAGTACAAACAGATCTCCCCCCACACTTTGTTTGGCTTCGATCAGGGATTCTACTGCCATCCCGGACACTTTTAATAACGGCTCAGCTATATTCCGGATTTCCCGGATTCTTTCCTGTATGGCTTCATTCATGGTATAATCGCTCCTTCAACTATTCAGGGTATCAATTCCATTTTTTCTTTTTCCCAGTAACTGGAATTGGTATACCCCATTTTACCATCTTTCTCAAAAATGAAAAGCACCGGGAGTTTATTTTTTTCCGCAAATGCCAATCCCCGCTTTATTCCCATGACAAACAAGGTGGTAGACAAACCGTCAGTATACATAGCGGAGGGATGTACTACAGACACAGAAATCACATCATTAGCTACAGGACGGCCCAGCACGGGGTCCATGATATGGGCATATCGTTTGCCGTCCAGGATAAAAAAGCGTTCGTAGTCACCGGAGGTAGCCATAGCAGTATCGGGGTCAATCTGATAAACTGCCCAGAGGTCTCCCTCCCGGCGGGGATGGCGTATCCCAATGGTCCAGTAGGTCTGGCCGGTTTTAGCACCAAAGGCCAGCAGATTACCACCCGCGTTCACAATCCCGGCAGAGATACCTTTTTTACGGATTAATTGTACAGCTTTATCCACGGCATAGCCTTTCAGTATCCCGCCCAGATCTATCATGGCATCATGTAGCAAGGTAGCCTGGTTATTTTCCACTATTAGATTTTTTCGAACATTTACCTTGAGCAAAGCCTGGTCAATCTCCGCCTGGCTGGGGACGTGATAATTTTTATCCCGGAAACCCCACACTCCCATCAGGGGGAGTACAGTCACGTCAAAACTGCCTTCACTGAGGTCTGCCATTTCCAGGCATTCCTTAAGGATAAAGCTGTCTTCCTCATCCAGTAGTAGTTTTTTCTGCTGATTGAGCTGATAAATATGGGTACCCGGAGTCCAGGAGCTGTATTTTTTTTCTATGCGGCGTATTTCTTCAAAAGCCTGATCGGCAATGGATTTTACCTGGTCCGGTGATTTGGCTGAATAAAGCGTGATTTCAAAGATAGTGTTCATGAGATACTGTTCATACACATATTTTTGCTGTGTAGCGCAGGATAATAGAGACAGAAACAGCAGCAGGGGCAACCCTATTTTTTTCATACAAACACCTTCTTTTTTTTAATCCCGCATATTATAATGGCTCTGCCTGGTTTCGTCAAAGGGAAAAAGAAAAGCTTTGAAAAATAAAAAATAGACGATATAATCATATATGGAAAATTCTACAGCATCTAAAAAAATGCAGCAGTATGTCAAAGAACTGCTGAAATGGAACCGAAAAGTCAATCTGATCGGCAGAAATACCGAGCCTGATGTATGGAAGGTGCACATTGAGGATAGTTTATCTCTCCTGCCCCGCCTGAAGGAGCTGGCTCCCCGGATAGTTGTGGATATCGGGAGCGGTGGCGGTCTTCCAGCCATACCTCTGGCCATAGAGATGCCTGATGTGCAGTTTATTTTAACAGACGTGGTAGAAAAGAAGCTTTCCTTCCTGGAATGGGTGATTTCATTACTGGGCCTCAATGCCCGTGTAGTCAATTTAACTCAGCACTTTATCCTGGATGAGGAATGCGTTATCACCAGCCGGGCCTTTGCAGAGCTCCCGCTTATCCTGCAGTGGCAGCAGGAACACACCCCCCGGGCCAGTGAAATGCTCCTGCTGGAAGGCACCAGTGCCAGGACCAGGGAAGAGATAAACCGCAGCGGAATCACAGAATACACACTGGAAATAAAGGAAAGGGGGAGTATACTCTATATCCCTCTGGTTCAGGAGGAACTGCAATGAAGATACATTGTCTGGAACATGTCGGTTTTGAAGGTCCGGCTTATATACAGCAGTGGGCAGAGGAAAAAGGATTTGAATTAATTCAGACACCGCTTTATCTGGAGGAAATCATGCCCTCTACTCAAAGCATAGACATGCTGGTGGTAATGGGCGGCCCCATGAGCGTAGGGGATGTCAAGCACCACCCTTGGCTGAGGGAAGAAAAGGAATACCTCATCAATGTGATTAATGCCGGAATACCTGTTTTGGGTATTTGTCTGGGTGCCCAACTGATTGCTGATGTACTGGGAGCTCGTGTCTATAGGAACCGGGAAAAAGAAATCGGCTGGTTTGAAGTAGAGCTCACTCCGCAGGCTATCCAGTCCCGTTTATTCCAGGGGCTTCCTGCCCGTTTTACCCCATACCACTGGCATGGAGATACTTTTGATATTCCCGAGCAGGCTCATCCCCTGGCCACCAATTTAGCTACTGTCAATCAGGGGTTTTTCCTGGATGAAAAGGGTAAAAAAGTGGTTGCATTGCAGTTTCACCTGGAAAGCACCCCCCACAGTATTCATGAGATCTGCACCAATGCCGCGGATGAACTCAAGGAAGCCGGTCCCTATATCCAGACCTCCGCGGAAATGCAGTCCCACCCTGAACTGGTAAAAAACAGTAATACAATAATGAAAAAGCTCCTCGATAATATGACAGAAATCTGGAATAATCGGGATTAGTTCCGATACTATACTATATCGATTAAGGAGTACTACATGAGATATTTTTTAAGTTTCAGCCTGCTGCTGGCTGTGCTTTCAGGGACTGTATATCCCGTTCAGAACACCACCCTGCCACCCCGTAATCCTGACCCCAGTTTCGCCAAGGTCCCCGACACAATGGATGAATTTCTGGAATTAAGAGAGAAACATGCCTATACCCCCGAGGGCGGAGCAGCTATGTTCATCCTGTCCATGATCATCTTTACTCAGAATGAGAAACTGGGGAAAAATTGCCTTACCGTAACTCTGGATAACAGCGAGCTGATAAAAAGTACCGGAGGGTACAAAGGTTACGAAACCGCTCCCGGGTTTAAGTATTATATTTCCAGACTCAGGGATATGCCCTGGATACCTTTTTCCTATATTCAGGAGACCAGCTACAGTCAGGGTTATGCCCTCCCTGAAGGGATGTCTACTATCCTTTTTTCTGCCAATCCCTACGCCCAGGTGGGTGAAAACACAGTTAAAATATTTGTGAGCTGTACCGGTGCTGACAATCCCCGTCCCATTCTCCTGAAAAAAAACGACAAAGGTATCTGGAAGGTAAAAGATTACAGTAGTCTGTTCGTCGATGTAGTCCACCCAGTCAAACCCAAGTCTGACGATCTTTAAATTCTTACTAAATGGCCCTGTTTTCTGGGAAAAATCTGAGAAACATTTTATAATAGAAGAAAACAGGGTCAGGTAGTTCTATGCCGAAATCAACCAAACATCTCATCGGGCTGATTGGGTTTATCATTTTGCTTATCGCGGATCTAGTGTATTTTGCCTTTGTCCGGCCTGAAATGAACAAAAAAAACTTTATTGACATCTTACCTTATCTTGAATATCGCTTAGGGACATCTCCTCTGGATGCAAACATGACACCCCAATGGATATTGGAAACCAACCAGGATGACAAATGGCGCCCCATTCATGTGGATAGGGCTATTATGGATGCCTCCGGAAAAGATGTGCTTTCAGGGAAGTGCTACTGGACCAGATTTAAAATACCTGAGAATAAATGGAAAGACTGTGCCTTGTTCACCCTGGGCAGGATGGACAACACCTTTACCTTTTTCAGAGGAAAAACTATACAAAGTATCATGTCTCCTGAAAACAATAGAAAACATTTAAGCTGGTACGTCTTTGACCTCAAAGATACCAACCCCGGGGAATATATCTATTGGCATTTTCCCTTGGGATATAATTATTCCGATTTTAACGGTATCTACCTGGGTTCCTTCTATGAATTTAACCGTCACCTGCTGTTAAAGGAGATCATCCCTGTTGCTGCTTCACTTTTATTCCTCATTGTGGGCATACTCGCATTTATCATATTTATGCAGAGATACCGTGAACCCAGTGTGTTCGGCTTCGCGGTGTTTTCTATCCTGGTGGGGATTTTTACCCTGATGCGCACTGATCTCATTTACTTAATCCTTCCGCCGGAAATAGTGTTTAATGTTTTTTTAGTCACCATGTTTTTTATCCCTGCAGCATCTTTTTATTTCGCAGAGGTGGTTCTGCAGACCCCTTGTACCTCCTGGATTAGAAAACTATGGGTAATCAACCTTTCCGCCGCCTTCCTGTATCTGGCCCTCATGCTTATTGATATCAATATGTTCAGCATCACCATTATGATCCTTTACTTCATACTCACTATTACCTCAATTACTCTTTCACTGATTCTGGTACTTTTCATTAGAAATAAATCACAGGAAGCCATGCTGTTTACTGCCGGCTATGTGATTTTTTCCATTTTTTCCCTCCTGGATTTATTGAGTAATTTTACAGCGTTCTTTTCCTCCGTCAATCTGTTCTGGGGGATGCTGTGGCTGGTGGTCATCATCAGCAAGATCCTGTACAGCCGGTTCAGTCAGACCCAGGACCAGCTGCGGGAATACAGCCAGAACCTGGAAAAGATGGTGGATGAACGTACTAATGAGTTATCCCATGCCAATGACGAGCTGGAAGAAACACTGTCCCAGCTTAAAGGAATGCAGAAACAGATCATTCAGCAGGAAAAGCTGGCCAGTCTGGGTGGTTTAACTGCCGGTATTGCTCACGAAATCAAGAATCCTCTTAATTTCGTCAATAATTTTGCCACTGTATCCATCGAACTGCTGGAAGAACTCAAAGACAACCTGAATCAAAGAGATCCAGTGCCTTTGAAAGAAGAAGACCATGATCTCATCTCCGATCTGGAACAAAGTATTGAGAAAATACATCAGCATGGTAAAAGAGCTGACGGGATCATACAGTCCATGCTGCTGCATTCCCGGGGCACAGCGGGTGAGTTCCGCACTGTCCAGCTTAATCAGATATTGGATGAATACATTAGCCTGGCTTATCATGGTATGCGTGCCCAGGACAGTAATTTTAATATCACCCTTGATGTCAGCCTGGACCCTGGTGTAAAAGAGGTCACCGTAGTTCCTCAGGATATCAGCCGGGCCTTCCTCAATATCGTCAACAACGCCTGCTATGCCGCATATGACAAGAAGAAAACTTTAAAAGGAGATTTTGAACCCAGGGTCTCAGTTAAAAGTTTCCTGGAGAATAAAGGAGTCTCTATAGTAATCAGGGATAACGGTAACGGTATTCCTGTGGAGATCCAGCAGCAGGTATTCGACCCCTTCTTTACCACCAAACCGGCGGGAGAGGGTACCGGCCTGGGACTGTCCATCAGCTATGATATAATCGTCAACGAACACCGCGGTCAGCTTCAGTTAGAAACAGTGCCGGGTCAGTTTACTGAATTCCGTATCTGGATACCCCTGAAACACTCCGGCTCGGCTGGCCACTGATGAGTGAAATCCTTATTATAGACGACGAAAAAGACAGTCAGTTCCTGTTTACCCAACAGTTCCGGAAGTGGATCCGGCAGGGTCGGGTGGAGCTCAAATATGCGGAAAACCGGGAGTCCGCCCGGGTTATGCTTAAAGCAGATAGCACTAAGTCGCGTATCATCCTGTGTGATGTCAACCTGCCTGATGGTGACGGTATAGAGCTGATGAAAGAAATCCGGAATAAGTATCCTACAGACAAAGTAATCATGATGACCGGTTTTCTGAACAGGGATCTGGAAAAAATCAGCCTGGAAGCAGGTGCCCTGGCATATTTTGTTAAACCTATCCCTTTTCCTGAATTAATGTTATTGATAGAACAGTTTTTGGAGTAGACCATGAGCCATCATATCCTGGTCGTGGATGATGAACCGGATCTGGAGGTACTCATCCGCCAGAAATTCCGCAAACACATCAAGGAAAACACCTACCGGTTTTCCTTTGCCGCCAATGGCGAAGAAGCCTGGGATAAGCTACAGCCCGGAGGTATAGACCTGGTCCTGACCGATATCAATATGCCCCGCATGGACGGCCTGACCCTGCTCAGCCGTCTCATGGAAAATAATGCCCTTCTTAAAACGGTGGTGATTTCAGCTTACGGAGATATGAAAAACATCAGAACTGCTATGAACCGGGGAGCCTTTGATTTTTTAACCAAACCTATAGATTTTCAGGACCTGGAGATCACACTGACCCGGGGTCTGGAGCAGGTCGGACTGATGCGCCGTATGTCTGATCAGCAGAAAGAACTGCAGGCAGCCTGGACAATTCAGAAATCTATCCTGCCCAAGGTATTACCTTCGATCAAGGGTTTATCTATCAGCGCACACTATCTCCCCATGAATAATATCGGCGGCGACATGTATGATTTTTCACGGCCCGGTCCGGAAGAGCTGGGAGTATTTATTGCCGATGTGTCTGGTCATGGCGTGCCGGCAGCACTTATCGCATCCATGCTTAAGGTAGCCTTTACTATTCTACACCAGTACAGCCGTGAACCAGCCCGTCTCCTGGAGGAGATGAACCGACTGATGAGGGACAAACTGCACAACGCTTTTTTTACAGCATCCTATGCTTATATTAATATGAAAGAGTATACCCTGACCGCGGCGCGTGCCGGTCATCCCTCCCTTCTCATCCACCGCCGTCAGGACAATAGCATACTGACTGTCCATCCTAAAGGCAAACTGATGGGCTGGTTTGATGAACTGGGCTGTGAAAATGAGACAATAAATCTTCTACCCCAGGACCGTTTATTATTTTATACTGATGGGATCATTGAAGCTGAAAATGACAGCAAACAGTTTTTCGGAGATGAAGAACTGGCCAGTTTTATCCTTAGCCACCAACAAAATTCTACCGGTGATTTTGCGGACTCTCTTATACAGGCTGTAAAACTTTATGACAATAATATCGATTATACCGATGATGACATCACTTTATTGGTGATGGATGTGTCGGAGCAGGAGTGAAAATGAGTATTCTGATCGTAGATGATGAACAGGATGTCCAGTTCCTGTTTAAGCAAAAATTCCGCCGGGAGATAAAAGAACATGAACTGGAATTCCACTTTGTCCTGTCGGGAGAAGAAGCCATTTCCTTTCTCAAATCCAACCAGACCGAGATTGTGTTGATTTTGTCTGACATCAATATGCCGGGTATGAATGGTTTTGAATTGCTGGAATATATAAAAAAACAGAACCATGACATCAAAGTGATCATGGTAACCGCCTATGGTGATGAAAAAAACTATAATAAAGCCATGGAAATCGGCGCTGACGGTTTTGTCACTAAACCCATAGATTTTGCCGATCTGAAAGAGATGATTCTGGCCTATAAAAAGTCCATGAAAAAATAAATATAAAAAGTCTTGCAAAAGTCTGGATATGTTTTAAAATCTAATTATGGAATACTTATTATTATTAGTTTCTCTGGCTTTGATCGTGATCGGTGTCTTTGGTTGTGTAGTTAAAGGCATACCTGGTCCACCCTTCAGTTTTCTGGGGATTCTGATTCTCAACATCTCCCAGGGTGGCACTATCTTTTCCATTCTCCCTATGGTACTGGGTGGGGTTATTGTGCTGATGGTCTGGATACCCGACTTTTTTGTGCCGTGGTGGCATGAAAAGATGTATCAGATATCTCATACCACGACCTGGGGCGCTCTTCTGGGTATGATGGCGGGTTTCTTTGTGTTTCCGCCCTACGGTATTGTGGTGCTGATTATCATAGGCAGTACTATCGGTGAAGTTATAGCCAAAAAAGAGATGCGGGCAAAGCTGGCCGAGGAAGAATTTTCCATTGGTTCAGTGATGACAGCAATGATCACCAAACTCTCAGTCTCAGCCATACTGACTTATTATTATTTCTTTAATTTTCTACAGCTCAATCTCCGGGAGATTATCCTCAAGTACCAATACCATCCCGAATTGCTCAGGATTTTTACCAACTAACGGGTCTGGCTGGGATCAATATGGATGGAGATATCTTTAAGTGCGGTCAAAGTCTGGAAGAGTCTTTGCTTCACTCTTAAAGCTATATCATGCCCTTCTTTTACTGAGAGGTCGCCTTTGACTTCGATATTGACTTCTCCGTAAACATCCTTGCCCACCTGGCGCAGACGCAGACGTCTGAAATCTGTGATTCCTTCCTGGGTACGTAGCACTTCTCTGGCCTGATCCAGCTCTTCCGGTTTGACACTGGCTTCGATCAAGGTGTTGGCATTCTGAAACAGTATCTTACCCCCGATGTAGACCAGGATCACGGCTATCAGTCCAGCCGCGATAATATCTCCAAAACGGAATCCCAGCAGACTGGCTCCCAATCCGATCAGAGCAACAATAGAACTGAAAGCATCAGAACGGTGGTGCCAGGCGTTGGCAATCATAGCGTCGCTTTTTATCTTGTTACCCATGATGCGGGTGATATGAAATAAGGCTTCTTTGAGGACGATGGAGGCTACAGCCGCCCATACCGCCCAGTTGTTCTTCAGGACCTTAACATTTCCAGTGATGACCTGATGGGCAGAGTCATACACAAACCATAATCCCAGCTGGATGAGGAGCAGGCCCACAATCACTGCGGCTATATTTTCTATCTTACCATGGCCATAGGGATGCTCATCATCCGGGCTCTTTATAGACCAGTGCAGGGAGAAAAATACTATAATATCGGTAAACAGGTCACTGAGAGAATGAATAGCGTCTGTGATCATGGCGGTGGAAGAAGATAAAATACCCGCGGCCAGTTTTACCCCGAACAGGATAATGTTTACCGCTACGCCCAGGATGGTGTTCTGATTGATAATCTTTTTTTGAAATTCCGCGTCCATGGTGACCTCCCGGTCAGTCTTCCTGAGCTACACGTTTAATATCCGCGCCCAGAGCCTGAAGCTTCTTATCAAACTCAAAATATCCTCTATCAATATGATATATACGTAAAACTTCACTATGCCCTCTTGCAGCCAGACCGGCAACGACCAGCCCCGCTCCAGCTCTAAGATCGGAGGCCATTACCGCCGCTCCGGACAGCATTTTCACGCCTTTGATAGTAGCCAGATTGCCGTCTACCTTTATATCCGCGCCCATACGGTTGAGTTCTGCGGCGTGGGTAAAACGGTCAGGGAAGATTTTCTCTCTGATCACGGAAATACCATCAGCCAGGCTGACCATAGCCATGAGCTGGGACTGCATATCGGTAGGAAAATAAGGATAGGGCGCGGTGTCGACCTGGACCGGCCGGATATCTCCCCCCCTGACCAGCAGTTCGGTATCAGACAGGATGTCAAAAGTGGTGCCTGCCTGGGAAAATTTTTCTATCACTTCGCCTATGAGATGGACATTGGTATGGGTGAGGCGAACTTCGCCCCCGGTGATACCGGCCGCGGCGATAAATGTACCGGTCTCAATACGGTCCGCGATCACAGTATGTGTTGCGGCGTGCAGGCTTTCCACACCTTCGATGGTAATGACGGGAGTACCTGCGCCCACAATCCGGGCACCCATGGCTATCAGACATTGTGCCAGGTCGGTTACTTCGGGTTCTTCCGCCGCGCCTTCAATGATGGTGGTACCTTTGGCCAGGGTAGCTGCCATCATCACATTTTCGGTAGCCAGAACTGAGGGTCCAAAACTGCCGGTAAGGTTCATTTTTTTGCCGCGCAGCTCTTCTGCCTGAGCCCAGACATAACCATGCTGCACCAGTATCTCGGCACCCAGCTCCTTCATACCTTTGATATGGAGGTCTATGGGCCGGGGACCTATAGCACATCCTCCGGGAAAGGAGATTTTAGCCTTGCGTTTACGTCCCAGCAGGGGGCCCATCACAGCGATAGAGGCACGCATTTTGCGGACTATATCGTAGGGGGCTTCGTAAGTATCACTGGTATGCTCGCTGATGCGCAGAGTCTCAGCATCCATATATTCGATGGTCTTGCCCAGGTGTTCCAGCAGGACCTTCATGGTCTGAATATCTTTGAGATCGGGTACATTGTGGAGGATTACATCTTCCGCGGTCAGAAGAGTAGCTGCCATGATAGGCAGAGCGGCGTTCTTGGCTCCGGCAATACGAACTGAACCCTGGAGGCGGCTGCCCCCCTGAATGGAATACTTATCCACTATACACCTCCAAAGTGCGCAGGAATGCCCTATATCTTAAGAAGAAACAGCGGGATTGTCAATTGAACCTGACCATGGTGAAAGGTATTTTTATAGTTAAATACTAAATCCCTTGCTGAAAGTCTGTGGATTCCTTAAAATAATCTGTCCTGTATAGCGAGGTAGCCATGTCGTACCATCTTTCCCCGGTTCTGCGTCATTCTATCCAGCAGACTCGCCATCTGCTCCAGCAATTGGACCAGGATATACGCCGATTTGTAAAAAAAACCAACCTGACTTGTGCCGAGGGCTGTGGTCACTGCTGTGAATATACTGATCTCGAAGCCACATTGCTGGAATTCCTGCCCCTGGCTGCCTGGGCCTGGGATCATGGGCAGGCTGAGTCTCTACTCCAGAGTCTGGAACAGGACCCGGAACGGCGCCACTGTATGTTGTACCAGTCCGGAAAAGAGCAGGGCCAGGGACAATGCGGACTTTATGCCAAACGCGGCATGATCTGCCGTTTGTTCGGATTTTCCGCCCGGCGGGACAAGGACGGACGTCCCCGTTTTGTGGCTTGTTCGGTAATGAAGAAAAGCATCCCTCATCAGCTTTCAGATATCCAGAGTAGAATAGATACGGGGCTACCCGTGCCGCTTTATGGCATCTATCAGCAGAAGCTGGTCAATATACATCCCGAATGGGGCCAGCGTATGTACCCCGTAAATCAGGCCATCCGTGCCGCATTGGAAACCGTAGGCTACTACCGGGAAATGGGACGGCGTTTTTTATTCTTTTTTCACCTGCCTCCTCTCAGAAAATAGACATTGCCTTTTTTTCAAGCCGCTTTATAATGAGCTGAATATCATCAGGAGAAGCGCGTGGCCAAGAAAAAAATACTCATGCCCATGATGGAAGCGGGTGCCGGTCATAAGATGCCGGCTCTGGCTGTAAAAGAATCCATTGAATCCCTGTTTCCCGGAAAATACCAGGTAGACGTGATCGATTTTGCCAAAGAATGCGGAGCCTCCCATTCTGACCAGGGACTTAAGAAGACCTGGGATTTTGCCCTGGCGCACCCCTTCTGGGCCAAGGCCGGCTATCTGGCCGCGGAGATCATTTACCCCCTCAGTAAGCTGTATCTGCCTCTGACTCAGAGAGAATGGATCGTCAAGGGCCGGGAATATATCCGTCAGTACCAGCCCGATATCGTATTTTCCACTCATTTCTTTTCCATTTCAGTGGCGGCGCGGGCCCGCAATAGTCTGAAGATGCCCTTCAAAGTGCTGGGTTTTGTGACTGACCCCTTTGACGGCTACGGCTTCTGGTGTGAAAACCGGGCTGATGTTTTGATCGGAGCTTCAGAGACCGCGCGTCTGCGCCTGCGGCGCCATGGCGTACCTGCGGAAAAAATCAAAGTCTTCCCTTTTCCTATCAAGGACAAGTTTTTTGAGATCAGCCGGGATACTGACGCCATACGCAAAGAATACGGTTTGGACCCCCAGCTCCCCACCATCCTGACCACAGCCGGAGGCCAGGGTATCTCCAAGATCGGGGCTTATGTAATGGAAATGTACCGTCGGGGAATGCGTTTCAATATCCTGTCTGTATGCGGAAAAAATGAAGAACTAAAAACACAGCTGGAAGAATTAAAAAAGAATGTGTCCAGTGATACCGTTCTGGTGCCTCTGGGTTTTGTGTCCAATATGAATGAACTTCTCTCCGTTTCCGATGTCTGTATTGCCAAGGCGGGGGCTTCCACCACCTTTGAAGCCCTGCTCCTCAATACCCCCATTATCTTCACCGATTGGGCCACATATAGTGAAAAACCCAATGTAGACTATACCGTGAAGAATAAAGTAGGCTGGTGGGCCGGTAATGATAAAGCATTTTACAAAGTTCTTGACGAAATCCAAAATACTGATATACTAAAGAAGTACCAGGAAAATCTGAAAAATCTGGAACTGCATACCGGAGCAGATGACCTGGCCCGCTTTGTAGTGGACCAGCTGGAAAACAAGTAAGGGGTTGAACATGGTAGTAGGTGAATTTAATGACTCATTCATGCCTCTCATGGATGGTGTAGGACTGGTGACCCGTAATTATGCCCAGTGGCTCAAAAAGAAATACTGCGAGGCCTACGCGGTAACTATCAAGTTTCCCAATTATGACGGAGACAAAGATGAGCCTATGGAAGTGCTGCGCTGTCCCTCTATCCCTGTCCCGGGAATGCCGCCCTATCGTGCCGGTATGGCCGGGATCGCTTTCGGGTTTAAGAAGAAACTTTTTTCCATACCTTTTGATATTGTCCATACACATTCTCCTTTTGTGACCGGTAACCTGGCGTTAAAGATCGCCCGTAAGCGTCACATCCCCATTATCACCACCTTCCATTCCAAGTACAAGGATGACTTTAAAAAAGCCCTGCCCTTTGAATGGATGCGTAAAATTGCCATGAATCAGATCCTGAAGTTTTACCGCTCCGTGGATCATGTTTGGGTACCCAACCAGGCGACCATCGCCACTCTGCATGAATACGGCTTTGAGGGAAAAATTGATGTGATGTACAATGGTACCGACATCACTATTCCCGATAATATCGAGGAATACCGTGCCAAGGGCGCCGAGCTGATGGGGGCCAAAAAAGACGACTTTGCCTTTATGTTCATAGGGCAGCACCGCTGGGAAAAGAACCTCAAGCTGATGATCGAAGCATTGACTATCCTCAAGAAAAACGGTAAACACTTCAAGATGGTGTTTATAGGCTCAGGCTATGCCGAAGAAGAGATGAAGCAGATGGTCAAAGCCGGCAATCTGGAAGAAAATGTGAAGTTCCTGGGCATCATCCGCGACCGGGAAGTGATCAAGACCATGTACGCCCGCTGCGACCTGTTCCTCTTCCCCTCAGAATATGATACCTCTCCTCTGACTCTGAGAGAAGCCGCGGCCTTCCACACCCCTATGGTACTGGTCAAAGGCTCCTCGGCTACAGAAGGTATCGTGGACGGTAAAAACGGCTTTATCGCGGAAAACACCCCGGAAGGCTATGCCGCCAAACTGACCCAACTCATCGACAAACCCAAACTCATCGAAGAAACCGGAAACGGTGCCTTCAAAGACCTGTACCGTACCTGGGAACAGGTAGCCGCTGAGGTTTACGAACGCTATCAACAGATTATAGAAGATTATAAGAAAACTCACTAAGTCACAGTCCAGAGTCTGGATATACAGCGGCAGGCCCGGGTCTATAACCCGGGCCTGTTGCTTTTTATATGCAAGATTCTAAAAAGTCTAAGTGATCAGCTCAGTTTTTAATTATTACTATTTTCAATGTGATACTTCCTGACCTGCCCGTTAGAGAGAAACTCTACTTTAACTTTATATTTATCAGTTCCGCTGTGTCCGCCCCAGTCACTCCAGTGAAATTCCACAGGAAAAGTAACTATCACACTCTTATTTGTTTGTGCAATTATTGTATCTCCGGGAGCTAACTGATAGGGACCGGAGAATCGGCTGGCTGACTGATTGATGAGCAGAAAGGCCAGTTGAGCATAATCCTGAAGCAAGCCCTGCGGCACTTTCAGCCCTGAATCTCGCATCGTACTATTCCAGCTGTCCTGATCTTTAATGATGTAATCTTTTCCCCTTACCCTCCAGATGATGAGATGGATAACAGGGCAGTCATCCATGCAGCCGTTAAAATCTGAAATGACGTCCAATGCCAGGATGTCGTGACTCCACAGCCGGTTGATCAGTTCCTGGATTTTTCCCCAGTCATCCCGAGGGAAAACAGGACTGAAATCAAATCTATAATCCTGTATGGGTTTATAGTTCTCGTGAATCTTTCGGTGCGCATATCTGAGCATAACTGATGGAAATATCCCCAGGCCATACTGCTTAGGACTCCAGGTATGAGAAAACAAAGACAGGGGCATAAGGCAGAGTATAGCGAATCTAAGTAACAGCTTCCTGTTTCTCATGAAAAGCTCCTATTTTACCATATACCGTGAAACAGGCGGTACCTGACACGATCGGCATAGGCACGGTAGCTGGTCAGCTCCTGCTTCAGAGTAGTATCTTCTTTTGCAGTGCGGATTATCAGTACTACGTCTGCTGCCAGCATAGGTAACAAAGCCCAGATACTGCCCAGGATCATAGGCAGAGACAGCCAGAACAGGAAGGTTCCGAAATAGCCGGGGTGCCTGATCCAGGCATAAGGTCCGCTATCGACCACCCGGTGAGAGCGGTCTTTTTGAATGCGGACATTGGTCTCAAAGTGGGTGTTGACCAGCATGGCCCAGTTTACAAAAAACAAGGCTAAGATATACAGGACATAACCCGTGAACTGGAATACAGAATCCAGATTGGAGCGGGTCCAGCCAAAACGGATATCTAAACCTGCAATGACAGGCAGTATCAGAGCTGAAAAAATATTCATCAGTCTGACCAGGTGAATGTCCCAGGGTTTACTATCTGCTTTTCTTTCCCCCCGGTGGTTTAACAGGGCGGGGTTGACTCTCCAGAGCAGAAACATGGATAACCAGCCCGCCACAGAGTGAATGATCAGGAAGACCCATAACCGGGTAGAATCCCAGGCTCCGGATATCCCCAGCAGGAGTGGAGCTAAAAACAAGGGGAAAATGAGGGAGACAGCCAGGTAGCGTTTTCCATTTGTGTCGAGTTTGGTTCTTTCCATAATTAATCCTTAAATTTTCTCAGATGTGCAGCCTTAAATACCCAGGTGGGTGTCTGTAGGGTAGTCCCGAAATCCAGTCTGTACCAGGGAGATGTGCTGTCAAAACTTTTCAGAATATGTATACTCTGCGCCGGCATATAGCTCTGCGCGATCAGAAAAATCTTCTCCCCTTTTTTATTCTGAGCCATGTCCACTATCATGACTCCATGTCCGGGAAAGCCCCCCTGCAGAAAGATATCCCCTATACCAGCCTGTGTAATATCAGCCAGAGGCAGGGTTTCCTGTTCCAGTGACCAGGAATTGGCATATTCATAGACCTTGGACAGATATCTTCGGAATTGAGACCAGGAGCTGTCTTTTCCGGTTTTCGCTTTCCATGATACACGGGAACCCTGAATGGAAATCCGGTAACCCTGCATCCATTTAGAGTAATCCGCCTGGAAACCATTGACAAAGTTAAAATGGATGGCCGGGTAAATCTTGCGGCTAAACAGGTATTCCGCCCGAAGACGCATCAGAGCGTCAGCGCACTGCTGTAGATCACCGTCACCAATATCCATTTCTATAACCCTAAAATGCATAGACTGATCCGGTTTTAAAGATCCATCATAATATACTACCGGGCTCCCTGCAGGGAGCAGGGGCAAATCTCTCAGCCATCCGGCAAAGGAAGGAAAATCCGTGTGCACCCGGGAATACCCGGGGGGCAGAGGGATATCGCTGATTCTGTATGCCTCTTCTTTATGAGGCCAGGAATAGTAATACCTTGGCCTATTATCTGATGGCTGACTTTGACTAAAAGTACGATTGGGATAAAGAAAAAGAACAACCGCTATTAAAGTAGAAGAAAAGAAGAGGGTCAACAGTTTTGTTTTCATGGTATATTATAACCTTAATACCCGCCGGTTACAAGCTATGTACTTGACAATGATAATTCCTGTATTTAAGCTATGATATCTTTACTATGGGAGAAAATATATGCCCCACGCCCTGCTTATCACCCAGTGTCTGCAGAATGATTTCGTCAAGCTGATAGAAAAATATGACCCACTCCCCAATCCCCTGCATGTGGGCTATAGTGAAGCTCTGCGTCTCCTGGGTGAAAGAGTGGAACAAGGCCCGGTCAACCGGGTAATGCAGTGGGCATATGAGCAGGAAGACATCCATCTCATACATATACGTGACTGGCACAATCCTTCTGACCCTGAACAGTCTGATCACCTGCACCAGTTTGGGCCCCATTGTATTCAGGATACACCAGGGGCGGAATTTGTCTTTGAAAATCTCAGAAGAGCCGGAAATCGCGAGGTTATCATCAACGCATCCGGTCTTAATGACTTTGTGGACACTTCACTCCAGGAAGTTCTGGATCAGTGGAAAAATCAGGCTATAAAAGTCGGGATTATGGGTGTCTGGACAGAAGCTAAAGTATATTACCTGGCCTATGACCTCCGGACCCGTTATCCCCACTGGGATATCGCAGTTTGTTCCGCTCTCACCGCCAGTTCTTCCCGAAATATGCATTTTGTGACCCTGCGTCAGATCGAAAACATCCTGGGAGTCAGAGTCTTTTCTTCAGTGGGAGATTTTACTATGTTTCTCAATGGTCAGCTGCCCCTGACCCAGCTGGCTCATTCCCGGATTTCCGACACCACTATCCGTATAGAAGATAATTATCCTGTCAGTGATACCGACCGCAAACTGCTGCGTTACCTGTTCAGAGAAAGCTCAGAAGCAGTATTTAAGGGACTGGACGGGGGATTCTCCGGCAACGTGGTGCTAAAGGCAACCAGCCGGGACCAGGAAGGCCATCGGGAGGTCCCCTCCGTGATCAAGATCGGCCCCCGCTCACTGATCGCGCAGGAACGGACCGCTTTTGAACAAATCGAAGAAGTAATGGGTAATAACGCCCCCAATATTGTCGATTTTGCCGAGCTCGATGACAGGGGTGCCATCAAGTACCGTTATGCTTCTATGCTGGAGGGAAAGGTCGCCACCTTCCAGGATATCTACGAATCCGGTGCTCCCCTGGAGAAGATTGCCAGCATCCTGCACCGGGTATTCAAACTCCAGCTGGGCCGGCTCTATGATGCCGCGCATTTCGAACGGCTGGACCTGCTGCAGTATTATGATTTCAAAGCCAAATATGCCCCTCATGTACAGAAAAATGTCGAAGCAATCCTGGGACGACCTGCCCCGGATGAGACTATCGAGCTCCTCCCCGGCCTGACCACCCTCAATCCCGGCTGGTTTTACACTCATGACCTGGAGGTACTCAAGGAAGAAAATACGGCCCTGCACTTCAAAGCCACCATTCACGGCGACCTCAACGGCAAGAATATCATCATTGATGCCCAGGAAAACGTCTGGATCATCGATTTTTTCCATACACACTACGGCCATATCATCCGGGACCTGGTCAAGATGGAAAACGACCTGCTGTACATCTTCACCAAACTGAACCGGGAGGAAGAGCTGGCGCAGTGCTTCCTGCTCACTGACGCCCTGCTTAGGATTGAGAATATCGGGAGCTTCCCGGAAGCATATCCTGATGGGGTTGTATTACCCTCTCTGCGCCGGGCCTGGGATACTATCCGCGTGCTGCGCTCTTTTTACAATGACCTCATAGGACTGGACAAGGCTCCCTACCAGCTCCAGGTAGCCCAGCTGCGCTATTCGGTGCACACCCTGTCCTTTGATGAATGTTCTCCTCTCCAGAAAAGATGGGCGCTCTACGCCAGCGGTCAGCTGTGTCATAAAATACGTACCACCCTGGTGGAAGAGCAGAAACTTTTTATCAATTTCCTGTTTGACGATAGACCCGACCCCCGTATCGGAATGACCATTCTGCCGGGCCGGAGAGACTGGAGCCGGGATCTGGAACAAGACCTGGATGTAATAGTAAAATCAGGTATTAAAGGGGTGCTGACTCTGGTCACCCCGGATGAACTGGTGGATTTCGGTGTACCGGATCTGATTCAGCACTATCAATCCCGGGGCCTGGATACGCTGCATCTGCCCATTCTGGATCAGGCTGTACCCACATCTGAACAGCTGGACCGGGCTCTGGATTGGATGGACAGCCATATACAAAAAGGAGAAAAAGTACTCATCCACTGTGTGGGAGGAATAGGACGGAGCGGCACCATAGCCGCCGCATACCTAAAACGTAAACAGGGATTAACTGCAGCAGAAGCCATAAATGCGGTGCGGTACTACCGCTCAGAACGCTGCCTGGAGAATACTACCCAGGAGAGGTATATAGAGAAAGTATAAAAGTTTTTCAAAGAAGTGTCTGTAACTGTTTTTGTAGCTCAGGAAGATTATTTTGAATAGTATCCCAAATGATTTGATCACTAACCATATCATAACCATGAATAATCACATTTCTGAATCCAATAATATCCTTCCAATTTGAAATAGAAAGCAGTAGATTTTCATCTATTTTAGATACCCTGTTAAATGCTTCTCCAATTATCTCAAATTGCCTTTCCACAGCAGATTGAGTTTTCTTATCACTTATATATTCTGAAAAATCTTTATTCCGGACAAACTCAATAATAAGGTTGACAGCGTTTAAAGCATCTTCAAAACATACCTGAGGATCATGCAACATAGAGATCTCTGGTCATTTGATAAATATGCTTTTTTAATCTTTCATTTTTAAGGGCGTCCGGCATAACCAGATCTACCGGTCTGCCCAGGACATTTTCTAAATCTTCTTTTATGTTCATATATCTTCTTAATCCATTTCTACTATGTTTTAATTCTAAAAGAAAATCCACATCACTGGAATCCGAAAAATCTTCGCGAAGAGCACTTCCGAAAAGTGTTAGTCTTTTGACATCATTTCTGTCACAGATTTTTTCTATTTCTGAGATATACTTCACTACATCCAACATTACAAAGTCCTATATTAAATTTTAGGTAATTATTTGATACAGGTCAATATTTTTCAGGTTCATACCAGTCTGATCTTCTCTTCTTCAATTACGATCAGCCTTTTTTTATACAGCACGCCGATCGCTTTCTTAAAGGCTTTTTTACTGACCCCAAAGGCCCGATAGATGGCATCCGGCTCGCTGTTATCAGACAGATGCAGCTCCCCTTTCATCTCTTTGAGCCGACGCAGGATAATATCTTCCAGCTCCTGGATCTGTTCATAGCCCGCTTTCTGCAGAGAGAGGTCGACTTTACCGTCTTCCCGGACTGCTTTGATATAGCCCAGGCAGCGTTCCCCTACCGTCAGCTTGCGGAAGACCTCATTGGCGTAAATCATACCCAGATAGGTATTGTCGATGATGGCTTTATACCCCCGCTCATGAGGATAGGCAATGATCAGATTCACGGCACGCCCCACAGCATAGGGACAGCCTTCTTTTTCCAGGAAACGCTCGATGCGTGAACTGGCTACGATGCGGTTACTGGCCCTGTCGTAGTAGATATAGACCAGGTAGCTCTTGCCTTCCCGCATCTTTTCTTTCTGCTCACGAAAGGGCACAAACAGGTCACGAGGCAGCCCCCAGTCCAGGAAAGCCCCTACCTCATTGGCAGCTTTGACTTTGAGATAGACAAAATCACCCACCTGCCCGGGAGGCAGATGAGGTGTGGCAGTGAGGCGGTTTTCACTGTCATGATAGATGAATACTTCCACATGATCGCCTTCCGCCAAGGGAGAGGACAAAAAGGTCCGGGGCAGGAGTATTTCTCCCAGTTCCCCTCCATCCAGAAAAGGGCCGAAATCAGTTATCTTCACTACTTCCAGGGTCTCAATCCGTCCCAGTTGTGCCATAACTGACTCCTTTTCTTTTAGTATAACATGAATTATATGATTATGCCTGCAGATTAAGAGATGATTTAGCGTGTTTTTTTTTAAGCAGAAAGCAGAGGGAAAAAGAACACTTACATTTTACATATACTTAAGCGTGTTTCTTTTGCAGAGTGAGTATCACATAGCCCTGGATGTATTTTTCCAGAGATTCTTTATCCTTGATGGGTGCAAACTGCTGGTCCGCGCAGATGTTTTTGGCTATAGTCTCCACATTCTGGACGCTTAGTTTCATGTTTTTGATGTGGTGCTGAATAATACTCACCACATATTTCTTGTTTTTCTTTTTGATTTCTTCTTTCAGCTGCAAATTCTGTTCTATAGTGCGGTTCCAGTTCTTTTCCAGATGTTCCAGTTCATCCATAATGTTTTTGTTGCCAAACAGGCTGGCCTGGATTTCCTTCAGTTTATCCTGAATAGCCTTCTTCCTGTCATCCACTTTGGGAGGTGGTGGCGCTTTTTCCTTGACAGGTTTGGCTGGAGCGGCTTTTTTCTTATTTTTAGCCGGTTTATCTCCGGCATTGATGACATGGGTCATAGCTTCCTTGATCAGTGAAGGGGTCTTTTTCTTTTTGGCTTTGGCGCTTTTCCCTCCCTGGAATAACAGGAACAGTCCCTTCAGCATAGGGAATAATCTCAGCAGAGGAGAATAGGCCTCAGCCTCTGATAATAGGTCTGAATGTTTGATATCCAAAAGGGTGTCCATAGCTCCAAAAGAGTTTTCTATGCCCAGATGGAAGAATTTTTTCTTCCATTCCGCGATTTTGGAGCGGTTGGAATAGCCGTTAATAGCTTTGATTACCAGGGGAAACTGATCATGCGCCAGGCAGTAAAACTCATTTTCATCTGTTTTCAGCTTGAGATAGAGGTCTTTGAGGTATTCATTGGCATCATTGATCAGGGGGTCTTCTTTAAATGTCTTGTCTTTAAATTTAGCTTTCCAGCTATTGACATAGTAATCGTGATATTTATCCTTGACCAAAGCCAGCTGCGCCATAAAAATGTCTGCCAGATGGTTATTCACTACCCAATGGTCTTTATTATCCAGTTTTAACTGCTGCAGATACACCCCTTTTCCATCTTTGGGAGCCTTACTAAAGCGCTGGATGGTATCTGTGACAAAAATACCCAGATCATTCTGATAAATCCTGTCCAGCTGGATAGAGCGGGCCAGGTCGGTAATATCAGACACGGTATAGATAATAGGAGTGGACTGGATCTTTTCCCATAATTTGTTCTGATTTTCCAGGCGTACCTGTTCCTGTTCCTGCTTCTGGGCCAGACCTAAAGTCCAGGCGTGTATGAGGCAGGCAGCCTGGTAAAAACTATTGAGTTTGGTTTTAGGTCCCAGGTATTTTTCCAGATTGACCGTGAGCAGTGCCCAGAAAGGTACAGCTGACTGTACTGGTTCTTTGAGCAGAGCCATAAAAGAGGCTGTCTCCAGATGGTACTGGGGCAGTTTCCGGCCCACAAAAACTATCAGATCCTGAAAATAGCGGGGGTCTTTGGCACTGAGGATATTGCTGATATAGAGTATTTTGTTTTTTGCCGTTTCCAGCAGCTGAGGCAAATATTCAGGATGAACCACTGCCACGCTCTTATCCGGAAATATAAACCGGCATAATTTCAGATCGGAGTTTTTCACCAGGGATTCCACATTTGCCGGATTGTACTGTCTCCAGTCCAGATCCTTCCAGATGTCAATCCGGGGCATCTTATTAGGCGGCAGGAAAGTACTTTCTGTGGGATAGGACCGTTCCACATGTTCTTCTATACCGGCATAGTACTTGCCCAGCATGACTTCGAAATTAAAATAGTAGTACTCCAGGCTGAGAGGATCAAACAGGAAAACCATTTTGCGGGCTTCATCATACAGGGCATGTTTTTCTTTGACCAGGCTCATGATCAGCTTCAAAATAGCTGTACGGGCGGTGGATTCTACCTGAAGGTGCTGTACATTATTATTTGCGGCATATTTAGCTACATAGGATACGAGATGAGACAAGGGGATTCGGGACTTCTGGGCCAGTTCAGCATAGTGCTTTATAATCCCGCCCAAGTACTGCTCGCTTTTTTCATAGATACCCAGATTGCGCAGGAATTCATTGAAGGCGGGTTCATCTCTGTCCTGGGTGATCCAGTTGGGCAGATTTTGTTTCAGTGAAAGAACAGCACTAGGATCCTGGTTTAGGGGCAGTTCTGGGGGCATCTGGCCTCTCCCATTGAATTACAGACTTTTTTAATATAATCCAACTATATTATATAGGTATATGAGTAAGAATCAAGGAAATTTTTATTTTTTTGGTTGATTTTTATTTTTAATCATAAGTATAATCTGTTTACGCAAGAGATGGAGGTGTACCATGAAAAAAATGCTGTTATTACCGGTAATTTTGTTGTTAATAAGCGCGGGAAAGGGACCGGTCCCCCTGCCTGACTTCCAGGTCATGAACCTGCAGAACAACTCCCTCATCAACAAAGCCAGTCTGCGCGGGAAAGTGGTCCTGTTCAATTTCTGGACTATCGATAAGTCCGGTCTGGAACAGCAGTCTGCTCTGAAACAGCTAAGCGAGAAATACCCTGACAAGCTCTATATCGTGTCGGCCTGTATCACCGGCAAGGATAAATCCGAGATATACAAAATGGCCCAGGAAAACGGCTGGGAATTCGCCCTGACCAAAGCCAGCCGGGGCTTTAAAGATTATGCCTATCTGAAGGAATACCCCTACACCTTTGTCATCGACCCCACCGGTTTTATCCAGTCACTGGCCCTGGGTTCACAGAGCGCGGACAGCCTGGAAAAGATGTTTAAACCCCTGCTCACCAATGCCGTGAACGCGCCGGTCAGCCCGGTACTGCCTGACCCAGGTAAAAAAACCAATCCAAAGCCTAAAAAAAACAATGAACCGGAAATCCTGCTTTACGGCAGGCCCCAGTGCATGAACTGTAAAGCCATGCGGGGCCATCTGGAAAACGAAGGGTTAAAATATCTGGATATCAATATAGATAGTGATAATATGGCCAATGTCACCATGTGGAATAAACTGAAGACTTTTAACCTGGCCAGCAGCAGGGTCGTCCTGCCAGTCATGCAGGTCAATGGCTTTATGCTGGTCAATCCCACTATCTGGCAGGTAAAAGCCGCCCTGACCAATTCAGCCCCCGGAAAAATCCGGTTTACAAAAACTGAAAAAATGGATCTGGAAGACCCCAAAGTACCCAACTCCAAATTCTATACCTGGACACCCTTCCAGAGTGACTCCATCATGACCGGTATAACCGTATACTACTCCGAAAAGGGCGTGTACGGCATTATGCCCGCCTCTACTCAGGTGTATGATGAAAAGACCCTGGTCTCAGAGGCCGTTACCATCAATCCGCTCTACGGCGGCAGATACGGCAAGGTACTGTCCCTTCAAAAACCGGGCTATTATGTAGCCGGCCTGCGCTTCTGTGAAGTCAGTGAAAAAGACACTGTCTATATCAAGAAACTGGCCGTGATCTGGAAAAAATGGGGAGATCCCCATAGCTCCACTACTATGTCCCCCTATGTGGGCGCGGACAGTGATGAAGGCAGCTGCGTGGAAATGCAGGCCCCCGCCGGTCAGTATATCACCGGGCTCCAGGTTTACTGCACGGAAAACCTGCTGAACCGCTTTTCACTGATCCTTTCGGGGGAAGAATAGGCTGGAGTATCAGGAATCAAATAATGGTTTTCTGGAAAAGATATGGAGTAATATTTTTATATGTTGAAAAAAAGAATTGTCACTGCGTTAGGCCTGATTCTGTTTTTTGCACTACCGGTCTGGACAGAGATCCCGCCTGATCTGTACGGACGGAAATTAAAGAAAATAGAAATTCCCAACCAAATTGGTTTTTCTCAACGCAGTATTTATTTGGATTCACGGGGTAGAGTCAGAATTATAAATATTCATTATGCATTTGATGACGAATGGGGGAATATTACCCAGTATTTTGACCTGAATGGCCGGGTTTCCCGAGCTTTTTGGGAAGAGTCCTCAACACTGCGCGTGGATAAAGGATACGCGGACTTTACTAATGGAATTTTGTTCCGGATCAATTCCAGGAGCTCCGAAGTGGACAATAAACTCCAGAAGGGAACGGTATACCCCAGAGTGGAGGAACTGTTCCGGGCCATTGAATCATCTCTGAACAGTCAAATAGACGAATATATGTATACCCTGTCACTACCCGATTATCAAAGAGCGGATCATTATGTGGATTATTTTAATTATAAGACCGACCGGATAGCTGTTCCTGCTGCGCCCTTTACCGTGATCTATAAAAAAGACGCCACCAACAGCGGGGTAGTCTGTACTCTGCAGCCCTGGGAAGGTGTCCTGTTGACTAACCTGTACCAGGCGGGTGAAGGTGAGGACGAAAAAGATTACTGTGATCTTATCCCGGTATCTTTTTACAGGAAAGGTAAATCCCTCAAAGGCTGGGTAAGCCTGGAACACCTGAGGGGCTACCCTGAAAAATATATTACCTGGTATACCATTCTCACCCCTCATCCGGGTTCTATCGTCAGTACTTCCGGTTTTGACGTGAGCCTGCGCAAAGGCCCCGGAACCAACTATACCCGCATCCAGACCCTGAAATTCGGAACCCGTCTGGAAATACTGAAAGAGAGTAAGACAGAGGATATACCCCCCTGGGGCAGTTATCCCTGGTACAAAGTCAGGCTGGCGGCGGAAGATAAGAAACAGCAAGAAGGCTGGGTTTTCGGCGCCTTCCTGGAGCCGGTGTTGGAAAAGATAGAAAAGTAAAATCAGTTTTTTTTCAGATTCACCATCAGTATCTGTACCGCGGCCGGTCTTACCCCGGGAATACGGGACACCTGCCCCAGGTTCACGGGACGTATAGAAGAGAGTTTTTCCACTTCCTCCCGCTTCAGACCGGAAATAGCCGTGTAGTCCAGTTCCTCCGGTATTCTCAGCGCTTCACTTTTTTTAAAACGGCTTGCCATCTCCTCTTCTTCACGGATATAACCCTGATATTTTATTTCGATTTCTACTTGGGTCCTGACCCGTTGTCCCGGTGACACAGGAGAAGGAAAATGTTCCAATATAGTTTCTATGGATAGTTAAGGTCGGCGTAAAAGTGCCGCCAGACTGGCAGGTTTGTGAAGAGGCGCGGTCCCCCATTTTTTTAATAGGCTGTTAGTGCGCGGAGATGGAGTGAGCCGGACAGACTCCAGCCTTTTGATTTCATCCTCAATTTGAGCGTTCAGTTTTTCCACACGATGGTAGCGATCCTGGTCCAAAGTCCCCAGAGCGTAGCCCCACCGGGAAAGTCTGAGATCGGCATTGTCCTCTCTCAGGAGGAGCCGGTATTCTACCCGTGAGGTGAACATGCGATAGGGTTCGCTGGTACCTTTTGTGGTCAGATCATCTATCATCACCCCGATATAGCCCTGGGAACGGTCCAGAATAAATTCATTTCGTCCCGCGCACAACAGGGCAGCATTTATACCCGCGATAATACCCTGGGCTGCGGCTTCTTCATAACCAGTGGTCCCGTTTATCTGTCCCGCCAGAAAAAGTCCGGGAATCCTTTTGGTCTCCAGGGTAGGTTTGAGTTCCTGGGGAAAGATATAATCATGCTCTATGGCATAGGCGGGGCGGGTCATCACAGCGTTTTCCAGACCGGGGACGGTATGGAGCAGCTCCAGCTGTATATCCCAGGGTAATCCGTTGGATAATCCGTTGGGGTAAAACTCCCCACTGGTCAGCCCTTCCGGCTCCACAAAGACATGGTGACGGTCCTTGTCAGGAAATTTCATGACTTTATCCTCAATGGAAGGACAATAACGCACCCCCGTGGCCTGGATGTTTCCGGCGTACATAGGAGCCTGGTGGATATTCTCCCGAATTATCCGGTGGGTCTCCTCTGTGGTATGGGTTAGCCAGCAAGGCCTTTGTTCCAGGTAGACCTGGTCCGTCCAGAAAGATAATGGACTGGCTGGATTTTCCCCATCCTGTCTTTCCATTTTTGTAAAATCAATACTGCGGTGATCCAGACGGGCGGGTGTACCGGTCTTGAACCGTCCTGTCTGAAAGCCCAGCTCCCGCAGGGTTACCGACAAACCGTCAGAAGAACCTTCTCCCAGACGGCCTGACACGATCCGGGTATTGCCGATATGTATCTTTCCTGAAAGAAAGGTCCCCGGAGTGATGACCAGACTGCGGCAGAAATAATCAATACCCAGACTGGTAGTGACACCGGTGATCCTGCCCTGATCCATGAGGAGAGATTCCACCTTAGCCTGCTTGACGTCCAGCCGGTCCTGCTGCAGAAGAACCGACTGCATATAATTCCGGTACAGCATTTTATCCGTCTGGACCCGGCTGGACTGTACCGCCGGTCCCTTGCGGGTATTGAGCCGGAGGTATTGGATTCCGCTATGATCCGCGCCCAGGGCCATTTGACCACCCAGTGCGTCCACTTCCTTGACCAGCTGACCCTTGCCTACACCGCCTATAGAGGGGTTGCAGGACATCTGTCCGATCAGATCCATATTACGGGACAATAGGAGTGTGCGGGCCCCTATCCGGGCACTGGCCAGAGCTGCCTCTATACCGGCATGACCACCCCCGATTACTATAACATCATATTTATTATGTATATCTTTCATTTCCTCACCTGGATAATAGGATGTATAATTATATAATTATACTGGGATTTAATCTATTTATACAGAGGTTATCAGGATAGAATTTTTAAGACTGAATCATTGTCCATCGTGAACAGTTCCGGTAAATTAAATGGAAGAATTACATTAACTTTTCTATTTCAGACGGATCACCGGCTTTTCTTTTAACAGCATCTCCTGAGTCTTGAGGTCGTAAACACTGGTGCACAGCCACTTTTCTTCATTGACCATGAAGGATATCTCTACCCGGGGGTTCTTTTCGGATGGGTAGTGCGGCGGGTCCAGGTAGCCCAGAGTGGGGTTGTCCTCGTTGAGAGGCACGATCAGCTGTTTGGTATCCGTGTCTTCCAGGGAGTGGAGCTTGCCCTTTTCATCCCACACAAACTCCTGGTGGATTCCGTGCTTCTTGCCGATCTCGCAGACGATGAGCTTAAAGATGGATTCCGGCTCCCCCAGAGCACAGGTGGGGACCAGCCTCCTTTTCCAGAAATCAGGGATGGTGGGAAATTCCGTATTAGCCGGAATGATCACGTGGTACTCCGGCTCGTGACTGGTCTTATGATAGGTCCTTACGGCATAGTCATGAGTGATAATGTCCTTTTTAAAAAACTTCCCGGCAGAAAAGGCGGCGGCGCCAAAGGCTACCGCGTTGAAGGGCTGCCAGGCTCTGACCCTGTCCCGTCCAAACATCTCTTCGAAGAAGGGGTACACCCCGGGCAAAAGGGTGGAACCACCGATCATGACCACTTCATCCACATGCTCAGGGGTCAGGCCCCGGGTCTGGGCCGCGATAAACAGATTCCTCATCAGGAAGTCCAGCTGGGTATAGAGGCCTTTTTCCTTCAGCAGGCGGGAAAACATCTCCCGGTCTATAGCCATAGGGGTACGGGCGTCCTTGCCCTGCAGGAAAAACCGGCCCGCGAACTGCTGCATCATAGCCGAGGGCAGCAGATAAAAGGTCTCTTTTTCTTTATTGAAAAGTGATTCCTTGACCCGGCGTGCTTCTTCCAGGAGGACGCGCAGCCACCAGGCCAGCTCCGGCTCCCGGCTAAAGGCCTCAAAGTCATAGCCGTAATGCTCGCACACCATCTCCACAATCCAGGCATCGATAACATTGCCCCCGATGGGCACGCCTTCTTTGGCTAAAATGGTACAGGAGCCTTTTTCTGATTCTTTTTCATTGGTACGGATGATGGCGCAGTCCAGGGTGCCTCCCCCGAAATCCACCACCAGCATAGTCCGTGCGTCGCTGATATTAAGCCCATAGCCCAGGGCCGCGGCTACCGGCTCATCCAGGGTATGAATATGGTGGATGCCCAGCCGCCGGCCGATGCGCTGCAGCTTGGCCCGGTAGAATTCATAAAAATCAACCGGTACGGTAATAGTGAGGTCTTTGACTTTCATCTTTTCACTGGCTTCGACCCGGGAGATCAGCTCCCGCAGGAAGAGCTCAGTGATCTGTTCCGCGTTGTACTTCCATTCTCCCAGCTGGCCTATAAACTGGTAGGAGCCCCGGCCCAGGTAGCTTTTAAAGCTGGACACAAAATTCTCTTTGAATAGGCCCCCATTGGCCTGCAGGGCTTCTTTTCCTATCCTGACCGGGGTCTTGTCCTGGGTATTCCGCATGAACAGGCTGAGGGGGAAGCGATAGGCCCGGGACGGCTCCATCAGATAGACAGCCGAAGGGATGGTAAAAGAATCGTCGATCAGGGAATCGCTTCTTTCATTGCGGCAGATGTCGCTGATCTTGAGGACCTGGGGACTGTCCAGATCCTGGTTCCAGACGGCTACCACGGTATTGGTGGTACCCAGGTCCAGGGCCAGGTGCATTTTCTTCATGGGTATTCCCTGTTAGATTATAATTATTGCTCTAGTAGTATTTTATCCTGAATCAGCCAAATTGTCTACCGGCTTGACAGGCTGTTATTTTTCTTCTGTCATACTCAACCCGCCCTCTTCCCCCTCAGGCAGGCTCAGTCCGCCTTCTTTTGGGGCGGTCTCTGATATGGACAGCCAGCCTTTGCCGCCTTTGGCCCCGCTGCGTTCCTGGATACGTGCGATGGCACCGCGCAGGCTGTTTTTGAGGAGCGGGTTCAGTGTCACCTTTTCCATTTTATACAAATCCTCTACGGCGGTTAGAGGCGCGCAGTAGCCCAGTGTATCCGTGAGGGCCAGCTGAATCTGGAAGTCCTCTTCCAGGTTCAGCTGGGAAAAGATAAATTCGACTACAGAGCTGTCTCCTATCTCCTGCAGGCCTTTTAATATCTCTATACGGACTTTTCCATCCGGCTGTTTATTATAACATTCCAGCAGGGAGGACAGCGCGTCCCTGTATTTAAATTTGCGGAACTGAGAGATGATTTTGCGCATGTTGTCCGGTGTTAGTGAGCTATCTTCCAGAAAAACTGCCAGATAGGGCAGGCCGGCTTTGCCTTTGAGGATTCCGGCATATACCTGTAGATCCTGCTCGGCATCAGTCAGGGCTGCTTCTATGGCAGCGTCTGTCTCCGGCCTGTCGGCAAAACGCGCCTTTAAGATCTCCAGATTATACATCCGTACCCCGCTTTTGGAATCATGCAGGGCATTATCCAGACAGCGGGTGAATAAATCCTGACTTCCGGCCAGTATCCGGGCTGTACTCACCACCTGGTGGATGATGCGTTCCAGTTTTGTTGGGGTATCGGCGTAGTTTTGTTTGAAGTCTACCATGATGTGGGAATGATTAATAGTGAAGTTTTCAGAAATCTGATGAAGAGAAAATATCAGGGAACGCATGGTCTCATTCAATATGGAACGTAGAAAGGTAGCATCCCCTTCCAGCAGGCATTCCCGGTCAAAAGCTTCATCTCCGATCTGTACATCCGGATTTCCCATGTGGCTCTGTAATTTGGTAAAAAAATTTTCTTTGGAAATCCCCCATTTTTCGTAACCGGGAAGGGTATAAACCAGTTCGATGGTATTAGAGAGATTATTATCCTGATTCCTTTGTGTAACCGTAATTCCAAAGTTTTCAATTTGCCCGGTCAGAGTATTGACAGATGGGTTATAGTTCAGGTGAAGAGCCTCCGCGGTTTTTAAAAAAACACCTATCTGTTTTTTTATATTTTTTGTGGAAAAATAGAGAAGAAACCCCAGCATTATCATCCAGATTATTACAGCAGCTAATGGCATTATACCCCCTAGTCTTCCTGAGTCATACTGAGACCGCCCTGTTCCCCTTCAGGCAGGCTCAAACCGCCTTCCTGATCACTGCTTTGAGACAGGGACAGCCATCCCTTACCGCCTTTGGTCCCGCTGCGTTCCTGGATAGAGGCGATGGCTTTCTGCAGGGCATATTTCCATTCGGCATTGCGCGCCGACTTTTTCCGGTCATATAAGGGAGCTACCGCGTTGAGAGTACCGCAGCTCCCCAGGGCCTCCGTCAGAGCCAAGAGGATAGAAACTGATTTTTCCGCGGATAGATTGTGCAGCAGAAAATCCTCCAGGGACTCATTACCCATCCGGGCCAGGGTGTTGAGCAGGATGACCTTGCTGTCCTCCCCCGCGAAAAGCTCATAGTAGATGAGGAGACTGTTGATACCATCGCTGTAGTTCTGTTCCAGGAAATGACTGCAGATAGTCTGCAGGTTTTGCGTGGACACCGGCTGTGCGGCCAGCTGGTCTTTTAATACCGGCAGGCCTTTTTCCCCGGCCAGCAGGGCGGCAAAAATACGGACGTCGCTGTCTTCATCCCCCATCGCGGACTCTATGACCTGCAGGGTCTGGGGCAGGTGCAGGTAGCGGGAATGCAGGATAGAGAGGTTATTGACCCGTACCCGGGGGCAGGGGTCATGGAGGGCATTGTCTATACTCTTCTGGTGCATATCCTGGGATCTGCTCAGGTTTTTCGCTGTCTGCACCAGGTCCTGGATCAGGGTGTTCATTTTGCCTTTGGTGTCTATAGTGTCCTGGGGTATGATGACTGTGATTTTGTCATTGGAGATATCCAGCTCACTGGAGATGCGCTGGAGATATAGTATCTTCTCTCTGACCGGTGCAGACAGGAGCACTCGTAGAAAGACCGCCGACCCGTCAATACGGCAGGCCCGGTCAAAGGCATCGTCTCCTATTTCCAGGTCATGGATGCCCATCCCCTGTTTGAGAGGCCGCAGCAGGTCTTCCTTCTGGATGTGAAAAAAATCCGTCCCGATCACACTGAATTTGAGGATCACCCGGTAGCAGGGCTGGATATCCCGGAGGAAATCAGAAACCAGTATCTGAAACCCGTCTATTTTACGGATGAATTTGAGGGTTTCGGTATTGTTTTCCCCGGTATAATCCAGCCAGGTTTTATTACCCCCCTCCTGGTCGGAGACCTGGTTCCAGCTACCGCGACTAAATGCGTAGAAAAATAGCGCGAAAAAAGCAAACAAACCAAATATTATCCATGTTACAAAATTCATTAAATTAACCTCTGAAAATAATCAGTTTTCTCCTGCATAACGAATGCATCCAGCTACTTTTCTCCATTGTAACGCAGAGACAGCTATTTATCCACAAAGACTGAACATTGCAGCAGTGATTAATAATTGTAAATAGTTACAGGTATTCTGTATTGATAATTACGGAAAGAAGCATTTATCCTTTTAAATCGCATTTGCATCCTATCTCATGTCTTCCATTTCTTTTAAAAATCTCATGACCAGGCATGTGGAGATCCGGAAATTTATGCTTCACTTTTTCAAATCAGATATTTTTTCAGTAATTCTGAAAGTTCCTGTATCCTGAAAGGTTTGCTGATACTGGCTGTAAATCCAAATTCTTCCGGATTTTTCATTATCGTGTCATCCGCATATCCGCTGGACACAAATACGGGTATTTTTGTATCTACTTTCCGGATTTCTTTTACTGTCTCTTTTCCACCCAATGCACCGGGAATGGTTAAATCCAGTATCAGGCCGCTGATCGTGTTTCCGGATTTTATTTGCTGTTGAAAAATATCAATTGCTTCCTCCCCGTTTTTGGCACAAAGTACTTTGAAGCCAAATTTTTGAAGAATAGTAGCACTGAGATTGCAGATCATTTCTTCATCATCCATGACTATTATGGTGCCGCTTCCCTGGATACTCTCCGGCGATTGCATCTTAACTTCAGGAATCTGTTTGTGCTCAGCGGGAAGATAAATAGTGAAAGTACTGCCCTGGCCAGGCTGAGATTTTACGTCTATATATCCACCATGCCGATTGATAATGGAATAACAGGTGGCCAGGCCCAGGCCATGGCCTTTGGATTTGGTGGTATAAAATGGATCAAAGATATGAGGGATAATTTCTGCAGGAATCCCGATTCCCTGATCTTTAATAGACAGGCAGACATAATCACCAGGAACCAGTACCACTGAACCTATTTTGTGGATAGTGATATTTCTGGCAGAAACCTGGACTATTCCGCCATTAGGCATAGCTTGCTGAGCATTAATAATAATATTATCAATAACCTGGCCTATCTGATTCTGATCGACATTGGCATACCACAAATCTTCTGGTATATCAAAACTGCATTTTACATGTGAACCACTGAGCGCAAACCTTACGGTCTCCTGAATAAAAGGAGGGAGTACAGTGACTTTCTGAATAGGCGATCCCCCTTTTGCAAAGGTGAGCAATTGTGAGGTCAGGGCGCGCGCCCTGTCTAAGGCCAACATGGCTTTGGACAGATAATCTGACACCTCTTGATTCTGCGACACGGCCAGGGCTAAGTCGATATATCCGAATAATCCACCCATAAGATTGTTGAAATCATGAGCTATTCCTCCGGCCAGTACTCCCAGTGATTCCAGTTTTTGCACATTTTGAGTTTTTTCCATAAGTTTTTGTTTTTCAGTCATATCCCTGAAGACCAGGACCACACCAATAGTAATACTATCCTTATCTTTAATAGGTGCCCCACTGTCAGCGATAATTCGTTCTGTACCGTCACGGGAAATTAGCAAAGTATGATTTGCCAGTTCAATAATTTCTCCGGTATTAAGTACTTTTTCTACCGGATTAATATGTGGTTCACGGGTACTTTCATTTATTATGTTAAATACTTCGGTAATGGGCTTGCCCAGCGCCTGTTCCTGCTCCCAGCCGCACAATTGTTCAGCCACCTTATTCATGATCACTATATTGCCCTTAATATCCGTAGTAATAACCCCGTCCCCGATACTGCGTAATGTCACTGCCAGTCTTTCTTTTTCTTCCGCCACGGTTTTCTCCGCCTGTTTGCGGTCAGTGATATCTGTGACCAGAACCGCGAACTGATTCTTGCGGGGGCAATAACTATAGGTAGAATAATATTTATCTAAGGTTTCCATATAATTCTCATAATAGCAGGATTGGCCGGTTAGCGCGACTTGTCCGAAGACATCGATCCAGTACTGTTCCACCTGGGGAAATATTTCCTTTACTCTTTTGCCGATAGCCATCTCTCTGGTAATACCCACTAAACGGGTATAACTGTCATTCAAATCTAAAAATATATAATCATCCGGTTTCCCATTTTCATCCAATATGATCTCATGCAGTGCCAGGCCCTGGTCCATGGAAGTGTATAATAAGCGGAATTTTTCTTCACTCTTCTGTAATTCCTGTTCTGAAATTTTTTCACGGGTTATATCACGATTGACCCCTAACATTCTGACAGCCTGGCCGGATTCATCCCGCAGGACCAATCCATCCGCTTTAATATAAATGATTTTACCATCAGGATGTACCACTCTAAATTCAATATCATATTTTTTCTCACCTTTAAGAGCTGCCAGACATTCATTCCAGGCATATTCCGCATCCTCAGGGTGGAGTCCTCTTTTCCAGAGGTCAATACCGGAAATGGAAGACCTGTCCTTCACTCCGTAGAGGGCATACATCTGATCATCCCAGATCATGGAATTTTGGATTACATCCCAGTCCCAGATTCCCAGTTTAGCAGACTCCGTAGCCAATTCCAGACGGTTTCTGCTTTCGGCTAATTCCATTTCATATTTTTTCTGCTCAGTGATATCTTTTATAACCAATAAAAATTGCAGCGGCTGGGGACCTGTATCCTCTACCCGAGAAAGGTTGATTTCACCCCAGATGATCGCTTTTTCTTGATTAATTAAACGAATACGAAACGAAGTGATATCTAATTCCCGGTTTCGCATCATCGTGATTTCCTGTTGACCGACCGAAATGTCATCTGAAAAAACAATGTCTGTGAATGACCGTTCTAAGAACTCTTGTTCTGAATATCCCATTAAATGGCAGAATGCCGGATTACACTTCACGAACTTTTGATTTACATCTAAAATAACAATACCTACGGGAGATTTATCAAAGATACCCCGGAACCTGGCAGTTGTCTCAATCAGTTCATCTTCTGCTTTTTTTCTTTCCGTGATATCATGTGCAGTCCCTCTGGTTCCGATTATATTGCCTTCTTTGTCTTTTACGGATTTTGCATTAAAGATTAAGTGAATTTTATTTCCGGCTTTCCCGATATGAATTGTTTCCAGGCCTTTTACCATACCGCCCTGAATCAATCTGATAAATTCCTGATTATCCCTTTCAGCTACATCTGGTGTCTGAAAATCAGAAAATCTCTTGCCCAGCATCTCTTCGACTTTATACCCAAATACAGTTTCCCAGGCTGGATTGAGAAAGATATATCGTCCTTCAGCATCACATTGCCAGATAAGATCCTGCGATGTCTCCACTAAATCCTGATAAAGACGTTTTTCTTCCTCTGAATTAAAAAAATCTGCATTTGAGTACTGAGATTTCACTCTAAACTCCTTATCTAACTATAATTAATACAGATTTGATAACAATTCATGCTATTGTACATCTTAAAATAAATTGTGTCTATTCTTTTACATCAACATTTTTTTTAAGCATATGTTTTCATTTCGGAAAAATCTGAAAAGAAGGGGAGACTATAGATAGTATTTTATTCGACAGGATGGACCAGACGGAAGCCGATATTACCGCCAAAACTGAAGGGCTCTACTCCCATGCGCTGAGTGACACGGGCGGTTTGGGGCCGGTCATTGTAGGAACCACCCCGGATAGATTTGAGTTTTTGATAATAGGGGACATCCAGATCCGGCGGCCCCTGGGGATTATCCCAGACCCGCTGGTCATAATAATTGGTAAGATACCAGTCTGAGGTCCATTCCCAGACGTTGCCCGTCATATCGTATATACCCAATGCGTTGGGTTTCTTACTGCCGATGGGATCTATACCGTCGATGCCGATATCCTGGCGGCTGCCCGTACCCCGGATGACCGCGTACTGGTAGAGGTCATCGCTACTGCTGGTACCTGACCACTTGGTCTTTTTTCCCATTTCCCGGGCGGCATATTCCCATTCTGCTTCCGTGGGCAGACGGAAATGTTTGCCGGTTTTTTTATTGAGCTTTTGGACAAACTCTTCCGCCTGCAGCCAGGAGATGCTGATCATGGGGTAATTCCCTTCCGGTCCGGCCATCATGCGGTAAAATTCCAGAGTCTGCCTCCCGCCCATGAGCTCAGTCCACTGGCGCTTGGTGACTTCGTATTTACAAATATAGAAGCTGTCTACTTTCACTTTATGGACTGGTTTTTCATCTATACGTCCGTCTCCAAAAGTATCACCCATCTGGAACGTACCCCCTTCGATCAGAATAAAATCATGCAGGGGATCCCCCGAAGTGAGAGGGGTAGACAGGTCGATGTCTTTGATACTTTGATCTTTGGCTGATAGTATTAAAACTGGTGTAAGGATGACCAGGCAGAGGAGGAGAAATCTGATTTTTCCGTCTTTCATAATCAAATCATAGTGAATAAATTGGATCAAGTCAAGTATCAGGTCTAAAAACGAATTGTTTTAGGTATAATGAGTTAGTCTGATTTCTGAAAAGCAGAAATTTGTGTATTAAAAAAGACTCTTCAATTCTTTAATTAGTCCACTACTTAGTCTACAATTGTAACATATGAGGTGATTATAATGACGGTAAATATTCACGAGGCTAAAACTCATTTTTCCAGACTTCTACAGGAGATCAAGGCCGGCCAGAAAGTCATTATATCCAGATTGGGTGAACCGGTAGCCGAACTAATTCCCGTGAAAAAGCACCACACCAGGACTCCAGGTTCTATGCGAGGGCGGATTGTGATAAGCGATGACTTTGACCCCCCATTGGATAATTTCGAAAAGGACTTTTACCAATGAATTATATTCTGGATACACATGCCTTCCTGTGGTGGATCACCGATGACCCCAGGCTATCTGCAAAAGCCAGTAAAATCATAGCTGATGAAGTCAACACTATCTGGTTCAGCACTGTCAGTTCCTGGGAGATTTTGATAAAGCACCAACTGGGGAAAATCCGATTTGACATAGAACCGGAAATTCTTCTACCTGCCCAGATTGCACAAAACTCTTTCGATATTCTAAATATAACTTTGCCGCATACCCTTTCCATTACCCACCTGGAAAACCACCACCGGGATCCTTTTGACAGTCTGCTAATCGCTCAATCACGGGTGGAAGGGTATCCCATTTTAACCATGGATGAAAACATTCTTAAATATTCCGTCCAGACTGTGTGGTGATTTTCATATCATATCCATGTGTATAAACCCGGTAGATTTCTTCAGAATCTATACAAATCCATTCCTTTAGTATACAATATCCCAAAAAATCTGGGAGAACAATCCATGAAACGTATTTATCTCTTACCCATCCTTATCCTGACCGTGGTCTCCATGCTGTCAGCTAAAGAACTGGACACCATTCCCTCCGGACCCTATCGCACCGGCTCCTCCTGCCTGTTTGTAAAAGAGGGCCTGATCCCCCAGTCCCCGGAGGGAGGCGTGTGGCTGACCGGCGGATTCAGCCAGGGCAAAGAGACATATTTCGCTGATATGCTGGCCAAAACCTCCGGAGTGTTCAGCACTACTGTCACCCTTCCCGACGACCCTTCCCTGGGTGCGGCGGCCAGGCGTAAAATCACCACCGTAGGGGTGTTCTTCTACCCTGTGGATATTGCACACACCAATGCTGACTACGTGCTCCTTTCCGCCCGCGTCCCTCTGCCTTCCATGCTTAAATCCGGCGAACTGCCTGTTTTTGCCGATCCGGACTCGAAATATCCTCTGATTGTGTTTTCGCACGGCTACGGCAGTGATCCTCTGGTCCATGTAGGATTGTTCAAATACCTGGCATCACAGGGCTATATAGTATTGGCTCTGTTTCACGCCGACGGCCGGTTTGACTCTACCCTGCCCCGTGAGGTCAGGGTCATAGCCCGGACGATGAGCGTCAGCGCCGCGCTGGATACCCTGTTCACCTCCACTGACCCCGTGACCCGTGCCTTCGCCCAGCATGTCGATACCAACCGCATCGCGGGGGGCGGTATCAGCCTGGGAGGGCTGACCTTTATGATTAAGACCGGAGCTGATACCAAAGACGGTTATTCCAGTCCCGACCCCCGCTTCAAGGCCATCTTCGCCCATTATGGCTACCTGGGCAGCCCGGAAAACGGTATTTTTGATAAAACCGGCCTGGTTTCCGCAAACACCCCCAGCATGTTTATCCAGGGGGACGCCGACCCCGTAGCGGATTTCCAGACCATTAAAAAAGTCCTCACCCTCAAGCCCGGCGCCAATTACCTGATCCGTATGGAGAATGAGAAGCACGGCGTGGGTACTAAATTCCGCTCCGACGCCAATACCTGGACCCTGCTCTTTCTCAACGCCTACCTGCGGGAAGACAAGACCGCCCTCCAGCAGCTGAAAGAAGGAAAGAGCGTCAAGGGAACGGGAAAAGATAGTAAGGATTTGCCCAGGAAGTAACTCAACTTATTGAGTTGCTTCTTTTAAATTTAAAAAAACACAAAAAAACCGCCCCCCAGGGGCGGTTTTCCGTTAATAGTTGAAGATTTCTGTTCTTATCTGGTGTTCTGGTTCAGTGTTTTATTGATATTTAAATTGATATTGGCTCTGATGACAGCCACATTAGCCCGTCCGAAATTCACCCTGGGATCCAGTACTATCCGGATTCCGGAAGCAGGCAGAGTCTCTTTGGCCAGCTTGGACAGGAGGCGGGCCTTTTCATCAGCCAGACGGGATTTTTCATCAAATTCCCTGATTTCTGACTTTTCATAACCTGTCTTCTGGGCATAAAAATATAATTTGTCACTACCTTTGAGTGTTATTCCTGCGCCAGTATACTCTGTATAAGTCAGTTTAGCGGGATTCCCCTTTATCGTTTTCAAGCTCTTCATTTTATCGGGGGTAGGTTCTATCTTTGACTTTTTGTTATATTTTAAGTCCTTGGTTTTGGTACTGGAATCTTCTTCTGTACCCGGTTGGATGGCATAATAGAAGCGGCAGTTTGGTGTACCATAGTCAGGCTGATATAAGGTAACTGTATATTCTTTTTGCCGTGGGGAAGAGGGGCTGTATTCTACCAAAGGGGTACTGGCCTGGAAGTGATACTCACACACACCTATCTGCGAATCAGACCATCCCGACATTTTGGCTATCCCTTTTGCTTTGAGGGTAAGAGCCTGGTCTATCACTATACCACGGTTATAAGCAGTCCCGTTATTTCCTGCCGGCTGACTGCCGTCCAGTGTGTACATTATAGGGGAGTCGGAGGGCCGGGTGGAAAGTACCGCTGAAACCTGTTTGTAATATGTACCCGGACCTGGTACTATGAGCGGAGTTTGTACTATACGATGGGTGTCAATATTTTTAAAAATAGCCAGTGCTCTCAGCAGAGTCCAGTAGGTAACCGTACAGGTGCGGGCGTAGCGTTGGGTTGCCCAGAGCAGCTGTGCCGGAGTGATATTATCCACAGGGTTTAATACAAATGGGAAATCATCCGGTCCGGGATACTGACTGGAATCACTCAAAGTCCACTGTCGGCTGTACTCAAAATAATCCGCCGGACTGGCTAGGTGCGGGTCTGTTCTCCCCGACTGCTGAATGATGGAAGCGGGCAAAATAGTCGCGGAAAGGGCAAAAAAAGCTTCCAGGTTATCAAAATTAAGTATATCTAAGGATATCCAGCGGGACAGATCCCCGGGCGTAAACTGGTGATAGAGGTGATTGGCGTGGGAAGGTACCCCCATATCCTCAACCTGGTGTAATAGCACCCCCAGGTAAAAATATGCCAGGATTTTATTATTGTTGGAATATGCTGTTAACGCGTCAAACCAGATGCGTTCCGGTTTTTCCACTCCCCAGTTTTTTCCATCGTACCAGACACGCTTGGCTTCCATATCGATACCGAATTTAGTACGGTGATCACCGGTCAGAGGTAATTCATGAATTTCGGTATTACCTCCTATCACCAGCTCTTCGATGTAGAGATTTGCTTCAGCGTCATTGGCCACTTCAAAAGCGAACTCGGTGATATCTTCGTGAGTAGTAAAAGTGTCCCAGGCGGCTGCACGAGATCCGCTAAACCATACCAGAATGAAAGCCATACAGCTTAAAAAAAGTTTTTTCATAAGGCACCTCCATGGAAATGATTTTAAATTTAATCTAAAAAAACGCAAGTTATATCTTATAATGAACTATCAATGAGTTATAGAGTCCTAAATGATCAGGTATTCCCGTTTTTTATAACCGTTTCTAAATGATAAGTTTGGAAAAAATAGGGCAGCTGCGTTTATACATCTTATCTATCAAGGCATGCCCAATTCAGTACAGAAATCGGTGAAAGGCAGCACTTTACCATCAGCTTCTTCATGGCCGTAGGTTTTTGTCCCTAGATGGACCTGGTAAAACCGGGGTATGTCTGTCCGTTCTTTGAAATAACTGATCCAGGGAGATCTTTTTTTATCACCGGTCTTGCATTCCACCGCGAACTCGGGTTTCTGATTTTTCAGTACCACAAAGTCAATCTCCCTTCTGTCGGTATCGCGGATAAACCTCAGTTCCATCCTTTCTCCGTTATAGTCTTCCTGGAAGTGACAGTATTTGAGCAGCTGCGCGGCCACCATGTTTTCAAACCGGAGTCCTTTGTCCTCTATGACCGACCAGTCCCACAAATATAACTTATTTTCTTTTTTGACTGCCCGTATTTTCGGCGAGCCGAAGGGGGCGATGCGGAAGGAATAATACAAGCTGTCCAATATGGTAATCCATTTCACTACCGTCTGGTGGGCTACCTGGAGGTCTTCTTTCAGCGCTTCATAGGAGAGGGGCGAACCGACTTTGTTGGGCAATTCCCGGGCCAGTAGTTCGATCTGGGAAATATCTTTTACCGTGCTCAGGTCCCTGACATCATCGCTTATAATCCGGACTATCCGTTCATTCTGCCATCTTTTCAGCTCACGTCTGTCTTTCAGGATCAAGGGTTCAGGGAACCCGCCGAAATCCAGAAGATCTTCTGTCGTCGTTTTTTCTTTTATATACTGCAATTCATTATAGCTGAAAGGGTGCAGACGGTAATAATGGTATCTCCCCAACAATGAATCCCCGCCTTTTCTGAAATGATCCAGTCTGGCAGAGCCGGTCACCAGGAATTTATTGTGCTCTTTATGGACATCGTAGTATCCTTTGATGAGGGAGCGCCAGTTTTTAAACTTATGAATTTCGTCAAAGATGAGTAATTCCTTGTCCAGGTTTATGGTGTTAGCCAGGATCTTCTGCCGGTCACCCGGGTAGTCCCAGTTCAGATAGGTGGTCATATTCGCCGGTAAAAGGGATTTGGACAAAGTCGTCTTGCCCACCTGCCGGGGCCCGCCGATTATTACCATCTTTTTTGCCAGGTCTTCTTTTATAACATCCGCCAGTTTTCTGTGGTATACCATTCCCGTAGACTCCTTGCCGCTATTCTTAATGATAGTTAAGAATACTCATTTGTATACTTAAGTATAGTTAAGAATACTAATGTTGTCAAGTGTAATGGACGAAAAAAACCGCCCCCTACCGGTAGGCAGCCTCTTTTGTCACTTAAAAAGTATTCATTTTATCACAGAGGGCTGGCTTCAACTCTGTGCTCTACCCCCAGAGGGCCTGGCCCGGTGCCAACCGGGTGGCGGAGACCCGCATTTCTTTTGGCAAACTGCCCCAAAAGAAACGCTCGCAAAGAAAAACGCCTTCTCACGTCGAGTGATGCCGGGTTGGTACGACACAATAATGGCAGGAATCGGGACAATGCCTTCCGCTATCGCTGCAGGTAAGTGCAGGCTAGGGTATAACGTCCCTCAGGAGAAGAGCATGGGGGTATCTTTTACCTCGAAAAGGGCTGGGCATCAATCGACGAAAGGGAGATTAATGTTTTCTAGATTCTAAGATTATGATTTCTTGAAAAGTTCAAGCACTTCTATTAAATCTTTTAATCAGAATTAAGAACTTTTTAAATACAAAACTAATACTTATGTATTTTACTGGTCTAGTATTCCAAAAATCCGTTTCCTCCGTGCCTTTGTGCCTTCGTGTGAACCCCACAAAAAAACCGCCCCCCTCACGGGAGACGGCTTTTTACTTTCATTTAGAGTTATTCTTAATCTACAAAGTCCATCAGTTCCTTCACCCGCTTGGGGTTGCGGAGTTTGCGCAGGGCTTTGGCTTCGATCTGGCGGATACGCTCGCGGGTTACCTGGAACAGGTAGCCTACTTCTTCCAGGGTGTGGGCATAGCCGTCTTCCAGGCCGAAACGCATACGCAGTACCTTCTGTTCCCGCAGTGGCAGTTCGTCGATGATCGCGCCCAGCTTTTCCTTGAGCATGTTGTTCATGGTGATATTGATGGGGCTGGTAGCCTTGACATCTTCGATAAAGTCGCCCAGGGCGCTGTCTTCGTCGCGGCCCACGGGAGTTTCCAGCGACACGGGATCGTTGGCCACGGATTTGATATTCTTGACCTTGCCCACGTTCCAGCCGATGCGGATGCTGATTTCTTCCACGGAGGGCAGACGTCCCAGGTCCTGAGTGAGATCCATCTCGGCCTTTTTGACCTTGTTGATCTGCTCGATCATGTGGATGGGCACGCGGATGGTACGGCTTTGTTCGCTGATGGAGCGGGTGATGGCCTGCCGTATCCACCAGGTGGCGTAGGTGGAGAATTTATAGCCCTTGCGGTACTCAAATTTTTCCACGGCACGGATCAGTCCGATGTTACCTTCCTGGATGAGGTCGAACAGGTGCACTCCGCGGTTGATATAACGCTTGGCGATGGACACCACCAGACGGAGGTTAGCCTGTACCAGGTCTTTTTTGCGGTCTTCCACGATGAGGAGACCTTCGCGGATCTCGTTGGCCCAGTGGATGATCTCGTCTTTATTGCACTTGTAGCTCACTTCCACGCTTTTGATGCGGTCTTCTTTCTGCTTGATAGTCTCTACCAGATTGCGCAGGTTTTCGTTGGCGGGATTCTCGGTGTAGAGATTGTAGATGTCAGCCAGGGACATGGAGTTCACGCTTTCGATCTTGTGGAAGTATTCCCGGGTCTTTTCGATTTCTTCAGCCAGACGCACGATCTTGGTAGCGGCATGAGTCACCAGCTTCTGGTTGATATCGATGGTCTTGATGGAGTCGATAAAGATGCGGCGGATCTCCCGGATGTTTTCCCGGATGGAGGTGCGCTGTTCTTCTTTAAAGGCTTCCTGCCAGCTGGCATCCAAGTCGTCCATTCCCTTATAAAAACTTTCCAGGAATTCAGACACGCGGTTGACCACTTTCATGCGCTCTTTGCGCTCTTTGACGGTGATATTGTAGATCTTGGGCAGATTGAAGAAGTTGTACAGCTTGCCCCGGCCCTTGAGGATCTCCTGGATGATATCGTTGATCTCCGAGATCAAGAAGCCGCTGTCGTACACCGCTCCGTTGATCTTGAGCTGGCCTTCCTCGATCTTCTTGGCGATTTCGATTTCCTGCATCTGGTTTAAGAGGGGGATTTTCCCGATCTTCTTGAGGTAGATGCGCAGGGGGTTGTCGCTCTGTTCGTCTTCGCTTTCGATGATGATGGAGTCGATATCGTCGTAGTTTTCTTCCATAATATCGTCGAATTCCGCCAGAAAGGCATCGGCGATATTGACATCATTTTCTTCCAACAGCTTCAATACGTTGTCGATACCGTCAGGAGATGACGCTATCTCATCAGGCAGCCTTTCCAGGATCTCATCGTAGGTGAGCATGCCGTTTTCTTTTCCGTATTTGACCAGCTTGTTGATATCCTCATTTTCCAATAATTCATCAAACATGTATCTTGCCTCCCGAGCACCTATACCATTTTTTCTTCTATTTCTTTGAGCAGAGACTGGGTCTCTTTTCTTTTCTTTACCAGTTCCAGAGCGGCTTCACGCAGTTCGTTTCGACCCTGGATGTTGTTTTCCGCTTCCATTCGGGCTATCGCTTTATTAGTCTGGTTGAGTTCCGCTTTGAGATGGAGCAGTTTCAGTTTGTAGGCTACTTCCAGCAGCATGACCGGTTTGAGGTCAGGGCGGTTAGCCAGGTCAGACGCTCTCCTCCTGAGAGCTTCATCGCCGATCCGGTTAAATAATTCCGGTGTCTTACTATCGGAATTAGACTTCACAAACTCAAAAAGAGTTTTACTTTCTTCCGTACTCAGCATCTCCGGGGTCACGATATTGCTCACCGTACCTGCCTGCCGGGGGAAAACCACCAGCAGCGCCAGGAATTCCAGCTCCACCGGATCCATTTTTGTCTGCGTCGGCCGGGCCGCTTCTTCCCGGGCCATACTGAGTGGCCGCTTAGCCCTCCCGAATTCTTCCAGGATGACCGGCAGATCCCGTCCCATATACAGAGCTATGCTCTTGAGGGCGTCTTCCCGGCGCACCGGGCTGTCCATCTCCCTCACAAAAGGAAAGACCCGCTTCAAAAAAGCCAGCGGCTCTTTTTCCATATCCACCTGCCGCGCGAAATAGCGCAGCTTAAAGGCTATAGGGTCCAGCATCTTTTCTTCTACGTATTTGTTAAAGGCCGCCCCGCCCTTCTGCATGCTGAAGTCGTCAGGGTCGGTGCCGGGGGGCAGTATCACTATGCCCTGCTGGAGGTCTATATTGACTCCCAGGTCCAGGGCCCGGTTGGCCGCAGCCAGCCCCGCCGCGTCGGCATCAAATACAAACACCACTTTTTCGCAATGCCGCTTCAGGATGCGCAGATGGCTCTCCCCGAAGGCTGTGCCCAGCGCTGCTACCGCGTTCCTGACACCGTTCTGGTGCAGGGCGATGACATCCATGTAGCCTTCCACCACCAGGGCGGTACGGCTTTTGGCGATCACGTCCCGGGCTTTGTCCAGAGCGAACAAAAGCTGGGATTTGTGGAACACACTGGTCTCACTGCTGTTGAGGTATTTGGCGCCCTTGGCATCCTTACCCAGCACCCTTCCTCCAAAACCGGCTACCCGGCCGGAGGTATCAAAGATCGGGAATATTATCCTTTCCCGGAATCGGTCAAAATATCCCTGCTTGCCCTTGCTTACCAGGGAGCCTTTCTCCAGCTCCTCGTCCTGGTAACCTTTGGCACGCATGGCATCATACAGTCCCTGCCAGCCCTCTCCCCCGTATCCCAGGCGAAAGGTATCCACGCTTTCGCGGGTCAGTTTGCGCCCCTTGACATACTCCCGGGCTTTGGCGGCATTTTTGTCATCCAGCAGTATCCTGTGGTAGTACAGCATGGCATCCTGGTTGAGGGCGTAGAGGCGTTCCTTCTCTTTGGAGTTTGTGCCCTCGCCTTCAGTCTGGTACTTGGCCAGGTCAATACCGGCCATACGGGCCAGTTCGTCCATAGCATCAGGAAAACTAGCCTTCTTAAAATCCATCAGGAATTTAACGGTATTGCCGGAAGCCCCGCAGCTGAAGCAGTGGTACAGGCCCTTATCTTCGCTGATGGACAGGGAGGGATTCTTATCGTTGTGAAAGGGGCACAGAGAAATATGATTCTTGCCGGCCCGCTTCACTTCCAGGTAATTGCCGATCACATCCACGATCGACACCCGTCCCAGGATTTCCTCTATCACCGAATCGGGAATCAAATCCTGCTCCGCATTTTAGTATTAGTATATACAAGCCAGGAGGGGAAATTCCTATTTTTTTTTAAATTATTTTTCATTTTATCCCTTTCTTCCGGTATAAGTTAGAACAGACTATATGAAAATAATGATAATTAATTATAACACATTTATGTTAATTATTTTTCTGGGAAAAGCTCCGCTGGCAGCGGGGGATTATCTTTTTTCCTGCCTTTATTTACGGCATTTACCCTCTATAAATTAAACACCCCGGTACAGATAGTCAAGTATGTTTTTTTGGTCTACGCGGCCCAGGTCTCCCAGCACGGTGCCCCTGTCTCCTGGGCAGGTGGAGAGCAGACGCCCCGGCACAGTCCGGTTTGGAGGCCGGCGGTAGCACCCATTTTCCACCCTAACCGGGTGCAGCGCTGCATTTGATTGTTGAAGCTTTTAGGTTAGTTTAAAGAGGTTCAATAGAAAAGATAAAATATCTATTATCTCAGGAAAAGCCGTTTTATTCCAGTTGGAGCTGAGGATTCACATACCATTTAAAGCCGGAGACAGGAGCTGCTCTGAGTACATTACTCTGAATCGTATATATTTTTTCCGCGTCCCCCTCGCTGAGCATCACTACAATCTTACCCTGTTCATTTAGTCCGGCTTGAGGAGCCCAGGCTTCTATCCGGTTAGTCTGATTCTGTTTTATTATAGTGGACACATATCCGGTTTCACCGCTGGCCAGGTCGATGACAATCAGCTGACCATTAGGAGATTCCGTGAGATGAATGCCCGCGTATATCTTGGCATCGATCACCTTAAAATTTCCTACTTCGTAGCCATTTTCGGGATAACGTCTCAGGCTCTGTGTCCGGATATCATAGACTACGAACGCGGTTGGCGCGTAATAGCCATTAGGATCAGTCTCCCCCGGTTCACCATCGCTGAGGAGTACCAGGTACCTATCATCCAGAAAATAAGACACTGGCCTACGGGATAATTTTAGGGTATTAGTTAACAGGATACCCTGTTTATTGCTGATAGTGAGCAGGTAATGCCAGTCCGGCAGGGGTTTAAGACTCATCTCCATACCGGAAAAGCTCAATAAACTGTGTGTTTTTAACGTAGGAGAATTTGCCGATGGAGTATTCAGGGTTTTTTCTTCCTTTTTCCCCCCACAGGACATAAGAACCAGAACAGCGGCTATAATAATTGTCATTCTCATCAAAATTCTCCTTAGTAAACATTTATTGTAATATTTTTGCCCAAGTGATTTGGAGGCAGGCCTTTACTCTCACAGAGCATTTCCTGTTTTGACATGAGCTGAAAACTATGGCTTACTCGTAGTCATCCGGGTCTTCCCCCATCTTCCACATTTTTTTACCGTCCAGCAGGCGATATACCCGGTTCAGTTCCGCGAATTCAGTGTCAGGCGTCTCACTGGTGTAGGAAAGGTTCCGGATGGCAGCCTTGGGAATCTCTTCCCACACAGGCAGGGCTTCGATGAGCTGCTGATCTGAGCCGCAGCCTTCATCGGAGGGCACCAGCCTTCCCCCTTTCAATACCAGCTGCATATAAAAGAAAACATTCAGCCCTTCTCCAGCGGCCAGCCAGGTGCCCAGACGCAGAATGACCCTCCGGGTACAGTCCCCCTGTTCCGTCCTCTCTATGACGATGCCATTGGGATAAAAAGCCAGGCTATATCCCCATCCGTCAGCCATGACCGGACTGTCCTGCCAGATCCCCACCAGTTTTTTGAGGTCACCCTGAAGAGGCAGCTTTGGCGTGGACCGGATTACATCCTGAATACGGATATCGATTTCCCGGTAGACGATCACTTCCCGGTTGAAATAGTCGGCTTCGGTCAGCAGATCATCGGTCTGGTCTTTATCAGGTTTATACCAGGAATAGCGTTTAAAGTAAGCCGTGAGTTCCGATGACTTAAAACGGTAGCCGTGCCGGGCATAAATCGCGTTTCGCAGAATGCGCAGATCTGTGAGATTGTCCACGGTTCGGACATCACTCCAGTCCAGGTAGCGGTCCTGCTGTATCTGTTCTACCATCCTGTCCAGCAGCGTCTGTTCTCCGGCAAAACCTACCGATATCAGACTCAGGAGCAAGCCCACAGCCAGCATTCTCACTTTTGTTCGCATCCTCCCC
>CAYRWR010000002.1:0-176893 GCA_964428015.1 uncultured Brevinematales bacterium | reverse complement strand
CCGGCCAACTCCATGCAAATATCTTATTTCTCTTTTTTATCATAACATCGAAAGATAAGGTGAATCATGATAGTTGACTTTTGACTCAGGACTTTTGACTTTCGACTAACCTGCATAGCCCCGATTCCTGCCCTTATCGTGTCGTACCACCCCGGCATCATGGGCGCCAGCAAGGCGTTTTTCTTTGCCAGACGTTTCTTTTGCCGCCGCATGGGCAAAAGAAATGCCGACCTCCGATTCCGTTCGGTCAACGGAAAAAGTCCTCCCCGACCAGGGGATTTCTCTAAAAAAAGAAACAAATAGATTTTTTCAGCGAAGAAGCTTTTTTACCCCAAAAACCCCTGCAACCCCTCCAATGGCCTATGCCCATGCACCCGATCCTTCACCGCGAACACCGTAAACGGCTTAGCCAAATACTGATGGAACAGTATATCATGCCCCAGGCACAATCCCATTTCAATCACCAGCTCAGCGGGCTCCCGGTTGATAGCCTCCGCCTGGCCGATAGGGTTACAGTTCACCCCGCCGGTCAACCCCGGGCACATTTCCCCTTCGGTGAGGCCATTGATAGTACAGCGGTAAGACCAGGGTTTGAAACCTTGCGATGCTAAAATGGCATGCAGTTTTTCTGCTTCTTTTTCCATAGAAAAACAATAGGCTATCCCAATATGACGGTAGCCCTGGCTATGGGAAAATTCCAGAATCTCCTCCAGCCGGGATAAATGCCCGGCCCGGCCCCCGCTTACCAGGTCATCGGCATTGCGGTAGAGTTGTTGTACCGGGGGATCGCTGTAATTTTTTAGAATACTGTCTTTGGTACCGGGACAATCCCGGGCGCTGAGCTTGCAGTTTTTATTGGTGCATTTTAAACAATCCATTTATTTTTCTCTCCATCCCGGTTTTCACTTGACCAAATCGACAACATATTATATAATTATAATATAAGGATAATATACGTATGTCAAGAATACAAGATTTTTCCAGGTTATCCCGGCTGGCAGAGAAAAAACTGAAGCTGTACCCGGAACACTACAGGGAGAAGAGATGAAAGAGACCAATGTTTTAAAAGCGATTGAAGTGCGTTATTCAGAATTAGCTGAGACCTCCTGCTGTCTGTCCTGCGGGGGAGCGGTCAAGCATGCCCGGGTACAGCCGGGAGAGACCGCGGTGGATCTGGGCAGCGGAAAAGGCAATGACGTCATCCGTATGGCGGAAAAAACCGGCCCGGAAGGTAAGGTCTTCGGTATAGATATCTCCGAGGGCATGCTGGACAAAGCGCGCCAGACCGCGGAAAGACTGGGAGTCAGCAATGCCTTTTTCCTGAAAGGGGAACTGGAAGAACTGCCCCTGGCCGATAACAGCACGGATGTACTCATCTCCAACTGTGTCCTCAATCATGCCGCCGACAAGTCCCGGGTCTGGAAAGAAATCTACCGGGTACTCAAACCGGGAGGGCGTTTTGTGGTCAGTGATATCTACTCCCTGGTAGCAGTGCCCGAAGAATACCGCCATGACCCTGTCGCGGTGGCGGAATGTTGGGCCGGCTCGGTGACCCGCCAGGAATATCTGGAACAGGTCAGCGGAGCGGGATTCAGAGAGCTCCAGATTCTGGAAGAAAGCGACCCTTACCCTAAAGGGAAAATTGAAGTAAGCAGCTGGACCATTTCCAGCTGGAAGTAAGTAAACAAATCAACAGGAGGTGAAAATGACTTCACTCATCCGTAAGAAGGCCACAGCAGAAAAAGCAGTAGCTCAGTGCTGTGCCAAAATCTCCAAAGTGGTAGCTGGCTGCCACGATTGACGCCCCTGGGTTGAGGGTTTGGCCACAAATCCTCAACCCGATTTGTTTTAATCACAGAGAGGTAAACATGGCCCCTGTTCTTTCCCAACATAATATATTCGGACCTATTAAAAATTCCCGGAAATTTTTTCTGATAAATCCCCTGAGCAAAAACGCCGATATACTGGACCCGGAAACAGCCCAGGCCTATGCCCAGGGCAAGTGGACAGACCAGGACGAAATGCTGGAAAAAGGTTATCTGGTAGATCCCGATCAGGAACAAAGCCGGTTCAGAGAAGCTTACCTCGACTTTCTGGATAACCGTGATCAGGATGAAATACAGATTTTTTATGTCCCTACCTATGCCTGTAATTTTGCCTGTTCTTATTGTTACCAGGAAGGCTATTCTCAGGACGCCACACAAAATTCGGAAGAAATCATCCAGGCTTTTTTTGCCTATATTGACCGGGAATTCGCGGACCGCAGGAAATACATCACGGTCTTCGGGGGGGAGCCTCTCCTGCCCGGAAAAAAGCAGCAGGAAACGGTCTCTCTATTGATGCAGAAAACCAAAGAGCGTAACCTGGGCCTGGCCTTTGTGACCAATGGTTATACTCTGGAAGAATATGTCCCCCTGCTCAGTCAGGGTATTATCCGTGAAATACAGGTGACCCTGGACGGCGCGGGTGAAATGCATGACCGCCGCCGGATGCTCAAGGGCGGGGGAGCGACATTTGAGCGTATCGCGGCTGGAATCGACGCGGCACTTCAGGCCGGCCTGAATGTCAACCTGCGGACTGTGGTCGATAAAGAAAATCTGCCCGGACTGCTGGACCTGGCTCATTTTGCCATTCAGCGGGGCTGGACCCGTAACCGGCTGTTCAAGACCCAGATGGGGAGGAATTATGAGCTGCATGTCTGTCAGGTCGATCAGAACCGCCTCTATGACAGGGTGTCTCTGTATGAAGATCTGTATGAGCTGATCACACACCACCCGGAATTTTTGGAGTACCACCAGCCGGCTTATTCCCTGTCCAAATTTTTGTTTGAAAAAGGGGAATTGCCCGATCCCCTGTTTGACTCCTGTCCGGGCTGTAAGACAGAGTGGGCCTTTGATTATACCGGCCGGATCTATTCCTGTACCGCCACCGTGGGCAAGTCCGGTGAAGTGCTGGGGACTTTTTATCCTGAGGTCTCCCGCAAGGATGATATCATCGCGGAGTGGGAAAGTCGGGATGTCACCTCCATTCCCCAATGCCGGGAATGCCCGGTCCGTCTGGCCTGTGGCGGGGGATGCGCGTCGGTAGCTAAGAACCGGACCGGAAAGATACTGTCTCCGGACTGCAGACCTGTGACTGAACTGATGGGGCTGGGCCTGCCGCTGTATTTCAAGATAAAATAAACACAGTTATTAGTGTAAAGGAGCAGATAAATGGCAAAGAAGATCAAAGAGATCAAGGCCGTTGACTTTCAAAAAGAAGTACTGGATAAAGAACTGGCTGTAGTGGATTTTTATTCCACGGAATGCCCTCCCTGTGAGGCCCTGGCCACCAAATACGAACCCTTAAGTGAATTATACGGTGATGACATCACCTTTGTGAAGATATTCCGTCAGGAAAACCGGGAGCTGGCCCAGAGCCTGGACGTCTCCTCTTCACCCTCTGTCTTGTTTTATAAAAAGGGGCAAAAGGTAGGCAAAACCCTCTCCGGCGGTATCAAAAGATCGGAGCTCGAAAAAAATCTGAACGAACTGCTGACACCGGAAAAAGTACAAGCCATACGCTCCCGGGTAAAACCAGTTCAGACGGAAGCGGACGTAGTGATACTGGGCGGCGGTCCTGCCGGTCTCACCGCGGGCATCTATCTGGCCCAGGCTCATCTCAAGACTATCCTGGTGGACAAAGCCTTACCGGGCGGTTATGTGGCCACTACGCACCAGGTCTCCAATTTTCCCGGCTTTGTCGCTCCGGTGGAAGGGTTTATGCTGAGTCACTATATGAGTGAACAGGCCAAGGCCAACGGAGTGGAATTCCGTTCTGCGGTAGAAGTGAGTCAAGTGGATTTGCACAACAAATCGGTATTGATCGACGGTTATGAGACTATTTTTGCCAAGAGGATCATCCTGGCTACCGGATCCCGCCCCCGTCCCCTCAATATCCCGGGAGAAAAAGAATTTCAGGGACAGGGTATCTCCTATTGTTCCACCTGTGACGCCAAATATTTCCAGGATAAGGAAGTGGTGGTCATAGGCGGAGGAAATTCAGCTATCGAAGAATCCCTGTTTATCGCTAAATTTGCCAGGAAGATTACCATCGTGCATCAGTTTGATACCCTGCAGGTCAACAAAGCTGCCGAAGCCAGGATCTTCGCTGAAAAGAAAGCGGAGATTCTGTACAAGCATGAGCCTCGTGAATTTAAGAAATACGGCAATATGGATATGGGGGTAGTGGTGGAAGACCTCATGACCGGAAACCGCCGGGAAATCAGGACCAACGGGATATTTGTGTTTGTGGGCTTTATACCCAATACAGATGATTTTGCCACTGAGATCAAACTGGATCAATGGGGCTATGTGGATACCAATCCCGAAATGGAGACCAGTATCAAAGGAGTCTTCGCGGTAGGCGATCTCAAATCCAAAAACTACCGCCAGATCACCACCGCCGTGGCGGACGGCACGGTAGCCGCGATATCTATTTCCAAAGAATTAAACTAAATAGAATAGAAAAGCATAAAAAAAAGAGCCGCGTAAAACGCGGCTCTTTTGTTATTATAAACGAGATTCCCTTTACTTACAGTCCCAATACCTTCATGAGCTTTTCTGCTACACTTTCCAGTACCTTGGGATCATCATAGGCACCGCTGGCCATGCGTGCTTTTACTTCAGCGATACGGTCTTCGCGTACGTCAGGAGCATTCTGCAGGGCACTCTGGATCTTCTGTTCTTCAGCCAGTTTACGTGCTTCAGAAGAGATCTGGACATTGTCATTGCCCATGTCCCGCTTTTCAGTCTTGGGAACAGCTTTGTTGACCTTGCTGTTGTTATCAATCGGGTTGATTCCGTTTATTCCTCTAATGTCCATGGGAATCCTCCTTGTTACTCCTATATTATCGGACCGTATCTGAACTTTCTTAATATCCTGCCCAAGTATTTTAGGGCTATTTTTTCTCTGGTACTTTTATTATAGTTTCTTTCCAGGGAAAAGGCTAGAAATATTTCATTCTCTGCTTTTCCGGATGCTGACGGCCAGGCTGAACTCTCCTTTTTCGGGAAAATCGTGCTGAAGTATGGCTTCAACCGGTCCCCGCAGGTACTCTTCATGGGCCTTGGTCATCTCACGTCCTACTAATATTTCGACATTCCCCAGGGTCTTATTAATACTCTCCAGAACTTTTTTTACCTGGTAAGGGCTGACGTAGAGGATGATAGTCATATCGGTATCAGTGTCTTTCCAGGCGGTCAGTTCCTTTTCCAGTTTCCCGCTTTTTTTGGACAGGAAGCCCAGGAACAGGATGCGCTTACCCGGCATACCGGCCACACTGAACAGGCTGGCCAGGGCGCTGGGGCCGGGAATAGGTATGACGGGGAGACCAGCCAGCCGTACACTGTCTACAACCAGTCCTCCCGGATCGGACAGTCCCGGTGTGCCGGCATCGCTGACCAGGGCTATATCATTACCTTCCTGCAGGAGTTTGACTATTCCGGCCGCGCTGTTTTTTTCATTAGCAGGACTGACCTCAATGATGCGTTTTTTTATTTCAAAATGATTGAGCAGTTTGAGATGATGATTTCGGTTTTCACAGGCTATAATATCCACTGCACGCAGTGTTTCCAGGGCCCTCAGGGTGATATCAGAGAGATTTCCAATGGGGGTACCCACTACATAGAGTGTACCAGGCATTATTTGCTCTGCTGCAGGGCGGCCATCTGCAGGGTATTGCGCAGCAGCATGGCTATGGTCATGGCTCCTACACCGCCGGGAACCGGGGTGATGGCGGAGCATTTTTCGGCTACGGCATCATAGTCTACGTCTCCCACCAGTCGGTAACCTTTTTCACTGCCGGGATCATCGATACGGTTGATGCCCACATCTATGACTACCGCTCCCGGCTTGACCCAGTCCGGACCGATCATGAGGGGTTTACCGATGGCTGCCACCAGGATGTCGGCCTGAGCGGACAGGGCGGGCAGGTCCTGGGTACGGCTGTGCGCGATAGTGACTGTGGCATGTTTCTGGAGCAGGAGCATGGCAATGGGCTTCCCCACGATATTACTGCGGCCTATGACCAGGGCATTTTTACCCTGTATGGGGATCTCAAAATGTTCCAGAATGCGCATGATTCCCTGCGGAGTGCAGGGCAATACTACCGGGTTACCCGCGAAGAGCAACCCGAAATTCCGGGGATGGAAGCAGTCCACGTCTTTATCCGGGTCGATAGTATTGATTACAATATTTTCATCAATTTGCGGGGGCAGGGGGAGCTGTACCAGGATGCCGTGCACCGTCTTATCAGCGTTCAAGCCATGAATGACCTGTAGCAGCTGTTCCTGAGAAGTATCTTTGTCCATACGTATGACTTCACTTTTAAAACCGGCTTCACGCGCGCTTTTTTCCTTTCCCCTGACATAGCTCTGGGAGGCCGGGTCTTCGCCTACCAGTACCACGGTCAGGCCGGGCTGATAAGGCAGAGCCTGGGTTTCAGTCTTTATCTGCTGTTTTTCCTGGGCGGATAATGCCCTGGCATCCAGAATGAGCATGGGTAGCCTCCTTGAGGACATATTATAACTTTTCCCGTGAAAAATGACCAGTAGTACCGCTATTAGGCGCCGCTGGTTTTGTCATTTTCAGTAATATGTCTTATCATGTAGTGGAAATAATATGTATAAAGCTATCCGCGATTTTCTGACCTTTGAGCGCCTTACGGCCCGCTTGCGACCACTTTATGTCATTGGCTTCATTTTCATCCTGATGGAATGTCTGTTCTACTCCGGGGTATCTTTTATATGGAGCAGTATCCTGGCGTTGACTGGAGTCAGCCTGTCTCTTCTATGGCTGCGAAGAAAAAAGCAAAGCGCTTATTCCCTGCAATATCTCAAGCAGGATCTGGAACAAAGAATATTTGGGCGTCGTACCCTCATTGTGGACAGTCTGCTCGAAGCTGAGACTATACCTGACCTGGGACGGCGTCTATCCGGAGTACGCTACAGCCTGGAGAATCACCCGGCTTTTTTGAGCTGGGAAGAAGAGGACAGGGCCAGAAGAAAAAAAAGACAAATGCTGCATCTCGGGACTGGACTGGTTTTTCTGTTGACTCTGGGAATGCAGATTATTCCTTCGGCTCAGGAGTGGTCCCGCCTCAGAGAATATCTGAACACCCCCCTTCCTGATTTACCTGGTATTTATCTGGAAGGTCAGACACTAGCTCTGGACCTGCATATCCTGAACAGATACGCTGATCAGGTAAGGGTGGAAGCGGGCGGGATGTCTTTCACTGCCAGCAACGGGATGGTCCGTTTACCCTCTGACATGACGCATACTCCCAGTCTGGAAATCAGAGTTTATGCTGCTTACCGGGGGCTGGAACGTCTGGCCGTCACAAAAGAGTTGTTCATGCTGAAAGAGTTTCTACCCCTATCGGTCAGTATGGAAGTGGTTTATCCTTTCAAAAAAGAGGAATATGCTTCCCTGCAGGATATCGAAGTATGGAAGGGTGCCCGGGTCATCCTAAAAGGCAGAATGAATCATGGTATTAAAGGTATCAGCTTTTCTGCACAGGGCGGCATAACGCAGTCTGTAGATCAGGATACTTTTTCTGTTTCCTTTATCCCCCGCACTGAAGGCCAGTATCTGCTGTCACTGGTATCCATCAATACCCAGCAATATAGCCTGCCGCCATTTAAAGTCAGGATAATACCCAACCAGCGTCCGCTCTTAAGATTGCTCTATCCCCTGGAAAACATAACTCTGACTACCTATCAATGGACTATAAAAAGCCTCCTGGAATCCGAAGACGACCAGGGACTCAGGATGCTTCAGGTGAAGGTGTTGGTGACCAATCGGGACCCCTCGCTGAATTATCCTCAGACTTTGTCCCGGGAAATCTCTCTGGATAATCAGGCATACATCCGCCGGATTTTTGAACTGAATTCTCAGGATGTGGAGATGCTGCCTGGGGATGTAGCCAGCCTTCAGTTTCAGGTCAGGGATGTTCTGGGCATGACTTCGGAGACAGTGGGGTTTTTTGTGCGGAGTCCTGATATCTGGGAAATGCAGGAAAGAACTCAGGAATTGCAGGCCAGTCTGGAAAAAACCACCGGTGATATAAAGGAAAGCCTGGAAAAACTGGAATCTGATGTATCTCACCAGAACCTCAGCGGTGCCCAGCAGAAAGCCAAAGATATCCAGCAAAAAACCAGGGAGATGGATGAATCTCTGTCGGAGTTGGCCCAAACCGTCAGTCCGCAACAGGATGATATCAAAGATATTTCGGACAGTCTGAAAAGAATGGAAGATATCACCCGGCGTCTTAAGGAACAAGCTGCTGCACTTCAGGATATGCAAAAGTTCATGCAGCCGGAAGGTACCCGGGAAATAGCTCAGGAAAAAAAATCCATGGAAAATATGCTCCAGGAATTTGAAGCTATGCTGGATAATCTGGAATTTTATAAAAAATATGCCGATCTGGCCAGGCAGTTTGAACTGCTACGTCAGGATTACGATAGGATGAAAGAAGAAACAGAAGTTAAATCTTTTGAACGTCAGCAGAAAAGCTTCCAAAAAGGGCTGGAAAATATGCAAAAAATGGATTTTAAAGATCTCTCTGAACTGGTCCAGACTTTACAAAAGGAATCAAAACAGCTGTCAGCAGGAAATGAAAAGAGCTTTGAAAAAACAGATGAGCTGATGCGTCGACTGGATAGTGAAATCAAGAAAAAAATGAAGGATGCGGTACAGGACAGGATGCAGGCACGTAAAAAAGACCTGGAACGTATTCTGGCTGAATTGTTTCTGGAGCAGACTATTCTGGGAGAAACCCGCAAACTGGACCCGGGTAGCCCGGAGCATCGTGACCCCGCGGTACTGGCCCGAATGGTAGAAAATATCAATGCTCTTATTACTTCACTCAGAGATGTGCAAATCCGTCTGGAAACGGCTGTCTCCGGTCTGCTGTTTAAAGACCTCGCTTCTTTTCAGGCTATCAGAGAGCTTTTACAGAGGACAGAGCAGACACTGGATACAGCGGCTACCGGTATGAGGGACAACCGCATCGCTGAAGTCCAGCAGGGACTGGGCATCGCTGTCAATCAGGTAGCCCGGCTCTTTTTATTAGTACTGCAGTTGGATCAGGCTCTGCAGGATGCCATGCAGGATATTGCTCAGTCTCCCCAGTCAACTTCGATGCTAAGTCTGGAGCAGCTCATGCAGATGCAGGGAAATATGACATCCAGTCTGGAGCAGCTGATGCGTCAGCTGCAGGCCCAGGGCGGCATGTCGCCTCAGATGAAAGAGATGATGGATCAATTGGCCAGATTGCAGAGTGAGATAGCCAAAAATCTGGGCCAGGCCATGCAAGGAGAGGGTAAAGTCATGGAAGGCGGAAAAGAGACCATGGGACTAATGGATGATATTATCAAAGACCTGCAGAGCTATAAAGTTGAAACAGATACTGTGGAAAAAAGCCGGCAGATCGAGCAAAAAATGCTGAAAGCTCAAAAATCCCTGCAGTCTAAAGGTATCAGCGATAAAAGGAAAGCCGAACAAGCCAGATCTTATCAGATACAGGTACCTGAAGCTCTAGATCTGCAGAACGAAAAAATAGATCTGGAAAATATTAAAAAACAGGGTTTATCAGATTATTACTTACGGCTGATTGAAAAATACAGACAGTTGAATCAGCATACTCAGGAGATAGAAAAGAAAGAATAAAGATTTTTTAAGGTTAAGCAAGCTGGAAGATAAGGGATGAAGTAGAGTTTTGGGTTTAACACCTGGACAGGATAAGATTACCTGAAAGGTTTATCCGTTGACAGGATTGTCTTTTAAAGATATATTTATCCTTCCTATTTTCAGCTACTGAAACCGGAGAAAAGATGAGTATAATTGCTGTTTTAGATGATGAACCGGATATTGTAGAACTTATTACTGTCCATCTCAAAAATGCCCACCATGAAGTACACCCTTTTTATCATCCGGATGACCTGCTGGGTTTTCTGGAGAAACAAAACATAGACCTGTTAATTCTGGATCTGATGCTTCCGGACAAAGATGGACTGGAAGTATGTAAACTAATCCGTAACAATGAAGCAACCTCTGACATGGGGATCATTATGCTGACCGCCAAAGGGGAAGAGCTGGACCGGGTGTTGGGACTGGAACTAGGCGCGGATGATTATATGACCAAACCTTTTTCACCCAAAGAACTTCTAGCCCGGGTCAAGGCTGTCCTGAGAAGAAAATTAACCGGTTCTTCCAGTAATGCCATAAGGACACTGCACACAGATTTAGTCATCAATCTGGATACACACGAAGTCATTTTGAAAGATGAGGTGTTAAATCTCACTACCGCTGAATTCCGCATCCTGGAGCTGTTAAGTGAAAAGCCGGGTAGGGTTTATAATAGGGACCAGATTCTTTCACACTTGTGGGGCAATGACAAGGCAGTTATCGATAGAACCATAGATGTGCATATAAGGCATCTCAGATCCAAATTACAGGATCAGGCAGATCTGATACAGAGCGTTAGAGGTGTGGGGTATAAGTTAAAGAAATGAAAGGGACCATTTACAGCCGTTTTTTTCTATTGATCTTGATAGTGCTTTTTTTACTTATGACCTCATTATATGCGGTACAGAGTTATCTGCGTTTTGAGGGTTTTCTCAATAAAGAACAATCCAGACTGCAAGTGTGGGGAGAAATCCTGGCTACAGAACCTGTCTCCTTTTTTTCGGGAAAGTACCAGAGTGACCAGCAGACAGGTTTGGAAATAACCCTGCAGAAGCTGCAGATAATTCCGCAACTCCTGGAAAAAAAAGGAGATCATTTTCAACAGATGGGGACAGCCCAGCCGGTCAGTATTGAACACCTGGTGAATCCCAGTCTGATATTCCAGGGTTTTTCCCAACAAACCTATCAAATCACTACCAAACCATCCGGTATGACACTATACTATGGTGAAAGGTATACTCTTTCTACCGGCAATTTTGGTATACTTTTTTTAACCTATCAGCTGGATGAAACTTTCCGTGTATATAAAAAAGAGCAGAGGGTTGATCTTTTATTGTTTATTTCAGTCTATCTTATTTTAATACTGATTTTTGGCCTGTATATCAGGAGGTTGGCAAAGCCGGTGCGGCATCTGGTGACAAATGCCCGGGAAGTCATCTCAGGTAATGTGGAATCCCGGGTGTATCTGGAAGGAAACGATGAATACCGTTTACTGGCAGATAGTTTCAATCATATCACGGAACAGAATGAAGAATTAATAGATGAACTGATGCGTGAAAAAGAAGGCCTTCAGGCAATTATTACGGCTCTTAAGGAAGCGCTTTGGCTGATCGACAGGGATGAGGTTATTGTGTTTTCCAATGCCACCTTCAGGTCCTGGCTGGGAAGAGAAGATGTAGAAGGGCATCACTATTGGGAATTTATCCGCGACCAGCAGCTGGATAAATTACTGCAGCAGGTCTGGTACCGCAAGGAAGCAATACAGCAGGAAATCCCCCTTTTAAACCGTAAACTGGTCCTGAACGCGCAATATATTCCTGTAAGCGCCAGAGTACTGGTAGTTCTGAATGATATAACTGACATTCAAGCCGCGCAGGAGATGAAAAAAGACCTGATCTCTTCTGTATCGCATGAGCTTAAAACCCCTCTCACCGCTATAAAAGGGTTTGTGGAGACTCTGAGAGCGGATCATCCTTCAGAAGAACAGGACCGCTATCTCCAGATTATAGAAAGAAATGCCAACCGTCTTACACGTATTGTCCAGGATCTGCTGATTCTGGCCCACCTGGAAGATGCCAGCCAGTCCCTGGAAAAAGAAAAACTGGACCTGAAAGATCTGCTGGAAAGAGTAGTACAGATTTTCCAGCATAGATGTGAAGAAAAAGATCTATATCTGGATCTGGACGTACCTGACCGGCTGATGCTGGAGTCGGATGCCTTCAAACTGGAACAGGTCTTCATCAACCTGATCGATAATGCTTATAAATATACTGAGAAAGGCGGGATCAGCATCACGGCCAGCCGGCAGAAAGACCATATCAGCGTCATTATCAGTGATACCGGTATCGGTATTCCGCAACGCCAGCAGGGCCGTATTTTTGAAAGATTTTATGTGGTAGATAAATCACGTTCCCGCAGGCAGGGCGGCACCGGTCTGGGTTTGTCTATAGTTCGTCATATAATTACCCTTTTAGGCGGTGAGATCCACCTGGAAAGCGCTCCGGAAAAGGGTTCCACCTTCACGATAATCCTTCCCTTTTCATTTTAAAAAACACTTCTTTATTGTTGATTTCTCAAAAATTAACCTAAAATTAACATTAACTTCTTCTTTATTTAATATTGCTATTCTATACTAAATCCGGTTAAGAACAGGAAAGGGTTTTCCCTTCCCGGTTTATAAAAAAATTTTTTTCCAAATGGAGGATGTTATGAAAAAAGTACTGTTAGCTTTAGCCCTGGTGGCTGGTTTTTCCCTGTCTCATGCCGTGGAGGTGAAGTTTAAAAGTTTGACCTGGATCAACTGGGACAATGCTTTGAATGATAATTTCACTTACCAGACCAATGCCGGGGGGGATTCAAAAACCGGGAATCTGGCATTGGGTCGTAATTACAACGACTTTAAAATCAACTGGAATGATACTGTCAAAGGCCGCGTTAATTTTGACCTGTCCAAGCCTGCTACTCCTTTGAAGTATGCGTATATTGATTGGAAAATTGCTACTCCCTTGGTAATCACAATCGGTCTGCAGAAAACTTATTTTGGTTACACCCCGATCTGGGAATATGAGGTTCCCTACAAGGCTTTGGCTGATCAGGTCAAGGCTTCTTCTTCCGCTGATTTTGGATTTGGTTTTAGTGGGTCTGTCCTCAATAAAATGATCTCCTATAATCTGCAGATCCTCAACGGTCAGGGTTATGAAAAGCCTGAAACTTTGGTAAATGATGAGTTTGCACTGGGTTTGAATGTGGTTGTAGCTCCTATCAAAGGATTGAATATTGGCGCTTCTTTCCGCCTAGCTGAGAAGTTCCATAATGGAAGTACCGGAAAATCATATAAAAACAACGCTCTGGATATCTACGCTGACGCTAAATTTGGAAAATTATGGGCTTTAGTTGATTTTCTGGGAGTATTACCCACCGGTGCCGCTATGCAGACTAGTATCCAGGCTACAGTGGGTTACAAAGTCACTGATATGTTTGGTGCTTATGTTAATTTCCTGAATCAGTATGCGTCTGATACAAACAGCACTCAGGCGATTACATTAGCTTTGAATTACCTGCCTGCCCAGGCTGTTGTGCTGAAACCCTATTTTACCATCAATCTTGATGGCACAACCACTACTTTCAATACTGGTCTTCAAACTGAAATCGCCTTCGGATTCACAGTAGGCACACCTGATGTTAAGAAAAAAGAAGAAAAGAAGATGGATACGGCCTCTACTAATATGTAGGGACCTCATTCACACACCCTTTTGTATGCCGGGCGGCAGCCCCGTCCGGCTGTTTTTATAAGTAATATTTTTGTAAGAAAAACAATTTATGGAGGAAACCATGAAAAGAATTGTGGTACTGTTCGCGGTCCTGGCAGCTGCCCTGGGTCTGAATGCCTGCGGCGGAGGTAATGTAAAATTGAATGGTGCGGGCGCGTCTTTCCCCGCTCCCCTGTACGCTAAAATGTTTGATGTCTACAAGCAGAAAAAAGGCGTCACTGTAAATTACGAATCAGTGGGTTCCGGTACCGGTATCAAATATATCACAGAGAAGACTGTCGATTTCGGTGCTTCTGATGCTCCCATGAGCGACAAAGCCCTGGAAGCTCTGGGTGTACCCGTTATCCATGTTCCTATGGCTCTGGGTGCGGTGGTGATCGCCTACAATCTCCCCGGCAATCTGGAACTCAAACTGGATAGTCAGGCAGTCGCGGATATTTTCCTGGGGAAAATCACCAAGTGGAATGATCCCCGTCTGGCAGCCCTGAACCCCGGCGTAAATTTACCTGCGACTACTATCACTGTGGTCCACCGCTCTGACGGTTCTGGGACTACTTTTGCCTTTACAGATTACCTGACCCGTGCCAATGCAGAATGGGCTCAGAAAGTAGGTACAGATAAAGCAGTGAAATGGCCTGTGGGTATCGGCGGAAACAAAAATGAAGGTGTTGCCGCTAATGTCCTGGCTAACGAAGGCGCAATCGGATACATGGAGTTAAGCTATGCTCTGCAGAACAAGATCAGCATGGCAACTATTAAGAACAAAAGCGGTAACTTCATAAAACCTACTATCGAAGGAGTCTCACAAGCTGCTGCCGGTGATTTACCCCCGCATACCCGTGTGTCTATCGCAGATACGGATGCTCCTAACGGGTATCCTATTTCCAGTTTTACCTGGATCATCATCTATCAGGAACAAAAGTATGATGGCCGTTCTCTAGCTAATGCTCAGGCTCTGGTCAATCTGCTGAACTGGATGATCCATGAGGGACAAACTATTAATGCCACTCTGGATTATGCCCCCATCCCTGAAGGTGCCGTACAGAAAGCCGAAGCCTTGCTAAAATCTGTAACTTTTGATGGCAAACCCATACTCCAATAAAAGTCTTAGATTTTCCCATGAAGCCTTGCGCTTCATGGGAATGTTTTTTATAATATATTACATTACAAATCAATCATACTGGAAGTTTAATGGTAAACAAAATAGAACCACCCATTACTGAAAAAAAATCCGGAATGCCGGATAAATTTACTATCAAGAAAAACGCGGATAAAGTATTTCAGGGTGTCCTGTCTTCAGTCACTATCTTTGTACTGATATTATTAGCCGGAATTTTCATCACTTTATTTCTCACTTCAGGTATGTCATTTAAAAGATTTGGATTCCATTTCCTGGTTAGCCATGCCTGGGAAGACAGGATGACTGTAGTCAATGATGTGACTCTGGCAAGGACAGATAATACCCCTTTTATTCAAGTGCAGATGTCTTCCCCCCTGAATCCTGAATCTGTTTTACCCGGTGAAAATTTGTTACTCCAATATGATACGGGAAAGGAGATCGATTTTAACTGGATCATCCCTGAATCCAATCAAAATTTATTAATGATATATCCCAAAGGAACTTTAAATCCGGGTGATAATCTCAGGATAATCCTTTTATCCGGTATCAGGGACCATGCAGGTTTTGCTTTACCTTACAATTACCAGCTGAATTTTTCCCTGACCGCAGACCCTGTACTGAGAGTCAGTGATCTAAAATTGCTGGATCACCATAGCGGAAAAGAAATAAAAGAACTGGACGGGCCTGACCTCAAATGGTTTGGGGCTCTGCCCTTTATCATCGGGACGCTATTGACTTCCATTTTGGCTTTGCTCATCAGTCTGCCCTTTGCTTTGGCCATTGCGATTTTTTTGGGAGAATACTACACATCCGGGCCTGTGTCTACTTTTATGCAGACCACCAATGAATTACTGGCTGGTATACCCTCGATTATTTACGGAGCCTGGGCATTTGCCTTTATCGTTCCCCTCATTTCGCGTTGGTTTCCCCAGTCCAATTCCGGGGGGGCCAGTATCTTTACGGCAGCCTTGATCCTGTCTATCATGATCATCCCCTACAGTGCCAGCCTGGCGCGGGAGGTAATCAAACTGGTTCCGGCAGACATTAAGGAAGCAGCATTTGGTATGGGGGCTACCCGATTTTCCGTGATCATGAAAGTGGTGCTGCCCTATGCATCCTCCGGCATCTTTGCGGGAGTCCTGCTTTCTTTTGGGAGAGCTCTGGGTGAGACCATGGCTGTGACCATGGTAATAGGTAATAGAAACTCTATACCTAAATCTATCTTTGACGGAGGCCAGACCATAGCCTCTCTGATCGCCATGGAGTACGGTGAAGCCGGTAAGTTAAAAATGTCTGCTCTCAGTGAACTGGGCCTGATTCTGTTTGTGATCACCCTTCTGTTTGGTATCATGGGCAGATTTATCATTAAACGCATGAGTCTGAGGGATCAAAAATGAATACTATCATGAAGAACAATGTAAACCTCAATATACGTAAAGACCAGATGTTTAAACTGGCGGTAAATATTCTTTCTCTGTTAAGCCTGATTCCCTTATTCCTGATACTGGGTTTCATTTTTATCAAAGGTTTACCGGTTGCTTTCAATCTGTTCTTCCTGACGCATGAGCAGCCCCAGCCTATGGGAGCGGGATTTTACGCCCTGGAAGGTATGGCCAGGGTGCAGGCATTAGGGGGGATATCCCACGCCATCATCGGGACTTTTCTAATCGTCCTGACAGCTACTCTGTTCGCTGTACCTCTCAGTATAATAGTCGGAATCTATCTGGCTGAAAACCGCGGAAAGAAAATGGCGGATATAGCTACTATAGCAGTAGACATGATACAGGGCATACCCTCTATAATTTTTGGAGTGATTGTCAATATCTGGCTGGTCAGGACTTTCAAGGGATTTTCCGGCCTGGCAGGGGCGGTAGCTCTGGCTCTCATGATGATGCCTCTCATTATTAAAAACACCGAAGAAACATTGAAGCTCATACCCAATAGCCTCAAAGAAGCCGCCTTTGCCTTGGGGGCACCTTACTACAGAGTGGTGTTGAATATCATGATCCCTGTGGGTATTTCCGGTATGGCTACCGGTGTGCTGGTAGCTGTAGCGCGGGTGATGGGGGAGACGGCTCCCCTGTTATTTACCGCGGCCGGAAACCGGTATCTGACCTGGAATATCACGGAACAGATGCAGGCTTTGCCCACGCATATATATAAGTTTTCTCTCAGCCCCTTTGCAAATTGGAATGAAAATGCCTGGGGTGCATCGGCGGTACTGGTAATTTTTGTCTTACTGTTGAATTTATTGACTAAAGTGGTGGTAAACAAATGGAAAGTAAAATTCTAAAACTCAGACATCTGTTTGCATTCTATGGCATGCATCAGGTCCTGAATGATATCAATATCGAATTTCCTGCCTATAAAGCTACTGCTATCATGGGGCCGTCCGGCTGTGGAAAATCGACCCTGATCCGATGTCTTAACCGCATGCATGAATTGACACCCGGCGCGCGCAGTGAAGGAGAGATCATCCTGCGTGATGAAGCGGTCCATGCCATGAATCCTATCTTGCTACGCCGTATGATTGGTATGGTGTTCCAGAGGCCTAATCCCTTTCCTAATATGACTATTTTTGATAATGTCATAGCCGGATATAAACTGAATGCCATCAACCTGCCCAAAAGCCAGAAAGATCAGCTGGTGGAAGAGTCCCTGAGACGGGCAGCTTTGTGGGACGAGGTAAAAGATAAACTCCACAAAAGAGGCACATTTCTCTCCGGAGGTCAGCAGCAGCGGTTGTGTATAGCCAGGGGGTTGGCCATGCAGCCGGAAGTACTGCTGCTGGATGAACCCACTTCCGCTCTGGACCCCAAAGCCACCTCTAAGATCGAAGAATTGATCGTGGAGCTTAAACAGCATGTGTCTATCATTCTGGTCACCCACAATATCGCGCAGGCCGGCCGTGTCGCGGATTATACTGCCTTTATGTATCTGGGGGATATGGTAGAATTTGGCCTGACAGAAAAACTGTTTACCGTACCGGAAGATAAACGTACAGAAGAATACCTCACCGGAAAATTCGGATAAATTTAAAAAATCATAGGAGAATAGGATGATAGCTGATGCTTTAAAAGAATTGATTTCCAAGACAGTGAAATACAGTAACCTGGTATCTGGTATGATAGAAAAAAGTATCAAAGGTTTGCTGGAAAGAGATGAATCACTCCTCAAGCAGGTCATGGAAATAGATGAACCGGCTGCCAATGCTTTTGAAATAGAGATTGACGATATGGTCCTGACCACTCTGGCCCGATTTCAACCCGAAGCCAAGGATTTGCGTAAGATCCTGATGATTCTGAAAATGAATAATGACTTTGAGCGGATAGGGGACCTGACCAATAACATCGCGGATGGAGCCTATATTTTAATCCAGAGACCTGAGGTTAAACCGCTCCTGGATATACCCCGCATGGCTGAGAACACCATAAAGATGCTGAATAATTCCATTACTGCTTTTATTGATGAAGATTCACTTCTAGCCGTGGAAGTACTCAAGCACGATGATATAGTGGACAATCTCAGAGATACTATTCTCAGAGATATGATAGCCATGATGGCTGATCCCAAGGTCCTGGACAGGGGGTTACAGGTCATAAGAATCGTCCGGAACCTGGAGCGTATTGCCGATCATGCCACCAATGTCGCGGAAGATGTGATATTTATCAAGGAAGGTAAGGTCGTCAAGCACCAGAAAACCCTGCCCAAGAGTTAAACAATCAGGGATTATACCGATAAAGGAATAAGGAAAAACCTTATTCCTTTTTTTTATTGTCTGGTGGGACAGGGAGAAAATATGAAAAAAATACTGACTGCATTTCTAATACTCTTAGCCTGTAACTTTATCCAGGCCCAGTCATCCAATACCGGTCAGGCCTATATCGTCTATCAGGATGCCAAAGAGCTCTACCGAAATAAAAAAATGGCTGAGTCTAAAGCAAAATTTGAAGAAGTGGTGAAAAAATACCCTGATTCCCGTTATGTGGCTAATTCCCTGTTTATGCTGTCTTTTATCGAGACGGATTACATCAAAATTATCGAATACCTCAATATCATCAGAGGAACCTATACCGATTTCAAATACTGGAAAGAATCGGTAGAAAAACTGGGAGATATCTACTATGTCATGGGCTCCTATGATTATGCCCTCAAGGCATATCTTCAGGCTCAGACTGACAGATCCTACTATATGGAAGGCGTGATTTATGCAGCCGATGGCAAGCATGAACAGGCTATCCAGAGTGTCCAGGATCTGGTGAAACAGACTCAGGATCATGCCCTGGCTTATAAAGGACTCATGGTAATGATAGATTCCTATATCGGACTGGGCAGGATAAACTCCGCCTTGAAGACACTGGAAGAAAGTGTTAAGCTGCTGGATTATGCTTTTGATAACGGGAGCCGCATCCTGTTTTATGCCGGTAAAAGCTTTTTTTACAAAAAGGAATACGCCAAGGCTCTCTACGTTTTCTCTCTGCTGCGCACCAATTTTCCCCTCTCTGCTGAAGCAAAACTAGCTGAAAACTATCTGGATAACCTGGAAAAAAACAGTGTGGTGGTAGTCGAACCGGTTGACTGGATTGAAAAAATATTCACCCGCCCGGCGGAACTGGCATTTAAAAATGAAGAGATCGGCATGCATGATTTTACCATAGAAGAACAGGCAGAAAAAAGGCAGACTGAAGCGGAAAAAATAATCGGTAACATTTCTTCCTCCCAGGTTCAGGGTTATTTTATCCGTATCGGGGAATTCAAAGATCTGGGGGTAGCTAATCTGGTAGCTACGGACCTGTCACGTTCTGATTATTCCTTCCCGATTGGCATTTATTTCCGGGATGGGTTATACTATCTGGAAATAAGAGGTATCAAAGAGATAGACCAGGCCAAGAGTTATGCTAAACAGCTTCTGGCCCTGGGCTATGATGATACCAAAGTCATCGAGGTGGTAAAAGTTACGGAGTATGAGCGATAAAAAGAATCCCCATGAACTTACTCCCATGCAGAGGCAGTACCAGGAGATAAAATCCCGTCACCGGGATAAAATCCTGTTATTTCGTCTGGGAGATTTTTATGAGATGTTCGATGAAGACGCCCAGGAAGCCTCCGCCATCCTTCACCTGGCCCTCACTAAAAGACACGAAAATCCCATGTGCGGCTTTCCCCATCATGCTGCTGACCAGTATATCCGCAAGCTCATCCAGGCAGGACGTAAAGTCGCTATCTGCGATCAGGTAGAAGATCCCGCTCTGGCCAAGGGTATTGTCAAGCGCAGTATCGTTAATATCATCACCCCCGGAACCCTCATTGAAGAAAATTATATCCAGAGTTCGGCCAATAACTGGCTGGCGGTAATCTGCGGGAGCGGAGATCTGTATAGTCTCAGTCTGGTGGATATTTCTACCGGAGAATTCTATGTCCATGAAGCCCAGGGACAGGATCTGTACCGTAGTCTGAGGGATGAGCTCTCCATTTATCAGCCCGCTGAAATTCTTTACCACCAGGATCTAAACCAGGATAAAGTGTTTCTGGATATTCTTTCTGCATTTCTGGATAATCCGGAACCATTACCTGCCTGGTATTTCGACCACTCTGCGGATGAAGACTGGCACCTTTCTATGGAGATAGATAAAGAGCTATGGTCAGAGCCGATCAACCGAGCCTCAATCTGTGGAGCGGTACATTATCTCATGGAGACCAAGTTCTGTGCCCTGGCCCATGTCCGCCGTATTGCTAAAATTACCCGACAGGAATATATGGAGCTGGATGATTTTACTCTCAAGAACCTGGAGCTGCTGAAAAACATGCAGGATGGGAGTAGAAAATACACTCTGTTGGATGTGCTGGATTTCACCCGTACCCCTATGGGCAGCAGACTGATACGTCGCTGGATTGTTATGCCTCTGTATGACCTTTCCCGGATTTTTAAGCGCCAGAATTGTGTGGAAGAATTTTTTGAGGATTCACAACTTAGAACTATAGCTTTGACTCACCTCAAAGGTATCAGTGATGTAGAAAGACTCACTACGAGAATCGCATTACGGAAGGCTTTGCCCCGTGACCTCAAGGCATTGGAAGAATCCCTGAAATTATCGCGTAAATTGAAAGATATCCTGAAAGGACGCAGCTTTTTGTCAGAACTGGCTGGACGATACAGCGATCTGGATGAACTGACCCGTATGATCGGAAAAGCTTTGGTAGAGGAACCCTCCAATCTGTTCAATGGTAACGTCATAGTGGAAGGATATAATCCGGAACTGGATGAGTACCGGGTCCTCCTCAGAGAGGGTAAAGACTGGATCATTCGTCTCCAGGAAAAAGAAAGGAAACGCACGGGAATCAATTCACTGAAAGTAAAATACAATAAAGTATTTGGCTATTTTATAGAAATAAGTAAGGCCAATCTGGACTCAATACCGGATGATTATCTGCGGAAACAGAGTCTGGTCAATGCTGAGAGATTCACTCTACCCGAACTGTCTGATTACGAAGCCAAGATCACTCATGCTGAGGAAAAGGTGACCAAACTGGAACAGGAATTGTTTGAAGCTCTCGTGGATGAAGCTGCCCGTTTTATTCCTTTGCTTCAGGAGACTGCACAGGCTCTGGCCGAAACGGATGTCTTTCTGTCCCTGTCTGTGGCCGCGCGGGAATTCCACTACTGCAAACCTCTTTTATCTCAGGATGGTGATTTTGAGATAAAAGACGGCAGACACCCTGTGGTGGAAAAATATATGGGTACTAATCTTTTTGTGCCCAATGATTGTGTCATGAATGATAATGAGCAGAGGATACTGATCATTACAGGCCCCAATATGGCGGGAAAGTCCACTTATCTGCGCCAGAACGCGCTTATCGCGCTTATGGCTCAAATGGGCAGCTATGTGCCGGCCGCCTCTGCCCGGATGGGTCTATTGGATAGGATATTTACACGAATAGGTGCATCAGACCAATTATCTGCCGGGCGCTCTACTTTTCTGGTGGAAATGGAAGAAGCAGCCAATATCCTGTCCCATTCCACCCGCCGTAGCCTGATCATCATGGATGAATTAGGCCGCGGTACCAGTACCTATGATGGATTGTCCATAGCTTGGGCTGTGATTGAATATCTGCACGAACACAGGGAAAAAGGCGGTAAGACGCTTTTTGCTACACATTATCATGAACTGACCCGTTTGTCCGATAAACCCGGGATTTGTAATTTTAATATCGCGGTGCGTGAATATCAGGATGAACTGGTCTTTCTACGTAAAGTACTGGAAGGGCCGGCAGACCGCAGTTATGGGATCTATGTGGCTAAACTGGCCGGGATAGATCAGGAGATTATCGAGCGAGCCGGGATCATTCTGGAAAACCTGGAAAAAGAAGGCAGAAGAGCCAGTGATGCCATCGAACGCAAGATAGATAACAGCCAGCGTAAACAAAACAAGTCAGCCTCCGGCCTGGAGCTGTTTTCGGAAAATCCCTGGGCAAATTTGGCAGAAAAGATCCGAAATCTGGATATTAATCGTATTACCCCTCTGGAAGCAATCACCTTTCTTCATGAGATCAAAAAAGACCTATAATTTAATTAAACTGGTTTGCCTGGAATTAAACCAGTTTATTCCTTGAAAAAATTCTTTAATTATCCGATAATTCCAATAGGTTAATCTAGGAGTTTTTTATTGATCAGTATTGTTGCTATGGTTATTGCTATTTTGATCTTGTTTGCCACTGCTATAGTCTTATTAACTCGCACAGTAAAAAAAAGCCGGGTTATAGCGGATATTGAAAAAGCGCTTAAAGAAAAGAAATTTGAAGAAGCAGAAAAATTGGTTCAGTCTACAAACTCAAATAGTCTTGACCCTTTTATGTCCCGGTATTTTCTGGCACAAGCTTATGAAGGGCAGAACAAGCTGGATCTGGCTATTACGTTTTATGAAAAAGCCATGTTGCAGATTACTACCACTCAAAACCCTCTGATCAGCAGAGTGCAATATAAAATCGCTCACCTTTCTTACCAGACTAATAAGGTCGATCAGTCTCTGGCATATTACGAAATGTTATTACAAAAAGAGCCTCAGAACCATGAGGCGTTATTTAATACTGCAGATATAGTATTTCAAAAAAGGAAATTTATCAAGGCTAAACAGTTACTGGAATCATTGTTAACGACCTATCCTAAAGACTCAAAAGCCAAACTGCTTCTGGCAAAAGTACTCTCCAAATTAAATCAGTTCAACATAGCTGAACATTACCTTCATTCCATTATTGAAAATTCAGATATGGATGAAATCGAACTTAGATTGGAAGCCCAGGAGATCCTGGCAGAGAATTACTTTGAAAATAAAAACTTTGTCCAATCTGCAGAAATATATGATGCTCTGCTATTGGAAAAATACATTATGCAGATCCCGGAAAAAGCTCTGACTGTCATGAAGAATCTGATCATGTGTCTGATTATGAAAAATGAGATAAAAGCCGCACAATATACATATGAGAATAACGCCGAAAAGTTTACCGCGGCAGACAAGCTGGAAATTCTCTATACCATGGCGGAAGGTCTGCTCAAGATTGGAGAGTTTTACCGTTCCATCAATATGATTCAGAATATCTATAAAAAAAGCCCAGAATTTAAGGATGTCAAAGTAACTGTTAATAGATATAAAGATCTGTTAAGTGCACCAAACCTTAAGTTTATTTTTACACGGGATTATAAAAAAGCTCAGCAATATATAATCCAGTGCCTGCAGCTGCCCTCCGATGCGGAGGTGGTTATTGGAAATAATAACATAATATTATTTGATAAGGCCGTCAATCATATCGTAAATTTAAGCCCATTTCCTATTTATACACACGAGGCCCAACAGATCAAGAACCAGCTGCAGATGCATGACGCAATCCGAAATCCTATAGAGTTTTACAGTTATGCTCCCATGAATCAGGAGATGAGAGAAGTATTTAAAAATCTGGATTATAGAGAGATTTTCGGAAAAGCCTTCATAGATGAATTTAAAGGTTAGAAACCTGACTTCGGCATCCCTGTTCAATTCCCATCTCATTCATTTTTTTAATTAAAAGCTCCATGTTTAGAGTTTTATTCAATGTCCAGTCCGGTGCTACTAATTTTTCACGGCTGCACTGACCAAAAAGCCGGTGAATTACTATCCGGGGGGGTGTTTCTGCCAGTATGGCACATAATAAATCCAGATATTCTTCTCTTGGCATTATTTCAAATTCTTTTCTGTGGTACATGAGTGCCAGTGGTGTGTCTTTTTCTACATAGAGATGGTGGAGTTTCAAAGCCTGTACTCCCCAATCCAGAACAGTCCGCACACTTTCCATCATGTCCTGTCTTGTCTCACCGGGGAGGCCCAGTATCAGGTGAGCCAGGGTAATGATATTCTTTCTTTTCACAGTCTCAGCAATGGCATGCTGACTGTCATCTACGCTATGATGACGGTTGATCAATTCCAGACTTCTGGGATGCACAGTCTGAATACCGTACTCCACAATTACCAGTTTAGTCCGGGCAATATCTTCCAGTAAATCCAGAATGGCAGGATGGATACAATCAGGACGGGTTCCCACACAGAGACCTACTACCTGGGGGTGTTCCAGAGCTGCACTATATAATTTTAATAGTTTTTCCACAGGGGCGTATGTTCCGCTATAAGCCTGAAAATAAGCCAGAAATTTTTGGGCATGATAATGCCTGCGCATGATTTGAATTCCCTGGGATAACTGCTCTTTTACTTCCAGTTCAGGTTGGACATAGTCGGCTCTGGCACCCGCTTCATTACAGTAGATACAGCCTCCCCGGGCCAGAGTACCGTCACGATTGGGGCAGGTAAAGCCGCCGTCTATGGAGACCCGGTATACTTTTTCTCCAAATCTATCCTGGAGCCAGGCATTGAGGTTATTCCAGGGTTTATCCAGCCAGGGCATGATTGTTTCCTTTGAACCTGCTGATCAGAATCCCATCTTCCAGAGACAGGAAGAAGCAGTCCCAATCCTGGTCCTGGCTGATAGCACTATTGAATGACTTCAGTCGATCCACACCACTCCGATACTTTCTCTCATCATCCAAATGGTCTTCCACAACTTTTCCGCCGAAGAGGATGTTGTCAGTTACCAACAAACCTCCCGGCCTAAGACGGGGTTTGAAAAGGGGAATCAAATCAATATAATCTCTTTTTTGTGAATCAAGGAAAATAAAATCAAAGACCTGCTCACATGCCGGAAGGTAGTGGAAGACATCTGCCCGAATTACTTTTACCTGGGTATACTGGGCAAATACAACCTGGGCACTTTGGTACCGGTTCAGATCTCTTTCCAGAGTGGTAATGTGTGACTGTGGACAGGCCTTAGCCATCCACAGTGTGGATAAGCCGGAACCGGTACCTATCTCCAGAATATGGGTGGGGTTCTGGATTTTTAGTATGAGGTACAATAACCGGCAGCTTTGGGGGCGTAGAGCAGGGATTTTTTCATTCTGACTTTGCACATAAAATGCTTCCAGATCTGTGTCAGAGATACTGAGCTGGTTTAAGTTTCCCAGATAGGACAGGATTTTATCTTCCATGGTGGTTGTTCCGTTTTTCCAGATCTAGCAGGTAGAGTTTAGTGGCTGCTCCCCCTGGAGCCGAATATCCACCGATGCCATGAGCTGCTACTACACGGTGGCAGGGGTAGAGCAGGGGGAAGGGATTGGCTCCCAGAGCCCTGGCTACCGCTCGGGCATGGTGCGGGAGATTCAGTTTCATGGCCAGTTCTTTATAGGTGAGGTTTTCTCCTGCTGGTATCATCCTCAGCTCTTTATATACCATTTTTTGAAAAGTTGTGAGTTGTGAATCTTCTACCGGAAAGTCAGGCAGGATAGTTTTCCCCTCCAGATATGTATGAAAAGCTGTAAAGACCAGTGGAAAACGCTGGGAAAATTGTTCCGTCTGGGGATGATCACAAAGCTCTATTCTATTTATCTGCTCATTTTTGAAATAAATACGCACGCTTATTCTTTGGTTGCTGACTATAATTTCAGGTTGTAGTACATGTTTCGTCATGTATAGTCCCTAATTTTCGGATTTTAAAAATACACATATATTGTACCTTTTTTGCCTCTTTTCTGCAATGTCACTATCTTATATATTATAGAAGAAAAATCAACTTCCATGTTATAATCTAAAACAGAGGTGCAATTTGAGATTAATATTGGTATTACTAGGGCTGGGCTTATTTCTGCAACCTGTCAGACTTCAAGCCTTCCAATGGGTTACAATACAATACCGCTCCGGGGACTGGTATAATTCCCGTCAGGGAGTAGAACTTTTCTTAAAGCAATTACAATCCAGGACCACAATCAATGTGGAACAAAATATTAAAGAATTACCCCTGGATGATGAAAGATTATTTGAATACGCCTTTATATTTATTAATGGGCATGTCCCCATTGTAATAAATGACCGGGAAAAAGAATTTCTTCGCCGTTTTATTCAGAATGGAGGCTTTGTTTTTATTAATGATGACTACGGTATTGATGAATCCGTTAGAAAAATTATTGCAGAGGTTTTTCCCGGAATGCCATTAAAAGAGATACCTTTTACGCATCCGATTTATCATTGCTTTTATCAATTTCCACAGGGAATTCCCAAGATACATGAACACGACGGGGGGAGACCTCAGGCTCTGGGGTTATTCCAGGGAGATCGTTTGGTGCTGTTTTACGCATTTAACACGGATATTGCCGATGGCTGGGATCCGCCCTCGGTACACAATGACCCTGATGCGATTCGAGAGTCTGCCATACGTATGGGAATTAATATTGTGGTCTATGCTTTAAGTCACTGAAGGGGAGTCAGTTTATGGACAAAGGAAAACTTTTTGAAAGATTTAAACACAGCAGGTTTACCCGGCAGGGAGAACAGCATGCCGCGGACGAGAAATTTCTGGAAAAATTAAAACGAGCATCCCTGAGACTGGGTCATCATGTCAAGAAAGCCGGAGAACAGGTCGGTATACTGATAGAACTGGTTTTTGGAAAAGATGCGAACCTGGGTAACCGAATTTCTGCAATTTCCGCCCTGGTCTATTTCATCAGCCCTTTTGATTTTATCCCTGATATTATACCCGGGTTGGGATATACTGATGATATAGCTATCATCGGTATGGTGGTGGGTATGGTCACTAAACAGCTGATTCAATCCGGGAAAAAACTGACTAAATCCGAACAGACAGAACCGGAAGTGAGGCAGGCAGTCATTCTGGAAGAAGTACCGGTTAAGAAAAAAAAGAAGCCCTGGCTGGACAATAAAATCGAGCAGGTGTTTTCCAAAGTAGGCCAGGAGCTGGAACGGAATACCCAGGCACACATCGACCGTAGGGTCAAGGCCCAGCTTATCATAGTAAGTATCAGCCTGGGTGGAGCCATAGCTGCAGCGGTGATTACTCTTCTATTAAAGTATGTATTCAAGGTTATCTGATTGATTCACTTCTATAGAATATACAAGTTATTTTACTTTATCAGCCTGGGAGTATTTCTGGCAGTCACTGTCTATAATCTGGTAAAAAGTTTTACAGATATTCTACAGGTTCTGGAGGAATTCCCTCCCGATATCAGAGACAAAGTGCGCTCTATGCTGCTCAGTAAAAGCCGGTACTTTTTAGGTCAATCTCTGCGGAATAATATCAGGTATGTGTGGCTATTGCTCATTTTATTTATCATTGAGATAGGTATTAATGTTCTGATACTGGTTTGATATGGTTATTCTGCAATGACGGCCTGTTCATCCTGTACAGGAATATCGTGATTTTGTGAAGAAATATTGAGCAGGATACCCATGGCCACCGACATCACAATAATGGAAGAACCACCGTAGCTTAAAAAAGGCAACGAGATACCTGTGGGGGGCAGCAGTCCCGTGGCGATCCCCACATTTAAAAAAGCATGCAGAGTCACCAGAGTCACAATTCCGAATCCCAGCATCTGGCCGTACTTGTCCCGGCAATGTAGACTGATCAGGATTCCCCGGATAAATACCACCACAAACAGGGCTAATATCAACAAACTCCCCCACAGTCCCATTTCTTCTGCGATAATAGCAAAGATAAAATCATTGTGGGGTGTGGGCAGGTTACGTATCTTTTGGGTAGAATTCCCGATGCCTTTTCCCAACACTCCTCCCAGGGAAAAAGCTTTTAGACTTTGTATGACCTGATAACCTTTACCGGATGGGTCATTCCAGGGATCCAATAAGGCGAAGATACGATCCTTTCTGTAGGCTACTCTATAGATAAAAGTACCCAAAACCGGTAGGCTTAGCAGCAGCATCGAAACAATATGCTTGATAGACGCTCCGCCTACAAAAAACATCACAAAAGCTACAATTAAAAGAACGACCCCAGTGGAAAAACCAGACTGCATCAGAATCAGAAAAAACATGGTGGCGACAAGCAAGAGAGGCGGTAAAATGCCGAATGTAAAATCTTCCAGTTTAGCCTGTTTTTTGGTGAGAATATAACTCAGATATATGATCACAATCAGTTTTGAAAATTCAGAAGGATTAAGCGCAAAAACCCGAAAATCTATCCATCGTGTAGCCCCGCTGGTTGTTTTTCCTATTCCCGGAATGAATACCAGCAGCAGCAGGAAAAACCCCAGAAACACCAGATGTCTGACATATTTCTGCAGGACGTGATAGTCCAGGTGGATAAACAGAAAAAATAACCCCAAAGATATGATCACCCAAATGACCTGACGCAGAGAAAAGTAATAGGGGCTGACATCCAGATTGAGAGCGAAATAATAGCTGGCACTGAAGACCAGAACAACCCCTAATAGCATCAATGACAAGATCAGGTAAAAGAGGACTTTGTCGATTTTATCCAGTGTCTTCACTAACCGTATGATCCGAAAATCAGTTCAGTTTGTAGACAGTCAGTCTGGGATTGTAGGACTTTAATGCCTGTGTGCTTAACAGCTGGATAGCCTGCTTGGATTCATCCAGCATGGATTTCTGCTGCATCTGTGCCTGCATATTGCCCTTGGTACTATCGATATATTTTTCAAAATACCGCTTCGCTTCCAAAGTACCACCCTGGTTGAAGAAAAGTTTTCCCATATAATAATTAAACAAACCCTTGAGACGGTTATGTTCTACTTTTAAACGATCCAGGGCCAATCCGCAATACAGTGCGGTATCGTAATCCTGAAGCTGAATGCTTTGCTCAAAAGCCCAGGATAGAAATTCCGAATCGTTTAATTTGGCTGGAATCAGGACGGACATATAATACCGGGCTTTATTGAGATAGGGTTGATAATTGACAGAAATACCCCTCTGGAACAAGTTAAAGATGACCTGCTGTGCCGCCTGTGTAGGAACCTTGGCTGGATCAGTCTGTATTTGCTTCAGAAGACTGGCATCCAGCTGCATCAATTGACTATTGGGGAATTGAACCAGACTTTGCATAAAACTTTCTATGCCGGCAAAATTTTTCCAGTTGGGGTGTTTGGAGAAATCTCCACCTGTACCTTTATAGAGAGATAATTGCTTCTTGAGCATAGACAGATATTTTTCCATTTCTGAGAGATTTTTACTTTCATTGGCGGGTACGTCAAACAGGTTTTTCAGCAGATAGTTGAACATCAGCTGGTAGGTCCCAATGGAATTAGGGTAGAGGGTGAGTCCTTTTTCCAGCAAGGGCAGTGCCTTAGCCGAAAGGTCTTCCATATCATTATTAAGGTAGATTACTGCTACATTGTGCAAGGAAGAAATGCTGTCTCCTCCATAAGTCACTGCATCATCATAATATGATTTCGCCAGATTCCAGTTTTCCTGGATACGGGCATTGATATCTTTCAGGATAGCAGTACGCGTTTCGGATTTAGCCAGTTCTTTCAGCTCACGGGTTTTTTCCAGATAGATATTACCCAGCTGATAGTCATAATTGATGATAATTTCACGGGTCAGATAGTCCCAGTAGGGGGCGTTGGGTACATCCCTCCAGCGTAACAGGAAGGAGTCGAAATAATCTCCGGGATGAGGCGCAGGATACATCTTAACAAATGAAACTGAGCCTCCGTTACGACGGATCCAGCCTTCTTTTTCCAGTTTGGCAAGTTTAGCGTTTATGTATGTAGAGTCCAGAGTGCGGTGCAGCTGATCAGCCAGATAGCGGCCGGCTTCATTCATGCTGATTTCTTTTTTGATTTCCAGATAATCCACCAGGCTATATTCGATATCCTGAACTTTGTACATGATACCATAGCGTTTGTAATAATAGTCTCCCAGAGTCCAGGGTTCCGGGCGCTGCCAGGTCAGATATACCGGCCGTACTCCCATCCAGTAAGGTATAAAATAGGGGTCCTGTTGGAAAAACTTTAAGAGCTCAGCATCAGAAGAGTCTGGAGCTTCAGACCGGTCGGGGTAGAAAGGTTCTTCCCCTGAAAAGAGGCCGGTGTCTACCTGCTTCATTCTCTTTTCCAGGGTCTGTGGATAAATATAGCGCATATCCCAATAAATACGTTTAAAGATATTACCTTTCTGGTCATAGGGAGTCAGGTCCGGGCGGATTTTTTCAGCATAGGTGAAGTATAAAGTAGAGAAAACCTGGTTATCTCCGCCTTCTGTCATCAGAATGGAGTTTTTTTCAGTGGACATCATAAGATTTTTACCGTAGTCATGGTTTAGCCAGTTCAGGTGATGATCATTATACTTGTAGTTCATGATAAAAGGCACAAAGGCACTGATCAATATGACGATAGTCAGGATAAAAGTTAAAACTTTTTTTTCTTCCTGAACGGTTTCGAGATTCTGGGGATCCTGAAAAATACTCATAGTACTTCCTGAAGATTATTTTACCTATATGATAGCAAAGTCTTGGAAAAAAAACCAGATTTTCAGCATTCACTTCCAGTTAGAGTCATTTTTTCTGTTCCGGGATAGACATACCTTCCTGAGCTCATACTTGTAATTTTGATATGGACTTTGTATAATAATGCAGTAAATTGCCACGAATACCCTATGGGGAGCCGAACTTGATCATTGTCCTGAAACCCGGAGCCAGCAATGAGGAAGTGAACCACATCGTCCTCATGATCGAAAAAGTGGGTTTGAAGACACATGTCTCCACAGGGGAGACACAGACTATCATAGGTGTGATCGGCGATAAATCCAGACTGGCTGATTATCCTCTGGCCTCCCTGGGCAGTGTGGAAAAAATAGTCCAGGTGTCCAAACCCTACAAGCTGGCCAGTAGGGATTTTCATCCCCAGGATACTATTGTACAAATAGGAAAACATGCCATCGGGGGTCGCGATATATGTGTCATAGCTGGTCCCTGTAGTGTCGAAAGTGAAGCACAGATCATGACCATAGCCCAGGCAGTGAAAGAGAGCGGCGGTCATTTCCTGCGAGGCGGTGCTTTCAAGCCCCGTACTTCCCCCTACATGTTTCAGGGATTGGGAGAAGAAGGACTCAGGCTGCTGCGCCGGGCGGGTGATAAATGGGAGCTGCCGGTAATTTCTGAAGTCATGGATACCATGGCAGTCGATATGACAGCCGGATATGTTGATGTACTGCAGATCGGTACCCGGAATGCCCAGAATTTTCCCTTACTGAAGGCAGTGGGTAAGCAAAAGAAACCGGTGATTTTAAAGCGGGGTCAATCGCAGACCATAGATGAATGGCTGATGTCTGCTGAATATATTCTGTCAGAAGGTAATCCTGAAGTGATATTATGTGAAAGAGGCATCAGAACATTTGAGACAACCACCCGCAATACATTTGATATTATTGCTATACCTGTATTAAAAGAAAGGACCCATCTGCCCGTGATTATAGATCCCAGTCACGCGGCCGGGGTGTGGCAGTATGTTGCGCCGCTTGCCCTGGCCGGTATAACTGCCGGTGCTGATGGCGTAATGGTGGAAGTACATCACCAGCCGGAATCCGCATTATCAGACGGGGCTCAATCACTCCGTCCGGAAAGATTTTTAAAATTGATACATGATCTGGGAGAGATTGCCCGGGTGACAGGCCGGGGTCTCGCTGTCTAGGTCGTCCAGATTATTTTAAAGGAGTGAGCACATGGCTCAAAGAGTATTCGGAGTCTATGGACTGGGGTTAATCGGAGCATCTGTTGCCCTGGCTATTAAACAATACATTGATGATGTCAAAGTTATCGGATTTGGACGGGACAAAGAAAAACTGGAAAAAGCCCGAAGGCTGGGTATTATTGATCAGGTAGCTGAGCCCGGGGATGAAATAGTTGAAAAGATAGAAGTTCTGCTTATCGGGACTCCCGCTGAAAATGTGGCTGCCACATTTGCCCTGTTCCATAACCACCTTTCAGATTCTGTGGTGGTAATGGATGTGGCCAGTGTCAAACGCGTAGTCATTGAAAGCGTAGCCAAAGTCAATCAGCGCAACCTGTCCTTTGTGGGTGCGCACCCCATGGCAGGTAGTGAAAAATCCGGTATGGAATTCGCCCGGGCCGATCTTTTTGAGAAAAAAATAGTAGCTATAATTGGGGAAGGCCGGGAAGAAGTCCTGGAGAGAGTACGGGATTTCTGGAAGACTTTTGGTTCCCAGATCGTGATTGTCTCCTCTGATTTTCACGATGAAATCGTGGGCTCCACTTCACACGCCACACACCTCATAGCTAGCGCCTTATCCCGACAGCTGGAAAAAGACGGCTGGTCAGAAGTCCGCTTTTTCGGCCTGTATGGCAAAGGGTTACTGGATACGACCCGGATATCTATGGGTCCTCCTGATATGTGGGCAGATATTATATTAATGAATGCGGATAATGTGGAACGTTCCCTGGTGGATTTTTCCCGTGAAATAGGGGAGCTGGTCAAGATCATTCAGTCCGGCAACCGTAAGCATCTTATTGAATACCTGGAACGCGCCAAGGATTTCCGGGAAAACCTGTGATCATCACTCTGGATGGGCCTGCGGGTAGCGGTAAATCAACCCTGTCCCGGCAACTGGCCCGGGAGTTAAATTTTTCCTTCCTGGATACCGGAGCTATGTACCGCTGTGTCACTTTGGCACTCATGGAAAAAAATATTTCGCTGGATGATATCCCGTCTATTCAATCCATCCTGGATAATCTGAAGATTTCCTTTCAGGGTGAAAAAGTTTTTTTAAATGACAGAGATGTCAGCCTGGATATAAGGACTGCTGACATAGACCGGCAGGTTTCGGCTGTGTCCGGTCTGGCTGTGGTGAGAGGTTCCATGACCGCGTTACAGAGGCGGATTGCCGCTGGCGGTGATTTTGTGACCGAAGGTCGGGATATGGGGACGGTTGTTTTTCCACAGGCTGACTTTAAATTTTATCTGGATGCTACTCCCCGTGAAAGAGCCCAACGTAGATTTGAACAGCTGGTACAAAGAGGGGAGACAGGTCTGGATATTGATCACATCGAAGCAGAAATCATCCGGCGGGATAGCCTTGATTCACAAAGAGACCTGGCTCCATTAAAGCCGGCTGAGGATGCCCACATCATAGATACCACAGGACTGGGTATTACCCAGGTGCTTTCACTTCTATTAAAAGCCATACAAAAGCAGTAAACCTCAACAACTTACAGGATTTTTCTTGACAAACCGCTATTCCAAGCTATTATTAGGTATGTAAATAGTGGATAGGATCAGTGCTTTTCAGTTCTATCCCTGTGTAGTCGATATCAATATATTAAATTTTACACCCGACAATCAAGGAGGTTTCGGATGAAAGGAATACGTGCTCTCATTGCTGTAGCTGTGATGATGCTTATGAGTGTGACAGCATTTGCCAAAATCGATGCTTCAGATGCTTTTGTACCGGATGACCTGGTCCTGGGAGGAGGTCTTCAGACTCTCAAAGACCAGTTTTATAAGACTACAGACCGCCAGCAGCAGACCATCATTGTCAAAATGATCACTAAAAATACAGAACCTGCACGCTATGATGTACTGATGGATATGGTAACTTTTGACCTGCGCATGGCAGACAAATATGGACAGGCTACCAGTACCTCTCCCGAAGCCCGTTTAATTGCTCTCAATTATATATCTGAACAAAAGAACCCTAAATATTCAGACACTATGGTCAGTATTATTAAATTTGAACGTGAAACTGAAATCCGTATTGCCGCTGCACGGGCATTAGGAATGATGGGTTCTCCTCAGAGTGTCAAAACACTGGTTTCCATGGTGCGTTTTCAGTTTAACTATGCAAATTTCCGGGAAGATAATGAAAAGATGTTCCAGGATGACCGTGTAGTAGAAGGTATTTGTAAAGCTTTCGGTGAAATCGGGGATCCTATGGCCTTTCCCGCTCTATTGGAAATCGTGACCAAACAGAATCATCGTATCCAGACTATAGATGCAGCCTGGGATGCTATGAACAAGCTGAAATGGTAAAATGAAAAGTTTAAGGATAGGATTTCTTCTTTCAGTATTACTGCTGAGCTCTTCCCTTTGGTCTCAGGGTAATAATACCAGTATGAGTCCTGAACTTCAGAAGCTTTATCGCACCTTATCTCTGGGTGACAATTATGAACAGAAAAAAGCTGCTGTATTGCGCATGCAGAAAATGTATGAAGAAAGCCCTGATATGATCCTGATTGATACCGCTATTGATCTATTGAATCATTCCTATGATTTTGTGGATTTTAATGAACAGGACCAGGTTCTATATTATAATGATAAGATCGCCAAAGAGCTGGTGGTACTGGTCAGTAAATCCAGGCACCCAAAGGCATTTGTGGCACTGTTGGAAATTGTCACTAAACGGAAGCATACCGATGATACCATCCGAGAAGCCTGGAAAGCGATCAAGAATTTAGACTGGAAACTGTCCAAGTAATTTTTTAAAAAAAGAAAGAAGCAAGGAGAGACTATATGAAAAGAGTAATATTCAGCCTGCTCATGGTGACTGTGTTGGCGACGGTATTTTCCTGTGGAAAAGAACCGGTAAAAGGGGATAATAAGGCCACCAATTCAACGGTAGTGATAGTCCAGGATTCAAAATTTGATGACACGGCTTATAAAAATGTCATCGCGGTACTTAAAGAAGCCCTGGATAATGAAAAGAAAATGGCTAGTGTACAAAATAAATATGAAGCCGGGCGTGCCTTCGTCCTGGTTGCCAAGTTTATCAAAGAAAACATCAAAGAAACCCGCTATGGTTTTACCATGGACGATCTTACTACCTATAAAAACGCGGCTGTAATGAGATTCAATGATGTCATGAACAGCACTTCTTCTTCAGAACAGCTGAAAAAAGATGCTGCGGCTCAAAAAGCCAAGGTGATGAGTTACTAAATTTTTTGCTATAAAAAAACTCCCTCTGATATCCAGAGGGAGTTTTTTTATTTTCGGAAAATTATAAGGGTACTTTGATACTGGCTATGGTGACATTATTATCGTGCTTCTGAATGGTAAATACTTTGGGGTCAATACCTTCACCTTTAAGCATCAGTATGATCATAGTGATACCCAGACCTGACCCTTCAGTCTCATCAGCATGTTCCATATAATATTCAAAAATATTATTGTATTTCAGGGCCTTTTCAAATTTTTCACTGACCCTCTGGTATTCAACATCTGTGATCAAAGTATTGTTTTCAACCAGGACAATGATTTCCTGAGGGGAATGATGAATGGTAATACTGACATGAAAGCCTCGGCGCCGGGCGATATCTTCAAATTTCTGCAGTTCTTTTTCATTGAGCATTTCTTTGAGCATTTCCTGAATCTGCTGATTAGTCTCATCCAGGGCATAGACTTCTACCATATGATGTTTTAGGTTGGCTTTTATTCCGTTGATGACTAGTTCTTTCAGTGATGAATAGAGTAGTTCTTTTTTATCGGGTTGGCCGTAATGATCCAGGAGGTTATCGATAAGGAAATGCATGCTCTGTTGAATACTCTCATCAATGACAGGAAAAGTCAGGCTGAGAGCTTCTCCGGACTTGATGTTTGTCAGAATCTGTTCTTTGTTCATGCTGACTCCTTTAAATCTATATATAATTGTATTTTAAAAGGTTCAGTCTGTCCAGAAATAAATGAAAAAAAGGCTGCTCACGGCAAACCTGGGGACAAAATACCCTTAACGACTTTATATTTTTCCTCAGCTAACTGGTATAGGGGTAGGTCTGCCTGACTATCGGAACAGAATCTGACGACCTTGTACTTAACCTGTTGTAGATCAGCCCAATCCTGCAGGCGTCGAACTTTTTCCTGTCCCCGGCAATTGGGTCCAGCCATAAAGCGGGTCTGATGGTTTTCTACAGTTTTCATCTCTGTGCAAATAAGAATCTCGATCCCCAGTTCTGCTGAGATTTGATCCAGAAGGAAACGGGGAGAGGCTGAGATGCATAGTATTTTCAGACCTTCCTTTTTTTCCTGAGATATCCGTGATTTGACCCACGAATTGATTTTCTTTTTTTCTCTACTCCAGAATGAGTCGACCCGGGCCTGAAGAATTTCTGTTTTCAGTCCCTCTACTACAATATACATTGCCTGCTTGAAGTGGTCACGATCGACCAGTTTTACAGCGTGCAGCAATAGTAAAAGCAGAAACCAGGGGCTGAGCAATAGAAACACCGGGCGACGAATCAGCATGAACCACCAGAAACGTATGGAAGAATCTCCATTATACAGTGTGTCATCAAAGTCGTAAACACTCAGTGCGAGGGTATTTTTTTGCATATAAAACTAATCCAGTAATTCTTTGAATACGTTGTGGAGTTTGGCTTCACGGGTTTTCCAAAGGTCACTCTCTGACTTGATCTGTTGCATCCTTAACTGAGAGTCAAGAGTGGCCGGTGCGCCCGGGCTAACACGCTTCCTGATGCTATCCTGAATAACTTCAGGAGTAACCTGGATTTTGTGGATTTCTTCTGCCGCTTTTTTATAGGCATCGCGAAAGGTCATGCCTGCAGCTACAGCCTGAAAAGCGATATCAGTAGCAAAAATCCCCGGACTTAATGACCGGATGACTGCGTCTTCATCTATGCGTATCTGAGAAAAGACGATAGTAGCCGCCTGAAGTGAAGAAAGTGTGATCTCAAAAGTTTCGAAAAGGGCTTTTTTGGATTCCTGCAGGTCACGGTTATAACCGGAGATCATTCCGTTGAGCATTCCTTTGACAGCCTGGGAATGTCCCAGTACCCTGTGACTTTTGGCCCTGATCAGTTCCATGACATCCAGATTACGTTTTTGAGGCATGATAGAACTGCCTGTAGTGACAGCACTGGTCGTTTCCACAAAAAGGAGCTCATCCATATTGTACATTAAAAGGTCAGCGGCCAGGCGGGACAGGTCGTGCATGATACTCCAGCAGGCGTCAATCACCTGGGCTTCGATTTTCCCCCGGGAATTGTGGGCAAACATGGCATTAAATTGAACCCGGTCAAAACCCATGAGCCGGGTGGTCATCTCCCGATCCAGGGCCAGAGGGACTCCAAAACCGGAACCTGTACCCAGGGGATTCTGATCGAGCTGCCCATAGGTAAAGGTGAGTTGTCTGAGGTTATCCAGACCGCTTTCTATAAAAGAATCTACCCAGAAGCCCGCGGTGACCAGCATGGCCTGTTTGGTATGGGTATAGCCGGGCAGGGGTTTGTGGCCTTCACGGGAGTAAAAATCTGACAAAGTCTGTAAAAAATCTATGTAGACATTGGCTAGTTTAAGCAGGGATTCTTTTTCAAACAATCGGGTCACTACCAGGACCTGATCATTGCGGCTGCGACCGGTATGGAGTTTTTTGCCTGTGTCACCCAGAGCAGTTATCAATAGAGCTTCCAGTTTGGAATGTATGTCTTCTTCTCCGGCTTGCAGAGTGATGGTGTCACCTTCAGTACGGTACAGCCTTTTCATTTCTCGGTCTAAATCCTGGAATTCCCTCTCGTTCAGGATACCTATCGTTTTCAGCATGCGGGCATGAGCCTGAGAAGCGGCCAGTTCGTATTTAAAGAGCTGCCCATCCAGCTGGGTGTCGTCCCCGATAGAAAACTTTTCCAGAAAGGGATCCATGGCTCCCCCGTGATTTTTATCCCAGATTTTTGCCATGGTTCAACCCTGCAGCAAGGCCAGCATCACAGCCTTTTGGGCATGGAGCCGGTTTTCAGCTTGGTCAAAGACAATGCTGTGAGGACCATCCATGATCTCCGCGCTGACTTCTTCACCGCGGTGAGCCGGGAGGCAATGCAGAAAACCGAAGTCCGGTTTTGCATGACTGCATAGCGAACTGTTGACCTGGTATCCCTGGAAAGCTTTCAGCCTCTTCTGGCTCTCTTCTTCCTGTCCCATGGAGGTCCATACATCGGTATAAATAAAATCCGCTGCTTCTACTGCTTCAGCAGGCTTGCGGTGAGTGGTAAAAGCTGCACCGGTTTCCCGGGAGTTTGCCTGAATCTTTTGAGTAATGGCAGGATCCATATCATACCCTTCAGGACAGGCTATGGAAAAATCCAGCCCCAACTTGCTGCACAGCAGGCCCAGGCTATGCGCCACATTATTTCCATCGCCTACATAGGCAACCTTGATATCTTCCAGCCGGCCCTTTTTTTCCAGAATAGTCAAAAGGTCTGCCATGGCCTGGCAAGGGTGCAGCAGGTCGGTTAGCCCGTTGATCACGGGGATGGTGGAGTGCTTAGCCAGCTCTTCCGCTTCCTCGTGGGCAAAAGTCCGTATCATCAGGATATCCAGATAGCGTGATAAGACCTGAGCGGTGTCACTAATAGGTTCACCCCTGCCCAATTGAGTATCCCGCGGGCTCAGAAAAAGAGCGGAACCGCCTAATTCCTGGATACCGACTTCAAAACTGACCCGGGTACGGGTGGAGGATTTCTGAAATATCATACCCAGTTTCTTGCCGGGCAGGCTATCCTGATATTTATCTTTATTGTTCTTCATATGCAGAGCGGTCTCGATCAGGCGTAATAGGGTCTGCCTGTCAAAGTCCTGAACAGTTAAAAAATCTTTCTTGTCCATTTTTCCTCTACTCCTTGATAAAATCGTAAACTATATTATAACCCATTTTTTTTGATAGGAAAAGTATTTTAGAGCTCATTTTCCCGGTTTCAGGGAGTATTTTCAGCTTTTTTCATCACTAAGTACAATTGTTTATCAGGCCGATAATAGTGAATAAGTGGATTTATCAGCGGTGATAAATTATAATATTGTTTCCCTCATTGTAATTCGGAGGTCAGGGTATGCTGGATAAGCAAAAAACTTTATTTTTTATAGGAATAGGCGGAGTTGGTATGTCCGCTATCGCCAAAATTCTCAATAGCCGGGGTTACCGTGTCAGCGGTTCGGATCGTTCTGAATCAGACATGACGCGGACTCTGAGTGAAGCCGGAATAGAGATCAATATTGGGCACCGGGCCGAAAACATCCATCCTGACATACAAATGGTGGTTTATACCAATGCGGTCAATGAAGAAAATCCTGAGATGAAAGCCGCCCGGGCTTTAGGAATAGAATGTGTGGAACGGGCTGATATGCTGAACCGTATTTCCAAAGACAAATATGCCATAGGTGTATCAGGAACTCATGGAAAAACTACCACTACATCCATGCTGTCCAGAATAATGCTGCACGCGGGATTTGATCCCACCCTGGCAGTGGGTGGTTTTCTGGATGAGATCAAGGGTTCCGGACATGAAGGACAGGGCAAGTACTTTGTTTACGAAGCCTGCGAGGCATTCGGCAGTCTGCGTCACCTGAAGCCAAATCTGGCTCTGGTCACTAATATTGATGATGATCACCTGGATTACTATGGCAGCCTGGATGCTGTCAAGAGAATGTTCGCTACCTATATGAGTAAAAATGTGCCTCCTTATGGACTGGTCATTTACAATAAAGATGATGACAACCTGAGAGAGGTCGTCCTGGATTGTCAGCCTACCCAGACCCTATCCATCGGTATCCGCCATCTGGATGCTGACTTTGTGGCTACAGATATCCATCTGAATGCTTTCAGCAGTGAGTTTGAAGTACTCCACCATGGCCGAAGTATGGGAGTTTTCAGGCTGAATGTCCCCGGTAAACACAATGTCTATAATGCCCTCCTGGCCATCGTGGCGGCGCATATCAATGGGGTAAGTTTCCAGGATATTTATGACAGCCTGTCCGGATTCAGAAATGCCAACCGGCGCTTCCAGCTGAAGTGTCAGAGAGAAGATCTTACTGTCATTGATGATTATGCGCATCATCCCTCTGAACTCAATGCTACTCTGGACGCGGCTCTGCGGCTCTCCGACAGCCAGCATGCCCGACTCATCGCGGTATTTCAGCCCCATCTTTATTCCCGCACTGAGCAGTTTTATCTGGAGTTTGCCCAGGCCTTATCCCGGGCGGACAAAGTGGTGCTGACTGAGATCTATCCTGCCCGTGAAGAGAATATTCACAACATCTCCTCCCGGATCATTTTTGATGAAGTGGTCAAACTAGCCGGGGAAGAAAAAATCATCTATGCTCATACTTTGGAAGAAGTTCCCGATAAAGTAAAAGAACTTTTGGAAGAAAAAAGTATCGTGATTACTTTAGGAGCGGGCGATGTCTGGAAAGTATCTGAAATGTTCAGTCCTGGTAATTAGCCTATTTTTGACACTTACCTCCAGGATGGAAGCAGAACTTAAAAAAAAGATCCTGGTCAACGGCTATGTGGTAGAAAACCTGGATAAGAAAGATATTCAGGGTCTCAGAAATAAAGCCATGGGGGACCTACTCTATCACAGGGGAAGTCTGGCCGAGGCTATCAAGTATTATGAACAGGCTACCAAATATATACCCAATGAAGCTGATGTGTATTTTAGGCTGGGCGAGATATATTTTCAGAACAAAATATACAAGCTGGCCTTATCCTATTATGACCTGGCCTGGCAAAAATACAATTATCCGGAAAACGCGGGAAAATCCGCAAAATATAAGTACCTGATACTGGCACATCAGGGCACAATACTGTATAATACTGAAAAGATTGATGAAGCTATTGAGAAAAGACTGGAGATAATAAAGGACAAACGCATCATTCAGCGGGATTATCCTGAACTCAAGGAAGAGATGATGAAGTTCTTTATTCTTACTCTGGGAGATGAACTCGGAAAATCAGAATGGAGTAAGTGATAAAGACAGGAGGTTACGGAGATGAATCCCTTTATCCTTGTGCTTATTATACTATGGATGGTACTGGTAGTGGTATTCGTCCTGTTCCTGGTCCGCCGGTCCAAAGAAAAATCACAGCCCAAAAAGTTTTCCACTGAGTTTAATCAAACTGCTTTAAATATTGGACTATCCAAGACCCAGGTAAAAGAAATCAAGAATCTGCTGGCTAAATCCGGTATTACTAAACCCTTTCTGGTGTTTTCAGATGCTTCTTTATTAGACCAGGTTATTGCTGATAATATCTCCGGTATGGACAAAGCTAAAGTCAGCGATGTGGAAAAAGAAAAAGCCATACTCAATCTGTTTGAGATCAAGAGGATAATTCACAACCACTTCCTGGACATGAGTGAAGGTGTCCGTTCCACACAGGAAATCGAGGCTAACCAGCTGCTTAATCTGAAACTGCCCGGAGTGGGAAATTTTTATTCCATAGTCATCGTCAATGACAAAAAGAACCTTATCTGTAACATGCCGGAGATCAAAGACCCCATGAGTATCCCCTGGAAGGACAAGACGGTCGAGGTCTACTTTTGGAGATTTAATGACGCCGGCTATGTATTCAATACCGTGATAGAGAATGTGGTCTATAACAAAAGGATGCAGGTACTGGTGCTGCAGCACAAGAACAATATCAAACGCATCCAGCGCCGGGAATACCCCCGCCGCAAATGCCGCTTTAATTCCAAATTCTTCAAATTCAGCCTGTCTACTAATGAAGCCGGAAAGCCGGTGATATTACTGGGCCGTACCCAGTTTGGCGTGGTCATAGACATCAGTCCCGGCGGTTTATCCATGGCCTCGGATGAGGTCCTGCCCAAGAATCAGTCGGTGAAAATGGAAGTGACCATCGGGGAAGATCTGATGGTAGCCTACGGGACCATCATCAACGCTGTCAAAAAGAAGAATATGTACATCATGCATGTACAGTTCCAGCGTATCACTGACCACAATAAGAATATCATTTACCGCTATGTATACCGGTATGTGTAATTAAGAGAATATGACTTAAAAAAGATCGCTTTTTCATATATGATTTCTTTCTCAGAATTGCAATTGCCTAATAAACCTATCTATTTTTTGAAAATCTCCGGGTAGTGTGCGTGGGCACAGTCGGGACATAATCCATGAGAAAATTGTGCCTCCGACCTCTTGTCAATATAGGATTCCAGTACCTCCCATTCTCCGTTTTCATTTCTTATTTTTTTACAAAAGGAACAAATCGGAAGGATTCCTTTCAGGACATGGATTTCTTTTTTCAGTTCTTCATTTTGCCGGGCGGTTTTATGCATCAAATAGGAGATCAGAGCTAAAATACTTATTCGAATTATAATATTGATAATGATTTCCAGATTGGACCAGGGTAATCCCCACAATTTGATCATTAAGACGCCAGTCAGGGGTAAAGCAAAAGAGAGAATAAGTCCAAAAGCGCGGCTGGTATACCAGGAGGATAAAGCTACCGGGATCACAAACAGGATAGGGAACTGAATGACCGGCCCGGTGACATAATCCAGGACCAGCACTATGGTGGAAATCAATATCCAGAAAAAGGGGTAAAGTTTGGTGTTCTGCAGGAATTTCATTGTAACCCTCCTTTTCCTACTTTACATTGCTATAAATACCTTCTGACCTGTTTACAATACTCCCGGTATGCTTCACCATAACATTCTTTCAGAAATGCTTCTTCCCTAAGGATCTGACGATGAATCAACCATACCGCCGCCGGGATATAAACCAATAAAATCCAGTTTGAAAAGACCAGAAACTGTCCCAAGAGTACCAGGCAGAAAGCCACATAGATGGGATTTCGGCTGTATGCAAATACCCCAGTGGTGACGAGACCCTGAGTGGTATTATCCTCTATCCCCACCCGGAAACTGTCTTTAAAAGAGATCATACTCCATAATAGTAAAAGCAATCCGGAAAAACAGCATGCTACTCCTATCCATTGCAGAAATTCACTACGGAGAAGGACGTGAGTGGCAAAAGTAGGCAGATTAAAGGCATGAGCCAGTACCAGATAAAAATAAAACAATGCAAACGGCGGAATCAGATAATCCGTTTTATCCCTTTCACCGAAACTGACAGCTTTAATGCCCCGTTTTTTAAGTAATTGTACCCTGACGATGACCAGGATGATCAATAAGATAAAAAAAGATACTGCGAAATACTGTGTCATTTTGCACCGCGTTTTTTAAGTAATATTTTTATTATTCTAAGTGAAAGTCTAAAAAAAAACAATTTCAGAAAAATGTGATATCTGAGAAGAAACTGTCTCTATTTCTTGCCAAACCTGGTCATGCCTATTAGAATGAAAGAAAACGGAGAAGTCTATGAACAAGGGTAGCCGTGTTGCTAAACTTATTCTTTTTATAGCGATTTTAATTTTGTTATTAATTATCATATTGCAAAATCTCAATCCGGCTACTATCCATCTGCTGTTCTGGAAAATTGAAAATCTTCCCGTTATAGCTATCCTTTTGGTGACTTTGGTTTTAGGGTACATCTTAGGTTTATTAACCTTCAGTCTGATCTTCCGGTCCAGGCCGGATAAGGCCGCTCTGGAAGAAGAAACATTTCTGGAAGAAAAACCTGCCAAATCCTCCCGAAAAAAAACACAGGATAAATAATGCCCCGTCTCAAGACCTTCTACCTTTGTTCCGAATGCGGATTTAAGAGTGCCAAGTGGCTGGGCCGCTGTCCCCAGTGTGACAGCTGGAATACCTTTGTGGAAGAAGTGGAGCAGGAGACAACTCACACCCATACCGCGAGTACGGCTCTGCAGCCTCTGTCCCTGGAAGCAGTCGATTTTTCCGAAGCAGACCGGGTCCAAAGCGGCCTGTCTGAATTTGACCGGGTGGTGGGGGGACTGGTACCGGGTCAGGCCATTCTGATCTCCGGAGAGCCCGGGGTGGGCAAATCCACCCTGCTGCTGCAGTTGGCCCGGGAGTTTGCCCGGCGGGGCCGTGTCTACTATGTCAATGGAGAAGAATCCAACGCCCAGGTCAAGAGCCGGGCCGAAAGGCTGGGCATCAAAGAAAAAGAACTGTTTCTCTTATCCAGCAATAATCTGGAAGAAATCATCGCCCGTCTGCAGTCTGACCGTCCCAGCCTGTGCATAGTGGACAGTATCCAGACCCTGCACAGTGAGCGCTTCACTTCCTTGCCCGGCTCCATCGTCCAGGCCCGGGAGTGCAGCTTTGAGCTGATCCAGGCCGCCAAAACTTTGAATATCCCCTTGTTCCTGGTCAGCCATATTACCAAGTCAGGCAGTATCGCCGGCCCCAAGGTAGTGGAGCATATGGTGGATAGCGTCCTCTTTCTGGAGAGCGATGAACGGGGCTTGTACCGCATCCTGCGCAGCCTCAAAAACCGTTTCTTTTCTACCGATGAAGCCGGATTTTTCCAGATGGGCGCGCTGGGCCTGCTCCCCGTAGAAGACCTGGGCCATGCTTTTGTCAATATCCATGAAAAACCGGTGGCAGGAGTCTCGACCTTTCCCTACCTGGAGGGCAACCGGGTCATCCCGGTAGAGGTACAGGCGCTATGCGTCCCCACTCAGTTCAATTATCCACGGCGTACCGCGGACGGACTGGAGCTCAACCGCCTGCAGATGCTCCTGGCTATTCTGGAAAAGCACCTGGGGCTGAACTACTCCGCGCAGGATGTCTATCTCAATATCACCGGGGGCCTGCGTATCAATGATCCCGCTCTGGACCTGGCGGTGATCATGGCCCTGCGCTCCTCCCTGTCCAACAAACCTCTCCCCGCGGACTCCGCCTGGTTCGGCGAGCTGGGCCTGGCCAGTGAGTTGCGTCCTATCAAACGTACCGACCGCCGTATTCAGGAACTGGCCCGCATGGGTTTCCATGCCATCTATTTCCCGGCGGGCAAGGGTAAACTGGATACGCCCCCCGATACTAAACTCTATCCCCTGCGCAACCTGCAGGAGATGGAAGTGCTGATCAAGTGACGGGTGTTAAACTTTTCTAAAATCAAATATCTTGATTGTTTCCGGAGATAGTCCTAAACTATGGGTAAAATAATAGTCCCTTGCAGAGGAGTCAATATGCTTTCTCAGGACTACACCCCTAAATTATTCAGCCTGCTCAAACAGGGTATCCCCCCTCAGCAACTCAAAAAAGATATACTGTCCGGTATAGTGGTTGGCATAGTGGCTTTGCCTCTGGCTATCGCCTTTGCCATGGCGTCCGGAGTCTCGCCTGAAAAGGGTATTATCACCGCCATCCTGGCTGGTTTTATCATCTCCTTTTTTGGAGGGAGCCGGGTGCAGATCGGAGGTCCTACCGGGGCTTTTGTAGTGATCATCTCCTCCATTATCGGGACTTATGGCTTTAACGGCCTTCTGGTGGCGACTTTTATGGCCGGGATTATACTGGTAGCTATGGGCCTGTTCAAACTGGGCTCTCTGCTGAAATTCATCCCCCAGACCCTGATCATCGGGTTTACCACCGGGATTGCTCTCATCATCTTTTCCATTCAGATCAAGGATTTTCTGGGGCTCTCTATTGCACAGGTCCCGGCCGACTTCATCGGCAAATGGGGTGCTTACTTCCATCACCTGTCCGGTATCAATCTATGGGCTCTGGCAGTGGGAGTAGTGACTATTCTCATGATCACCCTTCTGCCCCTCATTTCCCGCAAAGTCCCCTGGACTTTTGTGACCCTGGTAGTGGTTACACTGCTGGTCTATGCCTTCAAGATACCGGTAGCCACCATTAGTACTTCCTACGGGGATCTGCGGGCCGTCTTTCCCGCGCCGGCATTTTTTCAGCTGGACTGGGACATCATCCGGAAGCTCTTGTCTCCCGCCTTTACCATTGCCATCCTGGCGGCGCTGGAGTCTCTGCTGTCCGCGGTAGTGGCTGACGGTATGATAGGTGGACACCACCGCTCCAATGTTGAACTGATTGCCCAGGGTCTGGCTAATATGGTTAGTCCTTTGTTTGGCGGCATTCCTGCTACCGGAGCTATTGCCCGTACTGCCACCAATGTCAACCAGGGAGGCCGTACTCCCATCGCTGGGATAGTCCACGCCCTGACTCTGCTGTTGATATTTTTCGCCGCCATGCCGGTAGTCAAATTCATCCCCCTGTCGGTACTGGCCGGGGTGCTGATGGTGGTGGCCTGGAAAATGAGCGAGATTCCCGTCTTTATCCGTACCTGCCGGATCAATATCTTTGAGACCACGGTACTGCTCACTACTTTTCTGCTTACGGTCTTTGTGGATCTCACAGTCGCTATACCGGTAGGTTTTATCCTGGCCATCCTGTTGTTCATGAAGCGCATGTCGGACGCGGTGGATATCAATCCTCTGCTCACCGTGAAGAATGGAGAGGACAAGCTATTCAATGAAGAGGTGGGAGAATACTCCCGGCATATAGTGATCTTTGAGCTGAACGGACCTCTGTTTTTCGGAGCCATGCACCACCTGCTGACCATCCTGCCCCGTTTGGAGTCCGCGCACCGCACTGTGATCTTGCGCTTTAGATATGTTCCCATTCTGGACGCCTCCGGTCTGGCCCGTCTCAAGGAATTTTCCCGGGAGTTAACCAGCCGTAATATGACCTTGCTGATCTCCGGCGCCCAGCCCCGCGTAGCAGGTAAAATGCTCAAGTTCGGTATTGTCACCGCGGAGGCACTACATCCCGATATTCGTTCCGCTATTGATGAGGCGGAAAAAAAAGAAAATAATCTTAGCTGAAGAAGGGACCGCATGTGACATCATCCCGTTGAGGGGGAGCCTTTTCCACATTGCTCCCTTTCCGGTTCAGCCCAGGCGTCTGCCGCCGCGGCAGGGTATTCCACCGGGGTGCCCCTGGGGCGGTTATCCCTTCTCACAGGGTCATGGGGCAGAACGGATTTTATTCGTCCCTGGGGACGGGCGTGATTCTGACTTTTGGGCGGTGCCGGTATCTTAACACCTCCGGTGATGTATCTCCGGGAGCCGGGTAGTACAAAAAAAAGAGTCTGCCTTTTCAGACAGACCCTGTGTGGTCGATACTGGGCTCGAACCAGTGACCTCTGCGATGTGAACGCAGCGCTCTAACCAGCTGAGCTAATCGACCCTGAGCGCTTAGTATTATGACATATTCCCTTATTTTTCTCAAATCCCGCCATACTCACCCAAAAATCTACTTTTTCCAGAAGCGGGGGACAAACAGCACCAGCACGGTGTAGATCTCCAGCCGGCCTACCATCATGGCGAAGCTGAGGAACCATTTGATCCAGTCGGGGTAGTCGGCATAGTTGCGGGAGGGGCCCACCAGCCCAAATCCAGGGCCGATATTTCCCACTGTGGCCAGAGCGGTGGTAAAGCTGGTCACGATATCGTATCCTCCCAGTCCTACTACCAGTGTGGTGAGTATGAGGAAAAATATATACAGGAAGAAAAATCCGGCGATACTATAGACCGTATCCTGGGAGACATTTTCCCCGTTGATGGTGAAGCTGAACACGGAGCGGGGATGAATGAACTTTTTCATTTCCTTGACGCCCAGCCGGAACAAAGTAGAGATACGTACCACTTTGATACCGCCTCCGGTAGAGCCGGCGCAGCCTCCGATAAACATCATGATAAACAGAACCACCTGGGTAAACTGGGGCCAGGTAGCGAAATCAGCTGTGGCAAAACCGGTAGTGGTCAGGATCGAAGCCACCTGGAAGGCAGCAAACTGCAGGCTGGTACCGAATCCGGGATAGACCTTGTCCGCACTGAGCTTGAGGGCTACCAGCAGGCTGGCCAGGACAAAGATCCCCAGGTAGGCTTTGAGCTCGGTGTTGCGGAAGAGGTCACGGACCCTGCCGGTAATCAGCCGGTAATACATCACAAAATTCATTCCAGCCATGACCATGAACACCGTGATGATAATATGGATATAGGGAGAGTTGAAGTGGCCTACGCTGAGATTCTTGCTGGAAAACCCACCGGTAGCCATGGTACCGAAGGTATGAATGGCAGCATCGAACAGGTTCATACCTCCCAGCATGAGCAAAAGGGTCTCCGCCACCGACAAGCCTACATAGAGCAGCCACAGGATCTTGGCCGTACCGGCGATACGGGTGGATATCTTGTCTACTGAGGGGCCGGGGGCCTCAGCCTTCATGAGATTGATGCCGAATACTCCCAGCAGAGGCAGTATGGCTACTGTGAGGACCACTATGCCCATACCGCCCAGCCAGTGGGTGAGCGACCTCCAGAACAATACCGAGCGCGGCATATCCTCTATATCTCTGAGTATAGATGCCCCGGTGGTAGTGAATCCCGACATGGTCTCAAAAAATGCGTCTGCATAGCTGGGGATGGCTTCGCTGAGATACAGCGGTACTGCTCCGATAGCAGCGGCAGTGAGCCAGCTCAGAGTGACCATCACAAAGCCGTCTCTGGCCTGGAAAACAGAAATTTTACCCTTACGGGTTAGCAGAAATACCAGGGCGGAAATCCCCAGCGAAAAACCGATAGTAATCTCAAAGGCGGATGCGGCCGCGCTTTCCCCATGGGCCAGGGCGATGAACAGGGGTATGATCATAAACAGGCCTATGATAAACACCAGAATAGATGTGGTATTTATGATGAGTCTTCTGTTCATAGTTAGAGTATTTCCCGTTTGAGCTTTTTTATGGAGGATTTTGAAGTCATAAATACCAGATGATCGCCAGTCTGGATAAAGTCTGAGCCCCGGGGTATGAGGCTGTCACCCTCTCTAGTCAGAAAGAGTATGAGGCAGTCCGGGGGCAATTTCAGATCGCGTACCATCCTCCCCGCGGCTTTGGAGTGCATGTCGATGGAGAGCTCGATGGTTTCCAGGGTAGTATCAGAGATGACATGGATATTATGGATATTATCATCCCGGATGATACGCAGGATATTATTTACCACGGAATTATTTTTACTGATAGTGACGTCCAGGTCCAGGTGCTTGGAAATAGTACGATAGCCGTTTTTATGCACTACTGAAATGACCCGGTCGATGCCCAGTTTTTTACCATATACACCCGCGATGATGTTGAGCTCCTGGGAGTCGGTGGTATTGATCATGAGGTCATATTCTGAGAGTTTCTGTTCCTCCAGGAATCCTTCATCCGAGATATCGGCATTGGTGACCAGTGCCCGGGGATAGCGCTCCGCCAGCTCCTGACAGCGCTCTGAATCTTCATCTACTATGTGGAGATTGTAGCGGGGTTTTCTGCCGAAGAAGCGCAGCATCTTATCCATAAAATCGGGTTGTTTATTTTCATTGTTGAACAGATAATCAGCCACATAGGCTCCGGTCTGGCCGCAGCCTACCAGCAGGACATTGCTGAGGGGTTTGCGGGGTTTGCCCACCAGAGTGAAAATCTGCTCAAATCCCTCGGGGGTAGACAAGATATAGAGGTAGTCATCTTCCTGGATGACGGTGCCGCCTTTGGGGATGAGGTACTGTTCATTGCGCAGGATAGAAACAGTCAGAAAGTCATCGGGCATTTCCGGGGCCAGGTCAGCCAGTGATTGACCGATAAAGGGGGAATTTTCCGCGATATGCAGGTCCCGGATCTGAAAGCGGGAGTTTTCAAAGGTAAGTACTTCACTGCGTGCTCCATTCTCAATGGTGGTGATGATCTGCCGGGCTACCGCGATCTCAGGGGTGATGATATGGTCGATACGCAGAGAAGAATTAGCCATGAGGCTGCTCTGGGCATAATGGCTGTTCCTGACCCGGGCGATGGTGCGTATTCCGGGGAATTCCGCGGACACCATGGCACAGGTGATCATGTTGATCTCATCGGATTCAGTGAGAGCGATAAAAAACTCAGCTTTGGAAATCCCGGCGTCCCTTAATACCGAAGGGTCGTTCCCGCTGTCGCTGATGACCAGACAGTCCAGGTTGTCATCGGCAATCCTGGCTTTTTTGGGGTCAGCCTCGATGAGGGCTACATCCTTATCTTCCTGTATAAGTTTATAGGCCAGGGAGTAGCCGGTGTTTCCCGCTCCCATGATGACAATATGCATTATCCTTTCCTTGATAATGGATTACAGGGTTTCACCCCTGATAATATTTTTACATGAAAATCAGTAAAAAGCTATTGTTTTATGGTTTTAAAATCATCCCAAAACGGGGAATCCGGCCGGAGGCTTAATGATAACGGCACTGAGGAGTTTAGAGACAGGTCGGGTATTCAGCGTGAGATGAATCTGCCCCGATACTGCCAGGCGGAATGCCTCTACCGCCGCACCCGGTAGCGCAGGTGGGGCCAGGAGCTAAGCCCTGGCCAGGGCGCACACCCCTGAACGGGAAGAGGTGTATCATGGCCGGTTGACTCTGTCTCTGAGGTTTTTCATTCACTTTCAAGGTACACTAATAAAAATTCAGAAGAAGGGATTTTCCCCATTCACTCAGGGGGTATCCGCAGGAGGGTTGCTGATACGGCCGGCTTGTAAATCCATTTGCAGAGCCTGACGGATAAGCCGCTTGAGAGTGAGAAAACTCAGTACCAGGATAGGGACTATCATCAGGCCCCACCAGGCACCCCACACCGGCATGATAAACAGGAAAAAATCATAGGCACCATGGACCAGTACTGCCCAGATTAAACCCTGCCAGATCTGGCCGCGGGAATGTTCCGGGTCAAAATGGGCCAGCCCCACATAATATCCCATGATGCCGGCAGCCAGGGCGTGCATGGGAACGGCTGTCACTGCTCTCAGAATAGCCGTACTGATGCCCCCATTGAGCACGTACATGATGTTTTCAAACACTGCGAAACCCAGACTGGCTACCACCGCGTACACGATCCCATCCATGACCTCATCAAAGGCGGCTTGTTTCCAGGCGTAGCCTCTCACCACCAGCAGCTTCATGGACTCTTCGGTCAGGGCGGCTACCACAAAAGCCTGGATCAGGGCCTGACCCAGGGGAGACATGCCCATAGTCTGATGCATAGCCTGCAGGATGAGTTCGATGATGAGTACAGGCAGGATGGAAAGTATACCCAATAAAAATACCCTGATAATCAGCCCCCGGGGTTCAGGGCGTGATTTGTCCTGGCGCAGATAGTAGCGCAGCAGGATGGCGGCTGGAATAATTGCCAGGGTTATACTGAGGGCCAGCATGGTTATCTCCGGATTTTTTATTATCATAGCGGACAATCTGATTGATGTCAATTTGCTTTACATCAAAAAGCACAGTCCCGGATTTTTTACTTTGTAAAAAAAAGGCATACTAAGCAAAATATCCGGAGGTTTTTTGATAAAAATCTGCTCTGACTATATAATTTAGTTCACCAAGGGAGGAAATATGGTTAAGATCGAAGCAATTATCAGACCCAGTAAGCTGACACCCCTGAAAAATGCCTTCACCGAACTTGGCATCCACGGTATGACTGTATACGAAGCCGGCGGCTTTGGACGCCAGAGAGGACATCAGGAAATATTCCGCGGGGCGGAGTATATGGTGGACCTGGTACCCAAACTGTCTATCAGTGTGGTCACTACAGAGGAAATGCAGGATAAAATACTGGATTGTATCCGTGATATCTGTTCCACCGGTGAAGTGGGAGACGGCAAGATCTTTATCTCAGAAATCAAGGATGTAATCCGTATCCGCACCTGGGAAAAGGGTGAAAGTGCCCTGTAATAAGTTACTCCCATGAAATCCTTTCTTTTTATCATTGCCATGGGGCTGGCCATATCTACTGTTTATGGAATAAGCGGTACGGTGACTTTGGATGTAGCTGTCAGGCTGTATTCCACTGATAAAGCTAGTGCTGTCAGAATACTGAATACCCTCTATCAGAAAGATCCTGCTCAGTTCAACATCATTAAGAATCAATTAAAGAACCGGGAACAATACCTGCTCTACCGTGATTTTTTATTGAGCCTGCCTGCTGAAAAAAATGTTATGGCAGAACTGGTATCCATGGATCTCCTGACCGGGGAATATAATGCCGCCCTGGCGCATCTGCAGGATTATCTCATCTGGGGAGATCCCCAGGAAGCCGGGGCCCAGTATGCCGAATATCTATTACGGCCAATGATATGGGAAAAATTCAGCACGACAGTCAGTAATACGTCTATCCGAAAAACTCTCCAGTGGGCGGCTTTGTCCCGCAAGCAGCCCGCCCGGTTCGATAAACTGCTGCTCTCCCTGGAATTAAAGGGAAGTGTTTCTGCTCAGGAGGTCAGTCAATATCTGCTGGACAGCTGGACATTCGGCCCCCGGGATGTGAGCCAGCTGCTCAAACAATACAGTCTGGAAAAGCAGACGTCTCTGGAACCTTTGGTATTGTATAGTCTGTTTGTGGAAGAAAAGTATCAGAAGGTAGCCGATTGGCCGGTACCGGTACAGATGGATGCATATGCTACCCTGCAATTGGATTATTATTATATGGTGTCACAGGCCGCATTTTTTTTGGGTGACTATACCCGTTCCCTCTCAGCTCTGGATCACCTGGCCAGCCCCTGGCGCTATGATGTGGAAAACCTGAGGGTACTGTGTCTGATGGGATTAGATAGATATAAAGATGCCAGGAACCGACTCCGCCTGGTGAAATCCAGAGATGACGCGGAATTTTACGCGCTATTGATGGATATACTGGAAAAACGCCCCGGATTGGATGTGCGCCTGGCAGCTTATATGGATGAATCGACTACAGCCCGGAGTCATCAGCTGGAGGTGATGCTCTTAAGCTATACGGCAATCAAAGACCCCGAAGATGTCCCAGCTATAGCCGGTCTGATCAAAGCACACCTGCTGGGAAAGCAGCCGCAGCCTACCTCCAATGTATTGGCTTCTGTCTATCAGGGGGATCAGTTTTCCGAAACGGTCAATGATCCGGTACTGGCTGGTTTTTTTCGCTACAGATCAGCCGGAGATTTAATTCTTTCCGGAAAAAAAAGTGAAGCTGAAAAAATCCTCATGGCTATATTAGAAGACACTGATACCTCCCCCCTGGTGAGGTCTCTGGCAGTATACCGTCTCCGCAATTTAAAGGAAAATCAATAGATGAAGCGTTTTTATCATCCCCGCAATGCCTGGATGCATATTATAGACGGCGGAACTTTTTTTATAGGCACCTCATTATGCAGTGCAACTGTCATCCTTCCAGCCTATGTTAAAAGTCTGACCGATAGTCCTTTCCTGCTGGCTTTGCTCCCCTTTTTGATGGAATTTGGTATGTATGGGATGCAGCCGGTGACCACCTGGCTCTTTAAAAAAAGAGATAGTGAACATACAATTAATATCTATTTCTGGACAGAGTTTATACACCGGCTGAGCTATGTGGCCATAGCGGTATCTATCTTTATGTTCGGACATAATAAAAACCTGGCATTGCTGAGTTTTTTCCTGTTCTGGACTGCTTCCAATATCTCCTGGGGCATGGCGATTCCCCATTGGGTTGATATCCTGACTATTACCATTCCAGACCGTATACGTGCTGATTTTATGGGTAAGAGAGAGTTGATTTCCCGTTTGACAGGAGTACTGGCTTCACTGGCTGTACCACTTATCTTAAGCAGTACCGCGTTTCCGGATAATTTTGGCAGACTATTTTTGATTGCCGGTGTATTGTTTTCCCTGGGTGCACTGGCCTTCCGGAGTTTTGTACCTCTGACTGCTTTTAAAAGAGACTCGGAAAAACATAATGAGAGTTTCCCGGAATTTTTATCCCGTGGGTTCAGACAGATTTTTACTAACAAGAATCTACTGCCATATCTGGTAGTTATTTGGGCCATGAGCATTTCCCGGTTGTCCTACGCCTACTTTACTCCCTATATAATGGAGAAGATCCTTCCGCTTTATCCAGCAGCCCAACAGGATCTTCTGCTCAGTATTCTAAACACTTCTTTATTAGTTTTTACCGCTCTGGCCAGTTTTATTACCGGCAAGCTCATTCATCATATGGGGCATAAAACCGCTATGCTGGGGGGAGCACTCAGTCTGGTCGCGGCTAATCTCATGATCCTTCTGGTGCACAATTTTCCGGCTGCTCTGGCCGCGAATCTTTTTCTGGCTCTATTTATGGGAAATTCCTATATGGTCAGCCTCAATGTGATTATGGATTACAGTCACGCCGCGGAACGATCCCGCATGATGGCATTCAATAATGTGATCAATATCGGATTTATCTTTGTTTTTGGGGTAATTGGTTCTTTTATAGCCCGGGCCTGGGGCTTTGGTGGTGCACTGTGGACTACAGCAGGCGTGATGATAGTAATATTTATCGTGGCCTTATTGAGATTTCCCCGGGAAATGCGTCCTCAATTTTCAGAATAAATTTCTCCAATCACTTGCTAAAAAATCTCATGTTATCTAAAATGGGAATTATGGTAACAAGAAATTAATTGTATAGCTTGAGGAGCAGGAGATGTCAGAATACTACCCGCCTGCCCGGCGAAGTTCATCCGATATGTTGGAAAGAGAACTGGAAATCATCAATCACTCCACTGTAATTCAGATATTAATGCAAAGCCTTTCCAGTATACTGGCTATTGCGGATGAAAACCGGCATATACTGACTGTAAATAATGAATTTCTCACCAGTCTGAAAATACCTGATCCCAGAAACGTTTTTGGTATGCGTCCCGGAGAAGCCCTGGAGTGTAAACACAGCCATGAAAATCCGGAAGGTTGTGGGCATTCCGCGCATTGTTCCAGTTGCGGTTTAGCTCTATCCATTGTTTTAAGTGATACCTTCGATAAACCCCAGGAAAAGACCTGTGCACTGGAAATTGACCAGGAAGGAGTAAGGCAGGAGCTTGCCTTTCAGGTTAAATGTTCACCCCTCAAAGTAGAAAATAAAAAATATTATTTGCTGTTTCTTCAGGATATTACCAAACAACAGTACTGGGTGAACATGGAGAAGATTTTTCTGCACGACCTGAATAATATACTGACAGCTATGATGGGAATCTCCGACCTGCTCCAGTTAACAAATATTGATCACCGGAAGATATACCAGGATATGGAGCTAATGATAAAACGTCTGCGGCAGGAAGTAGATATCCAGCGCTGTATGGCAGGGGGAAAAGACCCTTCATTGCAGCTCCATCTTTCAGAAATTTTTATTCCTGATTTTATAGGACAATTAGTTTCCATTCTGTCACATCATCCTGATTTCATAAATAAAAAGATAATAGTGGGACATGTGCCTGATGTAAAAATGGAGTCTGATTTTTCTATACTAATGAGGATTCTAAATAATATGTTGACCAATGCGCTGGAGGCTTGCAGTGAGGGTGAAGCGGTGAAAATTGAAGTTGGGGTGGAGAATGACATTGTAAAATTTGATGTCTGGAACCCCGGCTATATTCCAGAGGATATTCAGTTACGTATATTTCAAAAACATTTCAGCTCCAAAGCCAGTATGGGCAGAGGATTAGGAACATTCTCCATGAAACTACTGGGAGAAGGGGTATTGGGTGGAAAAATCACATTCCATTCAGAAAAAGACACAGGGACTACTTTTTCATTGTCCTTGCAAAACTGCTCTATACCTGACTGAAAGATAAAGTCACAGTTTCAGGAGTCATTTACCGATATTACTCCGGGAGGCAGGGATGTTGAGCGGAAACATTTATTCCTCAAAGAGTGATGAAGATTTACTTAAGCTCTTAAATTACAGTAAAGCGGCGGAACATGAATTTTATCGCCGTTATCGTATTAAGACCGCCTGGTTTATAAAAAACTATAAAATGTCACAGTTGGAAAGGGAAGATATTATTCAGGAAGGAATGATCGGCCTCTTCTATGCCGTAGATACTTTTAAAGAAGAGAAAGAGATAAAGTTTTCTACTTATGCCTCTGTCTGCATACGTAACCGGATTAATAATGCCCTCCAGAGATTGTGGAGAATAAAGAAGCAGACAGACGGCAGTCAGGATGTGGAAGACATTGTCATATCATCAGACCCTCTGGATGATGTTCTGCTTCAGGAAGTTTCATCCAGTCTGGAGCAGGCAGTCCTGGAGCTGGATGAGATGGAGAAAACGGTACTGGCATTATATCTGGATAAAAAAAGCTATCAGGACATAGCAAAAGAGCTTGCCATTTCCACAAAAAAAGTAGATAATATACTCATGAAGCTGAAGTCCAAACTCGCCAGCCGAGTCAGTCATGCTTCAATAGATTTCAGTTCCAATAACTGGAACCAGACATTAAGAGATTCATTTCACAGGGGGTTGCAGCATGAAGATTGAACCTAAAGCTTTAGCCTTATCCACCGGGATCCTTTTTGCTATTATAGCCCTGGTCCTGGGTATCTGGTTTTCACTTACCGGATTTGGTGAAAGCATAGTCAAAATGCTCCAGGAAATATATGCCAATCTACTATCTTTGGGATATGATATTAATCTTAAAGCCGGCCAGAATCTCATAAGAAACATGGGGTCATTATTAATGCTCACAGCCTTCTCTTTTGTGGATGGAGTAATAGCAGGTCTGATACTATCTTTCTTCTATAATTTATTTATCCCGGCAGAGAATAAAAAATGAAATTCCTGGCCAGGATCAGACAGAATATACAGTCCAGATTCAAGTATCTGGGCGGAGTCGCTGCACTTATCATTTTCAGTATTTATGAGTATCTGACCGATCCGCAGGGAAAACGTATAGTCAGACAAATACTTACCATGCAGATTTTTTTTACCGGCAACCTGGCTTTACGTATTATTTCTATAGCGGCATTTTCGTTGGGAGGAGTGACAGTCCTCTTTCTGTTTGAACAGATTAAAAATTTTGGTGTGGTGGAATTTAATACCATCGGCACTGTTCTGTCTCTGATTATTATCAGGGTACTGGGGCCTTTGTTTACCGCTATTATTGTAATAGCGCGCTCCGGTACCGCCGTCGCGGCTGAAATTGCCACCATGAATATCAATGACGAGATGAGCGCCCTGGAAATGGAAGGAATAGATACTCTAAAGATGATTATTTTTCCCAGAATTATGGGTATGGCTATCAGTATGGTGTTACTGGTGGTCTATTTCAATGCTATAGGTATCTTTGGAGGTTTTCTGGTAGGAGTATTAATGGGCAAGATCAGCCCTTTAATGTTCGCGCAATATGTACTGAGTTCCATTAGTCTTTTGGACGTTTTGGCCGGAATTCTCAAGGCGATTTTCTTCGGATTGTTTATTTCTGCTATTTCTGTGTATCATGGTTTCCAGGCGCAGAATTCCACACAAGTACCTATTGTGACCACCAATGCTGTGGTCAAAGGAATCTTTGCGGTATTTATTCTGGAAGTGTTGTTTGACGTAATTTTATTTTTAAAGTAGGCCCATGGGAAGTCTGGAATTAAAATCTCTCAACTTGAAGTATGGCGATTGCCAGGTTTTAGACAATATGAATGTCTCAATTGAAAATGGAGAGAGTTTTGCCTTTGTAGGGCCTTCCGGCTGCGGTAAAACAACTCTGCTGAAAGTAATTAGTGGCCTGGCTTATCCAGACAGCGGACAAGTGCTCTATAATAGAGAAGCGGTCCATGATTTCAGCAAGACCAAAATGCTGGAATACCACGAAAAAAGCGGGTTTGTCTTCCAGAACGCTGCTCTGGTAGGAAATATGAGCATATATGAAAACCTGTCATTGTATTATATTTACCATACGACGATGAAAGAAGAAGAAATACGACACAAAATCCAGGAGCTGGTAGATCTTTTTAAATTCACGGATGATCTGAAAAACCGGCCTTCTTCATTGTCTACCGGGGAAAAAATGGTAGTGTCCATCATGCGTGCTATAGCACATGATCCTGAAATCGTTTTTTGGGATGAACCGCTGGTCAACCTGGATAATAATACCACACGTAAAGTAAAAGGAGTCATGACTGATCTTAAGAAAAAAGGGGTGACCCAGATTTTAGCCACATATGACGGACGACTGGCTATGACTCAAGCCGACCGGATAGCAGTCATGGATCTGGGCAGAATAATATACATTGGGACACCACAGGAACTGGAAAATTCTCAGGATGAAGATATCCGTCATATTCTGAACCTGGAATAAGTGTAAAGTGTTGAGTTACAAAGGAGGGTTGAATGCCTTTTATATTTAAAAAAGCCCAGAAAAGCGTGGCTTCATTCATATTAATTGCGATTATATTCATGATAGTGATGATAATTCTGATCGGTAAAGGAAGCGGGTTGTTTGAATTAAAATCCCGCTATGTGACTATCCTGGATGAAACTTACGACATTAAAAACGGTTCTCCTATCAAATACAAAGGGCTGGAAGTGGGCAGTGTATCCAAGATCCAGCTTAATAAATCAGATAAAGTACGTCTGGAAATTGTACTGGACCGTGATTTTGCGGTAGGTCATATAAAACGGGATTCTGTTTTAAAAGTAGAAAAACAGCTTTTAGGTAGTGCTTTTTTAAGACTTATACCTTCGGTGAGCAGTAACGAACCGGGCCTGGCTCCCGGTAGTCTGGTATTTTCTTCTGATATGCCCCGGGGCCAGGAGCTTATAGCCTTATATACAGAAAAATTTCCACCCAAACAGGATGAGTTAATGTTAAGGGTCAATGATATTGTGGGAACTGTGAGTGCTACTTTACCGGATTTGATGTTTAATATTGTGGGTATCACCCGTAGTTTAAACAGCATTATGAAAGGTATGGCTGGAGACTCCGGATCAGATGTTTCCTACCAGTTAAAACGTATTCTTCGTAATGTTGACCATCTGACACGTGAAGATGAAAGCGAAATGATTCTTCTTTTGAAGGAAAATCTTATGGAATTAAAGAAAGTGATGCAGAACCTTCCATTTGGTATGGGGACAGGTAAAACCAAGAGCAGCACTTCTATTCAAGGAGGGGATCGATGAGTAAAATTAAATATTCTATTATATTCCTATTTGTGCTGATTATTAGTTCCTGTGGAGGGAGTAAAAACCTCACTATTAGAAATGACATTAAAAATCAAATCAAAGACCACCTGCGGCTAGGGGTTGAAGGTTTTGCCACGGGCAACCTTCAGACCTCATTGAACTATTTGAATCTGGCTTTGAATGAAGCCAAGATGATTGACAATATAGCGGAACAGATAAATGTCAAAGTGAATCTGGGATCAGTTTATATAGCTTTGGGTCAAATGAATGAAGCATCAAATTATATTTTTTCAGCTGTAGATACTATTCGTTTTACAGGAATACATCAGTATGACTTTAATGTAAAAATTGTACTGGGAAAATTTTATTCGCGTATGAGCCTGCCCGAACAGGCCATAAAAAGCTACAAGCAGGCTTTACGTTTAGCCAAGACTCCTAATCAGCAGGCTGTCGCTTATAATAATCTGGGGATTATTCTACGCAGGAATGGTGATCCCCACGAAGCGCTATGGAATCTGAATCGTGCCAAGGTAATAAATAAACGTAAAAAATTTTATGACCAGCTTGCCAATAACTACTATAATATAGGTGAAATATATTTTGATAATAAAGAGTGGCTGAATGCCAAGCGGAATTATCTGGAAGCACTTAATTATGATAAAATATCCGAAAACCCGTTGGGTATCATTGATGATTTAAAAAGGTTGGGAGAAATTGCCTATAACCGCGGAAATTATTCATTAGGGGATCATTTTTTCAATCGGGGATTAAATGTGGCCCGAAGCATGAAGAGCGATCTGAAAGAACAGGAAATCAAAGCTCTGATTAATCAGTATAAAAAACAACTCCAGGATACTGAGAAGAAAGACAAGGATAAAACTAGTGTGGTGGTACAGCCGGTTGAAAAGAAACAACCGCCGGCAGGGACAAATACAGTCAATACTGTCACACCTAGTCCTGGTAAAACTAATCAGTGATGGTCTAATCAAAAATGACGGTTTTATTGCGGTAGACCAGAATTTTATTTTCCAGATGCAGCCTGACGGCACGGGATAGTACCAGTTTTTCCAGATTTTTACCTTTTTCCACCAGATCAGGTATGGAATCGCGGTGACTGACTCTAACAACATCCTGTTCAATAATTGGCCCCTGATCCAGATCGGGTGTGGCATAATGGCTGGTGGCACCGATGATTTTAACTCCACGGGAGTGAGCCTGGTGATAAGGTTTGGCTCCTACAAAAGCGGGTAGGAAAGAATGGTGGATGTTGATAATGCGGTTTTCATAACGTGTGGTAAATTCATCCCCCACTATCTGCATATATCGGGCCAAAACAATCAGGTCTATCTGATTTGCTTCCAGAAGTTTCAGCTGCTTTTTTTCCTGTTCACTATGATTTTCTTTGTTGATTGGAATATAGTGGAAAGGTACTTCAAAATAATCCGCGACTTTTCTCAGGCTGTCATGATTGGAGATGATCAGGGGAATATCCACTCTAATCTCACCGGCTTGTCTGCGCAGCAGAAGGTCATATAGACAGTGGTCAAACTGGGAGACAAAGATAGCCATCCGGGGTATATACTCTGAAAATGACAACTGCCACTTCATATGGAATTTATCCGCGATATAACTGAAAGCGTCTCCAATTTTATTTTGGGGAATAGAAAATGTGTGTATTTCCCACTCCATACGCATGAAATAGGTATCCGATTCGCTGTCAGTATGCTGGTCAAAATCTATGATATTTCCACCATTAATAAAAATAAAATGAGATATTTCGGCCACGATGCCTTTTTGATCAGGGCAGGATAAAAGTAAGACTGCGGTTTGATTCTGAGATTTCAAGATAAAACTCCTCAATAGAATCTATTATATATCATGTAGCCACTATATTCAATGATGTAACTCGTAAATTACCCTTGAAGAAAGTGACTTTTGGCGATACGGTTAAATTCTTCTGTGGGCATTTGTTCTTTCAGTTTCAGGAACAGTTCTTTAGAAAAGGTGCTGGAACCTCGAGGATATTCTCTCGTTTGCTCATCATACCATTTTAAAAAATGAAACCGGGCAGCTACAGATGCTGCAGCTACCGCGGGGTATCGCTCCGCTTTTTCTTCTATCTTTAAAGGCCAGGGGCAAGCTTTCCTGATAGTCCGGTTCTGGAGTTCTGATTGTGAAAATTTATCCAGTATTACAGTTTCGATCATTTTTCCAGAAAATTTATTAATCAGACTACTGTATTCATCCACCAATAAAAGGTTAAGGTTGCGGTAGATGGAATATTTTTGATTGTAGATTTCAGGATTTAAAATGGTCACTTCTATTGATATAAGCCGGGATAAAGCGGGGTATAATTTTCTGATTTGGTTGTCATCCATTTTTTTGGAGTCTATAATCCCCAGTTCCTTGATGCCTTTGGTCTGTTCCGGATTTACCAGCGCTGCCGCTAGTACCAGGGGACCGAAAAAATCTCCTTTTCCTGATTCATCCAAACCTAATAGGACCCCGCCTTTGTCTTCCTGGGGTAGGCAGCCCTGTACCAGTTTCTCCAATTCCGGCTTGTTTTGCGGGTTGGCCTGAATCAGAATTTTTCCACTTTTATAAGCAATTATATGTCCCTTATTATGGGATGCTTTCCACCAGGCATGATCCATGGGAGAAAAAGAAAAACCACTTGAAGTTAATTTGTTTTTTAAAATTTGAATTTCATTCAACTCTAAATTCATAGGATGCTCTATTTTATAAATTATTTAGTCGGAATATAACACTCGAAATATCCATAGTCATGGCTATAATTCCATGAATAATAGCTCCATACCAGAAGGTGCGGGTTTCTCTAGCCAGTAGTACCAGAGCCACCCCGGCAACAATGGAACCAAACTGCTCGGGTAAGGGTTTACCGAAATGGAGTATAATAAAGGGTAACAGACTGATTAGGATGGAATATTTACCTAATTTTTTTTCGAAAGGAAAGAGCAGAAAGGAATGGGCGAAATATTCCCAGGAAAAAATAAATAGCACATAGAGTGAAGAATATAGGAGATAATATTTGATGCTGGTTGCAGCAAATTTTGCCATGGGGTAATATTGCCTGAACTGAGGTGTGATTATTTGGATAATTAATATGGCAATAATCATTATGGCGATGAATAAGGAACTAATCAGAAATGCTTCCTTGTGAAATTTTAAACGAAGCGATGGAAAATTGGTCTTGTCCTTCCTGAGAAATATCAAACTGAAAAAATAGGGGATAATAAATAAACAAACGATGCTGATTATATATTTAACAATGTGAGTGAGATATATAGTCTTTTCCATATTATTTTGATGGAAAGATAAAAAGCTGTTTTTTACTAAATTTTTTATAAAAGGTAATGTTGATAGATTTTTAAATCCCAGATAACTTATTGCAGCAACGATAATTACTAATAGTTCCAGGGTAGCGTACCGTTTATACAGATCTTTAATTTTCTGAAACATGATACCTCTGTGCTATTCTAAATTTCACTGGACTTAATTATACAGGATTTAAAGAAAAAAAACCAATGACAACTATTTTCACAATTGTTAAATACTTTTCATATTCGGATACTTGACAAAATGCTGTCGAATTATTAAACTTATTTATATTTAAGTTTTTATGTTTTTTTTGTCTATTTGATAATGCTGACAAATAGTTATTTAACTTTGACGAAAAATATATTGAAGTGTTGTTATATTGCAAATGTTAACACCGTGAATATAATTCATGGTATGATAAGGAGATAAATATGTCCAGAGTACTGATTATTGAAGATGAAAAAAGCCTGGCAATGGCTATTAAAGATAACCTGGAATTTGAAGGCTATGAAGCAATTGTTTCTATGGAAGGAAAAGATGGTCTCAATCGTGCCTTAAATGAGACTTTTGACATCATTGTCCTGGATATTATGCTGCCTGAAATCAATGGCTTCGAGATTTTACAGGAATTGCGTAAAGTAAAAAAAGAAGTTCCTGTTATCATTATCTCCGCTAAAAACCTGGATGAAGACAAAGTGTTTGGATTAAATCTGGGTGCTGATGACTATGTTACCAAACCTTTCTCTATCATGGAACTGGTTGCACGTATCAGAGCCCAGTTACGCAGGGTCAATACATTAAGAGGTTCTATCGGCCAGAGCTCAGGTCCTTATCCTGGATATGAGCCTGTTTCTCTTAAGATAGGTGATGCTATTGTCTACCTTGATAAAATGGTATCTAAATTGGGTGATGAAGAATATCCCTTGACTCCCAAAGAATTAGGCATACTGAGACTTCTTTATAAAAATCGTGGAAAAGTTGTACCCCGTGAGATGATGATGAAGGAAATCTGGGGAGAAGATGTGTTTGTCACTGAGCGTGTGATTGATACCAATGTAGTGTCTATCCGCAAAAAAGTAGGAGACACCGGCCGAAGAGCCAAATTTATCCGCACCGTCTTTGGAGTAGGATATAAAATGGTAGAAGGTTAAAACATTAAGTTTTAATAAAAACCCCGCGAAAAGCGGGGTTTTTTATTTGATTGCTAGTAAAAATGTGTTAATATATAGGGGTAGGGGGGAACATTATGAGATTTCATATTGCTATTATACTTATTGTTCTAAGTGTGACAAGCGTGTATACTCAAACTACTGCCCGCACTAAAAAGCCGGTAATCTTTATACAGAATTTTGAAAACAGAGGTAAAGGATTTGATATTATTGGTGATGTAATGAAATATTCACTGCGCACCATACTTTCTCTTACAGGGAAATACCGTATTGTCACGACTGACACCTTAGACACCTATCTCAAAGAGATGCAGATTACAAATCTACAGAAAAACTTATATACCAAAGAAGATTTTTTAAAATACCGGGAAAGCCTGTTGTTTTCTGAAGTCATGCTGGGCAGTTTTATGCCTATTCTGAATGGTAAGCAGGTATTATGGGAAGTCCATGTGTTCAGGATGATTGACGGAGAAGACAGTTTTTTACAAGCGTATCAGTCTACGACTGATGCTGAAATCTTTGATGTGATAGATGGAATTGGACAGGACTTGTCCAGAATTTTAACCGGAAAAACCCTGGCGATTTCCCGTCTGGATGTATCTACCCTGGTGCCGAATTCTATTATATATATTGATGGTATAGCAGCAGGGACCAATTCTGTACAGTATAATCGGGCCATTTCCGGGCTGCCCCATAAAGTGGAGATCAGGGATTTGGATGATAATATTCTTTTTGAGAAAAAAGTCATCCCGCAGGAGGGATTAATTTATGATATCAATTACAATTTTAAGGAATATGAAAAACTGGTAGAGAAGGAAGTCTTTGTCCCGTCAACCAATATTATCGATCAAACCAACCAGATCCTAATCTACCGTACCAATGAGTTGAAAATAGTATCAACCAATTTTATCACTGAAAAAGTCAGCAAAAAATCCACCAGCGAACCGCAGCTTATTACAAGGTATAAAAAATTCGGCTGGAGTCTGAGTGGAGGAGGGGGCACTATGAGTGCTCTGGGTTTATACTATAGTTATGAAGGGTTGATGCTGGAACTGAATGCTGGTTTCATTCCTTTGTTTTTAGGATACACCACAGATAATTATATTAGTGCGAATTTTTTGGTTAGCATTTTCCCCTTTTCACAGCTCTCTATGTTTAGCCCTTATTTCAAAATAGGGATTATGTCCTATTACGGACTAAATCTGGGTCTTATACCTACTATTGCTCATGAATATTCATCAGTGGGATTTCAGATGCATTTCAGAAAGCTACCCGGATTTTTGGGTAAAATAAAGTGGTATGTGGAAGCTGCCTGGGTGGGACATGCTTTTTATTATCCTCCCAATACTCAAAACATAGATGGCCTTTTTAATAAACCTGTATTAGCTTTCGGGATCAGGCTGTAAGGAGCAAATGATGAAACGAAAAATATTCCTTTCTATGGTGGTTTCTCTTTTTGCACTAACCGGCTGTGATTTATTATTAGGGCCGATTGGAGCCTTATCTCAGATACATAAAAGTCTGCAGTATCCCTGGGTGGTAAAACGTGATGTTTTCTGGAGTACAGATGTAGGCTGGACAGATCATGCCAAGGCTCAGTTTGTAGAAAAAAATGGTGTGGTCTACCTGGTAGTGGGAATGCAGTATTCAGCTCTCACCAGACAGGATATAGCAGTTCTTCATGGATTAGATACAGCTATTCAGGTAGAAGTCATAGAGAGTAATCAATGGTCCCCCTATCTGGATAATATCTTTGATATTACAGCGTTTGACACAGGACTGGCTATGGTTTATAGGAGTAGTAATTCCTCTTTTATTAGAACCTGGGATATATTAAATAGAGTTCCTACTACGTATAATAACTCTAATTATTATGATCAATATCTTTTTTATCCCAGTCAAGCCAATGACCCCTATGGCCTGATAGGCGGTGGCATATATTACGTGGGAAAAACAGGTGGGAGTGTTAATTTTTTACAAAATCTTCCCGGTATGACTAATTATATCCCAGTGAAAAGTTTTTATATGGGGTCACAATTTTATCTGGCATATATTGCTCCGGATATCTATTATTCAAACCGTGTATACATCTACAACGTGACCACTTCATCACCAGCTGTCCAGGGTTTCCCACACCATCTGGATGGTGGAACCTCGCAAACCACAGAGACTTTTGATATCGCAGGGGAACCAGGTGGTCCAATTTATTACCTGGGAGATTTCCAGATTTTTGAATATGATGGCAGCTCCAGTTTGATCCCTCAGGACTTCCAGGGAGGGAGCGGCTATATAAATACTTCAGGTCCTGTTTCAGGTTTTATTAAAAACGGTCAGTTGCACTATGTTTTCATGGATGGGATTTCATTACAGTACAGGCTGGTAGATTTGAATAGCAAAACCACCATTCTATATGAAAGTATGGCAGATATTAGCCTGGAAGGTAATATCTCAGCATTGGATGTCTTTGTAGATAGTAAGAGTAGAGTTTATATTGCTATCATGGAACACCGCAGTCTGGAAGACAGAACTTTTGTCCATCTCATGTACCGATAAGTGCGGCTAAGACCCGATGGAGCCGGCGCAAATCCTGTTCTGTATGTTGAGGTGATAAGGTAAATAAGTCACCAGCCGCTAAGATACCATGTTTCAAAAGCTGTTGACACTCCAGTGTTTTAGTTAGTTTAATATAAGGACCTGACTGTGTCCGGAGATAGTAGCCCTTTTGTTGGGGCCAGGGAGTTTCTCTTAAATGCTCTCTGTCGTATAATCTTGCAATCTCCAACATGGCTAATGTCACAGGGAGAGAAGGTGTTTCCTGGGACACACGAAAATCCTTCCCGGATACGATAAAACCGCTGGGAATGCCATTGGCGGCGGAAGCTCCCACAGCAATGGCATGTACCTGAGTCAGATTCAGTCCTCCCAGGCCGGGCCACCTGCCGTAAGTTCTGGTTAATACACCAATCTTAATTTCAGAATGATAATCTTCTGGATTGAGTTCAGACAAGTCATCATCAAAATTCAGTGCTTCCATAAACAGAATGTCGAAAGTATCACCTTTTTTTGCCTTTAGAATGGGAGCATGAGGGAGATATTTTTCAAGATCTTCTTTCAACCACTGCGAAGTTACTCCAACTTTTTGATTGATAAGTGGATGTGTCAGACTGTGCATCATGGAAGTCTCGGATTGATATAGAAATATCTGCTCAAAATCCTGATGTTTTTGCAATTCTTTCACCAGTGCAAAAGTAAAACGGTTGATATAAGCATTTCCCATGGCAACGGACATTCCGTTTTTAACTCTGTGGCTCAGTACTCCCGGTTGATGTCCCAGGGGCGTGCGTCCCTGGTGTAGAGAAAAGTCTACATATTTATAGCCATCGATATCAATGACATAGACACCTTTTTCCCTTTTTATTACCAAAGGGAAAGAGTTTGATACACCCAGCTTTTCAAGCCTCTTTCTGTGAATGTTACTTTGCGGTGTGGTGTAGTTTTCCGGTGTGGGAAAATCAGACATAAGAATGTCTCCCTTTCATTGGTAATTAATAAAAAAAGGCGAAACGGATCCGACCGTTTCGCCTCTTAGATTTAATCAGGTAAGATCAACGGGCGTATTCAACTACCCGGTTTTCACGGATCAGAGTAATCTTGATCTGGCCGGGATATTTCATAGTACTTTCAACTTTCTTTGCTATATCACGCGCCAGGATGAGACTACCTTCGTCAGAAACGGTATCACTGGCTACGAAGACACGCACTTCACGTCCGGCCTGGATAGCATAGGCTTTTTCCACACCTTCGAAATCGGTGGCAATTTTTTCCAGGGATTGCAGACGCTCAATATAGTCATCCATACTTTCTCTGCGGGCACCGGGCCGGGCTGCGGAGATAGCATCAGCTGCCAGCAGAATGTGACCTTCGATATATTTGCATTCCACTTCCTGGTGATGGCTGGCAATAGCATTCACTACTCTTTCGTCAAGGTTATATTTGGAAGCAATCTCAGCACTCACCAAAGCATGTCCGCCTTCACCCACCGTCTTCATGGTCTTACCGATATCATGAAGCAGACCAGCCTGTTTTGCAAATTCCTGGTTGGTCTTAAGACTGGCAGCCAGCATGCCTGCAATATTGGCCACTTCGATGGAGTGGAAATATACATTCTGTCCATAAGAGGTGCGGTACTTTAAACGACCGATATAGGGATACATTTCCCGGGGCAGATTAAGCTTGAGTTGAATACAAGCTTGTTTACCGGCATTGATGATCTCCTGGTTGACTTCACTCTGCATCTTGGTGATCACTTCTTCGATACGGGCCGGATGAATGCGTCCGTCCGTAATGAGTCTTTCCAGTGCCATCTTAGCGATTTCACGACGGTAAGGATCAAAGGAAGAAACTATAACCACTTCAGGAGTATCATCAATGATAAGGTCCACACCGGCAATCGATTCAAAGGCGCGGATGTTGCGGCCTTCACGTCCGATGATACGGCCTTTCATATCATCATTAGGCAGATTAACCGCGGTGATGGTTTTTTCTGCTACCACTTCAGCGGCATTTCTTTCTACACTGGCTATTACCAGATCCCTGGCTATCTCATCAGCTTGTTCACGGGACTCATCTTCGATCTTTTTGATATAGTGCTGACCATCACGCTTGGCCTCTTCTGTCATCTCGTCCAGCAGCTGTTGTTTGGCCTCTTCAGCTGTCAGACGGGCAACTTTTTCCAGTTCACGCAGATGGTGATCCTGGGCTTTTTTCAGTTCTTCTTTGTCTTTTTCCAGTTCCCTCTCTTTCTCTTGGAGCCGTTTTTCCTTTTTATCCAGGTTATCAAAGCGGTTATCCAGGGAATCTTCTTTCTGTACCAGGCGTTTTTGAAGCTGTTGCAAGTCGTTGTTACGGTCTTTGTATTCCTGTTCTAATTGTTTTCTTTCTTTCAGGATACTATCCTGACCTTCTAACAATATCTCTCTTTTTTTTGCTTCTGCTTCTTTATGTGCCTGGTTCAGGATTTCGGATGCTTTTTCCTGAGCTGAGTTAAACCGATACTTGGCGATGGCCATCCGCGCTATGTATCCACCTACAGCTCCAATTGAAAGTCCGATAAGAGAGGGGATCAAGATACCTAATACTGTCATACAAATCCCCTTTAAAACGTTTAGTTAAAGTATATTGTAACGTGTAATTAACTACTGTCAAGATTTCAATCACATTACCGGACTTGAAGCTTCAGGATGACTTTATAATCAATCTTCAGAGGACAATTTGATTTTTCAAGCATTTCAGAGGATAATATGGAGCATCATTCTAAAGGGAGAGCAAATGCACTATATCAGTACCCGGGGAAATGTCCCCTCAGTTTCAGCCGCCCGGGCTATCCGGGAAGGGATGGTACCCAAAGGGGGGCTTTATGTCCCTGAAAAGCTGCCGGTTTTAGATCCTTATGAACTGCACGGTTTAAACTACCAGGAATTGGCTAAGCGGATACTGGGATTATATCTGGGTGATTACACCCAGGATGAAATCAATCATGCTGTGGAAAGTGCCTATGGAAGCTCTCTGTTTGATCACCCCCTGGTTGCCCCGATGCGTTATTTGGAGGATGAGTTAGGAGTCCTGGAGCTTTGGCATGGCCCCACTGCCGCCTTTAAAGACATGGCCCTGCAGATAATGCCTTACCTCCTGACCACTGCTGCTCATAAGCTGGGTGATGATAAAGAGATTGTGATATTAGTCGCTACATCCGGCGACACCGGAAAGGCTGCCCTGGAAGGTTATCGGGATGTAAAAGGTACCCGTATTATAGTTTTTTATCCTGCCGGTGGTGTGAGCCGCATGCAGGAGCTGCAGATGCTGACCACTACCGGACGGAACACCATGGTGGTAGGAGTGGAAGGTAATTTTGATGACTGCCAGAACATGGTAAAAGAAGTATTTCAGGACCAAACCCTGAGGGATAGTCTGCATAGACACGGCATGGAGTTTTCTTCGGCTAATTCCATTAATTGGGGACGCTTATTGCCACAGATCGTCTATTATTACTGGGCCTACCTGCAGATGGTGAGTCAGAAAAAAATCATCAACGGCGATCAGATAAACATTGCTGTGCCAACCGGCAATTTTGGAAATATACTGGCGGCATATTACGCGGGTCGGATGGGCTTGCCTGTAGGACGACTGATCTGTGCTTCTAACCGGAATAATATCCTGACTGATTTTATTCAGACTGGTGTTTATGACCTCAAACGGGAATTCTACCGTACCATGAGTCCCAGTATGGATATTCTGATTTCCTCTAACCTGGAAAGGTTTCTGTTTGAGCTCTCCGGGCACAATGCCGGCAAGATAAACCGCTGGTATGAAGAAATGGCCCGGGATAAGCGTTTTAAGGTGGATGATTCCACCCGTCAACATCTGCTCAATATTGTCTACGCGGGATATTCCGACGAAGAAGACACTCAGTCAGAAATCCAGCGAGTCTACAATAAATACCAATATCTTATGGATACGCATACCGCGGTGGGGTCTGCGGTGTACAATCGTTATCGGGAAGAGACCGGGGATAAATCCCCCGTTATCCTGGCATCTACCGCCAGTCCCTTTAAATTTGCTGGATCTGTCTATCAGGCACTTCATTCTGGTGAAATTCCTGAAGAAGATGAAGCTCTGCTGGAAAAACTGGCTAAAGAGACCGGGACTAAAGTACATCCGGCTCTGAAAGGACTGGAACACCGGGACATTCTGCACAAAACCAGGATTCACCCCCGTGATATTAAATCCAGCCTCACAAACTGGCTGCATCTGGACTAAATGGAAAAGGAGATTTTGAAATGAAACGAGCTTTATTTAGTGTTTATGATAAACAGGGGGTAGAAAAACTGGCTGCCTACCTGGAGAAAAAGGGCTACGAAATCATCTCAACCGGGGGGACATACCACTACCTGCAGGAAAATGGGATTAAAGTGCAGGAAATAGGCAGTCTGACCGGTTTTCCCGAGATACTGGGCGGAAGAGTAAAGACATTGCAGCCTCAGATTCATGGGGGTATTCTGGCTGACCGTTCCAAACCGGATCACATGAAAGATCTGGCGGATCATGAAGTAGTCCCCATAGATTTTGTGGTAGTGACACTTTATCCTTTTGAAGAATACATCTCCAAGGGTGCCTCTCATCCTGAAATCATTGAAAAGATCGACATCGGCGGAGTGACTCTGTTACGGGCTGCCGCCAAGAATTATCAGCATGTCACAGTCCTGGTAGATGGTACCGATTTTGATAAGGTCATAGCTGAAATAGAAGCAGATGGAAAAGTAAGCGAAGAGACCCGCAGGATACTTGCTGCCAAAGCTTTCAGCCATACAGCCTACTATGACAGTCTTATTTCCATGTATTTCAACCGCATGACGGGCAGAGATTTTCCTGTGGAGGGTTCCATCCCTCTGAAACGCCTGGAAGAACTGCGCTATGGTGAAAATCCCCATCAATCTGCCGGTTTATACCGCAGTTATGTGGATGATAATATCTCTGTACTGAATGCTGAAATCCTGGGTGGAAAACAGCTCTCCTATAACAATGTGATGGATGCGGACGCAGCAATCGATATCGTCCGGGAATTTGCCCTGGAAGGAGACACCCCTTTTGTGGCGATTCTCAAGCATTCCAATCCCTGTGGGGCTGCTCTGGGTCAGACCCTGTCTATAGCCTATGATAAAGCCCTGGCTGGTGACCCTGTTTCGGCTTTTGGCGGAATCATCGCCACCAATGTCTCCATGGATGTGGACACAGCCAGGAAAATAACAGAGCGGTTTTTTGAGATTATCATCGCTCCGGGTTATGAACCTGAGGCTCTGGAGATATTGCAGACAAAGAAAAATCTCCGCCTGCTAAAACTCAAATCAAAGGATTGGCATAAGAAAGGGCTGTATTCCAGACGTATCGAATCAGGGGTGCTGCTCCAGCAGTGGGATATGGATCACCAGGAAGATTTTGATATAAAGACCAAGGGCCTGCCAACCGCCTCTCAAAAAAAAGACCTCAATTTTGCCTGGAAGATCTGTAAACATGTCAAATCCAATGCTATAGTCTACGCCCGGGACGGTCAGGTACTGGGAGTAGGGGCGGGTCAGATGTCCAGGGTGGATGCGGCCCGATTCGGTGCTATCAAAGCGGAAGATGCCGGTTTTGATATCCAGGGTGCGGTGCTGGCTAGTGATGCCTTTTTTCCTTTCCGTGATGGTATTGATGCGGCTGGTAAAGTCGGAGTCAGTGCCATCATTCAGCCGGGCGGTAGTGTCCGGGATGAGGAATGTATTGCAGCAGCTGATGAACTGGGTATAGCCATGGTATTTACCGGGACACGCCATTTTAAACATTAAAAATAAAAAGCCAAAAAGCCTGCAGCAGAAAGTTTCTGATGCAGGCTTTTTTCATCAGCACTAGACATTTTCTGGAAATTTTGTTACTCCAATGATATTATAATTCCAGTTTATTACTCAGATTAAAACACTTGATCCGGGCTGCACTTTCAGAGAGACCAGGAGTAGATATGACATACGAATTTGATGTGGTGATAGTGGGGGCCGGCGGGGCTGGACTTTATGCAGCCCTGGAAGCCAGCCAGGGAGCCAGAATAGCAGTAGTATCTAAGCTGTATCCCCAGCGGAGCCATACCGGTGCCGCTCAGGGAGGCATCGGAGCTGCCCTGGGCAATGTCGAAGAGGACAAGCCGGAATGGCATGCCTATGATACTGTCAAAGGTGGAGACTATCTGGTGGACCAGGGCGCTGCTATAATCCTGGCGGAAGAAGCGGTCCAGGCAGTCTATGATCTGGAAAACCGCGGTCTACCTTTCAGCCGTACTCCTGAGGGCCGTATTGATCAGAGACGCTTCGGTGGACACACCCGTGATTTCGGCGCCGCTCCAGTACACCGCTCCTGTTATTCGGCTGACCGTACCGGCCATATGATCCTGCAGACCCTTTACCAGCAGTGTGTCAAAAATGAGGTCACTTTTTTTAATGAGTTCCAGGTCATTGATATAGTGTTGAATAATAATACTATTACCGGGCTGGTGGTATTCGAATTGAAAAGCGGGGAAGTCCATGTGTTCCGTGCCAAGGCGGTCTTATTTGCTACCGGCGGGTTCGGCCGGATGTTTCGTATTACCTCCAATGCCTATGCTAATACCGGGGATGGACCGGCTATACTGGCCCGGGCAGGTATACCTCTGATGGACATGGAGTTTTTTCAATTCCACCCCACCGGTATCCGGGACATGGGGATACTAATCACAGAAGGGGTAAGAGGCGAAGGTGGTATTTTAAAGAACCGTTTGGGAGAAAGGTTCATGGAGCGATACGCTCCGTCTATGCTGGATCTGGCCCCCCGGGATATGGTAAGCCGTGCCATCATGACAGAGATCAGTGAAGGCCGTGGTATGAAAGGAGACTGCCAGATGGATGACTACGTCCTGCTGGATGCCAGCCACCTGGGACGGGAAATTGTAGAGTCCAAGATTCCTGATATCGCGGATTTTTGCCGGACCTATCTGGGCATAGATCCCGCTGTAGAAGCCATGCCGGTACAGCCTACCGCGCATTATGCCATGGGTGGTATTCCTACCGATATAGATTGCCGGGTCACTACCGGTAAAACTGATTATCCCGGAATATTCGCGGCGGGAGAATGTGCCTGTGTCTCAGTGCATGGTGCCAATCGGCTGGGTACCAATAGCCTGGTTGACCTGATTGTTTTCGGCCGACGTGCCGGCAGAAGTATTAAAGACTATGTGAAACATACGGATTTCGGTACTGTGCCTGCCGGGGTGGAACGACCCTGGCTGGAAAGAATCAATAAACTCAAGTCAGAAGCAGGTATTCATTCCGGTAATTTATTCCAAAAAATGCAGGATACTATGATGCGGAATGTGGGGGTGTATCGTACAGCTTCAAACATGCAGAAGGCTATTCAGGATTTACAAAACATAAAACAGGAATTCCACCAGGTCAGGGTGGGAGATAAAAGTAAAAATTTCAACGCGGAAGTATTGACGATCCTGGAGCTGGAGAACTTATTGGATCTTTCCTGGCACACTGCTGCAGCTGCCCTAAACCGACAGGAAAGCAGGGGAGCACATTCCCGTGAAGATTTCCCGGAAAGAGATGATGCCTTGTGGCTCAAACATACCTTGACCAGCTACGCAGGTGATAATATCACGATTGATTATAAACCGGTAGATATCAGCCGCTGGGTACCTAAACCCCGGGTATACTAATAGGAGAGGGTTATGAAAGTCATCTTTAATATCGAACGTTTCAATCCGGAAAAAGATTCAAAACCCTATACCGTACAGTATACATTAGATGTAGTACGCACTGACCGGGTTCTGGACGCTCTTATTCACATCTACCGCTATATAGACGGCAGCCTGGCATTCCGCAAAAGCTGTGCGCACGGGGTATGTGGTTCTGACGCCATGATCATAAACGGCAAAGAAAGACTGGCCTGTAAGACTCTCATCCAGGATACGGGAGTGGAGGAGGGAGGAGAGATCACACTTCAGCCTTTAAGGCACCTGCCGGTACAAAAGGATCTTATGGTGGACCAAACCCTCTTTCTGGAAAAATTCCGTGCGGTAAAGCCCTATTTTATTCCCAAGGAAAAAGTTGAAGAAAAAGAATATCAGCAAAGCCAGTCTGAGAGAATGGAGTTTGATGATGCCACCAAATGCATTAACTGTGGCTCCTGCTATTCCGCCTGTCCCGTCCTGGAGTCTGACCCGGATTTTCTGGGTCCGGCTGCTTTAGTCCAGGCAGCGCGCTTTGTGTTTGACAGCCGGGAAAAAGGATTGGAGGAACGGCTCCACATTCTGGATCAGCCCCACGGAGTCTGGGCATGTGATAATCACTTTGCCTGTACCAAGGCCTGTCCCCGGGATATTAAGATTACCAAACTTATCAATCTGACAAAGAGCAGGATAAAAAAATACCGGGAATCAAAAGGCGAGGCTATTCACGATAAATCCTGATTAAATATTTTGTCCTGGAATAAAAAAGCTAATTTGTATAAATATAAGACAGCCCAAATCTCAAGACTGACATACTTTCCCAGGCTTTTTCCTGAAATTGTAACAATTTCCCCAAACTATACTCCAGACTGGCCCGCCATGGCCCCATTGTCGATAAACCCAATCCTGGTAGAAAAATCAGACTGCTATCCAGGGAGCTGATCTGAAGGCTAAGATCGATGGGGAGATAAATTGAGAGATCTGTGCCACTGTATACCGGGGTATTGACCAGACTGAAGCGGTGCAGGAAATAGGGACCTTTCATAAAAGAAGATTTGAAAGAATAGGAATACATGAAATCATAGCTCAGAACATGCCGTAATGACCAGCCGAACACCCCACCCAGACTCTGTGCAGAAATAAAAGGGGATATTTGAAAATACAATTGCGCTATAGGCCAGAATGAAAAGCTGATGCCCAGATTGAAATTTTGTGAAAGGCCGGTTTGATAACTGAACATGTAACCGGGAGCACTTTCCTTGGCTTTACTTTGATTCCTCTCGGTCACTACCTGCCCGCTCACCGTCCAGGCATGCTCATCAGGTTGAAGAAAAAGTCTGGAAGGCGACAACTCACAGCCGTTCAGAATTATCAAAAGTATAAATATTGACGACAAAAAAAAGATGTTTGTTTTCATATCAGAATAATAAATCCGGATATTTATTTACACAAGAAAAATAGAAGTTTACTTCATAACTGGCAATTTGATTTTTTTTAAAGGAACTGCTAAAATATCCATTGTAAAAACAATTGAAAGGCAGAGGCCGTTCCGGGAGGAAACATGTCAACATTATTACTGGTCATATTCATCTTGTCTGTAGTCTTACTTATCCCTACTATCCTGATGCAGTCAGGCAGTGGTGCAGAGGCTGGAATGTTCGGCAGTGATTTGACCCTGGGCGCTTTTGGTGCCAAGACCAGTGAAGTTCTGGTAAAATTCACCCGCTGGCTGGTAGTCATTTTTATGGCCAGTGCTTTTCTCTATACCTACATTGCCGTAAAAGAAAACAGTCTGGCACCTACCAACACCCCCAAGGTGAATACCGCGCCTGCTCCTACTACTGAGACTGCTCCTCAGGATACTCAGTCCCCTGCCCCCGAAAGTCAACCCGCTCCCCTGGAGATACCCAATCCCCAGTAAAAGGGCTGCTATACTTCTGGCCGGCGGTTCCGGCCGTCGCTTTGCCGCTGATCTTCCTAAACAGTTTCACCTTTTACAGGGGAAAAAAATCATTGAATATAGCCTGGATATATTGCAGCTAATATCTGAAAAAGTTGTGATAGTGTGCCATCCTGATTGGATTGCACAATTTTCTACCCATCAATCAACAAATCTGCAATGGGTTGTGGGGGGTGCTACCCGGCAACAGTCAGTATGGGCTGGCCTTTCCAGCCTGATGCAGGATCCACCCGATACAGTACTAATACATGACGGAGCGCGTCCCCTGACCACTCCTGCTATATTTGAGAATTGTTACAAAACTGCTGAAATCCAGGGTTCCGCTATTACAGCAGTTAATTCAACTGACACCTTAGCCCATGCTGCTAATGGGGAGATTCTGGATTTTCTGGACCGTACCCGTGTAGTCAGAATCCAAACCCCTCAGGCCTTCCACTTTGACAGGATCTGGAGAGCGCATCTTCAAGCCAGGGAAACTGGCCAGACTGATGTCAGTGATGATTCTCAGCTCTATGCCCAAATGGGATGGAAAACAGTGTTGATTGAAGGGGATATTCAAAATATAAAAATCACCCATGCATTGGACTTAAAACTGGCAGAAGCAATTTTGGATGGGTTCATCTAAGCTCTGCGTGTCAGGACCACTTCGATATCTGATTGGGGGTCAGCCAGAATTCTACGACCCATATAAGCCTGGTTAACTGCCTGATCTATAAGGAATTGGAATTCATGGGCTATTTCTGCAGAAAATAATTTTTTCATGTTCAGATCGTCATTTAATTCTTCCGGGTTTAATACTCTGATCTCAAAACGGTCCTGTTTACGGGTATCTGGCAGATCACAGAAAAAAAGTTCGCTATTTCCTTTTTCTGAGGTTTCAATTCTGTGTAGTTCCTGTTGGTTGAGTAGTATGGCGCCGGATTTGTCTGTCAGTCGTGGTTTAAAATATACGGGCATCTGGCCTGAGGGGTAAAAATTCAGATGTACCAGAAGGTCTGGTATAGGCATCTGCCTTTCCTGATCAATAAACTGAATATGTATATTATGGTTTAATACCACTAGGGGACTCCTTTTTAATGACCTAACCGGAGTCTCTCACCCAGACTGGGGGGTAGACCGGCCTCAATTATATCCCTGGCTGCGCAGTCAACATCGTAAGATTTTCTACGAAAAACCACGCTCTGTGATTCCTGATCGTATTCAACCCAGGAGAGCCTGGGGTCACCATCGCGTGGCTGCCCTATGCTTCCGGGATTGATAAGCACCGGGTTAGTATTATCCAGGCTTATAGGTATATCTGACTTATATCGGATAAATGCCCCCTTTTGATAAATCCCGGGGACATGGGTATGCCCAAAAAAGCAAAGTTGCAACTTGTTTTCTTCCAGGAAATAGGACGCATTTTGCAGGGACAGGCTGTCCCACAGGTAACGGAACGGGTCTCCAGGTGAACCATGAACCAGGAGGTAATGACTATCCTGAATGGTTTCCAGAGGTAAAGTTTTGATATAGACCTGGTCATCCGCTGACAGATGCTCTCGGGTCCAATCAATGGCTGTCTGAGCAATAGGGTTAAAATGAAAATCTCTTCCCTGAAGGATGGCTTCATGATTTCCTGCCAGTATGGTGACTGCATTTTTTCTGATGATATGCAGACATTCTCCGGGGTGGGCACCATAGCCGATTGTGTCACCCAGACACAACAGATGTGAGGATGAATCATAAAATTCCAAGAATACTTCCAGAGCAGACAAGTTCGCATGGATATCACTGATTACAGTGTATTTCATGTTTGAAGAGTGCTGTATGAACTATTTTCAGCGGCAGTATAATCTCCCTGTCGGAGAGCTAAAATCAAATCTGATTCAGTTTGTACAGTATATCGGAATTCTGTATAAAAACGTCCTACCATTGCTTCGGAATGGGCATCACTGCCTCCGATCAAAGGTAAGCCTAATTTTTGAGCAGCTACAGACGCTTGCTGGTTTTCCTGGAGGCTGCAGTTTCCATTCAGACCTTCCAGGGCGATAAATCCGCCGGGATAATCAAAAAGCTGATTCCTAAGTGCCAAAGCTGCTATACGAAAAGGATGCGCCGGTATCAGAACACCGCCTCTGGCGCGGGCCAGATCGATGAGGTCCCTGGTCTCAATGTCAGCCAGACCCTCGTCGTGAATTCCAAAACACAGGATATCTCCCTGTAAGGTACGTACTTCCTGGCCGGGAAAAACCGGAAATCCCAATTTTCTGCCCATCTCGACCGCGTTCCAGGCGCCCTCCATGGTATTATGCTCTGTTACAGCTATAGCATCAATTCCTCTTTGGCGGGCAGTCAGAATTAAAGTAGTAACATCCAGGACACTGCAGGCTGATGAATATGTGGTGTGATTATGTAAATCTATTTTCATGTTGATTTTATTGTAGCTTGAAAACCGGAAATTTAACAAGTTCTCGCCGAGAAAAGGTACATGAATCAGGAAATAGAATCAAGAATTAGGGAGGAATAGAAATTTAAAAAAATGAATAAAACAACCCCTCAGGAATTTTTAAACATTGCTTGACATTTCCATTTTCTGCTTTATTCTATACCAAAGGAGTTTTTGTCATGGCGAAAAACACTTTAAAAGTCCTTCTGGTAGCCAGTGAAGCAGTCCCCTTCGCGAAAGTAGGGGGGTTGGCAGATGTAGTGGGTGCCATGGCTAAAGAACTGGCCAGTGAAGGTGTTGAAATTGCAGTTGCAATTCCCAAATATCTACAGGTAATAGAGTCTATAGAAAAACTCAGACTCAAGATACAGAAAACCAGTGATTTTATATTAAATTTGGATAAAGGTGAAGAGACCGGAAAAATTGAATCCCTGCAATATGAAGGTGTGACCTATTTTTTAATTGATAACCCCGCATATTTTCAGAGAGAAGGAATTTATGTGGATCCCGTCACTAAACAGGACTATAATGATAACCTTAAAAGATTTGTCTTTTTTTCCCGGGCAGTTCTGGAAGGTGCCAAGTTGTTTGATTTTCAGCCTGACATCATCCATGCTCAGGATTGGCAGACTGGCTTGATACCGGTATATATTCGCACCAGTTATAAACTCGATTCATTTTTCAGCGCAACCCGCACCGTTTTTACTGTCCATAACCTGAGCTATCAGGGTATCTATTCTGTAGAACATTTTACTCTTACCGGGCTGGATTGGAAATACTTCACAATAAATGGATTGGAATATTATGGACATTTAAATTTAATGAAAGGCGGGATAGTCTTTTCAGATTTTACTACCACAGTGAGCGAGACCTATGCACGTGAAGTGCAGACCCCGGAATATGGGAATGGCCTGGAAGGGGTGATGAAAGACAAAGCTGATCAGAATCAGCTTTTGGGTATAGTCAATGGGGTGGATTACAGTGAATGGGACCCGCAAATAGACATTTATACTAAAAATGAATTTGGAATAAATTTCGATGCCGCAACTTTTGAGAAAAAATCCGAACTAAAAGAAAAATATCTGCAGAGAAACAAGATTAATCCTGTCCACAAAGACTGGCCCCTGATTGGGATGATTTCGCGGCTGGTAGATCAGAAAGGCTGGGATATTATCCTGGAAATGATCGAGCAATTACTGCGGGAAGATGTCTATCTCTGCGTTTTGGGTACGGGAAAATATGAATATGAAAATCGCTTAAAAAAACTACAGGAAGAATATCCGCAAAAATTGATTGCCCATATAGAATTTAACATTGATGAATCACATCTCATCGAAGCTGCTTCTGACTTTTATTTGATGCCTTCCCGGTTTGAACCCTGTGGTTTAAATCAGCTGTACAGCCTGAGATATGGTACAGTTCCCATTGTGAGGAATACCGGAGGCTTAGCTGATACTGTTCAGGATGAAAAAAACGGTTTTTCATTTGTGAATTATAATCCGGATGATCTCATGGCTACTATCAAAAGAGCATTAAATGCCTATAGAGGCAGTCCTGCTCAATGGAAGAAGATAGTGTCCAATGGAATGAAACAGGATTGGTCCTGGAAAAAAGCCGCGCAGAGTTATATTCGTCTGTATAAAGAAGTCAGACAATCTCAATCCTGACAGTTCTTATCTAAACAGCCGCACAAGGCGTTTCCCTGAGCTTTGCCCCAGGCTTCTCTTCCTTCCCTAAAAGACAACCAGGCTATACCCAGACTTCCTGCCAGGTCTAGATAGGGAATTCTCCAGATTAAATAGAGACCAGCAGATGCCAGTAAAACCAGGGACAGGTATAAACAGGTCCTGGTGCAATGGCCATCTGCGATTACCGCATCGGACTCAACCCGTTTTCCCAGTTTTATTTTCGCTCTCATAAGAAAATACATGCTTAATACAGATACAAATGAAATAATAGTACCAGGTAGTGTAGATTGAGGTGTAGTGGAGTGGATCAGGTTGAGGATTACACCTGCAACCAAACCCAGTGTTAGTAAATAAAAGGAAATTGCAGTAATTCTTAGGGCTGTTCGTTCAAATATATCTCTTTGATGGTCCTGTTGGTTTTTTCTTAACCTAAACACCAGATGTAATATTCCAATACCAGAAATTACTTCCACAAAGCTGTCTATCCCGAACCCCAATAAAGCCAAGGTGTCATCCTGCAATCCAAAGAAAAGAGAAACAATACCTTCAGCCAGGTTATAAATAATAGTAAATATTGCCAGAGCGAGTATTTTATTCCAGTCACTAGTTTTGTTATTCGAAGGATTCATGGTACCATTTCCTATTCTATTTATAGGAAATGGTACCATGAATGATTAAGAAATGCAATCAAAATTGGGGATAATCAGGAGATTAAAAGAAAAATAAGAATAATGATCATTAACAGAGCCAATCCTCCAATTATAAGGAAGACTAGATTTTTATTTCCACCTTCTTCCGGTTCAGGAGTCATCATAGGTTTAGCCGTTTCGATGGCCATATTTGCCTGAATCTGTTGAGTGGCTCCTTTATTTTGACGTTTATCTTTGGCAGGATCGTAGCGTTTTGCTTTTACATTGTCTTCTTCCAGTGCTTTTCCGTATATACCAGGTCCTATACTTACAATCACTGTATTGAGCTTTTCAGCCATGATAATTTTTTCAATTGTAGCCGGTACAGGTACCAGCTCACCATCCACCTGAGCGCCTAACAGGTCGATAAAGTATTGACCCCGGTTGGATTGTTCACTTATCTTTACCAGGATTTTTTCACCTTGCTTCAATTCACTTAAAGAAACGCCTGAAATGGGAGAAAGTACCAGGGAAATATCTAAAATTACCGCATTATCCTGTGTATTGACCAGGGGAGATTGTGGCTCGCTAAGCATAGCCTGTTCCTGATTGGCTTTCTGCTCTCTCTGCATCTTGACCCGGTCAATGTCCGTACCACTGATATTTTCGACTCCAATTTCTACTTTTATGTTCTTATCACCAGTGGGTCGCATCAGATACTCTTCAAAAATAGCTTCAGCCTTATTATATTGATTTTTTTTGACTGCTTGCCATATATCCAGAACTCTGCCTGTCCCGGGTTCGAACAGGTCTTCCAGGGTCGAAGAGGTATCATGTGTCAGATTGGTGGCGTATTCACCTTTCCATTTCATCTGCTGGATAAGTTCTTCCATTTCGTTCCAGGGCATATTGACGTTATTTTCATAGATAGTGCTGAAATGAGAGCAGATGATATCAAAACGATCAATAGTCTTGGTGACGTTATCCATGAATGCCACAAATACACCAAAAGAGGATGTGGAAACAGCTTTCAGCTTACCTTTTATGATGCTGAAATTCGCCTCTGTCTTGAATTCTGAATCAGTCATACAAAATCACTCCTCTTTCGGGCTGACAGCAATTTACAAGCTAATGTAATTGTAACATAAAATTTCCCTGAAGCAAATTTTCCAACGGAAAAACCGCAATAGGCACAAATTTTACATTAAATGCTCTATTATTTATACTGTACCTTCTGAATATCGGAACAGGAAAAAGGTTACTTGAATGAATATTATACCCTATCTTGCCTCAAAGTATCTGAAGTTTAAAGCCAGCGACCGTGGTATTTCCACTATTGCCATTATTGCTTTTTTTACCATCGTTATTTCCGCTGCAGCGGCTGTGGTGATTTTATCTGCAGCCAATGGATTTCATTTTAATCTTATGGAAAAGATCATGAGTAAAGATGCTCATGTGATGATCCTGGGTCCGGAAGATGGCATGAGTCAATATGAAGAATATATAAATGACCTTAAGCAAATTCCAGGTGTCACTTCTGTCATCCCCTTTTTCCAGAAGCAGGTCCTGATCAAAGGCCGCACCGGAGAATACGGATCAGAGGTTATGGGTATACCCCCTTATTATCATAAAGATGACAAGGATTTTGGAACGCAATTTCATGTCATGGATGGCGGGTTTGATTTTACTGATAAAAAAAGCATAGTTCTGGGTGAAAACCTGGCGCAGAATCTGGGAGCCAGAGTGGGCGACTGGGTGGACATCATGGTTTTCGACCCCACTTTCTATGTACTTCAGTACCGGTTTAAGGTAGTTGGTATTTTTTCAGCCGGTCATAAGGATTATGATTCCGGCTTGTCCTTTATTTCTTTTGAAGCAGCTCAATTGATTTTTAATGAACCTAATAAAGCCTATGGACTTGCAGTAAAAGTTAAAGATCCTTTTGAGGTGGAAAAATACCTTCCTGCCATGAATGAAAAAGTCCCCTATTATAAATGGACCTGGAAGACACTCAATAGAAATCAGCTGGCAGCAATCGACAATGAACAGGTAATCATGAAGGTCATTTTGTTTTTCTTTTTCGTTGTAGTATTTTTCAATATCTTGTCTACTATGATCGGGATGGTTGTGGATAAAAAAGAAGAGATAGGTATTCTCAAAGCTATGGGTCTCAAACCCGGGGATGCTTTACAGGTATTTCTGTTTGATGGATTTTTATTGGGAGCAGCTGGTTCAGCACTGGGAGTACTCCTGGGATTATTCCTCACTGTATCATTGAATACAATACTACATGGAATTGAAAAATTTATTGATTTTATAAACTGGTCAGCATATTACATGGTCAATTGGATCCAGCCCATGGCTCCGCCGGCACATTTTGAGTTTTTCAAAAGCAGTGTATATTATATCACAGAATTCCCCATAAAGATTATGTATCAGGATATCGCCTTTATAATTCTGTTATCAGTAGCAGTGTCAACCCTAGCCGTAGTCTTCCCCGCCTTAAAGGCATCACGTATGAGACCTGTGGAGGTACTGCGCAATGACTGAAAATAACAAAATAATTATTGCGAGTTCTGTGTCCAAGATATATAAAACGCTGGTAGATGAAGTGGTAGTCCTGGAAGGGATAGATGTAGAGATAGAAGCAGGTAAAGCTGTTGCTATCATCGGTGAGAGCGGAAGAGGTAAAACTACATTACTAAATGTCCTGTCTGGCCTGGATCGTCCCAGCACAGGCCAGGTTTGGCTTCGTCAGGAACGCATAGATAATATGACAGAAAGTAAATTATCAGATTTCAGAAACTCTCATGTCGGATTTATTTTTCAGCATCACTATTTACTGGATGATTTTACGGCACTGGAAAATGTTTTAATACCGGTACGAATCCATAAATCCGGAGTGGATAACAGTGATATTGATAAGGCTATGACCTTTTTAAGTGATATTGGACTGGCTGAACGTGCCAGTCATTATCCTGATCAATTATCCGGTGGAGAAAGACAAAGAGTAGCAGTAATACGATCACTTATGAATGACCCTGATGTAATTTTTGCTGATGAGCCTACAGGGAGCCTGGATAAAAGAAATGCGGCCAATGTAGAATCCCTTATGTGGGAGCTTAAAGACAAGTACAAAAAAACGCTGGTGATAGCTACACATTCAATGGAGATGGCCGCAAAATGCGACCAGATTGTTGATCTGAAATAATTCTATATTCTCTTTCTTTAGGTTGAGTTTATCTGGCCTGACTGGGTTTCCAGCCCCTTTTCAGTCTATTTAGGAATACTATACCAATTCCTCAAGTCAAAATTCTTCTCAGAGACTTTCATGGTAACCAAATGTGTTATTGGGATTCAGTGGGGAAAGGGATACCTTATTTAGTCAGGGCGTCAAAATAATTAATCGAAAATGCACCATGTCAAGACCTGCTGTATCTTTTTTAAGATAATTTCACCAAAAATTTGGAAAAAACCATGGTTTATGCCTTGGTTTTTTTTGTGGAAATAGCGCAAAAACTATACGTAAACGGACACTTTTAGATAAAAATCACGAAAATTTAATAAAATAATGAACATTTTTCATGAAATCTGGAATATTTCGATTTTGTGTGTTAGAATACTACAAATACAGAAAGGTGTTACCTCAAGGAGTTACTGATGCCAAAGATGGTCTATCTCAACGGAAAATTGGTAGAAGCTGATAAAGCAGCGGTCAGTGTTTTTGATCATGGAGTGCTTTATGGAGACGGCGTGTTTGAAGGTATACGTGCATACAATGGACGCGTATTCAAGCTGGATGAACATATCGACAGGCTGTATGATTCTGCCAAGATCATCATGCTGGAAATCCCCATCACCCGTGCCGAATTTAAAAAAGCCATTATAGCTACCTGTAAAGCCAATGGGATAAAAGACGGATATATACGACCGGTAGTTACCCGTGGAACTGGTACACTGGGTTTAGCTCCCTGGAGATGTGATACTCCCAGCTATTTTATCATAGCTGATACGATCAAGCTCTATCCCCAGGAAATGTATGATAACGGTATGCCCTTGATGACAGTGCCTACCCGGCGTAATGTTCCTGAAGCCTTGAACCCCATTGTTAAATCTCTGAATTATTTAAACAACATCATGGCAAAAATCGAAGCCCATAACGCGGGATGTGAAGAAGCTATTATGCTGAATCAGGAAGGATATGTAGCAGAGTGCACCGGCGACAATATCTTTATGATTAAAAACAATGTTCTGTATACACCTCCCATCTATGCCGGAGCCCTCGCCGGAATAACCAGGGCTACAGTGATCGAACTGGCACAGGGCCTGGGTTATCAAACTATTGAACGCCAAATGACACGCGCGGAGCTGTTTTTAGCCGATGAGATGCTGGTTACCGGTACAGCCGCGGAAGTGGTGCCTGTTTCCAGCGTGGATGGGCGCATCATAGGAGACGGCAAACCCGGTCCCCTGACACGTGAATTGATCGAAGCTTTTAAAAAGCATGTGACTTCCAATGGGACAGCCATTGAATAGGACCTTGTGGTCAACTGCAAAAATAAACTTATATCTGGATGTGATCGGGAAGGATCCTGTAGATTCCTACCATTGGTTGGAAAGTGTTTTTCAGGAGATATCTCTGGCTGATGAGATAAACATACAGGATTCTTCCCAGGATCAGATAGTATTTGAACCTTCTTTGCGGGATCAGGAGACTACGGTTCATAAAGCTTTACGTTTGTTCAAAGAGAGTTTCAATGTACATGATCACTATAAAATTTTTATTAAAAAAAATATTCCCATGGGTGCAGGATTGGGGGGCGGTAGTTCCAATGCCGCCTTTGTGCTCCAGGCACTGGCCGACAAATATCAGATTCCCACACACAAACTCTTTTCTCTGGCTGCAAAGATAGGCAGTGATGTTTCTTTTTTTCTGACTGGAGGACTGGCGCACGTATCCGGAAAAGGAGATAGGATTGTTGGTCTGAACTCCCGTTTAGAGGATATGTACTTTTTGATTGTTTATCCGGGTATCCATATATCTACAGCCTGGGCTTATTCCCTTATAGATAGCTATGGGAATGGGTCAGGTATCCTCCCTTTTCTAAAATTATCTGAAGTGAAGTTTGATTTTCTTAAAAATTCAGTGTATAATAGTTTTCAACATTTTGTCCTGAACAGCCATGTAGGTTTAAGGGCAGTGAAGACCAAAGTGGACTCTATCATTTCATCAGAATTGGTCTTTATGAGTGGGAGCGGATCTTCCTTGGTATATGTGTACCAGGATTTATCCCAGGCAGAACAGGATAAAAAGTTGATTGAAGCTGAAGTGGATTTTCCACTTTTTTTGTGCAGACCGGTCTACCGATAGGCTAGAAAAAATTTTTGGCTAAACACCAATAGAAATTCATCAGGAGGAAGACTCATGGAAATTACTGACATCAGGATTAAGAAGGTAGAAGGTGATAGCAACAAGCTTAAGGCTTATGCTTCTGTGACTTTTGATGACAGCTTTGTTGTGCATAACATCAAAGTGATCGAAGGCCAAAACGGATTGTTTATAGCCATGCCCTCCCGCAAGACCAAAAGCGGTGAGATGAAAGACGTGGCTCATCCCATAAATTCAGATTTTCGTGAAAGGATGCAGGGCGCTATCCTGGAAGCTTATCAGTCTGAATAGTATTGGATGGGGCGTGGCCAAGCGGTAAGGCAGCGGGTTTTGGTCCCGTTATTCGGAGGTTCGAATCCTTCCGCCCCAGCGTATTCATAATAGAGAATATCTCTGGAGCAGTGCAGGAGAGAGGATGAATTTTACAGACTCTAGAATGCTTATTTTTTCAGGTAGAGCCAACCAGCCTTTAGCAGAAAAGATTGCGCACAATCTTCATATGAAGCTGGGAGATATCTATCTGACCGATTTTGCGGATAATGAGTTATTTGTTAAAATCAGAGATAATGTGAGAGGCGCGGATGTTTATGTCATCCAGCCTACCTGTAATCCGGGTCACAAGAACCTGATGGAACTGCTGATTATAGTGGATGCCTTACGTAGAGCATCTGCCAGCAGGATAACAGCGGTTATACCTTATTATGGTTATGGACGACAGGAAAGAAAAGCAGAACCCAGGGTTCCTATCACTTCCAAGTTGATTGCCAATATGCTGACAGTATCGGGAGTAGATAGAGTGTTAACTCTGGATTTACATGCGGCTCAGATACAGGGCTTTTTTGATATTCCGGTGGATCATCTATATGCCACTCCGGTATTTCTGGAACAAGCCAGAACTCTGGGTGACATGGAAGAATTCATTGTGGTTTCTCCGGATATTGGCGGTGTAGAAAGATCGCGGTTTTTTGCTAAACTTCTGGGAGTGGGGATGGCTATCCTGGATAAACGCCGGGAGAAAAAAAACACTGCCGAAGTACTAAATCTCATTGGAAGCGTAGAAGGAATGAACGTTTTCATGGTCGATGACATGGTAGATACAGCAGGGACGATTGTTCAGGCTGCGAAAATACTGAAAGAGAAAGGTGCTAAAAGTGTTCATGTGTTTTCCACACATGCTGTGTTATCAGGTCCGGCCGCCGAGAGATTAAGGGATTCAGTGATTGATGCGATTTATTTCACTGACACTATCCCGGTAGAAGAAGATAAAAGTAAGGTGATTGGAGATAAACTGAAGATTTTGACGGTAGCTCAGCTTTTTGGCGAAGCAATCAAGCGGATTCATGAGGATACTTCAGTCAGCAGTTTATTTGTGAATGAAACCAAAGTAGAATAATAGATTTACCACGATAGGTGCACATATCAGGAGGAAAAAGAAATGGCAGCTGATGCTATTGTACTCAAAGCAGTAGAAAGAAAAATCACCGGTAAAGAAGAATCTGCCCGGCTGAGAAAAGACAAAAAACTCCCCGGGGTTATATATGGTCCTGGAGTTAAGGAAAGTGTAAACATCACTCTGGATTATCTGGAATTTGAAAAATTGTTCCAGACTTATGCCAAACATCACATTATTACTCTGGAAGTCGGTAAAGAGAAATATAATGTAATAGTAAAGGACTATAAGTTCCATCCTGTGAAACGTAATTTTCTGCACATTGATTTCTTTACAATTGTCCCGGGTAGAGAATTTGAAACAGATGTGCCCATCAATTACATAGGAGTGCCCATCGGAGTTAAGGAAGGTGGAAACCTGTTTACTTTCAAACGAAAACTGAAAGTACGCGCTACTGATAAAACTCTGCCTGACAAAATTGATGTAGACATTTCCAATGTGAAAGCTAAACAATACATGATCGTGAGAGATATTAAATCTGATTTAAATTTCAAGATTATTACACATGAAGGTAATGTCCTGGTCGAAGTCAAGTAATGGCCGCCCGAGGGTAAAAATTTGAAACTTGTAGTGGGATTAGGTAATCCGGGAGAGAAATATCTCAACACCCGGCACAACCTGGGATTTTACGTACTGGACCGCCTGGCAGCCCGGCATGAGATTTCTGTCGACACTAAAAAGAAGAAATCTATGATTGGAAGGATGAGGGTGGGGAATGAGCGTGTTATGCTTCTAAAACCTCAGACTTTTGTCAATCTCAGTGGTGAAGCTGTACTTTATATGGCCAGTTTTTTACGGATAATGCCGGAAAATATCGTGGTTGTATGTGATGATGTAAATCTTCCTCTGGGTACCATCCGCATCCGTAAATATGGATCCAGCGGCGGGCATAATGGTATTAAGTCTTTGATACAGTTCCTGAAATCGGACAATTTTCCCCGTATCAGAATCGGAGTAGGCACTCCTGATGATCATATCAAGCTGGAAGAATTTGTCCTGGGTAAGTTTTCACCTGAGGATATTGATATGCTGGATCCGATTGTAGACAAGGCCTGTGATGCCATCGAAATGATCATTTCCGGTGATACTGAAAAGGCCATGAACGAATTTAACTAGGATGTCTCAAAGCCCTGTTTCCTCTCTAAATCAAAAAATCCATAATATTTTCTATGAACAATCCCTGCTTTCTCCGGAAAGCAGGGTATTGGTTGCTTTTTCCGGTGGACTGGACTCTTCAGTACTGCTCGACCTCCTGGTACGGCTAAGACAGCAAACCGGGATAAAACTGGCTGCAGCCTACATCCATCATGGGCTGCGTAATTCGGCTGATGAGGAATTAAAATTTTGCCGTGATATATGTATTAAAAATGATGTTTACTTCAGCGCGGATTATGTAAATGTGCAGGATTATAGTCAGAAAGAAAATTTGTCCATAGAAGAAGCTGCACGTCAACTTCGCTACCAGGCTTTAGAGAAGGCCCGGCTGAATATGGGGGCCGGATGTATAGTCACCGCGCATCACAGGGATGATGTGGTGGAAACTTTTTTACTTCACTTATTCAAAGGTAGCGGACTACCGGGACTGATTGGCCCCCGGTTAAGATATGGACATATTATCAGGCCGCTTCTGGATATTTCCAGAGCGGAACTGGAACAGTACGCTCTTAACAGAGGAATCGTATATTCAAATGATGAGACTAATAAAGATAATCGCTTTGACCGTAATATGCTTCGAATTGAAATATTACCTTTACTAAAAAAACGGTTTCCCGCGGCGGACAAAAAGATATATAATCTTTCTAGAATCATTGAACAGGAAGAGGAACAATGGGAACAACTGCTGGAAAATGTAATATCCGGGTTGAATCTGAGTACAGATAAGATTCTCATTCCGGCAAGTGTTAGAGCAGAATTAAAACCCGCCCTTTTAGCCAGACTGTTAGTAAAACTGGCTCATACTATCAAAGGCCCTGATTTTTTTTTACATCAGAAAGATATCAGCAAAATACTGGGATATACTGACACTGGGCAGGGTTACATTCAGATTCTTTGCAGACAGGATCTTCTTATCAGTGGTTCCTATGGCAGCATTTGTCTGGAGAAAACCAGAGAAAATTTTCCCTGTGATGAAATTTATGTTAAACTAACTGATTCCTGCAGTGTTTTCTATAAAAAAAATATTCTTGTTTTTGAAAAACAGGAAGGTAGAGTGGCAGGAGAAGAAGGGCTGAGCTTTTGTTTTCAGCCTGAAATTAAAGTCCGTCCCTGGAAGGATGGAGATAATCTGGAATACCAGACTGGCAGACATAAGAAGCTGCAGGACTGGATGGTTGATTGCAAGATTCCTAGGCCCGAGCGCAATAATGCCATAGTTTTTACTACTACCAGCGATGCCGTGATTGCAATATGGATTCCCGGGAACCTTTCCAGGGTAGCTGTGCCTTTTTATGCAGAACCTGGTAAACCCAGTATCCATGTCCGGCTTGAGACCTCAGGAGATAAAATTTGAAAGTCACACCCTATATTTCCGCTGAAAATATTCAGAATAGAATACGGGAACTGGCTGTTGAGATAGATCGATTTCTGGGACTAGAGGAAGCGGTCATTATTGCTAATCTCAAAGGTTCAGTGATTTTTTTTTCAGACCTGATACGGGCTTTAAGCAGCAATCATATTTCACTGGATTTTATTGCTACGGAGAGTTATCAGGGTACGACTACTACCGGTGAAGTCAGAATTACCCACGATCTATCCACAAATATTGCCGGAAAAAAAGTTCTTCTGGTGGAAGATATACTGGACACAGGTTTGACGCTGGAGACGGTAAATCGTTATATTAAAGAGATGCATCATCCTTCAGCTATGAGGGTATGTGTGCTTCTCAATAAACAGGCACGTAGAGCTGTAGACCTAAAGGCTGATTACATAGGTTATGATATTGAAGATCATTTTGTAGTAGGATATGGTCTGGATTACCAACAAAAATATAGAAATTTACCCTATATAGGGCTGCTGGATATAAAGACTGCAGATTAAGGAGAAAAAATGGCGCCGAATAATTACAAAAAATCCCCTCAGAAAAATCCATTTGGAAACCAGAAACAGGGGATTTATTTCATCGTTCTTCTCCTGGTTCTATTGGGTGTTTATGTGGCTCTCAATCTGTTCAATAATCGTGAAGACCCAATTTCTTACAGTCAGTTTTTACAGGAAATACGTACTAATAATGTAAAAAGCGTAGTTATAGCGGGACAGAAAATCCAGGGAGCTTATTTAAAAGCCCCCAAGATGTCACCCAATTTCAGTACCATACTGCCTATGCAGGATCAGGAGTTACTCCCCTTATTAATGAGTAATAAAATTGAGATCGTGGGACAGGAACCCCGGGAAGGCGGCATGGGACTCATGTGGCTGTTACTGCTGATTCCCCTGGGTATCTTTGTAGTTTACCTGATCATGGCGCGTGGAGGACAGGGTGGAGACCCTAGTCGCGGTATGACCTTCGGTAAAAGCCGGGCACGTCTGCATAAAGACCTGAACCGTAAAGTAAATTTTGATGATGTTGCGGGTTGTGAAGAAGCCAAGCAGGACCTGGCAGAAATCGTGGAATTTTTAAAAAACCCCCAGAAATTCACCGCTTTGGGCGCTAAAATTCCCAAAGGTGTGCTGTTAATGGGATCTCCCGGTACAGGTAAAACTCTTCTGGCCAAAGCCGTGGCCGGAGAAGCCAATGTGCCATTCTTTAGTGTAAGTGGTTCTGAATTTGTAGAGATGTTTGTAGGGGTAGGTGCCTCCCGGGTAAGAGACCTTTTTGCCCAGGGCCGTAAAAACTCTCCCTGTATCATCTTTGTGGATGAGCTGGACGCGGTAGGCCGCAGTCGTGGTACAGGCCTAGGCGGTTCACATGATGAGAGAGAACAGACACTAAACCAGATTCTGGTGGAAATGGATGGCTTTGATTCTTCTGAAGGATTGATTGTAGTGGCGGCTACCAACCGTCCCGATATCCTGGACCCAGCGCTGTTACGCCCGGGTAGATTTGACCGCTCTATTGTAGTAGATAAACCTGATGTCAGTGCACGTGAAAAAATACTCCAGGTACACACCCGAAAAATCCCTCTGGATAAAGATATTAAATTAGAGACTATTGCCCGAGCTACTCCCGGTCTAACCGGAGCAGATCTGCAGAATCTGGTAAATGAAGCAGCCCTGCGAGCCGGACGTGAAAACCGGAAAACTGTCAATATGAGTGATATGGAATTTGCCCGTGAAAAGGTCCAGATGGGACCGGAACGCCGCTCCAAAGTAATTCTGGAAGAAGATAAAATGGTCACAGCTTACCATGAAGGCGGCCACGCGATCCTATCACATTTTCTACCCCTGGCAGACCCTGTGCACAAAGTGACTATTATCCCCCGCGGATGGGCCGGAGGGTATACCATGCCCCTGCCACAGGACGAACGCAGTCACCTGTTCAAGGAACGGCTCCATCAGGATATGATAGTACTCTTAGGCGGTCGAGCTGCGGAAGAGCTCAAATTTGGAAAAGGATGGATAAGCTCTGGAGCATCAAACGATATCGAACGTGCTACCAAGCTGGCCACTGCTATGGTTTGCGAATGGGGTATGAGTGAAAAGCTGGGACCCGTAAAATATGGTGAAAACGAAGGTCCTGTATTCCTGGGCAAGGATATGCTGAGTAGAAAGAATTTCAGTGAAAGAATTCATGAGACCATAGACCAGGAAGTGAGCAATATTATCTCTGAAGCCTATGCAGAAGCTATGAAGCTCCTTAAAAAATATAGTCTGAAGCTGGATAAACTGATCAAAGTACTTCTGGAAAAAGAAACTCTGGATGCAGATGATATGACAGATATCCTGGGAAAAGTAGTCAAGGATCGCTTTCCCATCATGGATGGGCTAAGTAAACCAGCCAAAGCCCGGCAAACTGCAAAAGCATAATCCAAAAGGCCCTGTTTACCGCAGGGCCTTATTCAATTATCACAAAGCCGGCATACATCTAACTCAAACCTTGATTTTCCGGTCAGATACATTACAATATGGTATTATTGGCTTACTTGCCGGAGCCAAAGGAGTACTTTTTGAAGGAATGGAATGCGATCTACCAGTCTTTAAAAAAAGAACTGGCCAAAGTCATAATTGGTCAGGATGAGGTCACAGATCTTCTTCTGATGTGTCTCCTATCTGGAGGACATGCCATCCTGGAAGGTGTCCCCGGTCTGGCAAAAACTCTCTTAGTACATAGTCTTTCTCGTACTATGGATTTATCCTTCAACAGAATCCAGTTCACCCCGGACATGGTTCCATCTGATATTACTGGAACTGAAGTTCTCTATGAAGGCAAAGGTGGGATACGTGAGTTTAAATTTATTGAGGGGCCGGTATTCTCCCATATTGTTTTAGCGGATGAAATCAACCGGACTCCGCCTAAGACTCAATCTGCTTTACTTCAGGCCATGCAGGAATCTGAAGTCAGTATTATGGGTAAAACTTATCCGTTACCTGATCCCTTCTTTGTACTGGCCACTCAGAATCCCATAGAATATGAGGGGACCTATCCTTTGCCTGAAGCGCAATTAGACAGATTTCTTCTTTTCATAGAGGTTGTGTATCCTGACAAAGAACAGGAAATTGATATCATCGATGCCGATCCTAAAGATCTGTCCACCATCAAACCGGTCATGACAGCTAAAGACCTGAAAGCATGGATTCAGCTGGTCTCTGAACTGCATGTATCAGAGGCCGTCAAGAATTATGTGGTATCTCTGGTGCGGGCCACCCGGCCAGATCCTGCCAATCCTGGTATGATGAGTGAATATCTGGAATGGGGTGCCGGTCCCCGTGCTTCTCAGATGCTGGTGAGAGCCGGCCGGGCTCATGCCTTTTTACAGGGAAAGTCCATGGTGGACAAAGATGATATTGACGCAGTTCTTATCCCCTGTCTTCGCCACAGACTTATTTTAAATTACCGGGCCCGTTCCGAAAACATAACGGTTACTACTCTTTTAACAGAATTAAAATCCAGGATAGAGGCGACTATATGAAAAAAGCTTTTGTCATTGTAGCAGGTTTCATTTTTATCCTAATTTTACAGTCTGTCTCCATCTGGGATCAGACCACCTTTTTTGATAACGCTATCCACGTCGGGGATATACTGAGAGTACATTTTCTGGAAAAAAGGATCCAGACTTTTGAACGTAAACTGAAATCCAGTGAAAATCAGAATCTGGCCGGTAAGACTATGACAGGGGAAGCCTGGGGTTTTCTGCCTCTTAGTTCTTTGACTCAGAATGACAATACAGCATCTCAAAGATCCTTAAGCCTGAAACAAATGCAGGATTTTTATATCTCAGTAAAGATTGCCGCCATTACCAACCAGCAAGTCTACGTCGAAGGACGCTCTTCCACCCTTATCAATGGGGAGGTTATGGAAATGATACTAAAGGGAGAAAGTGATCTGTACCGCATAAAATCTGATAAAAGTCTGTATTCTCATGACCTATACAATCTCCGGTTTGAAATGAACAGCCGGGTCGAGGAAGATAAATCAGTCTTGAATATGAACGACCTGATATTTGAGACTAATTATGCCCAGATTCAGACAAACAGAGTTTTCCAAAACGGTATAACTAATACAAGTTATTTAACCAATGAATCTTCCCTGTCATTAAAATTCAAAGGCATTCAGGATCAAAAAAAGAAAGAGATGGTGCTGTTTTACATTAATGCCATGATCAAAAATTTGTTTTATTAATCACAGGAGTAAGGGTATTGTCTGAATATAATCTGCTCTCGGCTATTCAAAGTCCGGCTGAGCTTAAAGCCCTGGAAGTATCCCGTCTGGATGAGCTATGCCAGGAGATTCGAAGTTTCCTTATAGAAAATGTCACACGTACTGGCGGGCATCTGTCATCCAATTTGGGAGTGGTGGAATTAACTGTGGCATTACATCGAGTGTTTGACACCACTAAGGATAATCTCATTTGGGATGTCGGCCATCAGAGTTATGTTCACAAGATGCTTACCGGCCGTCAATCAGGCTTTAAGAAATTAAGGCTCAAAGGGGGATTGAGCGGTTTCCCTCATCCTTCGGAAAGTGAACATGATACCATACATGCGGGGCACAGTTCTACTTCATTATCTATTGCTGCCGGGATTGCACAGGCTAAAAGGTTAAAGGGAGACAAATCTGCTACTATTGCTTTGATTGGAGATGGAGCTTTTACTGCCGGAATTGTTTATGAGGCTTTAAATAATATTGCTCACCATAAATTACCTGTCCTTATTATCCTGAATGATAACGGGATGAGTATTTCAGAGAATGTAGGGGGGATGAATAATTATCTCAACCAGATGCGTACATCCGAGGCTTATATTCGGTTCAAAAAGCGTCTGGAATCAATGGTGGGTGCCATTCCCGGCCTGGGCGGCCCCCTCAAAAAGGCATTATATAATGTAAAAGAGTCTATCAAAGATACATTTTTCCCGGGCCGCTTTTTTCATGATATAGGTCTGGATTATTATGGCCCATCCGACGGTCATAACATAGAAGAACTAACCAGTCTGTTTGAACTGGTAAAACAGCATGAGCATCCTTTGCTACTGCATGTGTTTACCAGAAAGGGGAAAGGCCATGAAGAGGCAGAAATTGATCCCTGTTCCTTTCATGGCATATCCGGAATATCCATTTCTGATGATGACAGCATACCTGTTTGTAAATCTGGGGTGTCCTATTCTCAATTATTTGGTGAACTGATGTGCCGTCAAGCTGAAAAGGATTCCTCAGTTTATGCCATCACAGCTGCCATGACTACTGGTACAGGTCTGCATGACTTTGCCGAGAAATTCCCGGCTCGGTTTATGGATGTGGGTATTGCCGAACAGCATGCTGTTGATTTTGCCCTGGGATTAGCACTGAAAGGATTTAAACCCGTGGTAGCCATTTATTCCACTTTTCTGCAAAGAGCTTTCGATATGCTGGTACATGATGTCGGAATAAGTGAGAAGCACATAGTATTCTGCCTGGACCGATCAGGGCTGGTGCCAAATGACGGACCTACGCACCAGGGAGTCTTTGACATCTCTTTTCTTCGTTTGATTCCCGGTTTCACTATATTATTACCGGCTTGTGGAACAGAATTTGAAATGATGCTGGAATACGCCCTTCATCAATGTACGGGTCCTGTGGCTATAAGGTATCCTAAAGATATAGTATTGGAAATACCTGAATTTAATATAAAAACAGAATCTATAAAAACCGGGAGGGGAGTAATCGTAGCTGAGGGAAGTTCCGCTATACTGGTATCCACCGGGACCCTGCTTCAGGAAGCTGTGAATTGTCGTCATCTCCTGGAAAAGGATGAAATAAGCCTGGAAATCCTTAACTTAAGATTTGCAAAGCCGATAAATAGTAAAGAATTAGAGTATTTAAGCGGGGATGATAGGCCAGTATTCATTCTGGAAGAAGGTGTCTATTCCGGAGGAATTGCCCAATTTCTTGAAAATGAGATCAAAACGAGGAATCCCCGAAAATACGTTGCTGCCATTACCATTCCGGATATTTTTCCTGGTATAGATACACGGGAAGGTTTATTATCAAATTATGGGTTGACAGCAAAGAAAATAAGCTTTAGAATTAAAAACTCCCTTAATATATAAATTTATTCCTGCTGGACAGGATTTGAGGTTATATGGCAGGTAAGAGCCAAAAACCAGTTTCCAAACCCAATTATAAGACTAAATTTGTCAAAAAAGACCGCGCTCTTAAGATTATGAAAGAGTTATCGGAATTTTTAAGAATTTTGGCCTTAAATGAGACTGATATTCTTAAAACTATGATAGTCCGTTTCGCAATTGAATCCATTGAGGCTTCGATGGGGTCCCTCTTGGAATATGATCAGGAAGCCAATGTTTTGAAATATCAGGATACTTATCTTTATGAGAATAACAAGATTATTCTGGAAAATTACGGTGAAAAACTGAAAGATGTATATATCCGTCCCGGAGAAGGAATAGTAGGGGAATCCTATATTAAAGGAATCTCAATACTGGTGGATGATCTAAAAAATTCTGTATATAAGCAGCCGGTTATTTCTGAAGCTATTAATATGGATATTGCCTCAGTTATTGCTATGCCGGTACAGGTGGATAATGAAGTAGTAGCTGTATTGGAAATCGCCAATGTGGCCGGCAGGGATCATTTTACTCCGGAAGATGTTGAGATCATTGTGATGATCGCTAATTTCGCAGCAGCAATTATGGAAAATGGAAAATTCCTGAACTGGGCTATCCATGACAGCCTGACCGGTTTGTATAACCGGCATTATTTCAGACGGGAACTAATTGAAGAAATTGAGCGCAGCAAACGCTATGGCCGTATCTTCTCGCTGGTGATATTTGATATCGATGATTTTAAACTGATTAATGATGGATATGGACACAGTACCGGAGACAAAGCGCTTAAAATACTGGCTGAAGCAATATTAAAGACTGTTCGAAAAGAAGTGGATATACCTGCACGCTACGGCGGGGATGAGTTTGTGATTGTATTACCTAACACTTCAGCCGAAGATGCCTACAACGTCTGTGAGAGATTGGCTGATTTTGTACTCAAGAGTCATTTGGTAGCCAAAGACGGTAAGAAGCTTAAATTTACCCTCTCCATGGGTATATCTGAATTCCCCAAAGATACCCGGGAAGGCGAAGAACAGTACGACTTGTTTAATCATGCAGATGAAGCTCTGTATTTATCCAAAGATGCCGGAAAAAACTGTATCACTATCTATAAAAGTAAAAAAGCTAAATCTTCAGGCGCCGCCATTTAAGTCCGGATCCTGCCACCAACCCTGGGTAAGCCCCAGACTTTCCGCATAATCTAATAAATCTTCGTATTCCTGTATTTCAATTTTTCTATTCAGAGAGCTGTATGTATTTTCAGTGGCTGTTTTATATGCAGGAAAGTATTGAGACATAATGGACAGATGAATGTTGGGATTTAAAGAATCACTTATCCATTCCAGTACTTTTTTTGAATTTTCCAGCTGTCCGGGTAACAACAGATGACGAATGATAAGACCTTCCTGCAGGATACCCTGATCGTCCAGATCTAACCTGGTCCCTTTTTGCCGGTACATTTCTATGAGATTTTTACGATTGATGGCAACATATCCGGGGGCATCAGAGAATTGTCTGGCTATTGCATCATCAGCGTACTTGGCATCAGGAAGCCAGATGTCGATGATACCTTCCAGATCTGTGACTACAGCTGGTAGGTCATAGCCTGAGGTATTATAGACCAGGGGAATCTTTAATCCCTGTTCGTACGCAATTTTTAAAGCCATAACCATGGAAAGAACTACGTGGCTGGGGGTTACAAAATTGATATTATGTGCGCCGCGTGTCTGTAACTCCAGCATCTTGGCAGCCAGCTGGGGAATAGTCAACTCCAGATTAGACATATGGTGCTGACTGATAGGGAAATTCTGACAGAATACACAGTGCAGATTACACCCTGTGAAGAAAATGGTGCCGCTGCCCTTGCTGCCGGAAATGGGCGGTTCTTCTCCTTTGTGAAGATTGGCACTGGCTATTCGGGGGAGAAATGGCTCCTGGCATTCTCCCAGAGTACGGGAACGGTCGACACCGCAGTTGCGCGGACAGATCCTGCATTCGGTTCGGTGTTGACTGTATTTCTCAATAAATCCATCGCACAGTTTGATTTTATTCTGTATTTCCATCATTACCTTCTGATAGCAGATATTTTTTACTTGCAGTGCGGGGCATAGCATCCCAGAGGGGAGAAATTGATATCTCCCCTGAATTTCTGATTATATTCAGTTTACAGATTTGAGTGTCTCTAATATAACCTATGTGAATCCTTCCTGCAAGTGTAAGACTATCTGTATCCCAGGAACCACAAATCAAGCTAAACGGACCGGCTAACTCGGGGGCTTCTAGACCTATGTAATTCTCGGTTAAATGGGGCAGCATTGAACGGAAATATTCATTTTCAAAATGATTACGTCCGACTATTAGTTTCAAATCAGGGTTTATTCTGAAGTGGTAACCTGCCTTTAGCAGATTAAAATCTCTGGGATGGACAGTGTTTTTTTGATGGAGAATAATATCCCGTGACAGGTGTGCAAAATGTTTTTCAGTAAGAAAACAACCCCCAGCCGGTGTTTCAAAAGACTTTATTCCCAGAGAAGCCGCCAATGTGATCTGTCTTTTTCGACTTCTCCCCTTTATGTTTAATAATTCAGATCGATTAACCCAGCGTGCCTGTTCAGCCATGCTGGGTGTCAGACAGAGTGCACTGAGAGGTCTCAAGACCCGGCCTGAAGTACCAGCAGCATTTTCAATTTTCTGCAGGGCTCCCCTGTGTTGACTCATGGGTCTCTGTCCCAGAACTTCACCTGTGACTAAAAATTTCGCGCCAATATTCCGGGCGTATTCCCAGGCTGTCTTCTGCATAAAAATCTTACAATCCAGGCAGGGGTTGATCCCTTTGCCATAGCCGTATTCAGGAGAAAGCAGTACTTCTCTGAGAAATGCTTCCTGCGCTTCTATCTGTACAATGTCAATACCTGAATTTTCCAGAGTGTCCATGCCATTGTGGGATTGGAGTACTTGTTTTTTTGGTGCGGGAACAATTTTTCTGAAAGCAGCTTGAGAAAAACCGATGTTTATATGAAGGGCAATGACTTCAATACCCTGATTCTGGATCAATCGGACGGCCAGACTGGAATCCAGACCTCCTGAAACCAGGGCTACAGCTTTGATCTTTTCATTGACTTGCTGATTTGTTGGTCTAGTCATTTTGAAGACTCATGGTTTATACCGGAATAACATCTGTTTATTTGGCCAAAGCTTCGATTCTAATAAAATTAGGCAGTCCACTCAGCTTTATTTCTTCCGGAATTTCATCCAGGATTCTTAGATTGTAAATTCCCGGTTTGGTAATGGTACTGGCATCTGCTTCTAATTTGATATTCTGCAGTAGAGGTGTAAATTTTCCTTCAAATGCAGCTTGAACAGTAACAGTATAGGGTTGTTTTAATACCAGGTCTTTTCGGAGGTTTTGGATGTTAACCGGTAGATCTATTTTTTTATTCATCTGGTTTTCTTTTATGACTACTTTGACGTTAATGGTGGGTTTACCTAAAATAGTGGTTGATTCCGGATTATTGATCCGTACATTGGCTGTGATGGTATTGGTCAGTTGAGTGATATCCAGAGGAGAAGTTTCTATAGAGTCGATAAGTGCTAAGCGCTGACTGGGTCCGCTCAGCATGGTGGTTTTTTCATCCAGCTCCATTTCTTCCACAAAATAACCTGGCGCCGGCGCTCCTAAGAGTTTAACCTTAACCGGGAGATTTTTGTTTACTTTTTTATCTATGATAAGACTCACCTGATCATATTTTAAATGAGGTTTCAGGTGGAGCTGCGGATCAGACACACTCATTTGAATAGGAAAATTGGCTTCACCGATATGAGCATCAGAAAGGTCAACCCATACTTTAATCTCTTTGGAATAATCACGGGTTTCCCTCTGATCCCTCCGTATATTTATAATTACATACGCGTTTTTAAGTGATGAGTACACAATAGTCATATCAGAGGGTAGATTTTCAAAGCGTATGGGAACAGTAAAATTGTACTCCATCTGATTTTTTAGATAATTAACATAAAACCATAACGCGATGGCTAAAAGGAGAGATATCAGTTTAGACTGCCATTCATGGGTGAAAAAACGCTTGATCTTAGTGAGATCCAAGGATTTCCTCCATTCTTTTAATAAACCTTTCTTTTCCCAGATCATATTCCAGTTTGCCGTTATAACTGATGCTGACATTTCCCGTTTCTTCTGACACCACGATACCTACTGCATCAGAATCGGTAGTAATAGCCAAGGCTGCGCGATGACGGGTACCTAAAGGTTTTTTCCTGCGCACAGCGCTGACGTTATCCAGCAGGAGGTGGGGAATAATGACCCGCGCAGCTGTGATACGCTCATTTTCAATCAGAATAGCACCATCATGCAGGGGACTATTATGAAAAAAAATAGTCTGTATCAGTTCTGCCTGTACCGAAGCATCCAGTCGGACTGCATCTTCCAGCAGGTCATGCAAGCCTACATTCTGCTCCAGGATGATCAGGGCTCCTGTCTTTTCTTCACTGAGAAGATAACAGGCCCGGGCAATTTCCTGGACAGTTTCCTGGGAAAACTTCTGACGGATGGCAGAAAAACCGCTGCGTCCCATGCGGGATAAGAGCCGGCGTAATTCCGGTTGAAATAATATCACCACTATGATGACAAAAGATGTCACCACATACTGGAAAGTCCAGGCCAGAGTCTCCAGTCCGATCAGTGCGGCTACGGTGTAGATTGCAATAATAAACAGAAATCCTTTGATAATGGTAATGGAGTTGGTATCTCTGAAAAGACTGTATAAAAAATATATGAGATAAGCCACGCTTAATATATCTATGATACTGCGGATCACCAGGATGACGGGAGTGTTCAGAAACTCTGCCATTTTTCACCTTAAACAGATATTTATCTTTATATATTATAACTCATTTTTACAATGATTTCCACATATCATTTCCGGAGCTAGGAACCAACAAAAAACCTCCCGGGTAGGGGAGGTTAAATGCGCACTTAATCTGGGGTGGAAGGAATCGAACCTTCACTATCAGTTCCAGAGACTGACGTCCTACCATTAGACAACACCCCAATGCAGAAATATTTTACAGTATATTGTTGTTTTCGTCAAGAAGTCGGAAGTTTGTGTATTTTTGTTATTTTTTGCGGGTTGGGTCACTGGAAAAAACACCAAATAATCCCTGCCACTGTAGAGGTGATAGTTCCTGTGGCCGCATTTGCGGGTTCAGGCCCTGAGCCAGAATCACATCAGTATCAATACCCAGAGGTTTCATATTATTCTGTAATGTCTTTCTTTTGGCTGCGAAGGATTTTAATAAAAAAGCTCTGAAGGCAGATTGGTCCAGTGTGCAGCCCGTCTTTCTGACTCGGATGACCTGGCTGTCCACCGTGGGTGCGGGGAAAAAGGCCTGTTTCCGCACAAAAAAAGTCGGTTCAATCACCAAAAAGGTCTGGCACAAGATACCTAAGGGAGAATAATGCTTGGAGCCGACCGGTGCCGTCATACGGTCTATAAACTCTTTCTGTAGCATCAATACGCCTTCGTTAAAACACTCCGCGTCTATAAAACGCCGGATGGCTTCACCGCTGATGGAATAAGGCAGGTTGGATACCAGAAAATAGTTTGAAAAAGGCAGGTGCTCTAGATCCATTTTAAGAAAATCAGCATGAAAAAGATGCCCTTCCAGTCCCGGAATCAATTTGAGCAATAGATCGTGAATTCCCCGGTCGATCTCTATGGCATAGAGCTCATTGGTATGCAGCAGGGAATGCGTCAAAGCCCCCAATCCAGTGCCTACTTCGAATACAGGGATACCGGCAGGTACCATCTCCAGTATCCTTTCCACAGAATTGCGGTCGATGAGATAGTTCTGACCCCTGTTTTTGGAAAGCCATAGATTGTTTTCCTGTAGTATAGTCCGTATAAAATGAGGGGAAAAGGGATTGTAGACCATATTATTCTTTTTCTACAGGATAATCCCAGGTACTGAATCCACCTGATAACATATATGCATCGTTATATTCATAGTATTTAAGCTGTTTAATTAGTGTTTTTACGTGAGTAAAATCCTGATCGTAGATAACGATCCGTATGAATTTATTCAGTTTGTTTATTTGGGATTCGAATTCATAATAGGGGATATTTTTAGCACCGGGTATATGAGAATTCTGATATTGAATTTCAGGACGAACATCTATGATGAGTACCGGGGCATCCTTTTTAATCATTTGGGAAAGTTCAAATTTACTCATAAGTACAGCGTGTTCATCTTTAACAGACTGCACAAAACCGGTACAACTGGAAATCAACAGTACCAAAAAAAACGGCAATATTTTATTCACCCATGACTCTCCTTTTGAGTTCTTTGACAGTTTTAACCAGCTCCGGCAAATGTTCTTCAGCGGCGGATATCCTTTTAGACAGCATCAAATCCCGGGCAGGAGTGCCACGTAGTACACTCCCATAGGCCACTTCCTGTCGGTCTACCCCGGCCTGGGCCAGGATGAGTACATTGTCCCCCAGGTGGACATGATCCGCTATACCAGCCTGTCCGGCTAATATACAACCCTTGCCGGTACTGCTGCTTCCGGCTATTCCCACCTGAGCTACTACAATAGAATCTTCACCTATGGTGACATTATGTGCAATCTGAACCAGGTTGTCGATCTTGACCCCCCGGCGGATATGAGTAGTTCCGATGGTGGCACGGTCTATACAGACACAGGAGCCTATTTCCACATCATCTTCGATGGCTATGGTGCCGATCTGGGGTATCTTTTCACTGCTGCCGTCAGGACGCTGATTATAGCCGAAGCCCTCACCGCCTATCACGCTGTTGTGATGTATAATGACATTGTCTCCGATTCGGGAATGGTCATCGATTTTTACCCCGGCTTTGATGATACAGTTTTTGCCTATGCTGACTGATTTGCCGATAAAGACCTGGGAATAGATGATGGTACCGTCCCCGATGCTGGCTTCATCCATGATACAGGTGTGGGGCAGGATGGTTACATTTTGGCCTATCACAGCGGATTCCGCGATGTATACCATAGGATAGGTTTTTGCCGTGTAGGGCTCATAAGGACTGAATGCAGCTAATAGCGCGCCAAAGGCCTTCTTAGGGCTTTTCAGCCTGAGAGTGGGTTTCCCTTGATAAGGCAGGTCCAGAGGGAGCAGCAAGGCGGATACGGGAGTAGCGGCTAGTTTTTCCAGATTACGAGGACTGTCGGCATAAGCCAGGGTCGCGGGACGCTGGTGATCCAGGTCAGACAATCCGGTTATATCTATATCTTCCCCGTTTAATTCAGCACCGATTAACTGGGCAATTTCTGAGAGTTTCACGCCGACCTCCCTCTGAATATGTCTAATATGATAGCCTGAAACGCTAAAAGAAGCAAGCTCGGCATAATCTCAATAATCTTAGTAAAAAGCCGGCAGGGATTTGACAAAGCAGTGGAAACATACTAAAATTAATGCTAAAACTATTTTATGGGAGATTACATTGGCTGTTCATATCCGCTTAAAAAGAATGGGAATGAAGAAGCGCCCTTACTACAGAATAGTAGTCAATGATGGACGTATTCAGAGAGATGGCGATTACATTGAAGCATTGGGTTATTATCATCCCATTGAAGGTGATGACAAGATCAAACTTGATATGGAAAAATACTCAGAATGGGTATCCAAAGGGGCGGTCGTCACTCTGGGTGTTTCCAATGTGGTAAAGAGATACAGAAAGCTGGTCGCTAAGAATTCCTAGGAAGCTGACGATTTAATGAAAGCACTTCTGATTGGGAAATTCCAGAAACCATTTGGAATCAAAGGGTATCTTAAGACGGAATTTTTCATAGATTCGATGGAAGAGCTGGAATATTTCCCGGATTTTTTTATCAGGGACCGTCAGTCTCCGGACGGATGGAAAAAGTTTGAGTTTCTGGATATAGTGGATCAGGGCGAAAGAATTATCTGTAAGGTAGACATTTGTCCTGACCGAAATGCCGCGGATGCCTTCCATAATGTGGAGATTTTCGTGGATGAAGAGGCTCTCCCGGAATCAGAGGGAGACGAGTTTTATATCAAGGATCTCCTGGATTGCGAGGTCTTTTTTAAAGGCGCTAGCCTGGGGCGCGTGAGCAATGTCCTGGATATTGCAAACCGGGACATCCTGCTGATCCGTCAGCCGGATGGTAAAGACCTGGCTCTGCCATTTGAAGACAGGCGGCTGGAGACAGTAGACACTGCGGGAAAACAGATCATCTTCAAAGATATCGAAGATCTTCTGTAAAGGGGGTAGCCCCTGCGAATACATTTCCTGACAATATTCCCCGAGATGATCGGGTCCTATTTTCAACAGGGCATACTCTCCCGCACTATTGACAAGGGTCAGCTGGAGATAGAGGTCATAGACCTCAAGCCGTTTGCTGAAAACCGCTACCAGAAGGTAGACAGAAAGATATACGGCCGGGGCAGGGGAATGTTATTCCAGGCGCCGGTTTTAAAAAAAGCAGTGGATGCTCTGCACAGACCCGGAGCGAAAGTCATAGTACTGTGCCCCGCTGGCACTGTCCTGGATAACCGCATGGCCCGCCGGCTGGCCCGGGAAGAAGAGCTGATTCTGATAGCTGCACGCTACGAAGGGGTAGATCAGAGGTATATCGAGCTGAGCGGAGCGGAAGAGATATCCATAGGTGACTATGTGCTGACCGGAGGCGAGCTGCCGGCCCTGGTGCTGACAGACGCAATCGCCCGGTTTTTGCCGGACTCTGTCAAAGCGGAGTCTGCGGATGAAGAGAGTTTTGAAAACGGTCTTCTGGAGAATCCCCATTATACTGAACCCAGGGAATGGGAAGGGCTCTCCGTACCGGATGTACTATTCAGCGGTGATCACGGCAAGGTAGACAGTTACCGGTATTATACCAGCCTGGAAAGGACCTACAGGGTCAGGCCGGAAATGCTGTGGGATTACAGGATCCCCTTCAGGGCCGGAGCCGCACAGGACAGGCTGAAACAGATTCGTGCTAAAAACGAGCAGAGGAAGCGATTCCTCGAGTTGATACAAAAATTGGCCAAGGAGTGGAAAGATGGCAGAAGAAATGGACAAAAAAACTGATGACCAGGAGACCCAGGTAAATGAGACCAGCGCTCCTGAAGCTGTAGCCCAGACTGAAGAAACTGCAGCTCCCCAGGAAAAGACCGCGGCTCCCGCTGCCGGCCCCCGGGTTAAAAATACACTGTTCAACATCGAACAGTCATTGCTTTCTGAGCAGAACAATAACGGAAAATTCCCTGAATTCAACGTGGGAGACACCATCCGTGTCTTCGTGAAGATCAGTGAAGGCGGCAAAGAGCGTCTCCAGCCCTACGAAGGGGTGGTGATGGGCTTCCGCGGTGGAATGGTGCAGAAGAGCTTTGTGGTAAGACGCATCAGCTACGAAGTAGCAGTGGAAAGAGTCTTCCCCTTCCATTCCCCTTTTCTGGAAAAGATCGAACTGCTGCGCCGCGGACGTGTACGCCGTGCCCAGCTGACCTATCTGCGCGGCCGCTTCGGTAAGAAAGCCAAGATCAGAGAAAAAGTCAGCGCCAAGTCCTAGTATGAAACGACCGGATAAAGATACCCTGCTTCAATATGAGCAGGCTCTCTGGTCCCAGGGTTTTACAACTATCGCAGGTATAGATGAAGCAGGACGGGGCCCCCTAGCGGGCCCCGTCGTTGCGGGCTGTGCCGTCTTCGCACCGGGGGATTTCATCGAGGGAGTCTGGGACTCCAAGACGCTCAGCGCCGGCCGACGTGAGACCCTGTATACCCAGATCACCACCGCTGCCTGGGCCTGGGGAGTGGGCATAGTGGACCACACCACCATCGACCGTATCAATATCTACGAAGCCGCCAAACTGGCCATGCTTCTGGCGATACAGGACTGCGCTATTGAGCCGGACTACCTGCTCACCGACGCTATGTCTCTGGGTACCGCCATCCCCGAACAGGCCCTGATTAAGGGCGACCAGAAATCCTTTACCATTGCCGCGGCATCCATCCTGGCCAAAGTCACCCGGGACCGTATCATGCTGGAATACCACGCCCAGTACCCGGTCTATGGCTGGGACTCCAACAAAGGCTACCCCACAGCCCAACACCGCATTGCGGTACTGGAACACGGCTACAGCCCTTACCACCGCCGCAGTTTCGCTGTGACCGACCCCCGGGAGATCGGATGAAAAACCCTTTTATGTTTGACGCCGGAGACCCCGCCCACTTCACCGACTATTATCACCTGTGTCGGGACATCCTCACCCAGGGCCGTGCTCCTGACTGTGATATCCCCCTCCTGCCCCTGCCCCCTGAGATCGATGGAGAGGGGCTGTTCACTGCTTTTCTGGAGCGGCAGGACGCTATACTTCTACTCTGGGATGATATCCTGGAGCGTCATACCGGTATCATCTGCCTGGAGGGCCACGCGGTCAGTCTATGGCTGCTGGACCGGGACCACCAGGGACATGACCTGGGCAAACATATGTTTTTTCACCTGCTCAACCACATTTATTATGTCCAGACCCGCATCCCGGCTCTACTGGTCACGGCTGCTCCCTCTGACCGGGAGCTCCTGGAGTCCTGGGGACTCATCCTGAGAGAAGCCGGACCAGAACACTCCCTCTACCATTATCCTCTCACGCAATAAAAAACAGCCCTTCTCCCTTATCAAAATTTCCAGCCTACCGAAAATAATAGGGAAGTTAGTCCAAGGAGGCTGAAATGCGCAGAGCGGAAGTTTACTTTGAAGACGGCAAGTACTGGGTCATGATCGATGAAGAAGACATGCACAAGGAAAGGGAGTTTTCTTCCAATGACCAGGCGTTCGAGTATCTCAAGGAAGAAGAAATAATCAGACAAACAGCATAAAAAGGATTTTAAGCTAAGGCCGCTCCTCTCTGGGGGCGGTTTTTTTATACCCGGTCAGGGATTCGACCTTTTGTCCCAAAAAATCTATATACTGGTTCCATCCCTCTGGTGAGAAGGTATAACCGCACGAGGGGGCACCCGGCTGGGGAGCCCGGTCGCGGCCCTCAGGACGCCTGAACCAAAAAGATCAGTTGAGTTAGAGGGGGCTCAATCATCCCGGTAAAAGTCAGGTATGGTCTTCCTGTCCCGCAATACTGTCACACTTTTCTTTTTCCCAAAAAAAAACTGCCATCGGTCGGTCACTCCGGAAAACTTTACTTTTTTTTCAAAAAAAACTTAAGGAACTTGGCTAAAGTCCGATATTTAGAGAAGAGAAGTCCCGGGGAGGGTACTATGTTATTTGGAACCAATACTGATTTCGGTAAGAAGATGAACATCCTGGAAAGGGGACTGGATACCTCCGTCCTGCGCCGGGAAGTGATCGCCGATAATATCGCCAATGCCGACACACCCTTTTTCAAACGCAGCGAAGTGAGCTTTGAATCTCAGATGAACCGCGCCATCGAGAGTGAAAAGGAGCCGGAATTCCCCACACTGATGACGGATGAAAAACACATGTCCTTTGATGATATTATCGACTACCGCAGTGTCAAAGCCCGCATCAATGTGGAGTATGACACAGTGTACCGCAATGATAAAAACAACGTGGATATAGAAAAAGAAATGATACTGGCTACCAAGAACGCCATGCACTATAATGCCATGATGGAAGTCTACAACCGGAATATCCGGGTCATAGACACCGTCCTGCGTTAAGTGAGGAGGATATAAATGGGAATGTTTTCGACACTCAATGTAAACGGCAGCGGACTGACCGCGCAGAGACTGAGACTGGACGTCATCGCTAATAACATAGCCAATGCCAACTCCACCCGTACCACTGAAGGCGGACCTTATCAGAAGAAGCGGGTAGTATTGAAGCCCATAGATGATACCCTGACCTTCAAATCCCATTTGCTGCCTGACGCCTTGAAGAAACAAGTGGGGCAGGGCGTCCAGGTGGACCAGATCGTGGACGATGAAGAAGCGCCCCGCATGGTCTTTGACCCCACTCACCCTGATGCCATCATGAGCGGCAAGTGGAAAGGGTATGTGATGTACCCGAATGTGAATATAGTGGAAGAAATGGTTAACATGATCTCGGCTAACCGCAGCTATGAAGCCAATGTGACTATGATCAATTCCACCCGGCAGATGTTTGAAAAAGCTTTGACTTTGGGTAAATAATGTAAAATAATTCGTGAATAACCTGAAAAAAGCTTGCAATTACAGGCGAATACGTTATGATAAATAGTAGTATAAAAAAAACTACGGATACAGGAGAGGGGAATGGAAATTTATAGTCGCAGTCAGGTAGTGGGGAACCATGTCAGCCTGAACACAACCCAGAACACCCATATCAGTGATAAACCCGGCGTCCCTAAAAGTGACGACCCGGTCAAACCCTTCGCCGAAGTATTTCTAAATGCCGTAGACCACGTCAATGGTCTGCAGACCAATGCTTCCGACATGGAACAGGAACTGATCTATAATCCGGATCAGGTCAATGTGCATGAGGTGATGATCGCCAGTGAAAAAGCCCGGCTGTCCCTGACCATGCTCAAGACCCTGACCGATAAAGCACTCAAGGCCTATAACGACATCATGATGATACGTTAGGAGTAGAAAAAATATAAACCGCGGTTCACAGGCCGCGTAAAAGAGTCACCAGTCTTTTCCACTCGATATTTGAGTTAAAAAAGGAAAAGAATTAGAATAAATGACGGCGGAGGGGAAAATGCCTGATTTTAAAGAAATTCTGAATCGTATTCAGGAATTCTTCAAGAAATTGAGCACTGCGCAAAAGCTTATCATAGGCGGCGTTATTGTCGCGATTATCGTTTCGGTGGTTGTGGTGTCATCCATGTCCACCAAGACCACTTATTCCATGCTGTTCCGTAAACCACTATCTCCCGAGGATTATGCCAGGGTCACAAAAAAACTGGATGAAATGGGCGTCGAATTCGACACCAAGGATGACCAGTTTATCCTGGTAAAAGATGAAAACGATGCCAAAATGGTCAGAATGAAGCTGGGACAGGAAGGAATCATCCCTTCCAATGTCAAGGGCTTTGAGCTGTTTGACATCCAGAGCTTCACCACTACGGACTTTGAGCGGAATGTGAATCTGCAGCGTGCCATCATCGGGGAAATGACGCGGCACCTCAAGGCCCTGGATGATATTGAGGATGTCTCCATCCAGGTCTCCTTCCCCAAGGAGAGGCTGTACTCCGACTATCAGGCACCCATTGAAGCCTCTGTCATTATTACCCCATCACCATTTACGGATCTTCGTGAAAACAAAAAGAAAGTACAGGGCCTCATAAACCTGGTGGCTTTTGGTATACCGGAGCTCAAGCCGGAAAATATTGTCATCGTGGATGATAAAGGTAATGTGCTCTCGGATATACTGAACGCCTCCGCTGATGATGAAGTCAAGCTGGCTCAGCTCCAGCTCACCATCAAAGCCAAAGAAAAAGCCAAAATCATCAATGATATCCGCACCGCCTTTGGTAAGGCTGTGGGGGAAAACCGTCTGGCCATCTCTGCCGATATCGAACTGGACTGGACCAAGGAGAAGACCAAGGGCGACTATGTGGTGCCTATTGTCAAAAAACCGGACAACCCTCTGACCCCCTATGACGACTCTGAGATAGAAATGTCGGTACCGGTATCAGAAAAACATACTACCGAAGATTTTAAAGGACCGGCCTACATACCTGAGGGGCCTCCGGGGGTGGATAATAATGTGCCTCCCGGACTGAAGGATAAGATAGACCGCTATACCCAGTACCTCAAGAACGAAAATATAGTCAATAACCGCAACTCCACGGAGCAGAGAGAGACAGAAAAAGCTCCCTTTGAGATCAAGAAGATCACAGTAGCCGTGGCTATAGACGGGATCTGGACTATTCAGAGGAATGACATGGGCGACCCCATTATCACCAATGGCGGCCGCATCTACCGTATTTATACCCCCGTCCCTGATGAAGAAATCCGTAAGTATACCAAATATGTGGAAGGCGCGGTGGGATATGATCCTGCCCGCGGTGATAAAGTGGTGGTCAACACCATCTCATTTGACCACACTTCCGAATTTGAAGCCGAAGATGAAAAGATCCGGCGCAAAGTCCAGCTCAGACGTACCCTGATCGCCTCGATTGTGGTGCTGTTCTTCCTGTTTATCGGAACCCTGGTGTACCGTGCCGTAGCCCGGGAAATGGAACGCCGCCGCAGACTACGCGAAGAAGAACTGGCCCGTCAGCAACAGGCGATGCGTGAGGCCGCGCTGAGAGCCGCCGAGGAAGAAGCAGCTACGGTGGAACTGTCCATTGAAGAAAAAGCCCGTATGGAACTGCTGGAAAACGCCATCAATATCTCGCGCGAACGGCCGGATGATGTGGCTCGCCTGATACGTACCTGGCTGGCAGAAGAGTAGGAGGAAGATATGGCAAGCAAACAGGCATCAAACAATAGAACCGCTCCCTCTCCGGATGCTCAGGGCGCATCAGCCGGGGGCAGACAAGCCGGTAAAAAGAAAAAAACGCTGACCGGACGTGAAAAAGCGGCTATCTTCCTGGTATCTGTGGGGCCGGAAGTCAGCGCGGATATATTCAAACATTTGAAAGAAGATGAAGTAGAAGAACTAACCTTTGAAATCGCCCGTATCGACCGTGTTGATCCGGAACAGAGGGACCAGGTCCTGATGGAATTCCAGGAAATGATGATGGCTCAGGACTTCATCGTGTCCGGCGGGGTCGATTATGCCCGCGAAGTACTGGAACGTGCTCTGGGTACTCAGAAAGCGGTGGATATCATCAACCGCCTGACCTCCAGTCTGCAGACCAAGCCTTTTGACTTTATCCGGCGTACAGACCCGGCGCATCTGATCAACTTTATCCAGAATGAACACCCTCAGACCATCTCACTGATCCTGTCCTATCTGGATCCGCAGAAGTCGGCCCAGATACTGTCTGCTCTGCCTCACGAAATACAGGCTGACGTAGCCAAGCGTATCGCTATAATGGACCGTACATCGCCGGAAATCCTGCGGGAAGTGGAAAGAGTGCTGGAACGCAAGCTGTCTACTCTGGCCAGTGAAGATTACACCTCGGCCGGTGGTATTGACGCGGTGGTAGCTATTCTGAACAATGCTGACCGTTCTACGGAAAGAAATATTATTGAAGCTCTGGAAGAAGATGATCCGGATCTGGCAGAAGAAATCAAGAAGAAAATGTTCGTCTTCGAAGACGTTATTACCCTGGACGACCGCTCCATTCAGAAAGTGCTGCGCCATGTGGATACCTCTGACCTGGCCAAGGCATTGAAAGCAGTCGATCCTGAAGTTCAGGACAAGATATTCCGAAATATGTCTAAGAGAGCAGCACAGATGCTCAAGGAAGATATGGAGTATATGGGCCCCATTCGTCTAAAGGATGTGGAAGAAGCGCAGCAGAAGATCGTGAACATCATCCGCAAACTGGAAGAACAGGGAGAAATCGTGCTGTCCCGTGGTGCTGAAGACGAAATCGTGGTATAGACAGGTAAGCAATGGCAGACCAACTGAAGAGTCCTCAAAAAATACTTCGCGCTGGACAATATCAGGTCGAGAGTACAAAATATATCGTGCATGCCCCTAAAGTCTTCCGTAAGACCAAGGAGCAGGAAATCGATGAGTCCTCGGCACGTATTGATGAACTGAGGGAAGAGATCCGGGCCCTGGAGCAGGAACTCAATGTCAAACTGGAAAAGTCTGAAACAGAAGCTGAAGATATTATAGAAAAAGCAGAGACTGAAGCGGAACGCTTAGTCAAGCAGGCGGAAAAAAGCGCTTTTGACCGGGTGCAGAGCAGTCTGGATGAGAAAGAACAGGTAATCCTGGAAAGAGAGCATGAATCCAAAGAGATAATCAATAAAGCCCAAAATGAAGCCATGCAGAAAGTCCAGGAAGCAGAAGTAAAATCCGCGGAAGTAATAGAAGAGGCGCGTCAGGCCGGCTATGTAAAGGGAAAAGAAGAAGGATTTGAAGCAGCAAAAGAAGAAGTTCAACATATGGTTAAGCGCCTGCATTCCGTGATTGAAGCCTCCATTGAAGAAAGGGAAAGGATCATGGTGCATTCCGAGCGCCAGATCATCAATCTGGTCCTGACCATGGTCGAAAAAGTGGTTAAAAAACTCACTGAAGAAGACCATAATGTAGTGATCAATAATATTCAGGAAGCGTTGAAACTGGTACGGGGTGCCATGCAGGTCTATATCCATGTTCACCCGGATGACTACAACTTCACACTGAGTTTTAAAGAACAGCTTATTGCCATGATCGAAGGGAACCCTAAAGTGAAGTTTCTGGAAAACCCCTCCATCGGCAGGGGCGGTGTATTTATTGAGACAGACCTGGGTGAAATCGATGCTACTATTGCTACTCAGCTCACCGATATCCAGGATCAAATTCGCTACTACATGCCGGTCAAGGTTACATCAGACATAAAAAGGCCGCTCAATAGCCGGGCTGAACGTCCCGAGACTCCCGTAGATGCCAAGTCTGTGGAGAGCAGCCAAATCATTCCTGAATTATCCAAGCCCGCTCCTCAGCCAAAACCGGACAAAATCACCGGCAGGGCCTACTGGGACGAAAAACCCCAGCAGACTACTCCGCAAATGCCTCCAAAGACTGAAAATAAACAGCCTGCACCAGCGGCAAACACACCTCCGCCTGTACTGAAAAAAGTAGAACCAGAGCCCAAACCGGAAATAAAACCGGAACCTGTCATAGAAACAATCCCTCCTGTGGAAGATGAAACAGATAACAGTCTGGAACAATCCCTGCTTATATCTGATGATCCCTCTATACCTGTTGCGGAACCAGTGGAAGACAGCAGTTTTTCTGATGACAGTAACGGAATAGATATGGACTATAACACCGAACCGGGAGAGCAACCCGTACCCTATGATGATATAGAGGTCCAGGAAGGACCCGGCATTTTAAACATGGATGATTTTGACCTGGATAAAGAATGAGCTTGTTCACAAAGTATGAAAATGCCCTGAACCGGGCTGTACCTATAAAGACCATCGGTAAGGTTTCCAACCTGGTAGGTATCTCCATCGAATCTATCGGGCCATTTTCCAAAGTGGGAGATGTGTGCCGTATTCAGAATGAAGAAGGAAAGCAGATCCTGGCAGAAGTAGTAGGGTTTAAAAATAAAAAGACTCTGATCATGCCTCTCAATGATACCCGGGGTATCTCACCCGGACAGAAAATAATCAATCTGGGCCATAAGATGGAAGTCCCGGTAGGAGACCAGTTACTGGGCCGGATTCTCTCCGGTGATGGTTTTCCCATTGACGGACAGGGGGATATACGCACAGATTTAAAATACCCAGTGGATAATACCCCTCCCAATGCCTATGACCGGCAGCGAATTACCCAGACCATGTCTACAGGAATCCGCGCTATAGACGGCATGCTCACAGTGGGTAAAGGCCAGCGAGTTGGTATATTCTCCGGTTCAGGTGTGGGTAAATCCACACTGCTGGGTATGATAGCCCGCAACACGGCAGCCGATATTAATGTCATTGCTCTGATCGGTGAACGGGGACGTGAAGTAAGAGAATTTATTGAAAGAGACCTGGGCGAAGAAGGACTAAAAAGGTCTGTAGTAGTAGTAGTGACGGGAAATGAACCCCCCATGCTGCGCATACGCGGCGCTTATGTAGCCACAGCTATCGCAGAATACTTTCGTGATCAGGGAAAAGATGTGATGTTCATGATGGACTCCGTGACCCGGTTTGCCATGGCTCAGCGAGAAGTAGGTCTGGCAGTGGGTGAACCACCCGCTACCCGTGGATATCCTCCTTCGGTATTCTCTTTGCTGCCCCGCCTTCTGGAACGTACAGGTTCATCACAGCAGGGCACCATTACCGCGTTTTATACAGTACTGGTAGAGGGTGATGATGTCAATGAACCGGTGTCTGATGCGGTGAGAGGTATCCTGGATGGGCATATAGTTTTATCCCGGGCTATGGCCGCGCAGAATCATTATCCCTCTATAGACATCCTGGGCAGCGTCTCCCGTCTAATGGTGGACATTGCTGACAAGGAACATCTGGAAACTGCCAGCGTGCTTAAAGAAGCCCTGGCCCGCTACCGGGAAGCAGAAGACCTGATCAACATTGGTGCCTATGTCAGAGGGGCTAATCCCAAAGTAGACTTCGCGGTTTCACATATAGAAGCCATCAACAATTTCCTGCGGCAGGGCATCTTCGAAAAATCCACCTTTGAAGAGACCAGAGAAAAACTTCTGTCTGTTTTTGCCGCTCCCAAGGCGCGTCGCCGCTAAGTTTGCCACTTTTATCATTTTATACTAGAATGTGTTATTAATATCTGAGGAGAAAAATATGGAATGGGCCAATCTAAGCGCACGCACATCTTATTATCTGGAAATGGGGGCATTCAGCATGGGTACTGTTTCCATATATGATGAGCCAAAGCAAAATCTTCTGCTATACGCTAAATCCCGTCTGTTAAAATGGAAAGGTTTAAAAGTATTCAGTGATAAGGAGATGCAACATGAGATGCTCGCTATTATCCAGGACTTTGAAAAACAAAAGCAGGGTAAAAATTTAAAAGACAGATTAGGTGCCATTTATACGGTCACCGATACCCGCCAGGGTCAGAAGATAGCACATGTAAAATACAAATTTAAGTCTCTTTTTACTACCAATTATGATATATTAGATCTTAATGACCAACCGTTGGGTGAGGTCGTACAAACCGGAAATATCTTTGCCAGCAGGATGCTAGCCTGGGTACAACCACAGTTTGATATAATAATTCAGGGACGGGTGGTAGCTACTTTAAAAGGCAAATTCGCATTCTATAAGAAAAAATATTTCTTAGATCTCTCTGATACCACGGTGGACATTCGTCTGATAATGACTGCCGCTGTCCTGGTATTGGGTATGGAAAAAATTAAATCCAATTATTAGCAGGTGCTATGAGAACAAGAGTTAAAATCTGCGGAGTTTCCAGCCTGGAGATTGCCCGACAGTTGGTGGATGAAGGTGTGGATGCCATTGGTTTTATTTTTCATCCTCAATCACCCCGCAATGTCAATCCAGAATTGGTAAAAGAAATCTGCACGGATCTACCGGTGTGGGTGAACAGGACTGGCGTGTTTGTGCATCAGAATCCACCAGAGATTCTGAACATAGTAGCTGAAACCGGTTTGGACACTATTCAGCTCCATGGAGATCAGGATGAGGTATTTATACAAGAGCTGAGATCGCGTACAAATCTGCCCATTATTCTGGCACGCAGAGTGGAAGGATTGAACCAAGAAGTTATTGCTACTTTAAATATATCAGGTGTAAACTCTTATCTTCTGGATAAATGGGATGCTGATGCATTCGGCGGTACCGGTCAGGTTCTGGAATTGCAGGATAAACTATCTGCAGAACAGATAAAATTTGTGTCCGAAAAGGTGATACTGGCCGGTGGTATCAACACAAACAATCTCAGAGATATACTGCAAAAAGTGAAACCATTCGGAATTGATTTGTCCAGCTCATTGGAGCAGGAAAAAGGCATTAAATCTCCACAATTAATCCGGGAATTTATGGCTGTTTTTCGTCAATGGAATGATAAATCAAAATAATGTAATTTTTATAAAAAAGTCATGAATCAAAATTTAAAGTAAGCCCATCCCAACCTAGATGGATATTATCCGGCAATTCTGCCTCTACTCTTTCATGAAGTATGTCATGAGTCATATGGATGAAATAGGTCTTATCGGCCCTCACCTGCTCAGCAATCTGTATAGATTGCTCTATGTTAAAATGTGTTGAATGGGGTCGGAAGCGCAGGGCATTTAAAATTAATATCTGGGGTCGGGGATCACTGATTAAATTCATAGTGTCTTTACTAAGGAAGCTGGCATCAGTAATATATACCAACCCGCCCATCCGAAATCCCAGTATTTCCAATGAACCATGGGTTACCGGTAGAGTAAGGATAGGGGTATCTCCCAGGAGATGGTGTTGACCACTTTCCAGATAATTTAATGCAATCTGCGCTTTTCCACCGCCTCTCTGGGTGTCCCTGAAAAGATAGGAAACCCTCTCCCGGATTTCATTAATATGACGGGGGAGGCCATAGACTTGAATTGGGGACTGCATCAGTCGGTTAATCTGGCGCAATTCATCTATTCCTCCCACATGATCGAAATGGGCATGAGAGATGAGTAGACTGTCAATTTGTTCGATATGGTACTGCAGGGCTTGTATCCGGAAATCCGGTCCGCAATCAATTAGTATGTGATCACCCTGGTCTGAAAAGACATAGGCGGAACATCTCAACCGTTTATCGCGAGGGTCCTTAGAAGTACATACTTCACATCCGCAGCCTAGGACGGGTATTCCATCCGAGGTACCTGTCCCTAAAAGTGTCACGTTTGCCATTACATTCTCCTGCAGAGCTATTTTAGCTTGAACTCTAAAAAAAAACAATGTGAAATTTTTGGAATATTGCATTTTTTCTATTGGAAGAACAGTAATATATATAAGTTATGATGGAGTCATTTCCGGAGGTGGGTGTGAAAAAAATTGTATTTATCTGTATGTTGATCGGTCTTATAAGCGGTCAAATGTCTGGGGAATCCGTTTATATGAAAGACGGCAGTATTATAAAGGGGACTATAGTATCACAAACTGAAAATGAAGTCATAGTAGAATCCAGTCTGGGCAGAATGAGATTGCCTAAAAATCAGTTGTTACGTATAGAATATGGAACACAAACAACATCCTATAATGACATACAAGACCAGACAAACCCCAATCATTCTATTAAAATCCAGCAAATAGAAAACCTTATAGAAAACGGGAAATTCAGGTCTAAAAGTCAAATAAAGCAGATTCAGAAAATCAGCACACAGCTGCCAGGGGATTATAATCAACTGCTATATAAAAACTATGAAAAGAAAAATCCCTTATTGTATGCTACCCTGAATTTAATACCTGGTCTGGGTAGTCTGGTACAGGGAGATTACTGGGGTACAGTATTGATTGGACTGGGTTTTTTAGGCACTTATTATATATATGAGAACCTGGTTTATTCCTATACGACTCAACCCTACTATGACTCTTTCTATGGCTATACTTCCTACACTTATAATTATTCCATCAATCAGAATTGGCAATATATAGCTCTGGGATTATTCACATCTACAGTAATATATTCCCTGGTAAGGCCTTTTATCTATAGAAACAGATATAACGAACAACTTCATAAAGCTCTGTTCAGTGATTTTAGTGTATCACGGGGTGATAGCCATCAGATTTACAAAGTAAATGAGATACTCAGGATACCGGTTTTAAGTTACTCATTTTAGGAAATGCTGGCCCGATTGCCTTAATAATATAGTTTAATTTACTTTAACAATACGCTGTCTTTCTGACAGATGGATTATATCTTTGAGGTTTTGTTTGCTTTGAGCCTGTTCCCATCTATCTATAAAGTCTTTGTGTAGGGCAATCTGTGCAATAGCCGACAAGGATTGCAGATGAAATTGTCGTTGATCCCGGGTGCCTGCCAGAACAAAAACTGCTTTTATAGATGGGTATAAGGGGGAAAAACGCACGCCTTCCCGAATACGGATGATAGCCAGTTTAAAAACACCGGTACCAGACAGTACCAGATGGGGAACTGCAACCAGAGAATTTAAAGCAGTAGGGTTTTCCTTCTCACGGGTTAATAATAGTTCCTGCAATTCCTCCGTGCTTGTATTTATGTGTGATGATAAAGCTTGGCTGACGGAGGAGAATAATTCCTCCAGATTCATAGTACCTTCTAAATCCAGAAAAACGGCATTTTCCACCTGTTCATCAAATCTATCAAAAATGATTTCATCTCTTTCTGTCAGTATCTGCTTTAATTCTTTTTCCAGATCTTTGGCGGAAATCAATTCAGAATTGGTAATTCTTTGTAATACCCTTTTCAATGCAAAGGGGCTGTTATTCCTGTGCCTGCCATAAAGGATATAAATCAAAGCTGCCACCAGCATTAATAATCCGGATATGATCAAAGCCTCCACTCCCATATCAAATAACAACAGAAAAAATAAAATGATAGAAAGAATCTGTATCCAGGGGTAGAAAGGGGCCTTGTAGGAAGGTCGATAATTCTGGATGTGACTTTCTCTTAGCACTATGATGGCGATCTGGGCCAGTATATAACTCATTATAACCACAGTGGACGCGGCTTTTACCAGAGTTTCCAGAGGAAGTAAAAATGAAATAATGATTATTGCCCCAGTGATAAGAATAGAAATAACAGGAGTCTGGGTACGGGGATTGACTTTATCAATAAAGGAAGGTATCAAATGGTCTCTGCTCAATGCAAAGGGATAACGGGAAGCAGAAAGAATACCTGCATTCCCTGTGGAAATAAAAGCCAAAAGAGCGGCAGCCGTCATCAGGATGCTTCCAACAGTTCCCAGGATATTCTGAGCGGAATTAGCGACAGGCGTTAAGCTTCCTGACAGTTGAGAAGCGTCTACGGTACCCACTACGGTTAAAGTGATAAGAGTATACAGTCCTGTAACCACCAATACACTGGTAAAAAGCCCCAGAGGAATATTTTTACGGGGATTTTTTACCTCTTCAGAGATACTGGCAACCTGCATCAAACCACCGTAAGCCACAAAAACAAATCCTGCCGTTAACAGGATGGAATTTACTCCATGTGGGGCAAATGCAGAAAATCTATTTATATCTATGGCAGGAAGTCCAAAGATCAAGTGTCCAACCATTAATCCTAAAAGTATCATAACTATTATTATCTCAAATTTTCCTGCGGCGCTTACTCCGATTATATTTATGGTCAGAAAAATCAATGTAAGAATAGCCGATGAAACGAAAAGGTTAAAACCAAAAGTAAGGAAAAGTACTTCTGATATCCCGATTATGGCAAAAGCGGTCTTTAGGGAGAGTGCAAACCAACTCAGAAAACCTGCCATGGTACCAAATAGAGGCCCCAAACTACGAGTAATAAAAAAGTAATCACCCCCCGCCTTGGGCATTGCTGAGGCCAGCTCCACGATACTAAAGGCTCCGGCCAGGGCTAATAATCCTGCCAATAAATAAGATAAAAACACACTGGGGCCGGCTCGCATAAAGGCGATACCGGGCAGAATAAATATTCCTGAACTGATCATAGCACCGGAAGTTATGGAAAAAACATCGAGAAATTTCAATTCTTTTTTAAGTTGCATGTATGCTCCTTAAAAAAAGATAATTAAAATTAGTGATTAATGCAAATATTAAAGTCGAAAAAAAAACCAGCTGCTCATGGGTAGACAGCTGGTCTTTAATATTGATATTATCTAAATCAATCTTTTATCTAGGTCTTCTTTCCTGAGCGATGTTAACACCGATCTTTCTGCCTTCCAGCTCAGCGCCGTCCATTTCTTTGATCGCAACATCAGCATCGCTGTCATTCACATAAGTGATGAAGCCGAATCCCTTAGAACGACCGGTTTCCCGATCTGTTACTAAATGACAATCTTCAATTTCCCCGAAAGAGGAAAAAGCATCCCGTAATCCATCCTGGTCAATTCCCCAACTCAATCCACCAACAAAAATCTTCTTTGACATTTAACATTCCTTTACATAGAGCCATTTCTGGCAAAACTCATTACAACACTAACAATACTGACAAGACTAACGTCTTCTTCCCATGATACGTAGAATCCTTATAAAAAGATTGATAATATCCATATATAACGAAGCGGCACTATCTATCGCATTATCCACGGTTTTAGGTATCTGGTTGGCTCTGCCCCAGTCAAAACCGATATAGCCGCAAAATATCACCACTACAATCCAGTCTATGATGACCGGATCTTTTTTAAAAACAAACCATAGTACCAGTTCTACTATAATAGTAGTAATCAGAGCTACACTAAGCGCTCTGCCGATCTTCTGAAAAAAAGCAGGAAACATGGTACCCAGGAACATCATAACCAGAGTCACAATACCGGTGACAAACATAGCGTCCATAACCAGTCTGGGGTCATATTGGTGTACAATGAGATTGATAATCAGGCCAAAGGGTATCACTACCAGATTATAGCCTAAAAAACTAATTAGAGGCACATCTGATTTGTTGAAGATCATAATGCCGGCAAAGCACAGAATAAAATATCCAATAAGAAAAACAGGGTAGGGAACAGACATAAGCAGTGAAGGATCAATGAAACGAACCATAAGATAGTTGACGCCAAAACCCCATAACAGGGTTAATCCAATCACAAAATTATAAAGATTGTCGCTGATGATGGCGCCATCAGCCTCTGTTCTTTTAAAAACCGAATTTTCTAACATTCAGGGCAAACTCCAATTAATGTACCTTATTATTTTATCATATTCCCTGTAATTTACACAATTAAATAGAGGGTTGATTCGATATATTTTTTTTAAAAAAATTCAGGTTAATTGCTGGAAGATGCAATTATTCACCGTTACCCGGTGGTCTCTGCCGCTTTTTCCTGGTGCCGGGAGGGCTCCACAATGGGTCCCCTCCAAAATGATGCTGCCAGAAATGATCCGGATCTCCTTCACTATCTGTGGAAACATGCCTGAAATCGATGGGGACATGCCGGGCTAATTCCAGTAATAAATTTCGGGCTTCGATGATTTCCCGGGTTTTTTGATGACAGATATCCGGAGACTCCCGGCAGGTATCAGGGTGCCAGATTTTGAGCAGCTGTTTACTACGAGCTTCAATTTCAGCAATAGTAGGTTTTTCAGATAGGTCCAATGTCTGGAGTGCTTTGTCAGATGAAATTGGTGATGGAGATGTCAACATATGCCTCCTTAACAGGCATAAAAATCAGTTTTTTTGATATTCAGACTAGTCTGAAGTCTGATATCATAATTGGTATAATTCCAAAGGTATGCCGTCAGGGTCTTTAGTAAAACTGTATAGATGTCCGCTGGCACCTAATACAGGTGCTGTACAGTCCAGCCCCTGATTTTTTAAATGACGTAGGGTGCTGTGCAGGTCTGATACCGCAAAGGCCAGGTGTCTGATCCCTGGAGTCTGCAAATAATCCAGCTCAACGGAAGTTTCCTGTAATGAGCCGAACTGCCAAAGTTCCAGGTGAAATCCCTGAAGTCTGGTCAATGCTGCCTGGCCGTCCAGATCTGGCCTGTCAAAACGGCTGACAATTTCAAAACCCAGTTTTCCAATATAGTATTCCAGACTCTTTTCCAGATTCCTTACCGTGAGCGCGGCATGATGAACATGTAAAGTTACTCCACTTTTCATTTTTATATATCCATTCCCCATACAGTTTTCACTATCCAGCCTATTCCAAAGGATAATGCTGCTACTGAAACAGAAATAGCCGCCATTTCCAGGAAGCGGCGGCGGAAGTTTAATTCACGAGCTACTGATATATAAAAATTAAAAAACAGGATAATTATCATGACCATTACCATCATCAGAATCAGGCTATGAAAGGGGTTTTCCAACAGAAAATAGGGTAGAATCAGCAGAATCACTGTGATGATGTAGGCGATTCCTGTATATATTGAAGATTTCAGAGCTTTCTGACGGTCATCCTGCTCCTGGCGCTGTGAAAGAAATTCACTGGCAGCCATAGAAAAGGTAGCCGCTATTCCGGTAATCAACCCCATTAGGGCAATAGTCTTGTTTTTCTGAATGGCAAAGGTGAAGCCGGCCAGTGCTCCGGATAATTCCACCAGGGCATCGTTAAGCCCCAATACCACCGACCCCATATAATTCAGCCGTTCTTCATCCAGCATGTTGAGCAATTCCTTTTCATGCTTATCCTCATCCTTTAGTATCAAAGCTAATTCTTTCACATCTTTCTTGATGTACTGATAGTTTATACTGGCATTTTTCTCCTGGTTTTCCATAAGTTTCAGGGAAAAGGTCAGCCCCAGAATCCGTCCCATCCAGGTAAAGGCAAACACTCTGAAGCGGTTAGGCCCCACCATACGTCCGGAATACTTTCGCAGAATTTCATAGTGCTTTTTTTCATGTTCCGCGATTTTATTGAGCAATTCCGCATTTTTTTTATCTTTAGTCAGGCCGGCCAGCCGGGAATATATCAGATGAGCAGTAAGCTCTTCCTTTTGTATACGTAATATTTCTTTTTCTACACGAATATCCAAAGTTATACTCCTCTTTAATCTATTTTTCAAGATATAGTTTACATGGAATCAGACAGGAAGTACAGAATGTGGGGGTATGAGGTAAAAGTGAATTTATTTCTGATTTGAATCAAAATCTATTTGAAGTTTTTCAACTCACAGGATACACTATAGAGGCGAATCCGGACAGAGTCTGATTATCCAAATTAGTGAGGTTTTTCCTTGCCCATAGTCATCATAATTATTATTTCCTTTTTTGTTATCACCGGACTGGTGCTGTTCCTCATGACTTCTCAAAAAAAGAAATATGTCCTGGAAATCGAACAGGCTATTAAGGATTTGAACTATGACCAGGCCATGAAACTGATCGAGACTGGGGCGAAGAGCCAGCTCAGCCCTTTCCAGAAAAGATTTTATACAGCAGAGGTACTGGAAGGCAAAGGAGAGTTTACTCAGGCCATTGAATCGTATGAAAAATCCCTGCTGCAGTTGTCTGCGTCAAACTATAAACTTAGTTTTGAAATCCGGGAAAAAATAGCATCTTTGTGTTATGAAGCCGGAATGGTGGATAAGGCACTAGGCTATTATGAGCTGATACTGCAAACCCATAAAGACCACCAGGAAGCTTTGCTGAATACGGCTGATATCTATATAGGTCTGAACAATTTTTCCAGAGCTAAAATACAATTGGAAAGACTTTTATCCGGAAATGCCACGGACTTTAAAGCGCATATTAAACTGGTGAATGTTATGGTAAAACTGAATCAGTATATGGAAGCGGGTAAACATTTGCGATATATAATAAATCACAATGACGCATCCGAAGTGATAAAACTGGAAGCCAGAGAGCTGCTGGGAGAAAATTTCATACAGCAGAAGAATTATATAGAAGCTGTAGATACTTTTGAATATCTATTATCTGATGATGTGATTTTGGGTAATCATCCCCGTATGATCAAAGCTCTGGAAAATCTCCTGTTCAGCCTGGTCATGCAGAGGGAAATCGATGCTGCCTTGACTACCTATAATACTTTCTGCGTGGGCCTGAAAGAAAACGAAGTCAATGAGGTCAAATATAATATGGCCCATGCCATGATGAGGGTAGGTTATACCTATAGAGGGATACTGCTTATACATTCTATTCATAAGGACCATCCCAAATTCAGAGATACTGCTGAAACTGTGGAAAAATATGCATTGGTTCTGGAAGCGCCTTACCTGGCAAAAGTTTTTTCAGATGATGTTATAGCTGTAGAACGTTATGTCAGTGAAGTACTCCATTTCAGCCGCGATGTTCAGGTCATTGAAAATCCTAATTTTCTGTTATTTATCGACTCTGAGCACTCCAATATAGTCTGCAGAGATCTTACACCTTTAACCTTTGAGGATTGTCAAACCAGTGCGCAGCTCCTCATCAGTAATAAGGCGTCCCGATCGCGGATCAGATACTATTGTTTTGAAGCGCTGCACGATCAGGATAGGGAAATATTTGCTTTTAATTCTTTTGAACAAATCACTGGAAAAGAATATGTAGAAAGTCTTCATCCCCAGAATGCTGCAAAAACAGATGCTAAATAAAAGTCGGGATTTCATTTATTTCTTTTTATTATTCTGATCTAATACTTCTCTAATTACTTTTTCCAGATCTTCCATTCCCAGGGGTTTATGACAAAAACGATTGACCCCTTTTTTTAAGGCTTCTTCTTCTGATAAAGTATAGCTGAAACCTGTACAAAGAATGACAGGGATATCTGGCTTGATTTTACGTATTTCAGCAGCCAGTTCCAGTCCCAGAAGATCGGGCATGGTCTGGTCCGTTATTATTAGATCATAGATTTCAGGATTTTTTTTAAAAATCTTAAGGGCTTCCCTGCTGCTGGTAAATGCGGTCACCTGATAGCCCAGATATTCCAGGATTTGACGGCTAACTTCCACAATCGCGGTTTCATCATCCACAAATAATACTTTTTCCTTTTGACCAGCCTTTTCATAAGTTTGTTTTGAAATGGGGTTGGCTATTGATTCTATGGTTTTAAAATATAGTGAAAACTTACTGCCTTTATTCAACCTGCTTTGGACCTGGATATTTCCCTGAAGGGACTGCATTATTCCATAAACGACTGATAAACCCATACCGGTTCCCTGGTTTTGACTTTTTGTGGTGAAGAATGGCTCGAAAATATGTGACAGAAGATTCTTTTCTATACCATGACCGTTATCTTCTACCTCCAGGCGGCAGTAAAGTCCGCTGGGACTTTCACCTAATATCCCCAGAAAGGGAGTCTGAGCCGTAAATGCTTCCAATCTGATAGTCAAGGTTCCTTTTTCAGTCATGGCATGGAGGGCATTGGTACAGAGGTTTAATATCACTTCATGTATCTTGGCGTCATCTGCCATCACAGGAGGAATGGATGGGCCGCATTCAAACTGCAGAGTAAGGGATGAAGGAATAGTAGCTTTGAGAAGCTTGATCACTTCCTGTGAAATACTTTCCAGGTTAACTGAAGTCAGATTTTCCGATTTTTTTCTACTATAAGCCAAAATCTGTTTTACCAGATCACGGGCCCTTTCACTGGCTTGCTTGATGTGTTCCAGATTGTCCTTTATTACTGTACCATTTTCTGCTTCCAGCAGGCTGAGTTCTGTAAACCCCAGTATTCCGCTTAAAATATTATTGAAGTCATGGGCTATTCCTCCTGCCAATTGACCAATGGCCTGCATTTTTTCTATATGCTGAACCTGTTCCATCATCTTTAATTTTTCGGAAAGATTAATCCCTGCCAGTATCAGGAACTCCTGCTCTCCATCCACAAATTTGATAGCGTTAAACAGGCAGGGGATGGTCTCTTTATTTTTTAATAACAATTGCAATTCAAATTGAGTTTTGTTTTTATTTTCTACAGTCTGTATAAATTCCTGTACGCTTTTTTCTCTATTATCTAAAAAGATATCCTGTGGGGTTTTATCCCACATCTCTTTTATACTATAATTTAAAAGATTAAGTGATTGTTCATTCCACTGAATTAGTCTGAAGTATTCCTCCTTTTTCCGGAATAAAAAGAACAGCATGGGGAGAGCTTGAATTAATTGCTCACTGAACACTTTTTGCTGTCTTAATTTGTTTTCAGACAGCCGTAGTGAAGTGATATCCCAGGCCAGATCTGCTAATACAGAAGTATTATCTATATCCTGTTTATTGTAATCCAGAGTTTTGTTACCTACTCCCAGAATCGCTACAATCTTTTTATTGCGGAATACGGGGATTACCATTTCCCTTATCACTTTAGCATGACCTTTGGGCATTCCTTTTTTATTAGGCAGGCTGGCATAGTCATTATGTATGACCGGCCTGCGTAGTTTAATGCATTCAGTCCAAACACCAGCCAGTGCCAGAGGATAGTGACGGTCGAAACCCTGAGCATGGCAAAAGCTCCGGGTAGTGTTTGTAGACCAGGCCTGTAAGGATAGAGTTTTTTGATCCTCTTCCAGGAAATGCAGGAAACCTATATGAGATCCGGTGAGTCTTTCTGCTTCGTCCAGGGTTTTTACCAGGAGTTCCTGGATGGAGGTATGAGTAGAATATTCCAATATAGATAGCCTTGCTTCTGATATCATTTCAGAAATCCGTCTTTCTGTAAGGTCACGGATGATAGACATGCGGAGTTTTTCACCATTTACTATCAGAGAGAGTGCCCTTATCTCCAGAAAAAGAATGGACTTGTCTTTGGCCAGTCCGCGGTGTTCATAGGGGCGAGGATCATTCTGGAGAATATGTGACATCACCAGGTCCAGATCATCGGGATAAATCAGATCCTTTAAAGAGAGCCGACTGAATTCTTCCCTGGTGTAGCCATAGATAGCACAGATTCTATCGTTATAATCTATTATTTTACCGTTTCTGGTAATTCCTATTCCTTCAAAACTGGCTTCAGACAATCTTCTGTATCTCTCTTCGCTTTCTTTTAGGGACTGCTCAGCCTTTACTCTTTCTGTGATATCATAGGCTGTACCCCGGGTACCTATGATTTTACCTTTTTCATCAGTGACTACTTTGGCATTAAAGATAAGGTGGATCTTCTTGCCGTTTTTACCTTTATGAATGGTTTGATAACCTTTGAGTATTTCCCCTCTTAATAGTTTTTTAAATTCTTTTATATCCTGGGCTGCCTGTTCCGGATCCTGGAAGTCGGTAAAAGGACGTCCCAGCATTTTTTTAAGAGGATAACCAAATACCTCTTCCCAGGCGGAATTTAAAAAAGTGTAATTCCCTTTAATATCACATTGCCAGATTAGATCCTGAGAAGTTTCAACTAAATCCTGATAGAGGTGTTCGCTATTATACAGAGTTTGATCTGAAATTGATGAAATGTTTTTAGAGTTATTGGGGTGTGCAGAAGTTGTCGAGGCTTTTTTCATACAAATGCCTTCGTTTTTTTTTCTGCTTTACCCTTCATCATAGTATGGAAATTCAAAATTGCAAGAAAATGAAAAAAGAAAGAAAGACTATCCCCGGATTACACCGATGGGCTTGAGTCGTGCCACACGCAGGCTGATATGGGATTTTGTTATAGATTTGATGATTTCCTCAATATCTTTATAGGCGCCAGGTGCTTCCGCGGTAATACTATCTTTATTTTTGGTCTTGAGATAGACGCCGAAATCTTTGAGAGACTGATTGATATCTTCCATTTTAAATTTTTTCATGGCTTTTTCTTCCGAGAGCAGACGGCCAGCTCCCTGTATGCCAGAACCTAGGGACTTTATCAGACTCTCTTCGCTGCCGGCCAGTACATAACTATGCTGTCCCATGGATCCGGCCACAATAACAGGCTGCCCAGTGACACGATAGGTCTTGGATATCTCGGGGCGCTTACCCGGAAAATTACGGGTAGCTCCGCGGCGGTGTATGAGAACTTTACGTTTAGAGGTACCTATCTGGTGAAACTCTTCTTTTATCATATTGTGTCCCAGATCATACATCACGTTTGTATCCACATCCTTGATCACTTCGTTGAACACATGATGGACGGCATGACTGATCAGCTGACGGTTGGCAAAAGCATAATTAGAGGTGGCCCACATGGCTTTGAGAAAATCCTGGCTCACCGTATTATCTACAGGAAGAGGTGTCAGGTCTCGATGGGGAGTGGAAATCTTGAGCCGTTTCATTTCTTCCCGGAAAAGCGGGATATAATGATCGATGACATCCTGTCCTAAGCCGCGGCTGCCGGTATGGAAAGTAACCACGACCTGGTTTTTAAATAAACCAAATACCCGGGCTCTTTCAATATCAAAAACTTCATCCACGATCTGTATTTCTACAAAATGATTCCCGCTGCCTATAGTACCTAATTGAGATTTATATTTTTTAATAATATCCTGAGGAATGGCGTCAGGGGAAGCTCCGATGATTTCGCCGCCGTCTTCTATATTTTCCAGATCATCATCTTTTCCCATGCCCCGGTTTTCTATTATCCAGCGGGCCCCTTCTTCCATGATCTCGCCAATTTCTTTGATACTGAAACTCTGCTTCCCTTTACTGTCTTCACCACTGGGGATGGCTTTAAACAATTCCCGGGTCAGCCCTTCGCCTTTTTTTTCAATATCCTGAAAAATGAGGTTGGTGGTCACAGTGCGCATGCCGCAGTTAATATCATGACCCACCGCCTGGGGCAGTATCATGCCCTCTACGGGATCAAAAGCGGCTACCATTCCATGCGGAAAGGGTGAATCAACATATGCATCCGGCAGGACTATAAGCTTGTCCAGTATACCAGGCAAAGATGCTATGGATGTGATTTGCTGGGCCAGTTTAGGGTCCATTTCCGTGATCAGGTTTTCACTTCCGACTATGAGCGCGTCTACGTTCATATTGCCGGTACGGGGCAGGCTCCATTCAAAATCGCTGATACGGTATAGCTGGTTCAGATCCATCATTTCTCCGAATTTTGGGGAACAATCCCCGATTTTTTTACTCACTATATTTTAAATCAAATTTCAGAAATGTAAATAGAATATTTTGAATAATTTATTTTTATACCCATAACTTCTTATTACTGAAAAACATGCTTGACAGCATCTGAGGCTATGCTAAAATTGTTCTCAATCCTCAAATGGAGATAAGATGCGTCACTTAGTCCTGTTTATTTTGTTTTTATCCCTCAATCTGGGGTTTTCCACAGCTATTTTAGGGCTTTCTTTCTATTTTCGTTTTCGTGAAAAAGTATTGTTATACTTTTTTCTATTTATTACTGCTCTGGGACTTTTTTTTCTACCCCTATTTATGGAAATTTACTTTTCCCTTATTCAGCAGACGGGTATTTTTGTGAACTGGATGGAAAAAATATCCAACGTTCTGGGAGGGATCATTTTCTTTCAGTTTTTTCCACGTTTTATTTTGATACTTACCGGACGTGAAATTAAACCGCGGACTGATTTAGTGATTTATTTGGGCTGGGGAGTGGTATTAGTGATTATTTTATTATTTCTCATCACTGCTCAGGCTGCACCCTGGGGATGGATACTGACAACTTTGATTATGGGATATAGTATATGGGGCTTGATTTTCATGGCTGTACATCTCAGGACTATTCCTGATTCCAAGCTGCGCCGGGGTATTACAGTTTTCCTTATTATCAGTATTGTTTATCTTATTTGGCAGGTATTGGATTACATCCTGGGGCAAAATATTCCGGGAGAGCTGGATCTGTGGGCATTGCCGGTATACTATGGCACTATAGGTATTTTGAGTATCCTGTTTCTGATCAACTTTTACTTCCAGGCTCGCCTGCTGGAAAAAGGTGTGCTCAATACCCGGTTTCTGGAGAGTTTTGCTATCAGCCGCAGAGAGCAGGAGATCATCTCCCTGCTGCTCCAGGGTATGAGCAATAAGACTGTAGGAGAGACATTGTTTATTTCTACAAAAACCGTAGAAAATCATATCTATAATATTTACCAGAAATGTTCGGTCAAAAACCGTTTGGAACTATTTAACCTGGCACAGAAATACAGCGGTTCATAGATTTAATAAATACCTTTTTCTAAAAATGAGTAGAAACCCCTATTGAAAAAAAGTTCCTCACTGTCGTATACTATGCTATCAAAACAGGAGGAACACATGCCAAAAAAGATTCTGGTTGCTTATTATTCACTGGAAGGGAATACCCGATTTATTGCAGAAACCATGAGTGAAGCCCTGGACGCTGATCTGCTGGAAATACGTCCCAAAAAATCCATACCTGAAAAGGGTTTTTTAAAGTACTTCTGGGGTGGTAAGCAGGTATTCTTTAAAGAGTGCCCGGAGCTGGAACCCTGGGAGACAGATCTAGCCCAATATGAGCAGGTTATCATAGGTACACCGGTTTGGAATTCCGGAATTACTCCACCTGTCCGGTCATGGCTGAAACAGGCTGGCATTTCAGCTAAGGAAATTCACGCTTTCTGTTGTTATTCCGGCAAAGCCGGGCACACATTCAGTGATATTGCCGGTCTCACACCTGACTCCAGGATAGTCTCGACACGAGAATTTGCGGATCCTTTGGCTCATGATGAGAAAGCTGCGCAGACGCAATGCAGGGATTGGGCCCAAAACATCCTGGGAGGTGCAAATTGAAAAATAAAGTTCATGGATATATACGGACCCGAAGAATCCTCATCTTTGTTTCATTCCTGCTCTTCCCAGTCACTTTAAACTATTTCTCGCCCTACCTGGTGATTGCAGGAGCTTCACAGGGCATCATTACAGGTAGCCTAATAGTCTTTGCGGCTTTGTTTGTTTCGTCTTTGATTTTCGGCAGGGCTTTTTGCGGCTGGATATGTCCTTTGGGGGGCATGCAGGATGCCTGTCGCTCCATAAATGACCAGCCGTCCCGGAATGGATTCTGGAATATTCTAAAATATCTTATATGGTTTCCCTGGATAGTTATTATCCTGATACTGCTGATCAGCATGGGTATAAAAGCAGTCAACCCCCTGTTTATGACTGAAAACGTAATATCCATAGATGAGCCGGGAAGATACATTATCTATTACAGTGTCATCATCCTGGTTTTTCTGATGTCCATTCTGGGCAGACGACGGTCTTTTTGTCATAGTCTGTGCTGGCTGGCACCTTTTATGGTCTGGGGAAATAAATTGAAAAACTTACTGCGCTATCCATCTCTCCACCTGCTGGCCAAAGCAGAGCGGTGTGTGTCCTGTAAAAGCTGCAATCAAGCCTGCCCCATGAGTATAGATGTGGCAGCCGGAGTCAAAGCCGGAAGGGTACTATTTGATGAATGCGCGCATTGCGGGGAATGTGCTTCATCCTGTCCGGAGTCGGTATTAAAATTAAGCTGGAGCTGGAAGGAGAAGTAGATAGTACGCTGCGATTACTTTTCCAGGGGGAACCAGGCAGGAGAGCCATGGCCCCCGGTGCGGCGGTAGGGGCTCCCGCCTTGCACTCATACATTCCCGCGAGGCAAGTATCAGGAGTAGACAATACAGTTGGGTCTGAAATGCCGTCCTGGTTAACGCTACGCGGTGTTAATGAGAGAGCCGGAAAAACGATTAATTACTGTTTGGTCCCTGCTGAATCAGGGCCTGCTTTTGCTGACGGGACAGAGACTGTATCTGCTTTTCACGTTTCTGAGCCAGGGGCAGGCTCTCGGTTTCTTCCCGATAAACAATTTCCAGAGGCCCTCGGCCCCGTGTATACCTGGCGCCTTTTCCCGACTGGTGTGCTTTGAAACGCCGCTCCAGATCTGTAGTACAGCCGGTGTAGAGAGTACCGTCTCCACAGCGCAGAATATAGACCCAGGCCATATTTAAAGCGCAGCCGGGCGGGGCCAGAAGAGAGTAAAAGTGGTACCTTTTCCGGGAATACTGTCCACCAGGATATCTCCGCCGTTCTGGCTCATTATACCATAGACACTGGCCAGACCCAGACCGGTACCCTGTTCACCCTTGGTGGTAAAAAAGGGCTCAAAAATATGCGAAGCTTCTTTTTCAGACATGCCTATTCCGTTATCACGTACTTTGATGACCAGGTAGTTACCTTTTTTAAGTCTAAGACTGGGTATTTCCAGATCCTGGAAAATATCTCTTTGTTCCAGCGAAATATGGATGTTTTTTGTTTTTACCTTAGATGCCTGGAGCGCGTCTCTGGCGTTGATAATGAGATTCAACATCACCTGTTCTACCTGTGATTGATCAGCCATGATCTGGACAGGGTTTTCAGGGATTTCTGTAGTGATACTGATATCAGGTGAGAGCAGACCTTTGCTGATTTTAATGGATTGTCGAATAGAGTCCACTAAATCCACCGGTATGGGAATAATATTCTGGTTGCGACTGAAACCCAGAATTTTCCTGGTCAGGATTCCTGCCTTAGTAGTCGCATCTAAAATCGCTTCCAGGTTTTCTTCCAAAGGTGAATTTTTCTCACTTACAATTTTTTTAAGCATCAGTTCCGCGTTGATATTTACCACAGTGATCAGGTTATTGAAATCATGAGCTAATCCCCCAGCCAGGTTGCCTAGACTGTCCAGCTTCTGCAATTGGGTAATTTTCCGGCTGATCATTTTTTGTTCTGTGATATCCACTGCAGTTCCGGCAATGATCCGGGTATCGTGATGAAAGGGCACCAGTGATGCATTTACCAGAAGATTATGTTTGTTTTTATTATTATCTATTACTTCCAGTTCCATATTGGTGACCTTTTCATGTGAACGCAGCTGACTGACTATCTGGTGGAGAATCTTTTTTTGTGGTTGAAGTACTGAAATATTCTGGTATAAAAGTTTTTTGGGCTGGAATTGCAGGAGGTAGGCAATCTGGGGGCTGACTGTTCTGATTCTTCCACTCAGTTCACATTCAAAATAGATATCCTGAAGGTGATCATAGAGAAAGTGTATCTTTTCCCGGCTTATCTCGATCTCTTTATCCTTTTCTTTGATCACTATTTCTTTGCGGAAGTTTTCCTTCTGGAAATATTTGATACTGTTTCCCAGGATACGCATGATAATGCTGAATACAGTGACTATGGCATTTATGACAATCACGTCCCCTTTAACATCCGTGGCGTGAAAGGGGTCCATATAACCCATTGTAGTAAAATATGCAACTAAAGAAAAATCAATAATAGTGAGAAAGTAGATAAGTAAAAATCCGGGAAACCGTAAGAGTAAACTGGCCAGAGCCAGTACAATCATGAAAATCAATATAGTGACATCATGCAATCCTGCACCGATATACATGCTGTATGTCGCAGTGATATAAAGAGTCAATATAGATAAAAAAATAGCCGGACCGGTTTTTTTTAAAGAATAAAGAATAATAGAGAATATCATGAAGATGCTACCGATACTTACACTCCACAGATTGCTCCACCAACCCATAAAGATACAAATAATGGTGACTAAAATATAACCTACCAGAAATAAACGTATGAAAAATCCCAGAATACGGCGGAAATCATCCTGTTGATATAGATCCAGAGTAATGTCGTCAACCAGCCATTGAACGATTTTCTTCATTTACACCTCTTGTTCAAAGCATAGAAGTTAGTAGGGGTTTTGTCAAATATCTACAATAAAAAAAGCCCTGCCAAAGCAGGGCTGTATTTCTTATCGGGAATATAACTGGTTAAGATGCTGAAGGCGTTGACTGATTTTTTCAGTTAGCTGAGCACTTTCAAATCTCCAGGTCCAGTTTTCCAGGGGCGTTCCCGGGATGTTCATGCGGTATCGGGTATCCAGTTCCATAAAATCCTGGAGAGGAGCTATGGCTATCAATGCTGTGGAAGACCAGGCCGCACGGATGAAACTCCAGGCAATATCTTTTTCACTGCCGTTAATGTAATCCAGAGCCCATTTTTTATCAGCAGGTTTGGCGGCGTTCATCCATCCTACTACCGTATCATTATCGTGGGTACCGGTGTATACAATACAGTTTTTGTTGTAGGTGTGAGGGAGATAATCATTTTCTTCACCACTGTCAAAGGCAAACTGTAAAATCTTCATACCCGGGAAATTAAAATGGTCACGCAGCTCTTCTACATCAGGAGTAATTACTCCCAGGTCTTCAGCCATGATAGGCAGGTCTCCCAGTTTTTTCAGGATGGCTTCAAACATCCTTTTACCAGGTGCAGGAATCCATTCCCCATTGATAGCGGTGGATTCACCTGCCGGGACTGCCCAATAGGCTGCCAATCCTCTGAAATGGTCAATACGGATAATATCTACCATTTCCAGATTGGATTCTACTCTCTTCACCCACCAATCAAAGTTGTCGTCCTCCATTTTTTTCCAGTCATAGAGGGGGTTGCCCCACAACTGACCGGTAGCGCTAAAATAGTCTGGCGGGACACCTGCCACTTTGACAGGCTTGATGTCTTTATCAAATTGGAACATTTCCGGGTGAGACCAGGCATCACTGCTGTCTGAGGCCACATAAATAGGTATATCTCCCACAATCTTAATTCCTTTTCCGTTGGCATATTCTTTGAGCTTTTTCCATTGACGGAATACTTCAAACTGCATCCACTTATGAAAATGTATCTCGCCATCCAGTTTGGTACGGTAACTTTTCATGGCTGCTGCTTCCCGCTTTCGGATGGGATCAGGCCAGTCCATCCAGCTTTGGCCGGGGAATTCAAATTTTAATGCCATAAAGAAGGCAAAATCATCCAGCCAGAAAGAGTTTTTTTCACAGAAGAAAGCATATTCTTTTTTCTGATCTTCTGCCTGCTGGTTGAAACGGTCGCAGCCCTTCTTCAAAACTTTAAATTTTGTCTCATAGACTTTACCGAAATCCACTTTATCTTTGCTGAAGAGTTTGTCATCAGGTAGGTCTTTTTTTTGGAGCCAGCCTTCCTCAATTAGTATTTCATAGTTGATAAAGTAGGGGTTTGCGGCAAATGCGGAAAAAGAAGAGTAGGGACAATCACCATAGCCGGTGGGGCCCATAGGCAGTATCTGCCATATCTTAACTTCTGCTTTTTGGAGCCAGTCCACAAACTGATACGCTTCCTTACCCAGGGTCCCGATCCCCCATTTGCCCGGCAGACTGCTGGGATGGAGTAAAATACCATTACTTCTCTCAAAACTCACGGTGGTATCCTTCTTAAAAATAGATTTTAAAGATATATATGATACAGGCAAAATGCATTTGTCTCAAGTGTTATTGTCAATTTACCCTGATCCCATAGTACTGGCTTTTCTCTAAAAAAATCCCTGATTCGGGAATATTTACCAGTATATTCATCCATGTCCAGATCAAATGTACCGCCATTTTGAGCGCAGGCCCCGATCAGAACCCCATCCTGGCCCTCTACCTTCCATATAGAAAGGTCTGAGTTATTAAGCAGAATAGTCCAGGTGGCTTGTTCTAAAAATGGCTGGAAGTACTGATACACATCTTCTATTCGGTGATATATTTTATTGAATCCTGCATCGCCTGTCCAGTTTAAGTTGGAATCATTTACGTTGGCGTGAAATAATCCATGGGAAAGATCAGACAATCCCATAACTTCATAAAAATTACGGCGGGCTGTACCGGTATTGAGAAAACGGGACATGAAATGGCGCTGAGCCAGCACTTCCGGTACCAGTTTTACAATCAAGGGAGAACCATGCAGTCCAGGGTTTCCGGTGTCATGTGTATCCACAGCCAGGCATAGTGAAAAATAATTCCCGGTTTTATTTATTTTTTCCAGCCGCTGATATTGCTCAGCGCTATTTTTCAGCAGAGTGGAGCAGTCCAGATGGAACATATCACTACCCAGAATTGAGTCAAAACCGATTTCAGCATATTCCTCCAGCTCCTGCCCCATACGTTCAGCCAGATGGCCGGCATAAGGCAGTTTATTGCGGGAGGACTGTATTACTTCTTTCAGGACATGGGGAGTGGGGCGGTCGGACAGGGGATGGTTGTGGCCCAGGCTGGAATCAAAGATATGATCTACTGAATCATGCCGTGCGAAATCAAAACCAGCTTCTGACTGCCAGAAATGGAAGATGCCCTTATAAAATTCCAGGCAGGCGGTATCCAAAAGGGGTACTTGAGGTGATGCCTGGTGAGGTACCAGACCCTGGTACCAGGCAAAAGGAGTGACGATATTGTATGCATGAGCTGAAGCATCCTGTCCCTGTGTATCCAGGTACCTGAAAACAGGGTAATTATGCTGATGGTTATATTCCTGAAATTCAGGAATCCCCTGACTATTCCAGGTCTGGGCTGGAATGGTCCAATAACCCTGACTGATCAGATCCCTGGTTATTTCCAGATGAAGGTTTTCCTTGAGCTGTCTGCTGCGTTCATCCTCCTGCGTCTCCAGGCTCTGGCAGTTTTCCTTGTTCAGATAAGAGGATACGATTGTCCGGATCTGCTCCTGAATTTCACTCTGACTCTCCCTGCCTACGTGGGATATAAAAGGCTCCCTATGCCATAGTCCGGTTTTATCTGGAGAGAGTCTTATCCATCGGAAGAATTCCGGGTGTTCCAATACCGGGATGGCGAACTGGGTCACATGAGGCTCCAGATCAAAACCGGCAGTTTTACCGGTGAGGTGGATAGCCTGGACCAGTGCGGAGATCTGAACTAAACCGCTGAACCCGGCCTGTAGTAATCCAGGGTGCAGTACCTGACGGGCCACAGTTCTGACACTGCTAATCGCGTATATACAGTGAAAATCGTAACTGGTAAAAGGCCCCACATGGATAGCGTTGGACCGGATTCCCGGGAGCAGTTTGGCTGCAGTCAGGATGTTTCCAAAACTATTTCCCTGACCGGTGGCCCTGATATTTACAAAACAGAATGAACTCTCTTTCATCCAGGATGAATCTTTACAGCTTAAAACCGGCGAGTTAGATGTTCTAATACGGGAGAGTCTGTCGTAAAAATAAACAATCGCTCCGTCACTTTGGTTTAAAAGTTCCCGGTTGGTTTTACGGACGTAGCCTTGTTTTAGATATTCATCCAGCAAAGCATCAGCCTGGGCCATATCCTGCTCAGTAGGACTCAATTGGGTGGAAATATCCTGCCATATTGACATTTTATGCCTCCCCTGCGGCTTGTGCTGTACTCTCCCTGATGATGAGACTGTGTGCCAGAATTAGAGTTGAAGGAGGTAAGGAATGATTACTGATACTATCCAGGAGCATGCGTGCACATTGCCGTCCTGCTTCCTGATGCTCCTGCCGCACGGTAGTCAGACCGGGTAGTGAAAAACCTGCCCATTCAATGTCATCATAACCGGCCAGGCTGATGTCATGCGGTACTTTGAGGCCACTTTCGTGTATTGCCCTCAGCGCGCCCAGTGCCATAAGGTCATTCATGGCAAATACAGCTGAAGGCAGATGTTTGTCGCGCAATATCTCCTGCATAGCAGTATATCCGCCCTGCATGGAATAATCGGAGATTTTGACAGGGATTTGATCCAAATCGATACCCGCGTTTTGCAATGCTGTCTGGAAGGAAATGCGGCGCTGCTGAGTAGAGTAGCCGTCTTCCGGTCCTGATATAAGGGCAAATCTGCGGTGGCCATTTTCCAGGAGATGCGATATCAGTAATTGAGTTCCTTGTTCATTGTCCTGGAGTACATAATTTAGTCTCAGATCAGGGAAGAATTGTTCTCCAATTACCAGGGGGATTCTGTCCTGATATTTTTTAATGAGTTGGTGCTGATGTTTACCATTAGCATGGGGAAAATAGATGATCCCATCCACCTGCTTTTCTTCCATGAGCCGGAAAGCGGCTGTTTCTTTATAAGGATCTTTTTCATAGCTGTTTATCATGACACTGTAATCCTGTGTCTGGAAAAAATCTACGATAGCCGCGATACGGGGCATCCAGAAGGAGTGGACATGAGGCAGTATCACCCCTATAGACTGACTGTGACGGGCAGCCAGGCCTTTGGCCAGGAGATTGGGAGTATATCCGCTGGAATGAATAATCGACTGCACTTTGAGTCTGACCTCTGGCCTCACACCAGGTACATTATTCAATACCCGGGAAACACTGGAAATAGACACTCCTGCCGCTTTGGCGATGTCTTTGATATTCATTTCAGTTCCCTGCATTGTTCCAGAATGGATTCCATTTTTTCCAGGGAAGGAAAGCCCTCCGCGGCTCCGCGGCTACCGATTTTCCAGGATGCGAAAGCCATAGCTTTTCGCAAACTGTCTTCTGCATCTCTATTTCGGGCATAAAAATAATTAAAACTACTAAACAGGGCATCACCCGCCCCCACAGTGTTGACCACGGGACGGGTGTATAGTGAAGGCATATGAATCAAATCAGATCGGGATTGCTCCATGAGCAAGGCTCCGTCCCGTCCCATCCCAATGACCAATACCGACATGTTATAGGTCCCCATCAATGCCCGTGCAAAATCCTGTTCCTGCCCCCTGATGTTCTCATTGCTAAGAAAGACTATATCAGCTAACCTCAGGAAATCCTGATTATAGGGGTCATGTATATCTGACAGCACATGTACATCGGTGGCAATGGGGATTCCCTGTTCCCTGGCCTGGGATAAGAGAGGGCGGGAAAAATTGATATTGCACAGCATAGCCAGAGTGGATCGTTTCAGTATAGGTAAATAAACTGAAGGGTCAGCCTTTTGCTCCTGAATGTCTTTCAGGTCTACATGGATCTGCCGTCTCCCTTCCTGATCAAATAGTATTACAGAAAGTGGGGTGTCTGATAATTGTTCCATCAACAGTGTGGTAGTCAAACCCTTTATTGTAAACTCATCCTTTACTCTTTTCCCCTGGGGGTCTTTTCCGATTAGTGAAAGAAATACTACCTCTTCCCCCAGGGTCTGGAGTGCCAGTGCCAGATTCATGCCTACTCCTGAAACTGTACTATGGATACGGTTAAAGGGGTAATTGACAGGATTATAATGGAGAGGAAAACCATCGATCTGTAGAGTAGTTTCAATATTGATCAAGCCCGAGATAAAGACCATACATTCCTCCTGAATACCTTTTCAATAATATTTTATATCTAAACATACAATTATATTTATTATAATAAATAATAACATGAAAACGTTTTCATATCAATATTTTTTCCACTCTCTTTTTAAGAAATTTTAAATGCTTATTTACTTTTTTAGACCTATCATGTAAAATGTTTACATGGAAAACAAAACACAAATTACCAGTTCTGAGACACCTTCCAGAGACATTGGATTGTCAATCAAAGTTATAAAAAGACGTATAGCTTTGACTATTTTCACGGTCATGGGAATGTTCTTGTTTACCAGTCAGTTTTTTGTATACTTCAACAGTGCTCTCTTTGACAACAGAAATGCCACAGCTTTGGTGAGACTAGCCAGTGTTTTTGACCGCAATGTGGTAGCTCTTTATGTCTTCATGTCCATACTATTGATAGTTATGATCAATAGCTCCCTGAGGCCCTTGTACCGTTTTGTAAAAGATGGGTCTGATTATGAAAAGGCCCGTACAGCAGCTCTTAAAATTCCCTGGATTATATTGTTCAGTCAGATGATTTTCTGGTTTGTCGGCGTTACTATATTTTTTATACTAAGACACTGGGAGCTTTCCAGCGGATATTCCTACGCCCTGGTCTATATGCAGAAAATCAGTGTCGGTCTGATGTCTTCCATATTTACATCACAGATTATCAATCTGATACTGATGAAACCCAGACTGCTTCTTAATATTCAGGATATCCGAAAAGGCGAAAACGACAGGTTTACCCGGTACCGTGATATTCTGATTATTCTTACCATAATAATGACTTTTATTACCTATTTTGGCAGTCTGGCCTATTATTTCTACACATCCTTACCAGGCCGGGTCAGCCTGTCCATGTTCCGGTTCTCAGTTATTTCCACTTCTTCTTTTCTCTCTGTGTTTGCAGTTGTCATGGTGATTCTGTCCAAGAGGGAGTTCAGGACTCAGGTGGGGTTCCTGCATAATCGTATGGTATCTTTATCCAGCGGTGGTGCTGACCTCTCCCAGCGGGTCAACATGATCACTTTTGATGAGATTGGAGAATTAGTCCAATTGATAAATGAATTTCTTTATCATCTGAACAGGGATTTTCAGTCCCTACGCGATCTTATTCTGGAAGTAGGGCAGGACTCCGACCGGGTCAGTGAATCTTCGGGCAGCCTGGCGGAACGCAGCCGTGAACAAAGCCGGAGACTGGAAGCGATTTCCCAGGCCATGGAAAAATTCAGCTCCATCATGGAAAAGATACAGCAGAATGTAGGCAGGGAGACTGAGATTATCCAGATGAATGCTTCCGCCGCAGAAGAATTAAACCGGGGGATGGAATCCATTTCTTCTCAGGCTAGTCAGGTCAAGGAGAAAACCGGCCATAATATGGATGCAGCTCGAAAGAGTATCGATATAGTCAATTCCAGTGTTGAATCTACTCTGAGAATGTCTGATAAAATGAAAGATATCGCTGATATGATCAAGACAGTTGGTGACCAGAGTGAACAGATTGATGAGATCATTACCAGCATCCAGAATATCGCTGAAAATACAGACATGCTTTCCATGAATGCTGCCATTGAAGCCGCTCATGCCGGTGCGGCCGGTACTGGATTTGCCATTGTTGCCCAGGAGATCCGGGAACTAGCCGAACTGTCCTCCCGTTCAGCCCAGGATATTTCCAAACTGGTGCATACTATCAAGCAGAGTATCATAGATGCTGTGGCTATGTCCACTATGGGTGAAGTAGAGGCCCTGGAAGGTAAGAAAATGGCAGAAGAAGCAGGCAAAGCTCTTTCTGCTATAGTTTCTAATATGGAAGAAACTGATGTCATGATCAAGGAAATCACCAGTGTGACCCAAGAGCAGAAGAATTTAAGTGAACATTTTCTGGAAGGGGTGGAATCCTTATCACAGTTTTCCAGTCAGATTCAGGGTTCTATTAAGGAACAGGTCAATGAAGCCGCACAGATTGATAAAAATCTGCAGGAAATTTCTCATTTCAATGAAGATAATAGCCAGGCCTCCGAAAAACTGGCTCATCTTTCAGATGACCTCAAGACACTGGGTGAGCGTCTGCGTATTATTGTAGCCCAGTTCCAGATCGGGGAGATAGAGGGTGAGTCTGAACCCCGGGAAGTGGTATTTACTGATCTTCCAGAAGTCAATGAAGAATTGATTCTACAAACTCCTCTGGAATCGCCTGAGCCGTGAAACCAGGGACACTATTTCAGAATAAAGGCTATATCCTGTTTGTTCTTATCGCGTTTTCTCTGTTCTCTCTGGCACTACTATTTGCCCGGATCCAGTGGACCCATAGACTGATGTTTCTTTTTCTGGCCTGGAATTTATTTCTGGCCTGGCTGCCCTGGTTTTTCAGCCGGCTGCTTCTCTATCTTTCGCCCCGCAAAGTATCACCCCTCATTCTTTGGATGGTATTTGTGACCTGGCTACTATTCTTCCCAAATTCTCCCTATATACTCACAGACTTATTTCACTTTAAATTAAGACAGCCTGTGCCATTATGGTACGACCTGGTTCTGATACTGAGTTTTGCCATGAACGGGGTAATACTGGGCTGTTTGTCCTTAATGGATATACAGGTATGGCTGAGTAAGAAACTGCCTGCAGCCTGGGTATGGGTAATTGTGGGTCTGGCTTTATTACTGGGAAGCTTCGGTATATATGTAGGCAGATACCTGCGCTGGAACAGCTGGGACATACTGCTCAATCCTCTGGGCCTGTTATCTGATATGGTCGATCGGGTGTTTCATCCTCGTAACCATCCCCGCACCTGGGGTATGACTTTAAGCTTTTTTATGTTTCTTTTTCTTACCTACCTGGTTTTACGCAGAATTGATCTGTCAGTGGATGAGCCGTCCCCTCGCACATAATTAAACATATGTCTCGGGCTTGAGTTCCTGGATACTTCTGCTTATAATATGGGGCTATGGAAGTAAAAGAGCGAATGACAGATTCAAATGGGAGGGAATATCAATGCGTATCATGTATAAACCCAAAGTCTACCTAGTGGGAAAAACTCACGTGGAACAGGAAGGCTGGGACGCTTTTCTCAATGAAAATGATCTGATGTGGCCAACAGAAATGGACAGCCCGGACGGACAGAGGCTGATTGAGCTTTTCGGACGGAACTGCTACATGTCATATGGCAAAAAAGCCGGTTCAAATTCCAATGAAAAGTATCTGGAAAACCTATTGGGTTTTAACCGTCCGGGGATTCCGCATGGATCTGTCACGGAACACATTGTATTTAACTTTATGGTGGTAGGCGCAGGGCGAGGATTTTCTCATGAACAGGTCAGACACCGAGCCGGCTGGGCTTATTCTCAATTGTCGACACGTTACTGTGATTTTGAACGTGAAAAAGAAGAAGGAACCTGGGATCCCGGGTTTGCGGTACCTCCTCTGGCCCAGCTCAGCGAAGCCGCCACACAGCATTTTGTGGAGAGTTATACCCGTTCACTGGCTGATTATAAAAAGGCCTATGATTTGGTTTCCAAAGATATAGAAGAAAAATTCCAGGATAAATTCGCGGAGATGAATGAAAGAGAGCGCAGAACATTTGTTAGAAAAGCCACCAGAGGGGCCATACGAGATCTGCTGCCTATCGGTACCGAAGCCATCCTGGGAATGTCAGGAAATACACGTGCCATATGGAATGCTATAGTGATGCGGGCCAGTCAGGAAGCTGAGCCTCAGATCAGGGAGATCTATGTACAGATCGCTCGTATCATGGAGAAAGAAATGCCGGGAGTATTCAAAGGTCTGAAGTACGAGACCACCTGGGATGGCACCACCTGTGTGGTCATGCCACGGGAAAAAGTATAATTTAAAAAAGCGGGTGTCTCATAGAGACACCCGCTTTTTTTTATTTGAATTCCATAAAACCATGTTCCTGATCAAACATCATGCTCACAGGTAGCACAATCACTCTGAGAATATTTTCGTTATCTATATCGATACCGGCTTCTCTGAGATTCTGAAGAAGGCTAACAGCCTGTTTTTTTTCATCCATCAGGGTAGTTATGATCAGGGCTTTTCGGGCTTTATCTTCTTCCGTGCGGAACAAACCAGTAAACATAGGCAGATCCAGAGAGAGGGAAGGATCAAGATTAGTAGCCTCGTAAAAGGAGCCATGGTTTAAACCCACGCTTTGCAATGCCAGTATCACATCTTCTTTGTAATCAATATTCATGATTTTGATGATAAGATAAAACATGGCTATTCTCCTGTGGATTTGTCAGTATTTATCTCACCCGCCTTGGTCAGAACATGACGTGTGAGCAGAGGGCCGATAATCTCTGTAAAAATAGTTGTTAACAGCAGTATATTAATCACTATGATGGCCAGTTCATGGCCGGGTGCACCAAATTTAGAGTTATCAAAAGTCTTTTTTACGGACAGGGCCAGAGCCAGAGCTACTCCTACCTGAGGCAGCAGGGCAAATCCGATGTATTTTTTTACTACAGGGGAAGCTTTTCCCAGAGATGCGCCCAGGCTGGCACCTCCGATCTTACCCAGACCGCGGGATACAAAAAACAAGATGCCCAGGATACCTATCTGAGTGATCAGGGTGATATCCAGATGCGCCCCCCCGAAAATAAAAAAAGATGCCAGGAAAAGCGGAGCGTAGGTCTGTACTATGTCTTCTGACTTGGCTGCCAAAGTGGGGGAAAGATTTGCCACCAGGGAGCCAAAGGACATAATTGATAACAGTTCTGAAAGATGGAAAGTATCACTGAGCCCTAACAGTATTAAGATAAAAGCTACCAGTAGAGGAGCAATCAGATCATTGCTCTTGATCTTTTTTAAAATCAGGAGAAAGACCAATGCGGCTATTCCACCCATAAGCAGAGCCAGTAATACAGATAGTAAGGCTGATCCTATGATGCCTAATACATTAAGTTGCTCTTTTCCTAATATGGCTACTGTAAAACTGGAAGCGAAAACATAAATAATCAGTGCCACCGCGTCATCAATACCTACTACAGCCACAATAGTGGAGCTTAAAGGACCACGTGCTTTGTACTGACGCATCACAGCAATGGTGGCAGCAGGGGCTGTGGCCGCGGCTACAGCACCCAGAATCAGGGCATAAGGAAGGTTTCCTTTGAACGCGAACATCATGGTGGCAAAAACCAGAATAAACGCCCCGAAACTTTCCAGAATGACGATAGCTACAATGGATTTGCCCAGCTTTTGTATGGTAGAAAATTTTAACTCTATCCCAATAATAAAGGCAATGAAACCCAGGGCTACGGAAGAGATGGGTTCCAGGTGTTCCAGAATATTACTATTGAAGATATGCAGCAATGAAGTCCCCAGGATTATCCCGGCCAGGACATAACCGGTCACTTCAGGCAGTTTAAGCTTGGAAAAAAGAAGTTTGACAAAGAAAGATACCAGGACAGCCAGTCCCAAATAAAAAAGGGTTGTCAATTCCATGGTTGGCCTTAACCTTCAAACAGGGCAAGGATTCTATCCTTATCCTGTGATGTAAATAATTCACTAAGACGTTTTTCATTCTTTACAAAAAGGGTCAGCTTAGCCAGGATCTGAAGATAGTCCCTCTGCCGGTCAGCTGGTCCGCCTATCAAAAATACGGCTTTAACGGGTTTCTTATCCAGTGAGTCCCAATCTATGCCCCGGGGACACAGCCCCAGAATGATAAAGAATTCCTGTATTCCTGCCAGCTTACTATGGGGAATGGCGATGCCTAATCCAATGCCTGTACTCACCAGGCTTTCCCGGTCCAGTACAGCCTGCCTGAAACCCTCTCTGTCACGGATCTTACCGGTACTGACAGCTGTATCTATGAGTGTCTCCAGGATACCGGTCTTATTTTCTGCCTGATCCAGAAAGAGAACACCGTCTTTGTTCATAAAGTCTTTGAGATTCATCCTACCTCCTGCCAAAACGCTTTTTAGTTTATACCTCTTGAGAGTTATTGTCAACAATGTTTTTTTACCAGTTGAAAAGGTCGTCGGGAAAAAAGATAGGGGTAATAGTGCCGGAGGCATTAACAGAAACGGCACTGAGTGATCATAAGACTTTGAGTATGAAGGGTACCTCCTGGGTTAAACTCTTTTTCTAAAGGGCGGGAGCCCCTACCGCCGCCCCGGAACAGCGAGTATGTAACTCACCGCTGCGGCCCCTGACCAGGGCCGTCTCTCCTGACTAGATAAGGGGAGGAAACAGGATGCTAGGTGAAATATACATATAAGCATGGTTTGAGATTTTAAAAGTTTTAAGATAAGATATTGTAACTTTTGCCTGGCGGGCTGCTTCCATTGCAAAGTAGGTGGATAAATCAAGGGGGTGTGTATGGACTGGTTTCAAGTCGTTTTAAATACAGTGGGCGGAATCGGATTATTCCTCATGGGCATGCGAACCATGTCGGATGGACTACAGAGGGTTGCCGGGGAGAATCTGAGAAAAGTCCTGAACCTGCTTACCACTAACCGGTTTGTAGGTATTTTCGTAGGGGCTACTCTGACCGCGGTGATTCAGTCCAGTAGTGCTACTACAGTGATGACCATCGGATTTGTCAATGCCGGACTCATGACTCTGACACAGGCTATTGGGGTGATCTTCGGGGCCAATATTGGGACCACCATCACCGGATGGATCGTGATCCTCCCCATTGTAAAATACAGCCTGCTGATTATCGGTCTGGGTGTGATCATGACCTTTTTCACCAAGTTTGAAAAATTCAAAGATGTAGGCTATGTCTTTTTCGGCCTGGGCTTACTATTCCTGGGTATGCAGATGATGAGCAGCGGCATGGGCCCCCTCAAGCAGTCTCCCCATATTATCAGTATCATGTCTACCATAAATGGACACAGTCTGTGGATTATACTGGGGGGTATCCTGGTAGGGACCCTGACTACTATGATTTTTCAGTCCAGTAGCGTGACTATAGGTCTGGCAATCGCTATATCTACCAATGGGCTGATCAACTATGCCGGTGCGGTCTCCCTGATCCTGGGGGATAATATCGGGACCACCATCACCGCGCTTTTAGCCAGTATCGGGGCTACCCGTAATGCCAAACGTGCCGCTATTGCCCACACTATGTTTAACGTATTGGCAGTTGTACTGATTACAATACTATTTAAACCCTTTACAGCTGTGGTGAACGCTTTGGTACCTAATGACCCTGACTTTATCATCACTACCGCGGAAGAAGCCTTGAAATTCAAAATGGCTATAGGCAGCAAACCCTTTATCGGCGCACATATTGCCGCGGCTCATACTTTCTTTAATGTGCTGGGGGTAATTCTGTTTACCGGGTTTATACCCCTGCTAGCCAAACTCTGCCAAAAGATCATACCTATAACCGATTCTGAAAAGAACAATACCGGACAGTTTACCTTCCAGTATCTGAATAAAGGTCTGCTGGCCACTCCAGCCCTGGCTGTGGTGGAATCACGCAAGGAACTGGTAGCTATGGCGGAAGTGGTGAGTAAGTACGCCAGTAAGGTAGAAAAAGTTATACGGCGTGATGAAACAATTTCCGGCTCATCGGAAAAGATGATAAAGACCGAGAAACGCATCACCAATTACCATGACCATATTTCAGAATTTCTGGTGTCCCTGCTGCAGAATCCTCTGTCCCGAGGAGACAGTATGCTGGTGGGAAATTATATCAGCCTGGCCCGTAATCTGGATACACTGACAGACCACGTGGAAAATATAGGCGTCATGCTGGAGCGGTTGGAAAAGAAAAAGAAAAAACTCTCCAAAGATGCCCTCAAAACTCTCAGGGATATCTATGATGAAAACCGATCATTCTTTGAAAAAGGTATGAAAGCATTGGGTAAAGATGAGAAGATCAATGGGGAAGTGTTCATGGATGAAGCGGCAGACATTAATAAAAAGATACGCAAGCATCTCAGAGAAGCCAAATTTGAACAATTTGAACATCTCAAGGATTTTGCCAAAGACAGTGACATCGCGGTCACCTATACAGATATTCTGAATGATCTGGACGGTATGCGTAATGAAGCGTTCAATATCTGTGAAGTAGTGGCGGGTTCGCGGTCAGTATAAATAATCCAACTTTTAATATGCATAAGAGCTTCCGGTGGATCCGGGGGCTCTTTTTTTGTATGGCTATTGCTACTGTTATATTCAAGTAATTATTAAACATTAATTTATTTCATGATATTTGTATTTTATTTACTTGTGATAAACATATAACAATGGTACTTTACAGACAATAAATACATAACCTTTAGAAATAGGAGTTAAAAATGAAAAAAGTGTGGGTTATTGTACTGGGTTTTTTAGTATATGGATCCCTGCACGCGGTAAAAGTGGAATTCAAAGTTTTTGAAGATCAGGCACAAAAAGTAGCGGTAATCTATCGACTACCTAAAATGCATAGCGTTTCTACCCAGCAAATGCAACTGATGGATAAAGGGCAGGTTTGGCAAGCAGAAGTAAATCTGGAAGCTGGTATATATTATTACGTCTATCTGATCAACGGTAAGTACATCCTTCCTGATTACCATGCTGAAAAGTTACAATTGAACAAAGAGGCCCGTCTAAAGATTAAAGAAACCGATACTATTCTTAAGACATGGAAACGGGATTGGAAAATTCAAAGCAGTAAACATTTTCTAACCTATTGTGATCCTTCTGACGGCAATCCACAGGACCTGGTACATATGGAAAATCAGCTGCAAATGTATCTGGATTATTTCGGAATAGGAATAGACAGAAGGATATATCATCTCAAATATACCAATGAAACTCATGCTCAGAAACATATATCTGATACAATGCTTTCAGTGGCGCTGTCATACCCTTCGCTTTCATCAATTTATTCACTTCTTCCTTTTGAACCTCATGAACTTCTACATGTCATTATCGGTAAAGATAAGCATCCTTTATTTACGGAAGGTTTGGCACAGGCTTTTCAAACCTTGTCTACGGATGGGGAGGCTTTCATGCCGGCTAAAGCCCTGTTTAAAAAACAAAATTTCAGTTATTCTGAAATACTCAATCCTCAAAACAGGGTACCAATGGGTCTTTTTTATATTATGGGAGCAGCTTTAAATCGTTATTTGTTTCAACAATTCGGACGGGAGAAATATTTAGCTTTTTATCAGGATTTAAAATTTAACTCCACAGCCCGGGAAACCAGCGCTCTCATGAACAAACATTTTGGAAAAAGTTTGATGGAAATTGAGGAGGATTTGAAAAAGTTTTTGAAGGATTATGAAGTCGAAGCAAAACATGTGAAAAGCACACAGGGAAAAACAATTGTGATAACTTATGAAAATAAAGATGCTTTAAGCCCTTTAAAAAATGCTCAGGAGATTTATCTGCACTGGGGTTATAATGGATGGATTAAACCTACTTCGGATATGAAGTCAAAACTAGACGACTCCGGTTATAGCACCATAGTTGAGCTAGCAGGTGATACAAAAATGCAATTAGCTAAACCTGGTCTATATAAAGTGGAAGTTCCCTATTTTGATAATAATTTTCGTTATTTAAATTTTGTGTTTACAGACAGGAAAGGTATCTGGGATAATAACTTCGGAATGGATTATAAAATTAAAGTGGAGATAAAGGAATAATTTATTATTCCGCATAAGCACCGGATTAACCTTGCCTGAGGTACATAATATTGGCTTGTATAAGAAGTGAGATAATTAGTTTATCGGGCTATCAAGACAGCAAAAGGTAATGTAGAGAATACATCTGATAAAAAAATGTTATTCTGAAATTGATACTCTTGATTATCCAGAATATTCAGCCAGGTTCCCTGCAAATCCGGAGAAAGTGTTACTGATGTATCAGCCCAGACTTCTCTACCCAGTGGGGGAAATTTTGAAGTTCTCCAGGATATAACCTGGGTCACAAAGCGGGGTAGAATCACAATTATTTTATTTTTTTCATCCTGGCGCAGATAGCACAGCACACTGGGGGCGTACAAGCCATCTGTGGCAAGGGGGAGGTATGTCCCTTTTTCCAGTAGCCCAGGAAAAGCCGATCTGAGTTTTAGGGCCTGAAAGATCAGGTATAATTTGATGCGGCCGTCGCAATAATTCCCCAGCATCTCACTCAGCCAGTCTGTGGGGGGATGGAGATAATTTAACTTTATTTCCTGCAGATATTGCCGGCGCAGCTGGAAGTCAATGGGACGACGGTTGTCCGGATCCACCAGGGAAAGATCCCATAATTCGGTACCCTGATAGAAATCAGGGATTCCGGGCGTGGTGACTTTGATCACTGCCTGAGCCAGGGAGTTGTATACACCATAAAAAGCCACATTCTGCTGAAAATCTTTAAAATCATTGAGAAAGACCTGGTTTTTAACCGGGTCCAGTATCTGCTTTATGTAATCCAGATAGGCTGCTTCATAATTCAAATCTGGTTCTATCCAGGCTGTGTGCATTTTGGCTTCTCTGACTGCTTTTATAATGTAATCCTGCACTCTCTTTACATATTCAGTTAAATCAAATTCTGCTGTAAAGGGCCAGGAACCAATGAGCGTCTGGTACAGGAAATACTCTTCATTGCGGTCCGGGACTTTCTTGCCGGCGACAATCTTTTTCCAGGGACGGTTCATGTTGTGCCAGCTGCGAATCTTCTCATTCCACTCCCGGGGGATCTCCGATAACACTGCCAGCCGCATGCGGTTGTCCTCACTTCTCTTGGTATCATGAGTCGTGGTAGCATTGAGAGTATAGGGCCAGTGTTCCCGTTTATAGATATTATATTGATGAAAATCCTGCAGAGGGTAGCCGAAAATACCGGGATTGCCACCAACCTCATTTAAAGCCAGCAGACGATTAAAGATATAAAAGACGGTATCTTCCATACCTTTGGCTAACAAAGGACCTGTAAACTGCTGAAAGCGCATCACAAAATCCAGCCATTCCACTTTAATATTTTCCGGGATGTGTTCTTCAAAATCCAGCAGCAGGACTTTTTGCAAAAATTCCAGCTCAAAACGGAGTTTTATTTTTTGAGCTGCTGCCCGGTTGATTCCCCGCCGTATGATATTGTGGTCTTGTTCTGAAAAATCACGGCTGCTGACATACGTCCGGTATATAGGGAAATAGACCATAACTTCTTCTATGGCTTCTTTAAGCCCTGAAAAGGTCAGATCGCTGGAATAGCGGTAATGACTGGAAATCATTTTAAGCTGACGTGCCAGATTGTCCAATTCACCCGACAAGTGCATGCGGATGATCAGCCTTTTCTTATCATACATTAGTTCTTCGGTCATGGTTCTGATATTGGTAAAATTGGAATAAAGCCGACTGAACTCCTGGTGATTTTTTGTCTGTATAAAAATCCCACATAATTTGTTCATAAAATCATAGCCGGTAGTCCCTTCTGTATTCCAGCTTCCCGGAAGTTTTTCATCCCCCTCCAGAATTTTTTCTACCACGGTGTAACAATTATCGCTGATTTCATGAATCCTGGCCAGATACATTGCCGGGTCATATAATCCGTCGATATGATCAATCCTCAGTCCTTGAATACGGTTTTGTCTCAGGAGGCGGGCTACCAGCTTATGAGTAGCCTGAAAGACCTCCTTATGATCAACATTAAGGGATATCAGTCCATTCACATTGAAAAAGCGTTTATAATTTATTTCTTCTGAAGCCACTTTCCAGTAACTGAGCTGGAAATATTGTTTTTCCAATAATGCATCAATAGGATTGTAGCTGGCGGGATCCCCCCGCTGTCCATTATAAAAAGAGATTATCTCCAAAATATATTCCCGGATATCTTCGCTGGATTGGAAAAGATTCCATAAGAGTTGTTTCACAAAACGGATGTGATCATCGATGTCCAGAAGCTTTTCTTCCACTTCAGGTTGATTTCGGAACATGTAGATGATGCCCAGGAAGTGAATATAATCGGGATGTTCTTTTCCCAGGCGGCGTTTAAGTGAAGGGAGGTTATGTGTAAAGACCTCAGTATAGGTGTCTATACGTAAAGGTAGTCTCAGATCATAATATTTAATCCCCAAACCTTCAATATCATAGACCAATTGGATTTCTCCCTGCTCCAGAGCCCTTCCATAGAATTGTCCTAAAAAGGGAGCCAGGACTTTGTTATGAATACTCTCATAGGGATGGTCCCAGTCAATATCAAAAAAATGGAAATAAGGAGATTGAGGGCCGTTTTCCAGAATGCTGACCAGGAAAGGGTTATGACCGTTGAAGGCCATATGATTGGGTACTACATCCTGGAGCCAGTACAAAGGATATTTCTTCAAAGAATCCGTTAACTTATTAAATTCTTCTTCTCCCCCCAATTCAGGATTGATAGAAGAAGGGTCTGTAATATCATAGCCATGATCTGATCCAGGAGTGGCTGTAAAAATGGGTGATGCGTAGATATGACTGATACCCAAGTCAAACAGATAATCCTGAATTTCAAATGCATTATTAAAGGTAAAGGAGGGAGTGAATTGGAGCCGGTAAGTAGAACGTGGTATAATCATACCTGATTGTAGCCTTTTTCTTCATATATTGCAAGACTAAAACCGGGAATGATGAGAGGGGAGATGCCATCCCAGGAATGCGACTGGAGCAATTCTGACCCCAGCCACTCCGGAGAAGAGCTATCTAATATTAAAATCCAATCTCCCGGTTCATGGCAGGCTGTTTCAAATGAAGTTTTTGAAAAATTAAGAAACGCCAATAATCTGCGATTCTTCATTGTGTGCAGGAGGCATAAGCCTGCGGATTCATCCACAGTGCGGGCCTGAAAGTGATCATGACTGCACCAGATCTCCTGGGGCCAACTGCGGCGTAATGCTAAAAGGGTTTTGTACCAGCGAAGCATAGTATCATGTTGAGGTTTATGTATAATCTCCCAGTCTAACACACTGGTTTGCCAGGTGGAAAAAAGATCAGGGTCGGGTGGAGAATGGTCTGACATTATACCGGCGAATTCCTGTTTTCTGCCCTCACGTATAGCCTGGAGCAGGTCTGTATCGCCATGGTCCACAAAATACAGAAATGGAGTATCTGACATGAATTCTTCACCCATAAATATAAGGGGGATAAAGGGAGACAAAATCATGGCCCCGGCTGCCAGTTTAGCTGCCTCGAATCCCGCCAGTGTAGACAGTCTTTCTCCAAAAGGGCGGTTGCCGATATGGTCATGGTTTTGGGTAAAAATCACAAAATGATCCCCATTAATGTCACTACCGTCGGCTCCGAATCTTCTGTCTCTGTGCGGGGAATAAATGCCGTCAAATACGTAATTGCGGTTATAGGATTTTTCCAGCTGCCGAATATCCCCGAAATCAGAATAGTATCCTTTATCTTCCCCGGTGAGCAGGGTATGTACACAGTGATGCCAGCCGTCCAGCCATTGGGCTTGAATGCCGTATCCGGCAGGCGGATTCTGGATGATTTTGGGGTCATTCAGATCTGATTCCGCGATCAGGAAATGCTCACACCCCGAAGTCTGATTATACGCGGCCACAGTGTCAGAGAGCTCAGTCAGTATATGACGTGCAGAAAAATCAAATATAGCATGAACAGCATCCAGACGGAGTCCATCGATATGAAAATCCCGTATCCAGTGCAGTGCATTTTGGAGGAGGTATTCGCGTACCGGGTCGCTGCCGGGGCCGTCCAGATTCACAGCCGGCCCCCAGGGGGTGTGATAGCGGTCAGTAAAATAAGGGCCGAAGCGGGACAGGTAATTTCCTTCCGGCCCCAGATGGTTATAGACTACATCCAATACCACGGCCAGGCCTGTGTTGTGACAGGCATTGACCAGCTGCTGCAGTGCCCGTGGCCCTCCATAGCTATTCTGTACCGCATAGGGGTATACCCCGTCATATCCCCAATTACGTGCGCCCGGGAACTGGGCCAGAGGCATCAGCTCCAGGGTCGTGATACCCAATTCTTGGAGATAGGGGAGTCGAGGGATAATGGACTCCAGATCGGCCTGGGCGGTAAAGGTACCAGGGTGTAATTCATAGAAAACCTGATCTTTGAGAGAAGGTATCTGCCAGTCCTGGTCTGTCCAGGGATAGGTAGTGTCAACGATTTGAGATGGGCCATGAACCCCTTCGGGTTGAAAGCATGAGGCGGGGTCAGGGGTATTTAACCCATCCACCTGGTAGAAATACTTGAGTCCGGTTTGATTCCCGGGTAGCTGGGCATAGAGATATCCCGATTTTTCCTCATTCAATGGAGAGAGTATTTTACCGGCGGCATCTGTCAGCCGGATTTCCCGCGGCCGGGGAGCCCATACTCTAAACTCAGTGTTGCCCTGCTCATTAATCCAGACGCCTGTCCGCAATAGACTCTCCCTTTTTATAAAATATTTTCATTATAACACAAAACACAGGATTGTACAAAAGCAGTTCCGCGCACCGTTTGTACAGTGTCCAGCATACATCACTAAAAAAGTGCAGAATGCAATAATACGCATTTTTATTTGACATATTGCCTAAAACCGCTTACACTATATTTACATAAATAATGCGATATGCACCAATATGGTGCACAAGGAGGCATAATATGGCAAAGAAAAGTGTAATCGGAGTTTTAATTATCAGTGCATTACTGGGGGCATGCAGCCTCTCCAGTGAGCAAAGCAGTCTATCCGGGGTCACAGATCTGGAAGTCCGCCTCACCGGAGATCCTGCTGTGGATACTTCCATCCAGAGTCTGCCTCTGGAAGAACTGCGTCTCCTCGGCCTGATCGACCTGGAAAGTAAAGGAGCAACAATTTCTGACAATTCCTCCATCAATGTATACGCCTATGCCTATGGCCCTTTGAACGATAAAAGAGCCGTACGGGGACAGAAGTTGCTGTTCAATGCCAGCATTTATGGAGCACAGAGTAATGCCACTTTCAGTCTGGCCTGGGGATATACACCACAAAGTATGAACCGGATCCTGATGCTTTCCAATAACGGTACTACCATCTACCGGGGTTTGATAGATGTGCCGGTTGATGCCTCAGACAAGATATATTACAAAATCATTGGTCAGGATGGAACAGTCTATATGGAAAAAGACAACCGGCCTTACCGTGTGGATGTATTTAATTATATCTTTTCCTACAGTTTTTCCGGCAACTATCATTATTATACCCATGAAGGCAGCAATGAACCTTTTGTGGGTTGGATCTACTTTAACTATGCCGGACCCGCAGTAGGGCCATCCATGCTGTTTCACTACGGGTTCAATAACTGGCAGAATGTGACCAACCAGTCCATGCGCTGGATCACCAATACCGACTATTACTACCCAGCCAACTATGGTACTATTACTTTTGAAGTTCAGTCTTATGCTGATTATCTGGATTTTGTCTTCTATGGCAACGGCATCTGGGATAATAATAATGGCTCTGACTACCATATTCCCATTAAACCACTGGTGACAGTAACCCCCAACTCCGTGTACAACGGACTGAGGGGGGTAAGTGTCAGTTACGCCAATGGTACCCTGGGGGAATCTACCTTTATGCACTATGGGATAAACGGCTGGCAGGCGGTTCAGGATACCAAGATGTACCGTATGACCTATCAGGGTATGTGGCTGGGGTATAATACCGCCTATGTCCAGGTATCGGAAGATATTTCTGTGATCGATATGGCCTTTTTTGATACTAATCGTAACTGGGAAAATAACTACGGTAAAGACTGGCATTTTAAGGTAGATTATTCTCAGTATTAAAAAAAACAGATTTTCAAAGAGGGTGTCGTGACAGACACCCTCTTTTTTCATATAAGCAATATACTCAAAAAATCAAAATATTTCCGGTGTTTTGGCTTGACACAAAAAATTGCCTGTGGTATAGTTAGTTGTCTATGACCAGGTGGTCATAATGCTTCAAAACATTCCAGCTCAAATAAGATAAAGGAGAGTGTGATGAAAAAGTGGTTGTTATTAGTAATGATGCCTGTGATAGGATTCAGCCTGACCGGCCGGGAGATTATCCAGAAGGTCGATGATAATCAGATTTTTAATACCCAGCGCTTTCAGGCTACCATGACTATCAACAGGGGTAACAAAAAATTGATCAAGGTATTCTCCGGAAGCAGCCAGAAAGAAGGCCAGAAATCTTTTATGGAATTCACCAATCCTGAAGATCAGGGAGTCAAGTATCTCAAAATCGGCAATGAAATGTGGATCTATTTTCCGGACGCTGACGATACCCTCAAACTCTCCGGGAATATGCTGCGGCAGGGGATGATGGGATCCGACCTGTCCTATGAAGATATGCTGGAAGATGAAAGTCTGGATCAACTCTACACTACAACCCTGGGTGAATCCACCAATGTCAGGGGCATTGACTGTTATAAAGTGATCCTGGATGCCAAAAAGGATAGTGCTACTTATGCCAAAGAAGAAGTCTTTGTGGACCAGAGCCGTTATATCATCGTCCTGGCCAACATGTATGCCCGGGGGGGCAGGCTGATCAAGGTAATGTGGCAGGACCAGTTCCGTCAGATCGGAGGGGCCTGGATTCCTTCACTGGTTGGTATTCAGGATAAAAGAAAAAAGGATAGTGAGACTATCATCAAATTTGATAAATATGAGGTGAATGTCTCTATACCTTCGGCAACCTTTTCCAAACAAAACCTGAAGAGATAGGGGAGCAGGATGAAAAAAACAGGACTAATTTTTCTGTTTTTAGCGGTGTTCCTGGCTAGGTCCTACCCTGAACTAAAAGTATCCGGGGCTTTCCGGGATGATATGTACTTTACCTATACTACCAATCAGGAAGTGCTCTTTAACAATAGTCTGGAGTCACGACTGATCCTGGAAAGACGTACAGACGCCTGGCGCTTCTACGCGGATGCCCGGGTTTGGCTGAATCAGGGGGTACTTACCAACTTTTTAGGTTCAACCCGCTTCGATGTTATCCGTGCTTTTGCCCGTTACTATACTCCCGCCGGGGATATCACACTGGGAAAGACTTACATTAGCTTGGGTAATATCGGCCTGTTCAACCCCTTTGAAATGGATAAAAGCATCAATACCAAAGACCTGCAGTATGACAAGCAAGGTGTGGCGGCCCTGGCCTGGGATTATGTACTGTCTGACCTCTCTGGCGGAGTGATCTATGTCAGGCCTGATCCCGCGCTGAGCAATAGCGGTGCCGGGGGGGCTGTCAAGCTTCACCTGGGTGGTTTTGATACCGGCCTGGTGTATAACCGGAAGTCCTGGAATCATAATCTGGCGGGGGCATATTTTAAGGGGGATCTGGGAGTTGGTATCAATGCGGCATATGCCTTCCATTTCAGTGACTGGGGTGCAGACACCTTCCATGAATTATCTGCCGGTATGGATTACAGCTTTTTTGAAGGACACCTGATATGGAATCTGATGGCATACTACACCGACCGGGGCGTGTCTTCATCTTCAGAGTATGTTAATACAGTGACAGATGACCGATTCTTCCAGGCACACACCTACCTTTACATGAATATCAATGTGATTGCCAGTGAGTTTGTATCGATATCACTGAACCAGTTCTACAATCTGGTGGACGGCAGCATAGCTCTGATACCTTCGGCAGCTGTGACGATCGCCAATGGTTTCACCCTTACTACTTTGGTGACAATCCTGACCGGTAAAGGTAATTCGGAATTTTCTATGGATAAAAACGGCCTTTTCAATCTGGTACTCAGGGCCGAAGTGAAATTATAAAAGACATAGGAGGTAGAGATGTTATTCCAGATCAAGAATGTAAATAAGACTTATCACACCGGGCTGGTGGATTTCCAGGCTCTGTATGATATAAATCTGGAGATCGAAAAAGGGGAGTTTACCGCTCTAGCCGGCCCTTCCGGTTCAGGAAAAACCACTCTTCTCAATCTCATCGGTTGTCTGGATGGAGTGGATAACGGCCAGCTCATTCTGGACGGGGAAGACCTATCTGGAAAAACTTCCAATGAACTGGCAGCTTATCGCCGGGAATACTTTGGATTTATTTTTCAGACCTATAATCTCATTCCGGTCCTGAATGTGTATGAAAATGTGGAGCTCCCTCTTAAAATCCTCAAGAAGCATACCGAACAGGAAATGAAGGATAAAGTAATGGACCTGCTCAAAGCAGTAGGTCTGGAAGGGCTGGAAAAACGCATGCCCCTGGAACTGTCCGGCGGTCAGCAGCAGAGAGTGTCTATTGCCCGGGCTCTGGTCAAAAATCCCAAGCTGGTCCTGGCTGATGAACCTACCGCTAACCTGGACTCAGTTACCGGTGAGGGGATTGTGGATATCATGAAAGCCATGAATAAAAAGCAGGGGGTAACCTTTGTCTTTTCCACCCATGACAAGCTCATCATGGACCACGCTAAACGTATTGTGAATATACGTGACGGCCGTATTAAAAATTAACAGGAGGGCAGCATGAAGTTTCTTTTTCAGTTAGCCCTGCAGAATATACTCAGGGCTAAACGCCGAACCATTCTCACCTTTACGGTGCTGGCATTCGGGGTAGCTATGTATATCTGGATGTCCTGCCTGTTAAAGGGTTTTGATGACACCAGTTTTAAAAACATTATCGATTTTGATACGGGTCATTTCAAGATCCATAACGTCAGATTTGACGAGGACCAGCCCTATATTGTATCCAACTTAATTCTCAATCCGCAACCGATCATGGAAAAATTACAGAAGCTGGACTTTGTGACCGGAACCGCTCCCCGGGTACGAATACTGGCTGAAGCGGATAATTACAGTGAAGTTCTGCCTGTGATCGCGGTGGGTATAGACCTGGCTCAGGATACCAATGTCTACAATCTGGAGGAATTCTTCACCGAGGGTACTCTGGAACCGGACGGAGCGGTGATCGGCATGAGTCTGGCCAAAGACCTGGGTTTAAGTCTGGGCGACACTATTAATGTCACTTTCCGCAATAAAGATGAGGGTATTGTGTCTCTGGAAAAAGTTATCTCAGGTATTATGTCCGCCCCGGACCCTCAGTTCAATAATGCTTCAGTAATCCTCCGGCTGGATGAGCTCCAGCAGGCCCTCAATATTAAAGGGGTCAGCGATATCGCGGTAAAGACCAAAGACTTCAATCTTTACCGTTTCACCGAACCCAGGATCAAAAAAGTCCTGGACAGTTCCGTCAAGCTGGAAAACTGGTACGATCTGTCCAGGGAATCAGTGGCGATATCCAGGATGAAGAGTAAATTCACCAATATTTTTATCCTGTTTATCATCATCATTGCTCTGGTGGGGATCATCAACACTATGCTGATGAGCGTCTATGAAAAGCGCCGGGAGATTGGTACCTTAAAAGCCCTGGGCATGACCGATAAAGATGTTCAGCGTCTGTTTGTGTTTGAGGGTATGATCATTGGCATCGCCGGCGGCATTGCCGGGATGATACTGGGCATCCTGTTTAACCTGCCCTTTGTGATCTGGGGAATGGATATCACCAAGATGATGAACGGTATGGATGTGGGATGGAGAGTCATGGGCAAGGTCTATGCCGGCTGGAGTATCTCTGCTTTTACAGGGGCTTTTATCATCAGTGTCCTGTCCAGTATGGGGGCCAGCTTCTACCCGGCCAAAAAAACCACACGCATGCATCCAGTAGAATGTCTGCGTACGGTACAGTAAGGAGGTGAGCATGTTTAAATTCGCTTTAAGAAATGTTAAAAGGAATAAAAAGCGGAGCTTCCTAACCGCTCTCTCCATCTTTTTCGGAGCTATGATAGGTACCCTGGCTTTCGGTATGTTTGGCGGTATCATCCAGACCTATACCTACGGGTATATTAAAAACCAAACCGGTAATGTCCGAATTGTGACGGAAAACTACATCAAGCGGGAGAGATTTTTACCGGTAGATGAAATTGTGGTCAATTCAGATGAACTGATTCCTCTGCTTAAAGCTATGCCTGAGGTTAAGGCGGTGGAAGAGCGGATACAATTCGGCCTGATCCTGGGTAAGGGTGAAAATTCAGCCGCGGCTATGGGTATCGGTACTGACCTCCTCCATACCCAGCTGGGTCTCCAGGCAAAACTTACCAATGGAAAACTGGAGGAAAGCGGTCTCTATCTGGGACGTGAACTGGCTAAAAGCCTGGGCGCGAATCTGGGGGATGAAATCCTGTTGGCTACTCAGACTGCCAGCGGCGGTCTGAATGGTATTAAACTGCAGGTCAAAGGGATTCTGGCTTTTAACGTAGGCAGAATGGATAAAAAAGTGTTTATGGTCGGTGCTCAGGATGCTAAAAAACTCCTGAAAATCCAGAAAGGTACTACTGCCCTCTATGTATATACCCATGATATAGATCAGACAGACCCTCTGGTACAAAAGATAAAACCTCTGCTGGCCCCGGGAACTGTGGCTCAGAGTTTCAAAGAACAGATGGGAACTTTTTACCAGATGTTTGAGATGATCAAATATTTCTTCGCATTGTTTGTGATGGGAATCTTATTCCTGGCGTCCTTTGTCATGATCAATACTATGATGATGGCTATTTTTGAAAGGATGCATGAGATAGGCACACTCAAGGCCATGGGCATGAAAGACAGCGATCTGTTTATAAATTTCACTCTGGAAGGCAGCATCCTGGGTATGATTGGAGGAGTACTGGGGACATTGGTGGGGGCTGTCTGGGTCCTGTTGATGTCTCAGAATGGACTGGATCTGAGTTCTGCTATGTCTACCACTGATTTTCCCATAGACTTTATTGTGAAGCCTAAAATACAGATCGGAAATATCATCACCACATTGATACTGTCTATCATCACTCCGGCTATTGCCGCCATGATACCGGCGAAGTATGCCAGGAAACTGACTCCGGTGGACGCGCTTCGGCAGTAAAAGATTTTTAGCATTACAGAACAGGCTGTCTCATTGTGAGGCAGCCTGTTTCTTGTCTTGCCATTTTCGGCAAGCCCTTTTAAAATAATCACTCAATAAACCGGGAGGAAACTATGAAGCTGGCAGTCGATTTTTCACTGGATCAGGTCAAGTATAATGAACAGGGGCTGGTCCCAGCGGTGATACAGGACGTTCACACCGGCAAGGTACTGATGCTGGCCTGGATGAATAAAGAATCCCTTAAAAAAACTATAGAGACCGGCCGCACCTGGTTTTACAGCCGGTCCCGGCAATCCCTGTGGAATAAAGGAGAAAGTTCCGGGCATTTCCAGGATGTGGCGGCGGCTTATTATGACTGCGATGAAGACAGCCTGTTGTTCCAGGTCAGCCAGACCGGTGTGGCCTGTCATACCGGGGAGTATTCCTGCTTTTACCGCTCTATGCTGGCTGAAGAAGAAGCCAAACCCTATCAGGATAAATCCGCCATCCTCAGGGATGTATTTGAAATCATAGAGAGCCGTAAACGTCTTAAGCCGGAAGAATCCTATGTGGCCAAGAAAATGGCGGAAGGTATAGACCGCATCTTGAAAAAGGTGGGAGAAGAAGCCGGAGAAGTCATCATCGCCGCCAAGAATGCCGATTTCGAAGAGATAGGCTGGGAGATCGCGGACCTGATCTTTCACCTATGGCTGGTGCTGGGATTCTATGACCTCACCCCCGATATCATTTATGATAAGCTGATCGAACGGCGTAAGTAATGCGGCGCTTTTTTATTCCTCTTTCCCAGATCGAGGGGGATCAGGCCTGGATCAACGGTAAGGATATGCACCACCTGGTGGATGTCCTGCGTAAAGGGCCGGAAGATGAGTTTGAAGCTACTGATGGACAGGGGTCACGCCTGCGTGTACGGATTGTGGAGGTGAGTACAGACAGACTCACTCTACATGTTCTGGAACGTCTAAGCCAGACCGGTGCGACTTCACCTATTATTGTTTATCAGGCCATCCCCCGGGGCAGTAATATGGAGTTGATCGTGGAAAAGCTGTCAGAACTGGGCATCGAAGGTCTGGTACCGGTCATGACGGAGCGGACCGTTCCCCGATACGAGGGAGAGCGTGCCTCTAAAAAACAGGAACGCTGGCAGAAGATCTCTCTGGAAACCACTAAAAAAATGGGACGTGCCGGCCTCACCACCATCCATCAACCAGTGACATTCAAAGAAGGGCTAACCAAACTGCAGCCGGGCAGTCTAAGGATTCTACCCTGGGAACTGGAAGAAGAAGTCACTTTGAAACAGGTTTTACAAAGTCAGAAAACCTCACCTATAGAAATCTTTATCGGGCCTGAAGGTGGATTTTCTCTATCTGAGGTGGATTTTCTTAAAAATCTGGATTTTCAGACTGTCAGTCTGGGGAGCCGGATACTGACAGTTGAGACTGCCAGTATCACCACTGTAGCCTGTATCCAGTATGAGCGTGAAATATAGATTATAAAGTCTGGAGTAATTTCTGGCGGAATTCATCTACCAGTTTCTGCAGGGTGGTCCGCTTGGGAATTTCATCGTCAAAGGAAGGGCTGCGGCCCTTTATCATAGTATGATAAATAAACTTGATATTATATTCCGCCTGGGGATAGGGGTCAACATTGACTTTAAGAGCTGTATCTTTGGCTTTAAAGAAGTCCAGTAAAGCCTGCTGTTCATAATCCGCCTTTTGCTTGGGGAAGACCTGGGAATAAATCGCCATGATTACTCCGCGGTTATTATAGGACCGGGCCAGCTGCATGTAGATTTCCTGATGACGTTCCAACTGGGGATTGATATATGCTACTTTTTTAGCTATGCTGTCATAATAATCAATGGATTTATCAAACTCCACTTTTGCGATATTCATCCGTTTGATAGCTTCTTTATTTTGCTTTTGCGCCAGCAGGAACAATGCCTGCCGGAAATAGGTATCTCCCATGGCATAGGATAAAACCGGATTAAAGGGATCATCCATGTAGAGATCACTCCACTCTTCTTCGGCTCCCTTATAATTTCCTACTTTATAGTTCATCCATCCCAGATTATACTGGAGGTTGAAATCTTTGGCGCCGGGAGGCAGCAGTTCCTTGGCTTTATAGTAATAATTCGTAGCTTTAATTAAAAATTCTTTATCTTCCTGCAGATTGTAATTTCTCTGATAATAATAGACATGTCCCAGGTTAGCCCAGGGTTTATAATACCCTGGAGAATATTCAGCCGCTTTCTGGAAGAATCCTTCTGCAATCCGGACAGAGGATAGGTTAGTGATACCAATACTGCCAAAGTTTGTCAGATTATTATTAATATAGTAGATTTCCCCCATAAGGTTGTAGACTAAACCGTTTTTGGGATTCCATAAAATAGCATTTGAACTCACAGTGAGGGCATTTACAAAATCCATGTTTATGGTATAGAAGCGGGCATACTGATAATATGCTTCACTGACAGCCAGTTCCTTGGGATTGCCGAGTGAGCCTTTGGGTTTTTTAGTTAATTCCTGTTGAATATAATCATCCAGTTTTTCCAGCACCGGTCTGGCTTTGTCCAGGTCCCTCTGGTCTATATAGTATCTGGCCAATTCAGTCATGATTTCCAGATGGACTGCTTTGGGGTTGATTTCCATGATCATATCATACCAGTTATTGATTTGCTCATCATTTTTAGCACGAAGCGCCAGCGCCAACAGTTTAAAATAACTGGGGATATGTTTCTGGTTCTTAGTCAGATACGCCATGTAGATTTCGCTGGCTTTATCATATTCCACCAGTTTTTCATCTTTGTCAGAAAGATAGTCGCCCCATTCCAGGAAAGTCGAACCGACCTCGTCTATTACTTCAAAATCATCTTTTGATGTCTTATAAAGGCGTTCATAAAGCTTGATGGCTTTTTCATATTGTGGAGGATAGACGTTCCTCAGGAAGCGGCCGAAATTAAAGATGGTTTCCCGATCCAGAGGCTTTTGTTCCAGAACCTGATAGAATTTATTAGTGGCATATTTATATTCTTTTTTGTCTATATATTCCAGGGCGAATTTATTGTACCATTTGGAGTCAAATCCCCCGATGTTCTCCCCTTCTTTAAAGCGGGCTTCAGCATTGTCGTAAGAACCGACTTTGATACTGGCTATACCTTTTTTATAGTGGAAAGAAGCCCGGCTGGGGGCCCAGACGAAACGGAAGATAATAAAAGCAAAAAGGATTATACTGCCCAGAACAGCCAGTGCCAGACGGGCATAGGTACGGAATTCTTTCTGGAATTCCTGAGCTTTCTTGGCATCTTCGGCATAAATGACTCGGCGGGGGCGGGAAACTGGAACTTCCGGTCTGACTTCCAGGTCTTCCGGCTCTTCTTCCAGACTTTCCATCAGACTGGGGAGGTTTCTTTCTACGAATTCCAGGATTTTGCCTTCAGGTTCATTGAGCAGCAGCATGGCAATCAATCGTTCTACTTTATCCGAATCCAGGTTAGGATCCAGGAAGGCGTTTCTCATAAGGCGGCGGATACGGGGATCAGTAATTTGATTAATACGGTTTCGGATACGCAGGGCTTTTTCATCATCCATCTGATAACCGGGAGCTGGTCTGGATTTACCACCACTGACCGGAGTGGTGTCTTTCAGGTTTTTAAATTTACTGGCATCATCCACTTCATCAAATGATCCCAGATTCATATCAGACATTTCAGAACCGGAGACGGGAGCAAATTCTTCATCGGGAACGGAAAAGTCGCTTAATTCCTGACCAAAATCTGCTCCGAAGTCAGATCCGGTTTCTGCCCCGAAATCGCCGAAATCAGGGGCACTTTCAGAGGATTCGAGTTTAAAGTCCTCAGTGTCTCCGCCGGGCATTTCAAATCCAAAGTCTGTGCTCTCTCCACCCTCTTCCTGTCCTGGCATTTCAAAACCCAAATCACTGGCTTCAGATTCACCTTCCAGGGGAAAGTCAAATGAGGTATCAGGAGCAGAGCCCTCATCTTTGAGGGACTCAGTCTCTTCAGCTCCAAAATCAGGCATTTCAAAACTATTATCACCGAAATTAAAATCCTGGCCTCCGGATTCTGTTGTCTCTTCACCGAATCCTGCCAGATTAAAATCTTCTCCCGTATTATTACTTTGAGTAGTATCACCAGCCAGCATGCTGCTTAACTCGTCCATTTCAGAACCGATCTCAGGCATTAAGGGACCGTTGGCCTCATCCATTCCCGCTTCAGCTTCCTGAGTGGGACTCAACTGCGACAATAAGTCACCAAATTCACCCGCTTCACTGCCGTCAGTGATATCAGCGTCTATATCACCCATATCCAGAGGTGAACCTTCCGGTTCTTCCATATCGATATCAAAGTCCTGAGAAGACATAGCAGCCAAATCAGACTCTATGTCATTTACTTCTTCCGATTGTCCCAGGTTTTCCGTATAGCGGCGGGTCTGAATTTCAGAAATGGGGGGAGGAGCGGAATCCAGATTTTGCAGCTGATCCAGGACTTCCGGATCGATTTGCCCCACTGGAATTTCTTCAGTCTCTACGGGAGATGTGTCCAGGCTGGAAAAGTCCATGCCCTCGGAAATATTGGCAGTCGGTCCGCTACTTTGTGAATCAGGTGCAGCGTCAAAGGAAAAATCATCTGCCCCAGCGTCGTCCTCTTTAAATTGAAGCGCGGCCAGTTCTTCCGCGGCATTTTCATCATCATCCATGTTTAATGCAGAAAATTGACTGAGGTCCATGTCTGAACCGTCTGATTCTTCGATAAGGTCCGGCTGGTCAATTGCTTCCATTTCCTGACCGGAGAGGGAAATATCTCCATCTTCCTGAGGATTGTTACTGTCCCCCAGGTCAAAATCACCTGTGACTTTCAGAAGCTCATCGATGTTTGCCAGTGCATCAGGATCGATCTCTTGTCCGGTTCCAAAGTTCATACTCTCAGCATCATCTGCAATGCTGTCCAGGGCACTATTTATCTCCGCCGGATTATAAAGATCTTCTTTCCCGAGGTATTTCTCAAGCTGGTCAAATTTTCCCATATCCCAACCTATTATTATTGAGAAGACAGAGTACAACTCTTATTGATTATCGGAAAAAACTGTAATTTATTAATGAGTTTATATTAAAATGATCTGAATGTCTACCTCTTGTGCATTATTTTGCACAGGTAAATTTCTATTCAGCTTCTCATAAAGGTAATCACTGAGATCCAGGCAGCGCCGTTCTGCATGAGGATGCGGCAGCATTCTTCCACAGTAGAGCCGGTGGTATAAATATCATCGATAAGAAGGATGTGTTTACCTTGTATTCTGCCCATTTCTTCCTTTTTTATAGAAAACTGGCCCATGATTTCCTGTTTACGGTGGTGATAGTCGAGACTTTTTTGAGATGTTTTGTGATTTTTTCTAATCAGAATATCCGCATATGTCACAGCACAATAGCTTAAAATGAGGCTGGTCTGGTTAAAACCTCTTTTTCTTAGTTGCATAGGTGACACTGGTACGGGGACAATCAAATCTGCCTGACGGTCTTCAATAGCTTGAGTCAGGGGAATTTTCCAAAGAGCTGCCAGATCTTTGCCAGCCAGTTTATACCGGTGAATTTTAAAGTGCCGGTAGATAAGTGTGGTGAGGGGGTCCTGATAGGAATATAATGAATAATTGGCAAAGTAATTTTCACTTTTGGAGGAACAGGCATAACACATCTCTTTTTCAGGTATAAGTAAGGGCTTGGAACATTGCACACATTGATGAGGTGTTAAAGTAGTTAAGGGTAATATTTGATCCGCACAGACATTACACAAAGTGAAATAGTTGTCACCAGGTTTTGAACCGCAGGACAAACAATTTCCCGGAAAAAAAAGTTCAATTAGTTTCTGGGACAGTGACTTCATCAGGGTACAGTGACAGTTTTAGCCAGGTTTCGGGGCTGATCGACATCCAGACCTTTGGCCATGGCAATAAAGTAGGCAATTAATTGCAGAGGCACAATATTCAGCAGGGGAGAAAATTCCTGAATGGTCTTAGGAATGATAATCATATCATCGGAGTGTTTGGCAATCTCCTGTTCATCTTCAGTAATGATCGATATTATCTTACCGTCACGGGCTTTTACTTCCCTGATATTACTGACGATTTTATCATAGAGAGGGTCCCGGGGAGCTATGAACATGACAGGCATATTTTTATCAATCAAGGCGATAGGTCCGTGTTTCATTTCAGCCGCAGGATACCCTTCAGCATGTATATAGGAAATTTCTTTTAGTTTAAGAGCGCCCTCCAGGGCAACAGGGTAGTTTACCCCTCTGCCCAGGTACAGGAAGTTGGAAGAATGCTGGTATTTCAAAGCAATCTTTTTGATTTTTTCAGTCTGGGTGAGGATCTGCTCGATTTTAGCGGGAATTCCGGATAATTCTTCCAGTAATTTTTGCCCTTCATATAGAGGCATTTTTTTAAGCCGGGAAAGGTGAATGGCGAACATGATCAACGAAACCAGCTGATTGGTAAATGCTTTGGTGGATGCCACAGAAACTTCTTTTCCGGCATGGAGATAGACCCCGCCATGACATTCTCGGGCTATGACGCTTCCCACTTCATTAGTAAATCCAATTACCTTGTTATTTCCACGATGCTTTACTTCGCGTATTGCTTCCAAAGTATCATGGGTCTCTCCGCTCTGAGAAATGGCTATTATGAGATTATTGACACCCAGAATAGGATTTCTGTGAGCAAACTCGCTGGCATAGTCCACTTCTACAGGGATCTCCGCAAAGCGTTCTATGATATATTTACCTATAAGTCCGGCATGCCAGCTGGTACCACAGGCGGTAATGATAATTTTGTCGATACTCATCAATTCTTCATCACTCATATTGAGGCCGCCGAATTTCACATTACCTTCGGCCAGATTGACGCGGCCGCGCAGGGCATTTTTAATTGCTTCCGGCTGTTCAAATATTTCCTTGAGCATAAAAGTTTCAAATCCGTTTTTTTCTATAGCGGCGACATCCCATTCGATAACGGATACATTTTTCTCTATCCGTTCATAATCCAGGGTATAGGTCTTATACTTTTCACTTTTTATCACCACAACTTCCTTGTCATCCAGGTATACTACATCCTTGGTATAGGGCAAAATAGCAGACACATCAGAAGCCAGGAACATCTCCCCATTCCCGATGCCTACTACCAGAGGAGATCCATTACGGGCGCCGACTACTTTGTAGGGTTCATCTTTGGAGATCACGGCAATACCATAGGTTCCTTCTACCAATTGTAAGGCTCCGGTTACCGCAGACTGCAGATTACGTTCCTTTTCCTGGTAAAATTTTTCAATGAGGTGGACCAGGACTTCGGTATCTGTTTCACTTTTAAAAATATGACCTTCTTCTTCCAATTTAGCTTTCAGCACTTTATAATTTTCGATAATGCCGTTGTGGACCAGAGCAATGTTGCCGGTACTGTCAGTGTGGGGGTGAGCATTTGCCTCAGTGACTCCACCATGAGTGGCCCATCGGGTATGTCCTATTCCGATTTTGGCATGTACGCTGTTCAGATGTTTTTTAACTTCATTACGCAGGTGGTCAATTTTCCCGATTTCTTTTTTGATATGTATATGATGAGCTTCATCCAGAATAGCAATTCCGGCTGAATCATATCCCCGGTTTTCCAGTCTTTTCAGGCTGTCCAGAAGAATATCTTTTGAGTCCTGCTGGCCTATATAAGCGATAATACCGCACATAAACTGGTCTCCTGTGTTGTTTTTGATAAAAAATAATATAACATAGATTTACGGGGTATTCAATGTTTTATAATTTTCAGTTCCTGTGTTAGAATATATTGGTTAAAAAAATAGTAATTAAATATATTTGTCTGGGTAAAAATACTAGAAAGGAAAAAAGGAAGCATGAAACGTATTTTTTCATTGTTTTTGATATTAGTTATCTATTCATCCGTCTATTCCTGGGATATACAGGATATAAAAGGGGTAAGTCTTACCATGCCCCAACTTCAGGATATTTTATCTGAAATGATAGTCCAGGACCGCAGTGACGAAATACAAAAATGGAAAAGGGTTTATCCTTCCAGTTTCTATGACCTAGATTTTACTAAAGCATACTATGAGATCGGGCAAAACTTTTATGCCAAAGGCCAAAAGATGCTAGCCCTCAAATCTTATTTAAAAGGATATGTGGTTTTTGAGGAGAGCGATTTTAAGCAGCAGTGTGGCTTTGAAGCAGCCCGAATTCTTTATCAAAACTATGAAAGAGAAAGTGCCCTTTTTTATATTAACAGAGTATTGCAGGCCAGGATCAGCCCGGAATTGCGAGCTGAATCAGAAAAACTGTGGAAACGAATTCGGTGGGAGTATATTTCCCGCTATGAGGGTATTCCTGACGATAGTATCAGTGATATCGAGTTTGACGGAGATGATGTCTGGATTAGTATGTGGACAGGAGGGCTGGGACGTTTTACCCGCAGCACTTATTCCATGAAATTGTTCAAAACCCGGGAGGATGGTCTCATTTCTCCCCATGTTCGGGATCTGGTGATTCTGGGCAACTATGTCTGGGTGGGTACCTATGACGGTTTATGCCGCTACAATAAAAAGACTTCTAAATGGGAAAATGTTGAAGGCAAGATGGGGCGAGCCAGGGTAAAGCGTCTGGTTCTGATAGAGAATAAACTCTATGCCGCCACTTTGGGGGATGGAGTATATGTCTATGATGCAGAGGAAGACAAGTGGAAATTGTTTTTCTCAACGTCGGTATATGTGACTGATATTCTCAAGACAGGCAAGGATTTTTATATTGCTACCCTGGATAAAGGATTATACAAGGTTCAGGGCAATGATGTTGTACAAGTTATCAAGGATGTCCCTATAAAAGTCCTGGAATTCATGAATGATAGAGTTTGGGCTGGTACCTATGGCCATGGTATAATAATTGTATCTACCCGTACCGGAAAAGCTTTTAAAAATATCACCAAGACTGACGGGATTTCGTCAGATTATATTGAGGCCTTAAAAACTCAGGGTAATCTTATGATAATAGGTACTCTGGGAGGCGGGGTCACAGTCTACCATGAAGACACTAAAAAACTAACATATCTGACCGTTCTGGATGGACTTCCCTCTAATGATGTAGTTAATATAACTGTAGCCCGGAATCATGTATGGTTTGGCACTTTAAGCGGCGGCATAGGGATCCTACTTTCTGAGAATTTTCAGGATTTTTAATCCCAGCAATTTAATGCAATTTAGTCATTCTCAGGCTTGCGGATTGTGAAAAATGTGCCTATACTAATAAAAAATATCCATAGGATAAACTTTTGGAAGAAACGCAGATAATTGATGAAATAACAGGTTTACTCCCCCGAATTGCCAAAGGGGATATCATCGCCAGTATTTCAGAAAATACATCCATCAATTTTGAGATGGATCAATTGAAATCAATAGAAGATAATTCGAGATTTGCTATTGGTTTACGGTTGTTTGAAGAGGGCAGAGTCGGCAACTCCTATATCAATTCTTTAAGGGATACACAGGAATTAATCGATAGAGCGGTTCAGAGTGCAGCGTTGGGTGAAACCATTGATTTTGAACTTCCTGGCCCCTGCCATTATCCCGATCCGGAACATTTTCATCCGGAGGTAATGGAATATCCTAAAGAACTAATTGTTAAGGATCTAGAGCCTTTTGTAAGCAGATTGAAAGCTCTGCATCCACATGTTCAGGTATCTCTGGATTATTCAAGAGGGCAGACCCTACAGGTTTTGACCAACACTTCTGGTTTTAACGGGACTTACCGTGAAACATACTCTGCCTTTTCCGCCTCTGTGATTCTGGTCGAAGAGGGTGGTGGATTATTGGAAATCGGCGATAGTGACTCTGATTTTACTTTGGATGTGGATAGAGAACAGGTTTTGAGCAACATTGAATGGCGTTTTAAGCATGCTTTAAAAAAATCTACTTTGGATACCGGGTATTACCCGGTGTTATTTGCACCTGATGCGGTATCCTTACTTCTGCAACCTCTGACCTTATCTGCCTCTTCCCGGACATTGTACAAGGGCACCTCTCTCTTTCAGGGTAAGGAGGAGCAGCAGATTTGTGGAACGCAGTTCAGTCTTACTGATGATCCTTTATTGAAAGAAGGAGTTGCTTCTTATCCCTTTGACGATGAAGGGGTTGTGCCGCATACTCTGGACATCATCCGCGAAGGTGTTTTTAAAAACCATATCTTTGATCTATCCTATGCCAGACGTATGGATAGGCAGTCTACCGGGCATGGGGGCAGGAGTATATCTGGATTACCCGGACCTTCCTACAGTAATCTGGTGATTGATACGGGTCAGGCTGATCTGGAGTCTATGATAAAGGATATTGATAGAGGAATCCTGGTCTATGATTTCCTGGGAGAGGGGATGAGTAATACCCTGGCTGGAGATGTATCTGTAAATATTGAACTGGGCTTTTTGATTGAAAAAGGTAGGGTCAAAGGACGTGTTAAGGATATGATGCTCTCTGGTAATGTCTTTGAATGGCTCAGAAATATCCGGGCTTTGGAAAACCGGCAGCATAAGAACGGCTCATTATACACTCCCCATATTTTAATAGACCACATTTCGCTGGCAGGATAATTCACATGAAAATTATACGGAAAATTTTCTGTAGTGTGGTATTGGGACTGCTTCTGGCTTCATGCAGCGGAAGGGATTATATCCGGTTGGAAAGCCCAAACGCTATCGGATTCCAGTTTTTTTTATTCGCGGATCTGCAGGGGGAGAAGATACAGGGTAATGGTGACGCAGTTCTGGTCCGCGATGAGTATTTTCATTTCAGGTTATATGATAATCTTCTCAATAAATACGTGCTAGCATATCTCTGCCGTTCAGATGGACAGCAATTTCTCACCTTACCACTGGAAAAATCTGTGATGCAGAAATATGACCCTGAACTTTCAAAGATACTGGTGAAAAATTTTTACTCCTTAATAAAAGGAGAGTTGATATATTCCCAAAAAGATGACACAATTAAAGATATTGTATTTGAAGACAACCTGTTAAAAAAGGTTATTTTTCACTATTCGGACTGGGAACTCAGTCTGGAAGTCCTGAAACGGCAGCAAGATGGTACCCCGATCAGATTTCGACTGATGAGCGGGGAAGATAATCTCATTTTCGATATCATTAGGTACCAGCCGCTGAGTTTCCGGCAGGATAAACAGACAGCTTACCGTCATTATCAGGTCCAAAGTGAAAAACCGTTTTTGAAATGGATAGGGGAAGTATATGGCGGACAATAACCTGGATAAAATCAAACACCGCCTCAAGATCGGTGATCTCGATGAGGGTTCCAAAAAAGAGCTTTTTAAAACTTTTGTACAGGCCGGTGGTGAAGTCATCGATCTGGATAAAAATGATAAAGCAGGCCGTTATCAGGCAGATATCTCTTCTCCTCGTAAGCCGGCTGTCAGTATAAAAGAAGCCCAGGTAATGGAGGAGTCCAGACAACGGGCTCAGGGTAAAATCAAAAAACGTTCTTCTATTTCCATTCAGGAAAGCATGAAGGTTAACCCTGTCAGCCGCTGGATGGAGAGATTCTCTTCCAAACTCAGCTGTATGTTCAGCGGAGTTACCAACTTTGGTGTGACCAGGTTCAAAAAAGCTTTTAGTGATCTCATACTGGAAAAACACCAGAATGCCCTGCTGGAAATACAAATGGTATTAGCTTCTGTGTTACATCAGAACAGTATGGTAGTAGAGCAGATTAAACAGAAACTAACAGCAGACAATACTTTCCCGTTTTTATATGAGATGCTATACCGTATGGATGAATTGTATAATCAGGAACAATTCAACCGTTTAATGGTGATGCATAATGACCCCGAAGTGGTGGAAGACCTCAAAGAAGAGATCATCCACGTTTATAAAGGGTTATATGTACTGAAACCGCATTTTGAAATGGGAAAACTGGCTGCGGAAAGAGCTCTGAATCTGGAGAGGGACCTCAGACGTCTGGATCCAAATGTAACCTTTACTAATTATCGTAAGATAGTTTCTTATATTGATTTTATATTTTTAAAAGTCTATCCCAAGTTGTTTTCGCTGGTGGATTATTATTATAAAATGGACACCAAGGTCAAACCTCAGCGTTTTCAGAATTACATCGGCCTCACTGAAGAGGATAATCTGGGGTATTATACCAAACGATGGCAGGATGAGGTGGAATACCTGGCTCAGAAAGAACGCATTAAAGATGAATTGACCAAGACTTCCAATCCTGCCGAAGGACCCTCTCAGGAGGAAAAACAGGCGGTGGAAGAAAGTCTGCCATTAAATAAAGGGATTGAACTCATACGAGAGACAGTAGATTTCGCCAAACTTTTAGCTTATTATCGGGAACAGAGGGACTTGAGAGCATTGTTCTCCTTGAATGATAAAGTGTTTTTGACATATGCTCTGGTAGATTTTTATGACAAAGAGTTTTCTTTTCTGTTTAATTCCTCCAAGGTTCAGTTCAATGTAATATTTAATTACGGGAATAGACTGGATATGAAAAAAGAACTATCTGATTGTTATTACAAACTTAATTCAGTTTATGAAAGGGTCAATGAATATCTCAAAATCATGCGTGAAATCCGCAAGATGGATAAAGACAGCTATGTGAGTTATGAGGAAAAAGCAACCCGTTTAAACCAATACTCCGCCCAAAGGTCACAGACATCCAGAAAAATGAGGAAAGAGGCTCAGGGTCTTTTTGAAACTTTTTCCAAAACTTTATTGTTTGTAATTACAGATTATGCCGGTCCGAAAACCCTGCTCCAGAATCCGGATGATCCTCTGGAATTCAATAAAAAACTGGATGGAGTACGAATCGCGCATGGAAAAAAAGCCATAGAAGCGATCGAAGAAGCTTATAATATGTCTTTCGCTATTAATTTTTTGTTGACAGACGGGGAATTAGGCGGTTATTCTGTGATGTTAAATAAACCTGCGTTTCTCAAGGTACCGCAGGAATGAGGGAGGTTATGGTGAGAAGATTCTTCCTAATGGTGATGGTATTGGGAATTTGTTGTTTCATTCCAGCTATAGATTATGCCCAGTATGAATCGAAATATGATGTTATGTTTGCTAATTTGGATAGTTCTGCCAGTAATGTCATGTTTCAGGCTATGGATTCCATGGATTATGATCTGGTGTACTCTGCCATAAAGCGTGCCGGTGAACTTAAACTATTAAGTGCAAAAACCAAAATCAAGGAATGGCTGGGGGCAGCTAACCCATCTGCCAATGTAGGTAAACCCAAACAACTGGCCGATATGAGGCATATCTTTAATATTTCCATCTGGGCTGTTGGCAGAGTGGGTAATGATGCAGATGCTGAGGTTTTTGCTAATTATTGGGTAGATATTACTGATAAAGAAAGCAGGATGTACATCATTATGGCTCTGGGTGAAATATCCGGCTCTCCCAAGGCAATTTCAGTGTTAAATGATTTAACTCAGAAAGTTAATGATGAAAGATTGGCTAATGTATTGTTAGAATCAATTGAGAAGCAAAAATCCAAGAGTTCAGTTTATCCTTTGGTGATGATGGGAAATAGACCCAATTTCAGCAAAGCATTTAAGACCCGGGCTAACCAGTTAGCTGGAAAATTAAGTAACAGCGGTAAATAAAGGGGGCTGCTTTAGCGATGTCAGTAGACTCCGATCTTATTGAAGTGGAAGTGCTTAAAGTTCTTGTCAATGAGAGCAGTTGTATTGTCTTTTTAAAAGAAAAAGAAGGTAATCAACGGGTATTATCGATCTGGGTGGGTATTTTTGAAGGACGTGGTATAATTATGGCCTGGGAAGGCAGTAAATCAGAGCGTCCTTTCACCTATGATCTCACTTACCAGATTCTTAATTCTTTTAGTCTGAAAGTAGAAAAACTGGTGATCAAAGATCTGAAAGACCATGTCTTTTTCGGATATCTGTATATTTCAGACGGACAGACGGTGATTGAACACGACGTTAGACCCTCTGACGGTATGGCCCTGGCTTTGAGATTTGGGGCTCCTATCTATATTCACGAAAAAGTATTCAAAATCTGGCAGGAAGAAGCCAATAAACAGGGAGAAATATTTTCCCTGGTGGAAAAAAACGAAGGGAAAAGTATTTTTGATGTCCTGGATGAAAAAGATGAAAAAGACAGATCTGCTATAAATGCTGATATACAAAAACTGATGGAGCAGCTGGAGAAGGCCATCAGGGACGAAAAGTATGAAGATGCTGCCCGTTTACGAGATCGTATTAATGATCTGAGAAATAAGTACCAGGAATTGTAAGTCAAGGAAGGGTGGGTGATGCCCCTAGATAATAATGTCTTTGAAGAAAAGCAAGAGCTACGCTTTAGATTCCTTTCCATGCGCCGAGCTATTTCCCGGGAAAGTGTGGAACAGCGATCCTTTCGTATTATCACTCATTTGACCACTCTGATCGCTCCGGAAATTAAAACTGTCATGTGTTATATGCCGGTTAATCATGAGGTGGATATACTGCCCCTTAGCTTGAGTTTATTTCAGCAAGGTATTACAATTGTCTTCCCCAGGGTAATCGATAAGCAGCACATGGAAGTGGCTCCCATTTTTGACCCTCAATGGGATTTTGAGAAAGGAGCTTACAATATCCCGGAACCGCGTACACCGGCCTATACAGGCCCCATTGATTTGGCTCTGGTACCTGGACTGGTGTTTGACCACCAGGGGTATCGTTTAGGTTATGGAAAAGGTTACTATGATCATTTTTTAAAGGAAAACAGGGTGACTCAGACTATAGGGTTGGCTTATCGTTTCCAGCTCCTGCCCTGGATACCGCATAGCGATCAGGATATCCCTCTACATGGGATTGTAACAGAAGATGGGCTTTTTAAAAGTAAATAACAGGATCATAAATGCAGAGTTATCTGGTACCTCATCTAAAAGAATTAAAAGGTCTCCGCTCAGTTCGTCTCCCAGGTTCAAAAAGTATTACTAACCGGGCCCTGGTCCTGGCCGCATTATCTCAAGGGGAAACCACTCTGGAAAATTTTCTGCTGGCGGATGATCCTCTATATATGTACCAGGCTTTGGAACAGCTGGGTTATAAGGTCTCCCTGGATCGGGAAAACAGAATATGCAGAATCACTGGGGGAAGCCTGCCGGCAAAAGATGAACGACTCTTTGTAGGTAATGCCGGTACAGCCATGCGATTTCTCAGCACTCTGCTGTGTCTGGGTAAAGGAAACTTTTATCTGGATGGGGACAGCCGCATGAGGGAAAGACCCATAGCGGATCTGATCCGAGCCCTCTCTGATTTAGGATGTGATATCAGGAGTGAAACCGGTAACGGCTGTCCTCCTTTGATAATTAATGCTCAAGGCATACAGGGGGGAGAATGTGCTCTGCCCGGGAAAAATTCTTCACAGTATATATCCTCACTGCTCCTGGCGGCTCCCTGTATGCAAAAAGGTTTGTCCATTAAAATCCAGGGTGAAATGGCATCCCGCCCATATATTGATATGACCCAGGGGATGATGCGGGTATTTGGCGCCGATTCCAGTCATCGTGACTACCAGGATTTTCAGATATTACCAGCAACGTATAGCTCACCCGGGAAATATCATATTGAACCTGACGCCTCAGCGGCTTCCTATTTTTTATCTGCCGCGGCTGTCCTGGGCGGAGAAGTTTGTATCGAGGGGTTGGGCAGTGATTCGGTACAGGGTGACACTGGTTTTGCCAGGGTGCTGGAAAGTATGGGCTGTCGACTGGAATGGGAAGAAAAAAAGCTTATTCTGCGCAGTCAAGGCAAACTTCAGGGAATAAATATTGACATGAACCATATACCGGATATGGTCTTAAGCCTGGCTGTGGTAGCCCTGTTCGCGGAAGGTCCCACTACCATTCGCAACGTACCTAATCTCAGGATAAAGGAAACAGACAGAATCACAGCCCTGTGTAATGAACTCAGTAAGCTGGGTGCCCGGGTGGAAGAATATCCCGACGGCTTATGCATACATCCCGCTCCATTCTATCATGCCGCCTCAATAGCTACCTATAATGACCATCGTATGGCCATGAGTTTCAGTATAGCAGGATTACGTATCCCTGGCGTCCAGATTGAGGATCCTGGCTGTGTCTCCAAGACCTTCCCGGACTTTTTCCAGGTATTTGAGTCTTTTCTTATGGCTTAAAAACTTGCGGATCTGTGTATTTTCTGATAAAATTATAACCCTCTTGAAAATTGACTTTTGTTAAGCGTAGTAGTAAAATAATGGTCTATTATGCCCTCATAGCTCAGCAGGTAGAGCACTTCCATGGTAAGGAAGGGGTCTTCGGTTCAAATCCGAATGAGGGCTCAGGAATCCTATTAATTAGGCTTAGGAGATAGAGATGCAGATTGTCACCTTGCAGTGTGAAGAGTGTAAAGAACGGACATATACCACCAATAAGACCAAGGTGATGGTTCAGCAGCGTGTAAAGTTAAATCTAAGCAAGTATTGCCCTCGCTGCCGTAAACACACACCACACAAAGAAGTAAAGTAATTTAGTTTGAATAGGCCAGTAGCTCCAATTGGTAGAGCGTCGGTCTCCAAAACCGAATGTTGCAGGTTCGAGCCCTGCCTGGCCTGCATTTATTAAAGAATCGGGGTAAACATGTTTAATAAAATCAAGACTTTTATACGTGAAAGTGTTGAAGAGTTAAAGAAGGTAAACTGGCCTACCAAAGATGAAGCGGTTCATTCTGCTATCGTTGTGGTATTGTTTGTGGTGGCCTTCTCCCTGTTCCTGTCTTTGATCGATGCAGGGTTGTCCCGATTAGTTGGGCTTTTATTAAAGTCATAAGGTACTAGGAAGTAAGAATGGCTAGAGGCTGGTTTGTGATTCAGGTATTTACCGGATATGAGAAGACTGTTTTTAACGGTCTTTCCGGCAAGCGCCATAATGAAGTTTTGAAAGATGTTATCCTCGATATACGTGTGCCCGAAGAAGAATATGTCGTGGAAAAGAAGAATAAAAAGGTCATCAAGAAGCGGAAAATATATCCCGGCTACGTCCTGGCTGAAATGGATGTGCCTGATGATGACACAGCGTGGAAGAAAGTGTACGCAGAAATCAAAGGTGTGACCGGTGTGGGGATGTTCCTCACTTCCGGTGGTGGTAACAAGAGACCGTCACCTTTGAGTCTGGATGAAGTGCGTTCCATCTTTGAAAAGACCGGTGATATCAAGAGTGAAGTTTCACAACTGGGCAGCGGCTACGAAGTGGGAGAAAGAGTCATTATCAAAGAAGGTCCCTTCAAAGAGTTTGAAGGTGAAGTGGAAGAAATATATAACGAAAAGAACAGTCTGATGGTGAGGGTTGAGATCTTCGGACGTCTCACACCGGTAGAACTGGGCTTTAATCAAGTTTCTAAAGTATAAAGGAGAGAGCCATGGCTCCCAAAGCAAAAAAGATCAAGGCAATAGTAAAACTGCAGATACAGGCTGGTCAGGCAAACCCCGGACAATTGGGTACAGCCCTGGGTCCTCATGGCGTGGCTATGATGGACTTCTGCAACCAGTTTAATGCTATGACCAAGGACAAAGCGGGATTTGTGATTCCTGTGGAAATGACTGTGTTTGAAGACAGAAGTTTCACATTCTTCACCAAGACTCCTCCTGCTTCAGACCTGATTAAAAAAGCCCTGAATATACAGAAGGGCAGTTCTGAACCCAACAAAAATAAAGTGGGTAAGATCACCCGGGCACAACTGAAACAGATCGCTGAGACCAAGATGCCTGATTTAAATGCTAATGATATCGACGCGGCTATTAATATTATTGCCGGTACAGCTCTGAATATGGGTGTAGAGGTGGAGGGTTAATCCTATGAAGACTTTAGTAAAGAATGGTGTCACTTACAAGGGAACCAAGCGTTATTTGGAAATGCTTTCCAAGTATGAAAGAACTGATCTTCATACAATAGAAGACGCCGCCCAGAAAGTGCTGGATCTGGCAACTGCCAAGTTTGACGAATCTATAGAGCTGGCTTACAAATTGAACATCAAGCAGAAGCATACTATCCGCGACGTATTGGTTCTGCCTCATACTGTAGGGCGTGAAAAGAGAGTGCTGGTTTTTGCTGAAGGGGATAAAGCCAAAGAAGCAGAAGCAGCCGGCGCGACTTATGTAGGTGCTCAGGATCTGGTTGAAAAGATCTTAGGCGGCTGGTTTGAGTTTGACGCTGTTATCTCTACCCCTGATATGATGAAGATCCTGGGTAAACTGGGTCCCGTCCTGGGTCGTAAGAAGATGATGCCTAACCC
>CAYRWR010000001.1:236296-303144 GCA_964428015.1 uncultured Brevinematales bacterium | reverse complement strand
AAACCCTTAATACTGCTAAAATATTTATACAATGGAGGGGAAAAATGAAGGGCTTTGATCTGCCTGACACTCTGTTATTAGGCTGTGCGGATTCCGCGTCAGCTGTTTTTTCTATTGTACCGGCTAAATCTAAAAAAAACTCTTTACAGGGATTCTCACCTGTAGTCTCACAGTTCCATCATGTGCTGAGCAGCGATGATGTGCAGCTGATTAAGAAAATGCGTCTGCAAAGCTATTATTACTGCCTGGATTGGGGATCTATTGAGCCTGAACCGGGACTGTATGACCATAATAGCCTGAAAACTATCAGGGAATCTATAATTCAACTGCGGAAATCCGGCGTGAAAGTCCTGTTGGGACTGTATCATAATAATCATCCAGCCTGGTTTCAGGACATGGGCTCCTGGAATAGTCCGGAATCACCTGAAATATTTGAAAAATATGCAGAGCACATAGCTCATCAGCTGGGTGATGTGGTAAGTGAATGGGTAAGTATCGACGACCCGGATCAGGTGTTAAAGACAGTATTCTCTTTGGAAGAAAATCCGCCCACCTGGTCCCGCTATTTAAAAAGTGTTAACAATCTCATTGAAGCTCATGTCCGGACATATCTCATGGTGCATAATATCCGGAAACTAATGGGGAAAGAAGATACCCGTCTCGCGCCTGTAATCCGGGCCAGGCACTTAAAATCTGCACAAACCGGCTGGTTGGACAGATTTGCCCTCAAAGTATACCAAAGGATGCATCAGGATATCTTCCTGGCCGGTATGCTAGAAGGGAATCGTATTTTTCCTCTGGGTATGGAGAAATCTGATGGTGTACCCCGCTATTGTGATTATATCGGGCTTGCCTATTTTGGGTCAGAGACCAGGATATTTGACTGGTCCTATCGAAATCAGTTTTCGCGTGGTTTTTTGACAGAGGGAACATTGCAGGATGATGAAGACCAGCAAATGGATCCTGAAGGCTTAAAAAAAGTAGGCGGACAATGGTACAAAAAGTATCTTCTTCCCTTATTTGTGATGTCAAATGGCACTTCGGACCAGGGAGATGTATTCCGTACACGCTATATTTATGATCATTTGAGTGTAGTACGGGATATGATAAAGGACGGGATTGATTTGCGTAGATTCCACTATTATTCGTTATTTGATGTGAAGAATTCCGTGATAAATCGTACCGGATTATCTGAAGTCGAATTAGAAAAAAACAAAATCAAGCTTAAAAATAGCGGGTTGTTTTTTCAGGCTGTCTGCCGAAACCGCGGAATTGATAAAAGTATTATTGACCTATTTCTAAAAAAATAAAAGTACAGGAAGCGATATGACTTATACCATCCTGAATTTTTACGTCATTCTGATTCGTAAAAAAAGCGAAACCGATAAGAAATTCAAACCTTCTCCTTTAGTAGTCCAATCCAGGGAGAATGACTTCGCATTATTGGCCTGGGAACAGAAAAAAATGGCTGCTGAATTTGCAGCCCAGTACCAGGTACGTCATCTGGAAGATGAGGAAATCTGGATAGAAAGAGTGGATCATCAGTTTTTCAAAGAACTACAAACAGCCTATCAGTATAAAAATCAGGTGCTCAGCTTGAGACTTATTGATGAAACCACCCTGAAAAAACTTCAGACTGACTGATTTATTTTTCCAGAATAGCATTTACCGGACAGGTAGACTGGGCATCCCTGGCTCTGTCTTCATCCACCATAGGAATATCCTGCACTTCTGCTTTTTGTTCACCGTCCATGACGAAAAGTTCGGGATATAATGTGGCACAAATACCGCATCCAATACAAGTCTCCCTCTCTATGATAAATCCCATTTTACTCTCCTGTAATAGTGTTTTATTGTATAATATAGTATACTAATTTACAAGGAATATGAGGTAACCGATGTTACAAAATACCGATAATTCTTTCTATCAAAGGATATCCCGGGCTGAATTTTTTCAAGGGATACCAGTGGAAGAAATTCAAAAACTATTTGAATCTGTCAGGATGAAGAGTAGAAATTATTCTAAAAAACAGGTCATTCATCACCAGGGTATAGAATATAATCAGCTCCTATTTGTCAGTCGGGGAAAATGCCAGGGTGAACTGGATCGTTCTTCCGGGAAGATTCTCATAGTAGAGGAGTTTCCCGCTCCGGCAGCTATCGCTCCCGGAATATTATTTGCGCGTAACAATCACCTGCCCGTGTCCCTGGTTGCGGCTACAGATGTTGAGATGATCAGTGTCCCCAAAGAAGATGTGTTCGGGGTATGGTTCCGGAATGAGAAATTATTATCTAATTTTTTATCCGATATATCTGAAAAAATATTTCTTTTATCACGCCGACTGGAAATACTTTCTTTTACTACCATCCGTGCCAAGCTGGCCTGGTTTTTTCTTTCGCGGGGTAGAGAGAGTTTTGTCCTCCAATCCAGCCTGGATGAATTGGCCCGTTATCTGGGAATTACCCGTCCTTCCCTTTCCAGATCCCTGGCGGAACTTACTACACAGGGACTGATCCAAAAAGACAAGCGTCAAATCCGTATCCTGAATCGTCCCGCCCTGGAAGCACTCCTGGAATAAATCTTCCAATCCGATATCTGGTAAAAAGCTTAATTCTTTTTCATAATATGTAACCGTACTGTGTTCATTAAAGGTATATATAGTGTACAAAAAAAACGCGGTCCGGCTAAGGAGTGTGGATGGATGAGACTTCTCTGATCATCGCTGCCAGACAGGGTGATAAGGACGCTTTCGGAGAATTAATATCTTCTTACCAGACCAGGGTATTTAACCTGGCATTGTTTTATACCCGAAATAGGGAGGACGCAATGGATGTAGCACAGGAAGTTTTTATAAGAGTTTATAGGTACCTGGGCAGGTTTAATATTCAAAAGGCTTTTTTTCCATGGATGTACTCCATCATCCGGAATACCCTGCATACTTTTTATCAGCGCAGGAAAACACATCAACATGCGGGTTCTGATTTTCTGGAATTAATGGAAATCCCTGATCATCCAGATGTAAACAATGAAGATAAACTATATCTCATTCGGGCCATAGATACTCTTCCGGACCTGGATAAAGAGTTGATTCTGTTAAAGTACTTTGAAGGTCTGGGGATAAAAGAGATAGCTGAGATTTCCCATCTGTCTGAAAGTAATATCAAGATCAGGTTGATGCGGGCACGGGAAAAAATCAAAGTCTATCTGATAGGGGAGGAAATGAATGACTAAAAAAATAATAGAATTAGTTGAAACCGCAGAGGATATATGGATAAATACCAAAGTACCAGCTGATCTCAAAACCAGAGTTATGGACAATTTGCCTGACCTTCCCGTTCAGCCATCCTGGATGCAGGTACTAAAATATGCTTCCATGGCAATACTGGGTGTTTCCCTGGTGGTAAGCAGCCTGTTATGGATCAGGTTTTCTCATATTGAGAGGGTAGTCATAATGTATCCTTATCATGGTGAAGAAAGTGTAGAACTGCTAGGTAGTTTTAATGACTGGCAGCACAGGGTAGAGATGAATCTGGATGAAAAGACTGCCATGTGGCATATTGAACTGGTATTACAAAAAGGAAAGATTTATGAATACCAGTTTTTAGTGGATAAGATGATATATACTACAGGAAATGCGGAGCATACTGTGGTGGACAGAAATGACCAGGAAAAAGCTCTGCTTTTCCTGTAATATTTAACGAGACGTCTCTTTGAATATAGATAATTACCAGGAGGTTACCATGAAAAGACAAATAATAATCGCCCTAGGAATCGTACTTTCAGCTATTTTATGGGCGGCTGCTGAAGATACAAACAGTATCCAGTTAAAGACACAGTTTCAGGCTCACACCAGACTGGAACTAAAGACTCAGGAAAAACTTCAGCAAAAGCTAAGTGTACAAGAATGTGATCAGCTGATGCTGAAGGTCAAAACCCAAGCCCGGTCCCAGTCTGAATACCAGGAACAACTCAAATATCTTAACCAGTACATGCAGCAGAACAGAAACCAGTGGAAACTGGAAAATGTAGAAAACGCATGGAAATTTTATCAGGAAAATGAAGCACAGTTGAGTGGGACACCCCGTCAGAAGAGATTGATGCTGATGACTCAACTGGCTAAAACTGAAAAATTGCAGCAGAAATCAGCAGTCATGAACAAACTGGAACTGAAAAAAATGACTAAGACTCAGCTGAAAGAAGCTTCTTTGGAACAGTCCCAGTACCGTTATCAGACTAAAAACCAGATACAGCAGAAGAAGCAGGTGGCACAGAAAGATATTGAGGTTGCCCGGAATCCCGGGATACACCATTAAGGTGATCCCATGAAGAAACTAAAATATCTACTCTTCAGCATTCTCATCCTGACTGTACATACGACCCTCCATAGTCTGGATGTAAATCGGGAAGTTACCCCAATCCTTAAGGATTGGGGCTTCCCCATTATTCAGCAGGAAATCATTCTGGGTATCTTTCAAAATGCGGATGCGCAAGGTTTGGACACCCAGTTATTGTTCAGTGAATTAAAAGAACAGAAGATAAGGAATGGAGGTTTTTATTCTGCTTCCATTTCTTTGTTACAGTTATCAGACCGTTTATATAAACTCAAAGTACTTAAGTTTCCTTTTGAAGAAGACAATACTGTACGGAAAAACATGTTGTATCTGATAGATTACTTTGATCTGAAACAACTGGAAAATTTGGCATCAGTTATTAATGCCAAGAAACTCAATACCGGAGATGTGAAAAGGCTCACAGAAACGGGGGTACTAATGATCACAGGTGAAATTCTGCCGGAAGACTGCTTCAGTATACTTTATCTGATGATAAATAAAGATCAGGCTGGGTCAGCTGAAATTTCAATTTTAAAACAGATTTTAATGCGTAGAAAAGAATATAAAATAAGCTCCCTCGACCTGGGAAAACGTATAAAAAAAGAACTATTAAAAAGCAGTAGTCTCCAGAAAATCCGGTATGATCTGGAAAACGAAAAGCGTTAAAGGAGCCCATTATGAAAAAAAGTTTATGGTTTATAATCCTCATCAGTACTTTGGTTACGGAGATTTTCGCTGATGCAGATAAGTTCCTCAAAATCGGTTTAGGACTGGGCTACGATTCTAATATATTCCTGGCTCAAAACAGTACAGGTCTCCCCTTTGCCAGTTTAGGTTTAAGCAGTGAAATACGTTCGACAGGAGATATTTTTCAGTTTTTCGGATTAGGAGATGCGGATTTTGAATATGTCAGCCTGTTCCAGACTTTTCATCTCAGGGCAGGTGGCGGAATGGTATATTATCCAGTCAGCACTTCCCAAATCAAACTGCAGGCTGTAGCAGAATATAACCTTTCTTTTAACTATTCACTTCAGGGTGAAATAGAATATCAGCAGGATCTGGGAGATTTTTCTACCGGTAGATTAGGCTATTCTTTTACCCGGGCTTGGGGAATTGCTGAAGTGACCAATGAAAACAGTATCGGGCATGAAGCCTGGCTGGGCTGGAATGCTGATATATTATACAATCTCATAGTTGATGTGGAAGGTAACGGGCAGTGGATGGATTATACCAGCCTGCAATATTTTTCCCGGGATCTCACTGTACTGAGTTGGGGAGGAAAGGCTGGATTAACCTGGATGCCAGGGCCTTTTTTCAGTCTGGTGAGTGAATATAATTACACTCGCAACGAGGCCAGTGAGGCCAATCTTCAAGTGATTTCTACTACTAATATGCTGGCTTATTATAATGATGCTGAAATCCAGAAACTCTCTCTGAAAGCTGTATATGACGCCGGGATCAGAACCAAACTGACACTGGGTGCATCAGGGGAATGGTATTATATCTTCCCGGGAGCTATTAATGAAACCAGGTACTCTCTGTTTTTAAAATTAGAGTATTATTTAAATCCTTCCTGGAAACTGGAATTGCCTCTCAACGTTGGATGGTATCAAAGCGATCTCAGCGGGTCCTATGAACGTTTTCAGGCTGCAGCACACATGTTCTACCTGTTTTGAGACAGGGACTGACAATGGGGGCAAAAAACACTGGTTCGTCCGGCAGCCGTACATTTTTGAAAGAGTGTATGGCATCGAGGGCATGAGGCGCGGCCTTTCCGGTCTGACAACAGGTAGTGAGCAGGAAACCTGCTGAAGTCCGTATCCAGCTGTATGGATATACGAAGCACATCCTGCAGGGCCTGATAAAGTCTCAATGCCTTCTCTGGGGTAATATAACCTGTATATTCCAAAGGGTGGATTTGGGATTGATACAAGGATTCATCCGCATAGAGATTACCTATGCCTGACCATACGGACTGATTGAGAAGCAGGGCTTTGATCCTGCCCTGGTGCTGCTTCATTTCTGACAAAAAAGTCTGCTCATCTACATCCAAAATATGCTTACCCAGTTTATGAACTTGTATATAGTTATCTTTATCTTCACATATGCTCACCAGACCCAGTCTCCGGATACTGGTATAGATAATTCGCTGGCCATCATCCAGAGTAAAAGTCACTTTGCTGAATCGGGGCAGGGGAGATTCCGGGTCCAAAAAGGAAATATCTCCGGTCATACCGAAATGAAGAATCAAAAATCCCGGATTCAACGCGGTAAACAGGTACTTACCATGCTGTGTGGTGTCGTGAATAGTATGTCCCAGAAGAGCAGTTTTAAAGATACCTGGACTAGTGTTTTTAATCATGCGTTCATCCAGGATATCCACTTTTTCGATCCGCTTTCCTCTTGCATATTTGGAAAATAATCTGCCTTTGAGATGTACTTCCGGGAGTTCCGGCATATATGACACCTGCCTGATGTATTTGTTTAAATATAGTCAATATGCGAGTAAAGGTCTATTTCGTTTCCAGAACTTGGGGTTTTTCCTGAATCCTGAGTAATTGGTGTCCTTGTTGAGATTTCAGTAATTCCATGAAATCCTGTCGGAGTGTATCTATCTGCCCTGTCATTCCCCGGGCCGCTATTTTATTCAATAAGGCATAATCCATATAGGTACTATCACTATTGAGAGACTTGCCCCACCAGGCTAGAGCAGCCGACCAATCAAAAGCAGGTGCAATTGAATCCCACATCAGTATCTCATTTTTTACTAAAATACTGGACTGAGGATTTTGACTGGAGAGAGGATCATAGTACTGGTATTTTAATACTGCCAGATGGTTCTGATAAATAGTCTGTTTAAGCCTTTCCATGGGAACATTTTCTTCTTTATCACGCGGTGTGATTTCAAACAACCAGGTCTGCTGGTATCCCTGCTCCAGATTGGACGGTACGGTGATATCTGCCTCTGGACTATTATAACCCAGTAATTCAAAGTGTTTTACCAGAAGCGGATTAAATTCGACCCTGGTCTGGAAGTTTTGTGCGGCATATTGAACATTTCTGTCCAGAGAGCGTAGTAATTCCATACGGAATTGATCGGGGCTGTTGAGATACAGTATATCTTTAAAACCAGCCTGTTGGATCAGATTGTGTTCTATGTGTTCCACCGGTGTTTTATCCGGTATCCATACTGATTTCAGAACCTTATTATATTTTTGATCAGTCAGTATATCCTTAAGTACCACTAGATCTGATTTTATGGGTGATATTTTATCTGTGATTACTATAACCTTTTGTATTACATCCTGTCTGGTATCAGATAGAGTCAGGGCCAATCCGTCTCTTATACCTGTCAGAATACTGCTTCGGGTAGAATGGTGAAAAGTAGCTAAAAATTCTCTGATTCTCAAGGGATCAGATGTGGGTTCCAGAATTTTCTGTTCAGCACCAGAGAATAAAACTATTGCAAGATGTTCTCTGGTATGCAGCTGCAGCGCGATTTTCATAATAGACTCAGTTATAACCGGGATATTTTTCTCATCTTTCAGATCAACTACCAGCACCAGTATGGCAGGACGAGAAGAGACCTGCGGACGAGAAGTCTGTAGTCCTACCTGTAGGAGTTGGTGGTCTGAATTCCAGGGGCAGGATAGCAGGACCGTAGTAAACCGCAAAGAAGTATTTCGCTCCGGTAGAGGATAGTCATAATAATAGCCGTTGACCCATTGTGACACTGACAAAGCTTTACCTGGATTTGATCCTTCCTGGATCATTTTTCGCTGAACCGGATAGTTAAACTCAGCTTCTGAAACCGGTAGAGGTATAAAAGGAAAATCTAATGGATCACCCTGTGTGACTGTCCCACCAGGTCCAGAGTTTTTAAAATATAAATTGTAAGTAGTGGAAGGGGATAGTTCGGATTGCTGGACTTCTTCTCTGGGTTCTGCCTGGGGTGATTTTTGCATGGACATTTTGTTCTTGGAGAACAAAGGTCCACTCTTTTTCTTGGCAAATTTAAGTTCCTTTTTTTCAGTCTGATCTTCCAAATTCAACGCTGAGTCTGCTCTGTTTTTGTCCATTTTTAAGGTATAAGACTCAGATTCTTGTTTTACCGCAATGTCCTGATCGTTCATTTCTGAGACAGAGACACCTTCGGATTTTTCCTGAATATCATCTAGACTTGCCATATCTTTTGTTGAGATTGATTTAGTGTTACCTAGATCAGTATCTTTAGTTTTATTGTTTTCAGTCAGTAATTTTTGTGGGGATTCGGTTTCCAGCTTTTTTTCATCTGTCATTATACCAGAAAGGTTTTGTTCGTCTACACCTCTAGTTTCTTCAGCCGAGGGTCTGACAACTTGGGGTTGTGGACTATTTTGTTTTTCCCGGTCTGTTTCTTTTACATAAACAGCTTTGCTGAAAGTCACTTCTTCTTTTTGAGTCCGGTACAGGTTAAAGGTCACGATCAGGACGAGGCTGCCCAAAACTACTCCACCCATAATACCACGAGTGACACGGGAGTGGAATATCTTCAGAAATTTCTGCCGGGGGGTAGATTTTTCTATAAACCGGGCCATTAACCTGGTTTTGAGACTGGCCTGAAAATGCGGGTCTATTTCTGCATCAGGACGATGCTGAAGCATGAAATTTATTATTTTAGCCAGCTCAGTTCTTTTTTCCTTCAGTGTGGGGTCATTGGCTATTAGTTCCTGTAAAATCTGCTCGATTTTCTGGTTCATTTACTTATCTCCCTTCAGAACAATACACTGAGTAAAAGCAGGAGGGTGACCTCCAGGGGCATCATTTCTTTCAGCTGCCGGATAGTCCTGGAAAAAGTCATCTTGCAGGCAGCTTCGTTCTTTCCCAGGATCTCAGCAATTTCCTTGTAACTCATTTCATCCCATATTCTCATTTTTAGTATTTCCTGCTGTTCCTGCTTTAACTGACGCAAAAAGGGTTGTATTCTTTCCCACTGGTCCTTTTGTTCCGCGTCTGCATGTATATCCGTATTTCCAGCCAGTTCCCAGGCTTCTTCCAGTTCCACTGTTTTTTTGCGGGAACGAAAATAATCGAACAGACTATTCCTGGCAATGCGGTATAACCAGGCGGAAAATTCTCCTTTGTCCTGACGGTATTGGGAAAGCTTTTCCATAGCTTTCATAAATGTAATACTGGTAAGATCCTCCGCGGTGTCTCTCTGATATACTCTGAAGTAGAGGTAGCGGAAAATCTTTCCTGAAAAGTGATCGTAGAGTTCACCAAAAGCATGTGAATTGCCGGATTGGCATTTCTGTACCAGCAGGGGAATATCAGGATTCAGCTCTATGCCCATGGGGCCTCCGCTGATCACTCTCTGTATGTATTACGAAAATACATGCAGAGAGTAACCGTATTTCGCATTAATACTAACCTGTTTTTGTGTGAAAATCAAACCGGTGAAAGATTGAATGAGTTTTAATACAGTAACTTATTTAACCAGATCTTGGAGTGGTAGGCCGATAAAATACCCCTGAGAAAAATCGACATTCAAACCTTTTTCAGTATCCAGCACTTCCTGGTTATGAACATATTCCGCAATGGTAAAAAGAGACAGGCGTCGGGCCAGGTTGGAAATAGTCTGGACAATGACCCTGGAATTTTCGTCCTGGTCTATATTTTTAATAAGGGATGCGTCCAGTTTTATATAGTCAGGACGGAGTTCGAGTATATGTTCAAAGTTGGAGTAACCTGTACCGAAGTCATCAATGGCGATACGGGCTTTATAATTCCTCAATTCCAGAATAAATTTCCGGATATCTTCATAGTTTTCGATGTTATCTGATTCCACGAATTCAAAGACCACCCTGGGGCTGACTTCCGGGTTTTTCCACAGAGTCTCCAGAATAAACTCCCTATTAATATTGGAAAGAACATCATCCAGGGAGAGGTTAATAGAAAATTCAAAATCAGTATCTTTGAAGCGATTAAAGGATTTCTCAAGCATGATTCGGGTGATGGTGAGATACAATCTGGTTTTTTTGGCCACATCCAAAAATTCCATGGGAGGAACTATATTGCCATTCTCATCCAGCATCCGGGCCAGACATTCATATTTCTCAATTCTACCGGTAGAATTATTCATAATAGGCTGGAAAAAGGGGATGATCCGGTCTTCATGTACCGCCTGGCGTAGTTTACTGGCCATAGTCAGATTTCGTTCAAATTCCCGGCGAATTTCCATAGTATCCTGATACAACAGGAAGTGCTGGCCGGCTCTTTTAGCTTTTTTAAGAGCCATGTCTGCCCGGCTTATGAGATCAATGGCCTCATCCTGGTCGTTGCCGTAGGCAGCACCGGTAGTCACCTGTACATATATTTCATAGTCCTGGTAGGTGATAGGATGACGATTGATTTCACTACAATAATAGAGGACTTTTTCATGTATCTCTGCCGCAGTTATAGAGGTGTCCATGAGGATTGCAAATTCATCCGAAGGGAATTTATACAATTTGGAATGGGGATCAATTATAACCTGAAGTCGTTTACTGGTTTCATTTATGACATAATCCCCGATTTCAGGACCATAAAAATCATTTATTTCTTTAAAGGCATCAATGTTAATCAGAAAAAATACGGGTTGTATAGCATTTTTAATGTCTTCAAGTAATCTTCTGCGGTTAGGCAGTCCGGTCAGTCTGTCAAAATACAGTTGATGCAGTATATTGTCTTCAAATCCAGAGATGGAATCGGACATTTCATTGAAAGTATGTGCCAGGTGGCCTACTTCATTATCTTCAAAATGTAAGGGGACTGTGGCTTTTATCTTCCGATTATTGTTTTTAAAATCTTCCATGATATTTCTCAGGCTGACCAGAGGAGATGTCAACTGGCTGACCTGTATTTTCAAAATTAATAGTAAAATAAGCAGCATAAATACAGTGACAGCCAGAGTAAGAAGCATAGCCCGAAAGCCGGGTCTCATCAGATTTTGAATATCAAAAATAGCCAGCATAATTAACCCATTAGTCTGGTTTTTATGATAGGTAAGCAGCATATTTTTGCCTTTCAGCTTGAATCTTAAAAGATCAGAGTGGTTGCTCAGGATACTTCTTTTACCTGACATGAGAGGGTCCAAAATCTCTTGAGCAGAAAAAGTAGAATAGGGCCAGTATAGCACTGTGCCGGATTGGTGCATGAGTATAGCTTTTCCTTCCTGAGGTAAATGTAGATTTTCCACCCAGTTACCCAGCATAGCCAGACTGCAGTCTATCCCAATGACACCGGCCAGTTTACCTCCGGGCTGATAAACCGGTATAGCGATAGTGATCCCGCTATTGGTAACGGAATTATCTTTAGTGACAAAGGGGTATGGGGAAGTGACTACGATATCTTTTTTTTCAACCGCTGCCAGATACCAGGGCCGTTTACGGGGATCATAGTCAGAAGGCAGTTGCCCTGGATAACCGGGATTCCAGGGCAGCTTTACATAAGCCCAACCCTGATTTGTGGTAAAGGTCTCTGAACTCCACCCTCTCTGCAGGAAGACACCGTCAGTACTACCGAAATAAATTGAGCTGACATAATCCGATCTCACTTTTGACAGGGAAAAAAAAACTTCTGCCATTTGGGCATAATCTTTCTGATAGACAAAACTGCTCTGAGATAAATTTATCGCTAGTCTCTCTAATTCATTAAAAAAACCATCCATACGGTCTACACTGGATTGAATTATAATACTGCTGGTTTCTTCAGCGGTCTTGATGAATGAATGCCGGATCACAATATAAATGATACTGTAGAATAACAATAGAATCAAAAGGACGGTAGACCCGATGGTAAGCAGAAACAGGTCCCTTATACTCCGCCGAGGCTGAATCATAAATACCCCAAAAACTAAAAAGATAATACTTATAACAGTATACCGCAAGAGTCAGAATAAACAATAGTTTTTTCTTTAATAATTCAGAATCAAACGTGATTTGACAGGAGAGGCACTCTCTCTAGTTTTGCTTTTTCCACTCTTCCAGAAAATGTCCGATGCGTTCCACCCCTTCACGGAGTTGGTCCAGATTCTTGGTGTAGGCGAATCGGACATAGCGGTCGGTATGATGGTCACCAAAATCTGTGCCGGGGGTAGCTGCCACGTGTACCGTAGACAGCATCAGATCCACGAATTCTTCACAGTGCAGACCGTACTCTGATACATCCGCCCAGATATAAAAAGCACCGTCAGGCCGGGCATGTATGGGAAAGTACTGTCCCAGTGCCTGATACAGGTAATCTCTACGTTCCCGGTAGATCTCCCGGCTATGCGCATGGTGGTCATAATCAAATGCTTCCACACAGGCATACTGACTGAGAGAGGGGGCGGAGATACTGATGTTCTGGATCACCTTTTCCGCGTCACGCAGATGGGCAGGGGGCACGATCATCCAACCCAGGCGCAGACCGGGTACGGCGTAGAGTTTGGAAAAGCCATTGATCACTATGGCATCGGGATTGTACTCCAGGGCGCAGTGGTCCTGTCCGGTATAGGTCAGCCCGTGGTAAATCTCATCGCTGATAAAGTGGATTTTATGTTCCCGGCAGTAATCATGCAGGACCCGGAGCTGTTCCGGGGTATAGACATTTCCCAGGGGATTGGAAGGGCTGGGCAGGTGAAAAGCTTTGATATCTCCCAGTGCTTTCAGATGGTCTACTGTGACCAGAAAGTTGGTGTCTGCATCCAGGGGCAGCATCACCGGTTCCAGGTCGAAAAGACGGGCAAAATTCTTATAACAGGGATAGCCGGGGTCGGGGAGGGCTATACGTTCACCTTTGTTTAGCAGCATGGAATAAGCTACCAGAAAAGCTCCCGAAGTCCCCGAGGTAATGACCACTGACTCCGGTTGGATAGTGAGCCCGTAGGCATGATGGTAATGCCCGGCTATGGCTTGACGCAGGGGCATGATACCCAGTGAGTCCACATAGGAAAAGCGGCCCTCATCTACCGCTTGGTGCAGGGCAGCTATCACCCGGGGGCTGGGTTCGATATCCGGCGCTCCGATCTCAAAGTGGACCACGTCCTGGTAGCGCTGGCTCTCCCGGAAGATATCCATAGCCTTGAAGGATGAGATACGGTCCATTCTACTCATAGGGCTGCTCCTGTATGGGTTAAAGATATTTTAGCAGGGGAGGGAGGAAAAGTCTAACAAAGGGATTTAGAGTTAGGGTAGTCTTCTCTCGCTGGATTATTTATACATTCCGGTTTATGATACAGACAGAATATATAATATAAAGAGGCCAACAGTGAAAAAGAACAGACTTTTTCTATCATTTTTATTGATGGGATTATTCTTTTCCGCCTCTGACTGGCCGGTATACATGGGTAATGTATACTTCACCGGTAATAATGACCAGCTGATCGTTCAGACCAATACCGTGCAGTGGACCTTCATCGCTTATACCACCTGGTTCAATCCTATTGTGTCAGACGGCCGTGTCTATGTGTCGGACCTCAACAAACAGATAGTCTGCCTGGATCTGGTGACCGGCCGGGAGCTGTGGAACCTGGACCTGGTAACCCTGTCCCGGCAGATGGGGCGTCCTAGCGCCCAGGCAGGCAAGATCAAGTACCCAGTTATCCGGGAAAACTGGCTGTATCTGTCAGACGCCACAGCACTATACTGCATCAATAAAACTAACGGCCATGTATTGTGGGCACGGGCCGGCCTGGGGGATGGGTCCCAGGTGAGCGCGTTGGACGACAGCATCTATGCCGACCCCGTGACTCTGGATTATAGGGTGATCTATGGTACCCGTAAATATTTCATGGCCCGGAATTACACCAACGGCCAGGTGCTTTGGGTCAACCGGGAAGTCACCAGTTTCGGGGGTTTCCCATCTTATTACAAAGGCCGTATATACACCCAGTCCAAAGACATGAAAAACAGCCGTTTCGTGGTGTTCTGCCTGGATGCCTCCAGCGGCCGTACCCTATGGCAGACCAGCCTGGCTAACACTTTGCAGATATTTAATCCCGTGATCTACCATGACCGGATATATGTACCCTCCGGTAAGCTGCTCTATTGTCTCGACCCTGACACAGGCAGCATCCTGTGGCAGAAAGAATACTCTGATCTGGTGACATCCGGTCCGGCTTTTACGGACCGTTCCATTTTATTCTCTATTGGAAATAGAGAGGTGGTAGCCGTCAATCCGGAAAATGGAGACATCCGCCAGCGTTTCGTATGTGGGGAAGCTTCATCACCCAGGTTCGTCATTATAGGGGATCAGCTCTATCTGGCACATATCCGGGATCAGGGCACCTATTTGGCCGCTTATAGGCTGGATAATCCGGCTCATTCTTTGTGGAGCTGGCAGTCTCCCGGGCCGGGGGCGCCTTCTCTGATGTCTGCTGCCGACGGGATGCTGCTCCTGTCCGTCGGAAACACCCTCTATAATCTGGGCCAACCCCGGAATGTCACACCTCTGCCTCTATATACCCCGGACTCCATCATCACCTGGTGGCCGGACCAAGGCCCTACCAATATCCTGGTGCGTACCAATGTGATCGAGCTCAATACATTACGGAAAGGGGACAGTCTTATCCTGCCCAGCATCCACTTTGAGATCAATGAAGCCTATCTTAAACATGAGTCTCTGCAGATATTGGACCAGTTAGTGCTGGCATTAAAGAAGTATCCCAGGATCAAGCTTGAGATTCAGGGTCATACCGACTCCACCGGGGACAGAGAGTCCAATCAAACCTTATCAGAAAAACGGGCGGAAGTGGTGCGGGATTACCTGGTCAAACAGGGTGTTGGCCCGGAACGTCTGCTGACCGTGGGTTATGGACAGGACCGCCCCCTGGCATCCAATAATACGGAAGACGGGCGTACATTAAACAGACGAACTCAGTTTGTTATTTTTATGAAATAGCTGCCTGAATATAAAAAAGTCCGATAGGGTTTTTCTGTTAGGATTAATTTCTGCGGTTCAGTGAACTCAACAAGTATGTGACAAGCGGAAAAATATCGAAACAGCCAGAAAAATTGAATTTTAAAAGAGGTAGTGTTAAATTCTTTTATGGTATAAAAAGTAGCCTTATTACCTGGGCAATTTAATACATAATGAAACTCAATGTAAAGAAAAATTTTAATATTATTTGGAGGTGTGGAGTGAAATCATTACTTATGGTTCTGGTGGTTTCAGTTGTAACTCTTTTAGGTACTGCAGGTTGTGGAGTACCTGCGGATGATACCCCGCTTAACGGCAATGATACTATATATGAATACGGCGGCAGCAAGCCTGTGGGTGATCTGATTGTAGTCACCATTAATAAAACTCAGCACAAAGTCACGCAGATCAATTTTACCGAGGGCGTGACCAACGGACCTTTTGATTATCATCCCATGGTTTCGGAAAATGGAGGGTTCTCTATTCTGAATGTAGTCGATCTTCCCTCACTGGGTACATATGGCGGGACAGCCCTGTTCGCTGAATTCCCCGGTACAGCTATTGTTTACCAGACCTTCACCAATATCGATGCGGGCATGTCCAATGCCGCGGCTGAAAATCTGCCTGTCTATGCCGTATTCCGACAGCCTACCACAGCCGCGGATTATTACCAGAAATCGTATAACTGGATGAAGTTCAATACCGATACCGGAAATACTAATGTCAATATGGAAGCCGGTTTTGCCGCCTGGGACGATAGCGCTAATAACGGCTATTTATGGGGAGCAGGATATAGTAAGCGCCGTGAGCTGGAAGGCGGCAGCGGTATGAATACCATAAATGAACACGGCACCCAGTTGAGTTTATTTACTTATGATGCCGGTACTCAGGCCCTGGTATTCTGGGATGGCGCTCCCATTGGAGATTTCAGTAATGCCCTGTCCCTGATCGGCACTCCTGATGGTGCTGTGATCCTGGACTTCGGCCCCGGCAAAGGAGGCGGCGCAGGCCTGGCCTTTCCCCAATCCAGTAAATCCGTGGCTGACCTCAACGGAATATATTTCCTGATCAATTATAATTGCAGTGTGTCCAATTCCGAAAGCGGAGTGGGCCCTATGAAGATGGTGATAGATTCCGGCCAGGTACGTGTATTTCAGTTCCAGGATAATACCGGCTCCGACCTCCCTCAATGGGTAGGAGAACTGGTGGACATTCCCAGTTTTGGAAAAGGTCCTGAATGGGGCTCAGGTACCAATCTGACTACCAGTTTTTCCAACTGGTCGGATATTAATTCCGCACACTCTTCCCTTATCAAGGGTGCCTGGATGGGAGAAGGCTCCTTCGTGGCGACTAATAGCATCGGGTACAGCTCCGGTACAGTATTCCTGATGGTCGACCCCCTGGTTCGTTATATAGGATTCTCCGGCTTTTTCCAGGAAGGTTCAGATATGATGATACGTTTCGGATTCGGTCTGAAGGATACCGGATACTCTGACGCCGGTTTATGATTTTTTTGAAAAAGCTGCTCGCGTAATGACAGACCCGGCTCAGGCCGGGTCTTCTTTTTGTATGGATAGGCTGGCCTTGTGGGGACTGCTGCTCCTGGTACACCACGGATCGGATTAGTACTCAGGGCTTATATTTAGTGTATTAGATCAGGGTGTCCCACCATTGGGCCCCTTCGTGCGGCGGTAGGGGCTCACGCCTGCAGCCGATGGGGATACTGTATAGGGAGATGTTTTTTTACATGTACTGTATCTCTCCATGCCGGTAGCTTAAAAGGCCAGGCCCCAGAGTCCATCCTATTAACCTCAATTATCCCCAGGCTAAGATTACCATAACCAATAATGTGCCAGAAAAGCCGGCGTAATTTATACGCCGGCTTTTAAATGGTGTTGTTTTTTATCGTTTACTTTTTTTTCAATCCCTGGCTTACTTCCACCAGTTGGATAAATTCCTTGCGGTAGCCGTTTTTATCCTGGCCCTGGCTGGATTTAGCCAGAGACAGTACGTTTTCAAAGGTAGCAGTGCCTTTGTGTTCGCTATCCCGCAGGAGCAGTCCCCATTCAGCCACAGCAGCAGCCCAGTGGAAATTTTCAGAGGCCGATTTAAGATCTTTCAGCTCATAGGGGACAGGGGTTTCAATCAGGATACTTTTATCACCATCCGGTTTTTTGTAGCGGAATTTGATAGTGAGCAGGTCTTTACCTTTGAGAGCTTCAGGATTTACGGTCACGGTCTGGTACTTGAGGTCGCTCTTCACACTCTTTCCGTCATTGAGGACGATCTCATAGAGGGCGGTCACAGTATGACCTGCGCCCAGTTCACCCGCGTCTTTTTTGTCATCGGCAAAATCTTCATTGGCCATCACCCGGTTTTCATAGCCGATCAGGCGATATTCTTTAACTACCGCGGGGTTAAACTCGATTTGAATCTTGACATCCTTGGCTATAGTCAGCAGAGTACCGCCCATTTCGGTGACCAGGACTTTTTTGGCTTCCATGATGGTATCGATGTAGGCATAGTTACCATTGCCTTTGTCGGCCAGTTGTTCCATGCGGCTGTCTTTATAGTTTCCCATCCCAAAACCCAGTACAGTCAGGAAGATACCGTCTTTGCGCTTGTCTTCAATGAGACGGACCAGGTCTCCGGTAGCAGAGGTACCTACATTGAAATCTCCGTCGGTACACAGGATGACCCGGTTATTACCCTGGGCATTAAAGTTTTGCTTGGCAATTTTGTAGGCCAGTTCAATTCCTGCTCCACCCGCTGTAGATCCGCCGGCTTCCAGGTTTTCCAGCGCTTCGAATATCTTCTGGGTCTGATTGCCCTTGGTGGGGGGAAGGACCATACCGGCAGCACCGGCATAGACCACAATCGAAATGGTATCTATGGCCCGCATCTGTCCGGCCAGGAGTTTGAGGGCGCCTTTTAACAGGGGCAGCTTGTTGGGATCGGACATAGATCCTGATACATCTAATAGAAAGACCAGATTATTGGCGGGCATGTCCTGGAGATCGACTTTGACAGCCTGCAGCCCGATGGACAGGAGTTTATGGTCCCGGTTCCAGGGACATTCCGACAGCTCGGTGTTAAAGCTAAAGGGTGCGTCAGACTTAGGCTCGGGGTAATCATAGTTGAAATAATTGACCAACTCTTCAATACGGACAGCATCGGGTGAGGGCAGACTGCCGTAGTTCAGCATACGCCGGACATTGGCATAACTGGCTGTATCCACATCGATCGAAAAAGTGGACAAAGGCTCTTTTACCACATTTTTGAAATTATTTTCATATATGCGGTTGTACTCCTCAGTGTTATGGATAATGACCTGCTGTTTATCCCCATCCAACTCCGGGGCCGGACTGATATCCATCACCATTTCCTTTTCTTCAGTCATAGCATAGCCGGTGTCCTTGGTTTTTAAAGCGCTCGACTTTTTAGGTGAGGTGATATTGTATTGCAATACTCCCCGGACCTGTGGTTGAGGCGAGGGTTTATCAGCCTTACCGGCATTCTGGGCACAGGCAGCAGACATAAGGGTCATAACAACAGTAATTAACAGAGTCATTTTTACAGATCTTTGTAGTTCCATGGTTTTCCTCCCATTGTGTTCTCTTTAGTATACGGTCTCAGATTGGAAAAAGTAACATTCTAAAGAAAGTCATTTTTTAAAAAACCGCAATTTATGTAATTTGACTTATCGTATAGAAAACGTTATCTTATTGCAAATCATTTGCAAGCAGGTGTACATGACCCGTAAACTTACCCCAGTACGTCAGGCTGTATTGGATACTTTAGAAGCAGCCACTTTACCTGTAACCGCTTCTATTTTGCATCATCAGTTAGACCAATATGATCTTTCCACCATTTACCGGGCACTGGAATTTCTTGAATCACTGGGACTGATTGAATCTCTGAGTTTTTTCGGGGGTGAGCGTTTTTATTATGCCGGACGTGGTCATGGTCATTTTCTACTCTGCCAGTCTTGCCATGAAATCATTCCCTTTGACGATTGTGCTGCAATGGATATACAGGAAAGACTGGCTGAACGGTACGGTTATGCCATTAATCAGCACAGCCTGACTTTTCAGGGGCTTTGCCCTCATTGTCAGCAGGTTCAGGAGATGGGTGCATGAAAAAAATACTGTTTTTACTTCTGATTTTATTTTTCAATGCATGTGCTAAGCAAAAAGATGAGAGAATGCATCTGTTAGTCAGCCTGATGCCCCAGAAATATCTACTGGACCGTCTGGGCGGGGACAGAGTTGAGGTTCAGGTCATGATTCAGGCTGGACAAAGTCCGGAATTATTTGAACCCAGTCCCGGACAGATATTGGGTTTGGCCCGGGTCAGATTGTATTTTCTGGCTGGAATGCCTTCAGAAGAGCTCTGGTTAGGAGCCCTAAAGGAATCATTCCCAGATTTGAAACTTTTGGATACTACCCGCGGGATTGAGCGCATTCTAATGGAAGACACACTACTGGGGAACGATACAGCCCAGTCACATACCAGCCATGAACACGGGACTTATGATCCTCATACCTGGACCAGCCCCCGTCTGTTTTTGCACCAAGCCCGATTGATGCTGAATACCCTGGTAGAAGTAGATAGTCAGAATGCGGCATATTACTATTCTAATTTCACCTTTTTACAACAGGATCTGGTTAACCTGGATAAAGCTTTAGAGCAGAAATTCCAGGGACTTCAGGGTAGGAGCTTTGTGGTATTTCATCCCGCGTGGGCGTATCTGGCCAGGGATTACGGACTCCGTCAGTTAAGCATTGAGATTGAGGGACGTGAACCAGGAGCGGAAGAGATTCTACGCATCATGGATATCCTCAGGAAAAGTACCAACAGGGTTATCTTTGTTCAACCCCAGGAAAACCCTCGTGCTGCCACAGTCCTGGCAGAGCAGACCGGGGCTAGAGTAGAAACATTAGATCCCCTGCGCTATGACTACCTGATAAATATAAATGAATGTGCCGATAAAATCGCGCAGGCTTTGAGAGGAAAACTATGAGTCTGGTCAGGGCAGAAAATGTCAGCTTTCGGTATGAAGAAAATACGGTACTGGAAAATATCAGCTTCACTATAAACCAGGGTGAATATGTAGCCATCATAGGGCCCAATGGCGGGGGGAAAACCACCCTGCTTAAATTGATGCTGGGTCTGTTGCAGCCCCAGGCAGGTATACTTACTATAAGAGGGGATGATCCCCGTAAGACCAGGTCGCTGGTGGGATATGTGCCGCAATACGCGCACATGGACCGGGATTTCCCTATCCTGGCCAGAGACGTGGTAGCTATGGGGCTTATTCAGGGCCAATCTCTGTTTCCCTGGATGAGACCCGCAGAACGGAAAGCCGTGGATGTTATAATGGAAGCACTCAGGGTCCACCATCTGGCGCGTCAGTCTTTTGGTACTTTATCCGGTGGTGAAAAGCAGAGAGTATTGATTTGTAGAGCATTAGTGTCACAACCGCAACTGATACTCCTGGATGAGCCAACCGCCAGCGTGGATAGTCACGTAGAAGCCGATATTTTTAAATTGCTTTCTGAACTTAATGACAGGATTACCATTGTGCTGGTCACACATGATCTGGGAGTGGTGTCGAGTCAGGTTAAGAAAGTACTATGTGTCAACCGGCACCTGGAGATACACAGCGGGCCTGATCTGGACTGGAAAGCTTTAATAGAAGGCAGTTATCATTATGCGGTACATCCTGTTCACCACAAACACACTATTTCAGGGATATAATGATGTGGCATGAAATGATTACAAACCCCCTGGTTATCAATGCACTCATAGCTGTCATGCTGATGTCCGTAGCCAGCGGTTTTACCGGAACCTATATTGTGATTCGCCGTATTTCAGGCCTGAGCGGCGGGATATCACATGCCGTTCTGGGGGGTATCGGCATAGCAGTATATGCCGGTATTCATCCCCTGCTGGGAGCATTAGCTGCTGCTCTGGTGGTCGCTCTCCTCATCGCGGTTATTACCCTGTATTACCGCCAGCAGGAAGACACTTTAATCAATGCCATCTGGGCTATTGGTATGGCAGTGGGGGTTATTTTCCTGAGTCTTACACCGGGTAGCCAGAAAAATATGGTGAACTTTTTATTCGGAAATATATTTTATATTGAAAAATGGAATCTGGGATTGCTTCTGGGTCTGGATGTGTTTATCATCCTTTTTTATTTTTTATTCTTTCGTCAATTAGTGTATGTCAGCTTTGATGAGGAGTATTCCCGTATCCGCGGCATCAGATCTGATCTGATCTCTGTGATACAGCTTATCCTGGTATCCCTCACTGTGGTGGTACTGATCAATGCGGTTGGTTTAATTCTGATAATTGCGCTGCTCAGTCTTCCTCCGGCAATTGCCCGAAATTTTCAAAAAAGCACAGGGCCTATCATCTTTCTATCTGTGGGAATCAGCCTGCTCATTTCAGTGGGGGGGTTGTTGATTTCTTTTCCCCTGGGTCTACCCTCTGCTTCCGTCATTATTGTCTGTCTGGGTGTGGTCTATCTGGTGACTCTTCCTTTCCGCTCCCGTCGTTTTCGTCAGAAATTGAAGTCTTCTGTGGTTTAAGTCCTTGCATTTTTTTATAGATTGATTAAAATAAATTCATTATAAATAACAGCATACACATTCCACTAAAAATTCAGAGGTTAAAAATGAAAAAAGTACTGGCTAATAATGGTACCTTACTGGCTCTGATTATTATTTCTGTGATATCCATGTTTATGTCACCTACTTTTTTTACCCCTGATAATTTGTCCAATCTTACCCGCCAGGTTGCAGTGGTAGGAATCCTGGCCGTGGGGATGACCATGGTTATTCTGCTGGCTGGGATCGATCTTTCCGTAGGCTCTATGGTGGCACTTTCCGGGGTAGTTATAGCTTTATTTCTGCATGCGGGTGTGGTATGGTGGATGACTATATTATTTACTTTGGCTATCTGTGGTGCCTTTATCGGTTCCTGGAATGCTCTCTGGATAGCAAAACTGAAAATCCCCCCTTTTATTATAACACTGGGGATGATGACCATAGCCCGCGGTACAGCACATCTGTTGACCCATGGCGGAACTATTCCGATTTATGATAAGACCATAAGGGCCATTGGAGTAGGGGTCATATCACGCCCGCTTAGTCTGGGATTATTACTTTTCACAGCTTTGATTTTTATTTTTTTCACAGTCAGGGATGTCCTGCGCAGAAAGAAATTCAACCTGGAAATAGATAAAGCTATGATAATTTCATCTTCCATTATCGGATTGTTACTGATTACTCTTTTGATATGGGTTTTCACCGGTTCAGAAGGTTTACCTATTTCTGTAGCTATTATGGGACTTACTGCTTTAGGAGGGAGTTTTTTACTACGCTATACCCGTTTCGGCAGACAAGTCTATGCTACCGGTGGAAACGAAGAAGCTTCCCGCTTGTCAGGTATTCCCACATCCCGGATCACCTTTCTGGTATATATGATTATGACAGCTTTGACGGTAGTGGGTGGGCTGATATCCAGCTCACGTCTGCAGGGAGGTTCACCTAATGAAGGCCAGATGTTGGAACTGGATGTGATCGCTGCCGTAGTCATCGGGGGGACCAGTCTTACCGGAGGATTTGGTACAGTCAGAGGTTCCATAATCGGGACTTTTATTATGGGAATTCTGAACAATGGCATGAGTCTCAAGGGAATCGACAGTAATGTCCAGAACCTGATAAAGGGCTTTATAATCATCTTTGCGGTAGCTCTTGATGTACTGCAGAAGAAAGGTTCATTCAAAGTTTTGTTCCAGAAGCTTTTTCCGGTAAAAAGGGATAATAAAAAACCTGAATAAAAACCGCTTGAAACCTCCTATTCCATAATAAAAAATAACTGAAAAAGCAATGTAACCATTGTAACATCCGGGTGTCTAATGTATAATATTCAAAACCAGGTCATTTATTAACAATCCCGGGAGTTATCATGAAAAAAATTCTATTCATATATTTTATAGCTTTAATGTCTTTACTTAATCTTTCCTGTAATCAGTCAGTCAAGAATCCTTCTGATATGCAGAAGAGACAAAAGGAACTGGCCGGGATATTTAACCTGGAAAAAGTTTCCACCATCACCCTGGAAATCAGCCGGGAACAATGGGATCAGCTTTTAACCAATTTTGACGCCAATCCCAGGAATGAAGAAGCTCTCCATGCTGATTTTACCTGGGAGAGGGACGGTGAGACCATTCATTTGACCAATATCGGTTTTCGCCCCCGGGGAAATGTTTTCAGCCGGGTCCGTCCTGAAGGTAAATTTGGGGAAATGCATAACACAGTAAAACCAGACTGGCATCATGCTCATTTTAAAGTAAGTTTTGATCAGTATTCTGATCAGGAATTCTTTGGATTGAAAGGTTTGAATCTGAAATGGTTTAATAATGATCCTAATTATGCCCGTGAAGTATACGGCTATGATCTGTTCCGGAGATTCGGGGTATTCACATCCAGCCACATTAGTTATACCCGTTTGTATATTCATGTCAAAGGCGATCCCAAAGCCACCTATTTTGGAATATATTCCATGATCGAACCTATAGACAGCCGGTTCATACAAGCCCGCTTTCAGGATGACCAGGGAGATTTATGGAAGTGTCTGTGGGGGGCTGATTTCAAGCGTACTCTGGCAAAAAACAAAATGGGTGTAGAAAATGTAAATCCTACTAATAGAAAAGCCACCATTGCTCCTCCCTATGACCTGAAAACTAATAAAAAGGATGTAGAAAAAGCCAAAGAACGGTTGTATAGCTACATATCTGAACTAAATACTTTAAAAGGTAAGAGTTTTGAGCGCTGGATCGCTCAACACCTGGATGTAGAAACTTTTCTACGCTATCTGGCCGTGAATACAATGGTCGGAATGTGGGATGATTACTGGATCAATCAAAATAATTTTTACGTATATCTGGATACTAAAAATAAACTGACCTTTATCCCCTATGACTATGATAATACCCTGGGGACAGGTCAAATGGTAGAGAACATAGGGACCCAGGATGTACTGAATATGAGCCCCAATCATAACAACCGCCCCCTGGTAAAAAAAATATTGGCTATTCCCCGCTATCAAAAAAGGTATAAGGAATTGTTGGCAGAACTGATCAAACCGGAAAATAAACTTTTTGATTTTACAGCCAGCACCAATCGAATTGTCACCTGGGAAAATATGATAGCCCCCTATGTTAAAAATGACACTGGTGATGATATGGAAATTAGAGATTTTCCCGCCGGTTGGGGTAATACACCTTTTTACCGTTTATTAAGCGGAGATCATTACGGCGGCCCTCTACCGGCTAATTATTTCAAGACCAGATCCTATTTCGCAGCTATGCAGCTGGGACTAATCGATAAACCTGTGCCGGCAAAAGTTAAATTTGAGATCAGTGGACTGAATAAGCATCCCAAAGGATACTATTTTACTATAGAGCCTATGAATCACATCAAACTCAGTCTGAAAACTACCCAGACCATTACCCAAATGATGGTGGCGGGTGTAGCCGGGAAAACCAATTTTAATGGAAATGACATGGAACTGGATTTTAATCTCAAAGATCCCCGTAGTGATGAAGGCGACTTTCGAAATACATTACTGGTCAGTGTGTTAAACGATCAGGGTCAGGAAAAAAGAGAAATATATACCATTTTTCAATTTGCCCATGACTATACCAGTCCAGAAATCAAAGGTGATCAGGTGATTTTCAGGCTGAAATACGAACCTGGTTATGAAGTGGAAATGCGCGGTCCATTCAATAAATGGGGTGAAACCAACCAGATTTTTCTAAAGAGTGCAGGGAAGGATATGTATGAATTGCGGACTAATAAAACATTTATTCCCAGCGGCACGGAATACTACTTCAGAGTCAAGAAAGGGGATAAAAGACGCTGGATTACAGATATAGTGAATACAAATATTATACCCTTTGGGTATTACGGTCCTCTGTATATTTATCAATAGACGGGTCAGTACTTGTAAAAAAGCCTCCTTCCTGCTAAAATCATAGCTTGCAGAAAGGAGGCTTTTTTTGAAGACACGTATCGAGACCGACAGTATGGGAAAAATCCTGGTGGAAGAAAACCGTTACTGGGGAGCGCAAACTCAACGGGCCCTGGAGCATTTTCCTATCGGGACCTTACAGTTTCCTTTAACTTTTATATATAGTTATGCTCTGGTAAAAAAGGCCTGCGCTTTAGCCAATACAGAATGTGGTGTTCTGGAGCCTGAGATTCGTGATTCAATACTACAGGCTTGTGATGAGATATTACAGGGAAAATTTGATGATGCTTTTCCTCTTAGGGTATGGCAGAGCGGCAGCGGGACCCAGACCAATATGAACCTCAACGAAGTTATCTCCAATCGGGCTATCGAGATATTGGGGGGAGTAAAGGGGAGCAAAACCCCTGTACACCCCAACGATCATGTCAACAAAAGCCAGTCAACCAATGACACCTTCCCTACGGTAATGCATGTGTCTGCTGTCCGTGAAACCCGCAACAGTCTGTTTCCAGCTCTGGATGCTTTGATTGGGACACTTTCTGAAAAAGAAAAAAAGTTCCAGGATGTTATCAAGATTGGACGGACACATCTGCAGGATGCCACCCCACTGACCTTAGGTCAGGAGTTTTCCGGTTATAGAGTACAGCTGGAAGAATGCCGTGCCCACCTGCGCTTTGCATGGGAAAAGCTGCACACCCTGGCTTTAGGTGGGACAGCAGTAGGGACCGGGCTTAATACACCAGCTGAATTTGCGGCCCGAGCCATCGGCCATATTTCTGTGCTCACAGATATTCCATTCAAAGAATCTGATAATAAATTCAGCGGGCTGGCTGCTCATGATGCCCTGATCCAGTTTTCAGGATCCCTGAACACCCTGGCGGTGGCATTAAACAAAATCGCTAATGACATCCGCTGGCTGGGCTCCGGTCCCCGTTGTGGATTAGGAGAATTATTCCTGCCTGAAAATGAACCCGGCTCTTCCATCATGCCGGGAAAGGTGAACCCATCCCAGGCTGAAGCGCTGACCATGATCTGCGCTCAGGTAATGGGAAACCATACAGCTGTAACTATAGCCGGTGCCAGCGGGAATTTTGAACTCAATGTCTATAAACCGCTTATTATCAGCAATGTCTTATTCAGTATTTCCCTATTGGCTGACGGTATGAAGGCATTTGAGGAGCACTGTGTGCGTGGGATAAAAGTTAATTATAGCCGTATGGAGCGATACCTGGATGAAAGTCTAATGTTGGTTACTGCATTGAATCCCCATATCGGCTATGATAATGCAGCTTCCATAGCCAAAGCTGCCTTTGATCATGGCTGGACTTTAAAAGAATCTGCGCTGAAGAGCGGTCTGGTCACGGAGGAGCAATTTAAGGATTGGGTGAAGCCGGAACAGATGTTAGGTCATTCCTGAAACAGGGAGACCTACTAACCTGCAAATTGAAGTACTCAGTCTTTTCCTTGTAAGATTTTTTTAATCAGATTCTATCATCTTCTTCAATTTTGCTTCCAGAGAAATTTCCCATTTCTCCGCCAGGATGTCCAGCAGGTTTTTTTCCTCAGGCAGTATTTTTCCGTCGGCAGCTACCATATCCAGGGCGTAATCCATGAACTTTTCTTTCTGCGCCTGGTTGAGATTTTTTTGAAGAAAATCACTGGATTGGACAAACCTGTTTTCCAATGCTTCCCTTGATAAGGAAGACAACGTCCCCATTTTAAGTATAAGACTTTCATAGTCGGCATCCCTGGTACGTAGATGGTTATCCTCGATTTCGAAGCCGGCTTTCAGAAGAAAGCGGAATATCTCTTTAAGTTCTTTTTCATGTATCTCATTATCCACTGTCATTAGACAATAAAGCACATCCAGACCTGCGTCAATATTTACCATTTTCATCTCCTTCCATTCACTTTGAACTGGGACTTCTTCGGGCTCTATAAACAGAGCAGTTTTCATAAAACGTGAGATTTTCTCCAGACCGGCCATAAATTCTTCCCGCAATTTTTCAGGTGGAAGCTTATACCTTTCAGGGGTAAAAAATTGAACTTTAAAGCCAATAATACAGGTAGAAAGCAATTCCATGCACTCCTGGACGGAATACCTGAGTTTACTGGTTTCTGCTCCAAATAACAATTTCTGATAAATCTGTACACTGTCCTGCATCACATCTGTCAGATACCCGCTTAACCGGGTGGCATGAACCTGCATATCCAATTGCTGGTACATCCTATAACTTTTCTGGTCCTGGATATAATAGTCCATTCCCAGACGTGTTACCATCATCAGACGGTCAACGAAATCACCGGTTATGGATTTGATACGTTCTTTAACAAAGGCATTGATCTTTTTGGCAACATCACCCAGTATAAAAAAATAAAGATCTTCTTTGGAACTGAAATACTGAAATAAACTTCCTTTAGATATTCCAGCAATTCTGACAATGTTATTGGTAGAAGCGTTTTCATAGCCATGCTGGATAAATTCATCCAGACATGCTTCAATAATCGCTTGTTTTTTCTCTTCAGGGAGATTATAAAAGGTTTTATTCATAGTTTTTCCAGGATGACCACACGGTCATAATAATGAATATAAATTATTTATTTTTTTATGTCAATGCCTATAGCCATAAAAAAAGGCCGTCTTTTTAAAAGACGGCCTCATGATGGTGAAAAAATTATTTGTAGAGGATCTTGATATTGAAAGCATCATAATTGGTACTGGGTCCAATGTACAGGAGTCCTTTTTCGACGGTGGATTTTTCTGTTACTTCGCCAAAGGGCAGTTCATCCCCTACAGCTTCCAGTATAGATTTGACCTTGAGATACATAGACAAACCCATTACTTCAGTGTCACTTATCTTAGTTACCATTTCATTAATAAATGTTTCTTTTCCAGACTTCGAGTTTTTCAGGTAATCAGTCAGTATAGTTTTATTATTACAGCCCACAACATGTGATTTGTCTACAGTAAGATAGAATTTCATTTCATCCTGACCAGTCTCCATGACAAAGACTTCTTTATCAGCGATCTTAATAGTGGTCAGGGGTGAAAATCCGCCTATTACTCCCAGCAGCATGGTGGCTGAAGTATCAGATGGAGCTCCGATAAATACCAGCATGTCAGGCACACCAGACATCAGTTCCTTTTCAGTTTTACCGGGAGCAGGGTATAGGGTGATACCGAAATTACCTGTCATGTTGCCCAGTACATTGTCTATAGTACCCTCGGGCATTTCTGATCCTTTGGATGACATAACATAGTTCAGCACGGTGCTCAGAAAGTCCCGTGAAAAGGCCAGTTCAAGATAAGCGGTAGGATCAGTCTTTGCGAACTGCTCTACTGTGATGTTTTTGTTCTGTGAGGCAAAAATGTTTTTCAAAGCTGTGGAGCTGTTTTTCATGCGCAGGCTGATCACCATACTATTGTCTTCCACATACAGGATCAGATCTTTGATATCTTTCAGCATATCAAATTTTCCTAGTTCTTTGGGAAATTCCAGTTTATTGTCTTTGATAAATTTATCATATACGGAAGGCACCATGATTGCAGAAACAGGCTTGGATTGGTAGTCTTTCAGAAATGCCTGTATAGATTGGGCATCAGAGGATTTTGATGTAGCAATCATTTTAGCTTTTTTATAGCGGTTCAGCACATCGGCTACAGGAGCCAGTGCCATCTGATTATCAGCCAAGGGGAGTAAATACACCTTGTCAAAACTGACCACTCCGTTTTTTTCTTTCTTCATCTGAGATTCTGTCAGTCCCTCGATAGTTTTATAGAATTCATCCGGTGACACACTTAATTTAAACACAATTACCAGGTTGGATTCAAAACTATTTCCCATTTCTTTCAGATCTGGGGATTTTCCAAAATAGGCCATCACAGCTGTCTCATCTTTGTTAATCTGGGAAAGGATAGTATCCACTTTTTCTTTATCTTCCTGATCATCTTCCATGGATGTGGCCATTTTCTCTACCCAGGTGAAATCCTTGAGGACAACCACCAGCTTGGAATCTTCAGGCAGAACTGCCGCAGGATCCAGTGCGAACAGATTTTTTGAGATAAAGACACAAATTAATACACTGAGGCCCCATATCATTCTTTTCATCTATATCCTCCTATTAGTTTCGCTTGATATTTTAAGGGAAAAATGAAAAATTTGGAAATTATACCGGGAATATATCATGAAAAAACAGGTGTTTCAAGGGTTGCGATTAATGGAATTGTTTTTTAAATCCAATACAGTCTGATAATTCCTGATTGCAATGATACGACGCGCAGTCTTTATTACCGACTCAATGTTGGATTCAAGCCACTGGGAATCCATCCACTCCAGAGGGTCAGCATACACTCCCTGTATTAACACGGAAAAATGCAGGTGATCACCAGTAGCAAAGCCTGTCTGGCCGCTTTTACCGATCAGAGTACCGGCTTCCAGTTGGTCATTTTCTTTAACCAGGAGTTCATGACAATGTCCATACATGGTGTATAGACCCAATCCATGATGAATCAGCATGGAGTTGCCATAGCCCCCGTTATATCCTGAGAACATCACTTTTCCGGGATTGGAACAATAGATGAGTGTATTGGCAATAAAGGTGAGGTCCACTCCCAGATGATAACTTTCTTTGGTAATCTTTCCCTGATACTGATAACGTCTCAGTTTTCCATACTCTGAACTGGTACGGTGTTTGGCAAAGGGTTTAAAAGCCACAAATTTTAATTCGCGGACCTGTTCCGGAAAAACATAAGAGCTAAGATAAGATACACTAACCTGAGAGGACTCACTGAGTTTTTTATTCACTTCTTTATAGCCCATCTGATCTTCTTTGGTGTCTTTACCCATATTGAGTTCTTTGCTTTTTTTGGCTACAAAATCAGGATTAACTTCCAGAATGGAAACCGGAATCTTTATTCGTATGGATTCCAGATCGATACTATTGGAGGAAATATTACCTGCCTGATCTTCAGCAATTATCAAAGCGGCATGTTTTTCCCAGGGAATAAACCAGGTGAACAGACTGATATAGTACCCTTTTTCCATAAATTCCTGAGGATGAAATACCTGTCCCCGGTTATCAATAATATAGGTGGATTTAAGAAATTCATCCCTGGCTTCATAAATTACCACCGCACTGCCACCTTGCTTGATATGGGGGGAATGGGCCAGAATGGAAAGTGTGGGGGGGGTATAATCGGGTATGACCGCGTAACTCTGGATTTCTTTACGGCTGCCCTTGGGACGCAGACTGAGATAAAAGACATCTCCCTGAGGCAGGGGTAATAGTTCAGGATATCGGATCTGTATCACCATATTACTGGGGGAAAGGTGATTTATCTGGTTACTCAAGTAGATTACCCGGTCACCATCCTGGAAAACTACATCCAGCCCTTTTTTCAAATTACCGGAAAAAGGGATTTTCAGTTTCAGGGGCCTTTGCAGATTCCAGTAGAGCGTAGACTCCTGTTCAGGGCGAATGGAACGGGCGCAGGTAGATGAAATCATTGCGACGAGAATGGGAAAAAGGAAAAAAATTTTTCGCATAGTGTCAGCCTCTAATTGAGTTTACACCCCTTTAAAACAATATACAAGCTTTGAAAGTTTCCTGTTGCTTGAAATAAAAATTCAATTAGTATATAATATTCCTGCTTAGGGCGTTTAGCTCAGTTGGTTAGAGCGCTTGCTTGACATGCAAGAGGTCAGTGGTTCGAGTCCGCTACCGCCCATAATCCCCCTCTTAGGAGGGGGTTTTTCTTTCAGGAGGATATCTTGAAAAGCTACTGGTTCGTTTTGATATTCAGTATTTCTTTAGTGTCCTGCAGGCAGGATTTAAGACCGGTCCCTGATCCCAGCTATCGCATTTACCGTATGCCTTTGGCGATCAACCGGGATAATGGTGCTATCCATGTTCAACTCCAGGTAAAAGGTCAAACCTTTTCTGCATTACTGGACACGGGCTTTTCAGGTTCTCTGTTGATGGAAAAAGCTCTGATTCAAGAGCTGGATTTATCCCGCAGTGATGCAAAAGTGGAAGCACAGACCATGTGGGGAGATTCTTCCGGGGGTATTTCTGTGTACACTGCTCCTGAACTGAAATGGGGTGATTCTCTGGAGTTAGCGGATGTCGAAGTCTGGAAGTACGGCGGACTAGGCAGAGCTGTGTTGGGCCTGGGGGTGCTGACCAATTTTAATATCCTGATAGACTATCAGGAAGGATATATAGAGCTCTATACCCGATACGGTATTGTTCCGGAATACATTAAATCCTGGCCCTTGATTTCCTTTGAACTGGATAATCTTATCTGGCTCGATGTCTATGAACAGGATATGGGTAAAGGCAGGATGATCCTGGATAGCGGAGTGGTAATACCGGACCGCTGGAACGGCTATCACTATCATACTTTATCCATTAATTCTTCCCAGGTCAGGAAATTACTCACGGATAAAGAGATCAATAAAGCCCTTGACCTGGAAAATCAGCATCCTGGTGATGTGAATTTCAGCAAAGCAAATACTATTTATCTCTATACGGATGATTTACAGATTTCCGGCCAGCACCTGGGGCCCCAAATATTTGTAGGGGTTCCTATGAATACCATGTTTGGCGAAGGTGCTTTAGGTCTGGGCTTTTTTAAGGAAAGAAAAGTGTTTATTGATTTTGACCAGCAGGTGATCTATGTAGACCATTTAACCAGTACTATACCTGATGACAAACAAAAGCAACACTACCAGCAAACCGAAAAATCGCGTAGAGAATAAGACTTACCATTCCAGAATGGGGCTATTTTCCATAAAAGTATTCCACTACTTCCGGCATGCGGGCCGCCCAGGTTTTTTCGTTGTGGCCTTTTCCCTGATCAATGACATAGTACAAATCTAAGTTTTCCTTCCAGCCTTTTTTAAGCAGAGCTTCATGCATTTTACGGGTCAGTTTGATAAAATTAGCATCCAGGTCCTGATCTCCGCAATGCAGATAAATTTTGAACGACGGCTTGGTGGGCATCAATTTTTCTATTAAATATGGGAAGACATTGAAAGGTTTCAGATACTGTGGACCGATTTCTTCCGCCGGATAATTTCCGCCGGATAAAGAGGCTACTTTGGAAAACAGGTCAGGATAGCGAAATGCTATCTGCAGGGAGACACCCGCGCCGAAACTGGAGCCGCCAATGGTAGTTGATTCTTTGCCTTTTTTAATGCGGAAGTGAGTTTCTGCCCAGGGCATGATCTGCTTGACAAAATAGTCCACGAAATCAGCTGAGAGGCGGGGCGCTGACTCAATCTGAGTCTTGAACTGGGGATATTTGCTGATAAATCCCTCTTTATCCATATTGTACAGCATAGAAAACCCTACATACTCAAAAGCCCGATCTGAGGAATTTTCAACCCCTATAATGATGAATGGTTCTACTTTGCCGGATTGTATCAATTGATCAGCGGTGGAATCCATCTTCCACCCCCCGTAGGGCATGTTTTTATAGTCCCACAGGTTCTGTCCATCCTGCATATAAAACACCGGATAGTCCCGGGTGCTGTCCTGGAAATACCCAGCCGGCAGATAAACCCAGATTTTACGCTTTTTCAGCTTGCTTAGAGGACGAGGGGCATCCAGCATCAGGACCACTCCATGAGTACTCTGGGGATCTATAATCGCGTTTCTTTTTCCGGCTTTAAAGTTCACAGCATGATTATTGAGTTCTGCCGCTTTTTTTTTCTTTCCGTCACGATAAATGTGATACTCATACCCAAAAGTCTCCAGATTCTGGGGAGCTTTAATTGTGATACTATAGAGTATAGTCTTTTTCCATCTTTTCAGTTTGACTACCTGGTCTGATTTACTACCCTGAAAAGTAGTGAGTTCTACATCCTGCACCGCCTTTTCGGCTTTGTTCATGTCGGCATATATAAAGGTAATCATCCCCTCAGACAGATGGGGGATGAGTACATCGGGGTGAGACTCTACCCAGTCTGTCCAGGTTTTCTGTTGCCCTTCCAGACTCGACTGCTTTTCTACCTGACTGAATATTTCGGAAAATACAGGCATAATGTCCTCTTTAGCGTAGATTGGTGCCAACATAGCCATAATAATTATTGTCAAACTGAATTTTTTCATAGAAATGTCCTGTGGTTTGAATTTTATGTATTGTAGCCTGTTTCTATTCGGGATGCAAATTAATTAGAGCTGAATTGCCACTTTGCGGACATTTGTGCTATAATCTTAGCTCTGATTCCGGAATATATCCGGAGTGTGGGTAGTATGATGAGTCGCAAGACAGGAGTCAGAATGAAAGTATATTTACCGGGATTTTCCGGTTTTTGTCCGGGGGTCAAACTAGCCGAGAAAAAAATATTCGCTGAAAAACAGGAATTTCCGGAAAAACAAATATACATCCTGGGGCATCTTATACACAACAGCAATTATATCGAATTTCTGGAAAACAATGGAGTGCATACTATCGAAGACCTCGAGTATATCAGTAAAAGGTCCAGTGTGGTGGTACGCACCCATGGAATGGATAAAAGCATTCAGCAGGAGGTGGAAAAGGATTTCGAAGTACTGGATCTCACCTGCTACAAAGTAAAAAAACTCCAGATGTTGATAGAGGAACATGCCAGGGATGGATTTTTTGTTTTCATCTCAGGGAAGAAAGATCACCCCGAAATGCAGGGACTGGTCAGTTATGCTGACGCTTATTTTATAATCGAAGATGCGGGGGACCTGGAAAAAATAGAAAACTGGCAAAAGGGGCAGAGTTTTCACCCTGAATTTGAAAAGTATAATAAAGTTTTACTCATTTCCCAGACTACAGGAAGTCTGGAATTATTCCGCCAATCGGAAGGGCTTCTGCGGGGTGTGTTCGAAGCTACCCGGGAGATTAAGGTGATTGACTCTATTTGCTCAATTACTTCCAGACGAGAAGAAGAGGCTCTGGAGATACAGAAAGGGGTAGATCTCACTGTGGTGGTAGGTGACGAAATGTCATCCAATGCCAACAAACTTTATAAAATCCTGAAACAGAAATCTGAGAACACCTGGTTTGTACCTGATTTGAAGCATCTTCAGTCTCTGGGGCTGGATCTAACGGGATGTAAAACTGCTCAGGTAGTATCATCCAGTTCGACCCCTGAATTTGTGGAAAGTGAAATTGTACAATGGCTGGAAAATCAATGATCAGATAGACCTGTGCAGACTGTAATCCAGAAGTTCTCTCAAAACAGTACGGTATTCATCGCCTATTCTGGCTTCCCGTATTTCCTGTTCTGCTATTTTAGCCTGTATGTCCAGTTCTTCCTGAATACTTTCCTGGATATTATATCTTTCCAGCATTTCCTTCACATAGCGGATATCCTGGGGAGTGAGATGCGGATTTCCAAAAAGGCTCCTGAGTTTGAGTTTTTCCAGTGGTTCAGCTTTTTGCATCAGAAAATGACGGAAGAGAGTCTTTTTACCATCGCTGATGTCTGAACCTACCGGTTTACCAGTCACTATACTATCCCCATAGATACCTAATTCGTCATCTTTTATCTGAAAGATGATGCCCAATGCTTCACCCATTTTAGCCAATCTGTCTACTGCTTCCTGGGGAGCTCCAGCCAGGATAGCACCCAGCATGAGGGGGAGGCTGAAAGTATAACGGGCAGTCTTGTAGCGGAACACGTTCAGTATTTCTTCCCGGCTGACTTCCTCTTCCAGAAATCCAAAATACACATCTTCCATCTGAGCCAGGCCTACTTTGATATATTCCCGGGAAGCCAGACTCAGAATCCGGGTACGTATTATTTCCTGACACTCATAATGAGAAAGCAGGTCATAAGCCCAGAAAAAACTGATATCACCGGCACAGACCCCCAGGGCTTGACCCAGCCTTTCATCTTCAGTGATACCGGCTTGCTGCATGTTTAATTGATACTGGTAATAGATCGAGGGCTTTCCGCGACGTGTCTGATCCTGGTCCATGATATCATCATGTATTAAAAAGGCCGATTGAAAGAACTCCATAGCCGCGGCAAGAGGCAGAGCGGGGTGGAAGTCCTTTCCGCTGTACATCTGATAACCCAGAAGAGACAAACCTCCCCGGATCAGTTTTCCACTGCAGATAAAAGGACGCAGACGGTCCTGAATCTCCTGACCCCAGCGGTTTATGGATTGGTTGGTTTGAGCCTGTATATCCAGATAATCTTCAATGGTTTTCTGGATTTGAGGCCGGTATTTCTGAAAAATTTCAAGCATATTTTCTTCCTGCTAGTATAATAGCATTTATCCGCGGTTGCATCAAGATTCGCAATTTCTGAAAATTGCTGATTCCGTTAATTAATTTTATAATAAGCTCAGGGGGTGAACTCACAACTTCATCTAGGTCATGTAATATCTCGTCTCTGCAAGGCATAAGATAATCTGTAAAAAGTGAGCAGGTATAATGTTTGCGTATTTTTCACAATATTAAGGGGCAAAAATATGAAGAAGATAGAAAAAGCCAAGCCGGTAATGTCTGTTTTGGGCAGAATTAGTTTTTTTCTCGTTTTATTCACTGCTGTAGAGGTGCTCTTTTCTCAGGATAAAAACACAGGAAAAATTGGGCTCAAAATCACCAATCTGAGAAATCCTCAGGGATTATTACATATCAGTATCTATGGATCCTCTTCGGGTTTCCCCTCAGACCCTCAGACGGCTGTGTATACCAATAGTTTCATTGTAAGTAATCATACTATGACCATCGAGCTGCCTCCTCTGCCTTATGGTGAATATGCCATAGCTTTTTTTTATGATGAAAATGGAGACAGCCGTATGCAGAAGAACGGCCTGGGAATACCCCGAGAGGGCATAGCCTTTTCCCGGAATGCCCATAAAACCTTCAGGGCTCCTACTTTTGAGGAAGCCTCTTTTATACTGGAACAGCCTCAGCAAAATATGACTATTAAAATGAAATATTACCTATAAATTTCAAAAAAAGCGGTTTACATTCTTTCTATACTATGCTATATTGAGTCAATAGCTATCTAAGGGGAATCTCATATGGAAAACAAAACAAAAAGCATCCTGTCTACCAATGATAAAAAGATATTCGTATTGGACACCAATGTTGTTCTGCATGACTACCGTGCCATATATTCTTTTGAAGAACACAATGTAGTCATCCCTATCACCCTCCTGGAAGAAGTCGACCGTTTTAAAAAAGGACACGAGATCATTCATTATAATGCACGTGAATTTTCCAGGGAGCTGGATAGCCTAATGGGGGAAAATTATTACAGCGACGGCATCAAGATGGAAAACGGCGGTACTATCTTCATCGCCACCAATATCCGCAAGACTGATGAACTGAAAGAATTGTTCTGGGAAGATAAGCCGGATCACCGTATTCTGGCTGTGGCATTTAATATGATGAAAGAGTTTGGGTCAGAACGGACGGTATTAGTCACAAAAGATATTAATCTGCGCATGAAGGCGAAAAGTGTAGGTATAAAGGCGGAAGATTATCTGACCGGTATGATACAGAATATCGATGATCTTTACACCGGTAGAAACCTGGTAGAGGGGGTGAATACCGACTTCATAGACCGGATGTACCAGGAGCATAGTATCCCGCTGGACCAGACCGGGCTGAATATTGATCCCAAGCCATATGAATACTATATCCTGCGCAATACCCACAAGAGTCTGCTGTCCTGCTATGACTATCAGCAGAAAAGTCTCAGACTGGTAGAAAAAAAGAAATGCTATGGTATCCTGCCCCGCAACTCAGAGCAGACCTTCGCGCTGGACGCCCTTACCAATCCTGCCGTCACCCTGGTATCTCTGTCGGGAAAGGCCGGTACAGGAAAAACTCTGATGGCCCTGGCAGCCGCCCTGGAAATCCAGATGAACTATAAACAGATCCTTCTGGCACGACCGATTATCCCATTATCCAACCGTGATATGGGTTTTCTCCCTGGCGACATCCAGGAAAAACTGGATCCCTACATGCAGCCTCTATTCGACAATCTGTCCGTGATTCGCAACCAGTTCGACGAGACTTCCCAGCAGTACATTGGTATAAACAAACTGATGGCGGACGAAAAACTGATCATTACTCCGCTGGCCTATATCCGGGGGCGCAGTCTATCCCAGGTATTCTTTATAGTGGACGAGGCTCAGAATCTCACTCCTCACGAGGTCAAGACCATCATCACCCGGGCCGGTGAGGGGACCAAGATCGTGTTTACCGGAGACCCCTACCAGATCGACACTCCCTACCTGGATAGCAGGTCCAATGGCCTGACTTATCTGATTGACAAAATGAAAGGTCAGGATATCTATGCTCACATCACTCTGGAAAGAGGGGAGCGCAGTCACCTGGCGGAACTGGCCTCTCAGCTCCTGTAGTATTTCATCCGCTTGACAGACGGCAGGATTATGCTATAGTCTTGTCAGGTCTTTTTTGACCAATTACCTGTCAGGACAGGTACAGGGGGGCATGATGCCGGATAAAAGTCTGGGAAAAGTCTCTGAATCACCCACACGGCCGGGAGGCGCTCCGGGACAGCAAAAGTTTGATGTTGCTTCTCTTTATGGAGAGGCTGCTTCAACCGATGCACCTGTTGCAGGATATCCTCTGGACGAAAAGCTGCGTCAGGCATATTTCTGGATCACCAATTTTGCCATTATTACCCCATTTTATGATATTGAATACCTGGGTGAAAAATCTTCCCATTATGAACTGGGAGACAGTCATAGCCAACTTCACTTCCCTTCTCAGCAGAGTTATTCCAGCTTTGTACTCCTCCCTCTCCTCAATCTGGTAGTGAGGCGACGTTGTCTACTGGTAGGTGGACCGGGCCGGGGTAAGACCGCCTCGGCTACCCTGATGGGACTACTGGCCGGCTATTCCGGACAGGAAATCAAACGAACCATTCAGCACGGCCAGCCCCAGATGACCATCACCGACCTGCTGGGCAATCCTCTGCCGGCCGATCTTATGAACGCTCAGGATATGGGCAGCATCCGTATCTCCTGGCGCAAATGGCTCTCCATGCGGGTCAAGATCATTGATGAATACAACCGCATCCCCACGCGTACCCAGTCGGCTCTCCTGACTGTAATGGGTGACAATTACGCCGAAATACTGGACCAGGTCTATGAATGCCCCGAAGCGGCCTGGTATCTCACCGCTAATGACGATAGCGGGGGAGGGACCTATCAGGTTATCGAAGCATTAAGGGACCGCATAGATATTGTGGTCAAGGCACTGCATTTCAATACCCGCTTTATACCCAAACTGCTATATAATATCGAAAATAACATTAAGGCTCAGGAAATGATTCCGCCTGAAATCATTTTCACCGAAGCTGAGATTGACAGGGTTCACGATCAGATACTGGCGGTAAATATTCCCCTGCGTCTCATGCGCAGACTGGAATATTTCATCAGTCAGTTCGAATTTTTCGAGTCAGGCGGAGAACAGTTTGAATACAAGACCAAAGATAATATTAAACTGGCATCTCTGGATATCAACCAGCTGCTCCAGCAGGAGAGCGGTAAAGACCAGCAGAAAGATATAGGTAACCAGACCCATAACGGGGTATCGGTACGCAGTCTGATGACTTTGATTACCTTTATCAAGGCTATGGCTTTTTTCCGGGGCAATGGAGAGGCAGACTTTGAAGATGTACGCAATATTCTGCCCTTTGTGCTCCATGATAAGCTGGTGCAGAACAGCCAGTCTCCCTGGTTCGATATGGCTGACCACCAGGTCTATAAAGTGGACAGAGTCAGCTGGATACGCCAGCTGTTTGATCTATCCTGTACCGAGTTTGAGCGGCTCAATCTGGACAAACAGGATCTTATCCAGACCCTGCTGGATCAGTTTGATCAGGGATTGGAGGGCTTGTCTGAACCCGATACCTTAAAACGCATGGTAGAGATTGAAAAACTAATGGAGAGCATGGCATCTGATAAAAAGCTGTATGGCCCCCGCTTTGACGATATTCTAACCCTTAAATACCTCCATCAGCGCTATAATAATTATCTGCAATGGCTGAAATGGAAAAAATAACTGATCCCCTTCTGGTCAGACTACTTCAGCAGAACCGGGAAGAAATGAACCATCTCTGGGCTAATTATACTTATCTGAACCGACAGGCTGACCCGGATATTTTTCTGGAAATGTGGTCAGACTGGCTAAAACATTGCGGGGAAATAAACAGTCTTCCACCGGAAGAAGATTTTATTATCTATTATCGATTGTCCCTGGAGATGTTCATCCAATATTCTTTCCGTAATCCTGTCTTTCTGGATAGAGATATTGCCCACTTCCTGGCATCTATCCTTCCTTTTCAAAAACAGGATCCCGCCTTTTTATCAGGTATCCGAAAAGTAATCGACAAGCTGCTGGTCATATCTCTGGATTCTACCCAGAATTGGGTCATGAATATGATCGGCTTCAGCTCTGCTGTTTCGGATAAGAAACTATGGCAGGAGGTAGGGCTGGTGCAGGCCTGGCTGGCGGGAATGTCCCAGTATCGCCAGGAAGCCCTCTATATTCTGGAAACTATCCCGGAAGCTATCTGGAAGCAAGTGTGTCCGGGTCAGTCAGACCGAAGGATTGTAGAAGCACTTAAACAGGATCCCTGGCTGGGATTACCGGGATATGCACCCCGTTTTACCACCGACACCCTGATACTGGAGGGCTTTCGTGGATATGGGGGCAATTTCACAGCACCCCCAGTCATTATCGGTTGGGAAGAAGGCTTGTTGTTGCGCACAGGTGAATTGTACTGGATCTGTTTTGCGGATGCCTATGGCGTCGTAGTTGTAGCGGATGGTCGTCAAAAGGAAGCACTTCCGCCATCGGATACTCATTCCGGAAATCCGGATTTTCTGGCAGATTGTCCGGCTGAATGGCCGCGGGAAATATCTTCCAGTTTAAATCTGGATGGAGCTGTCTGGTATACATCACCTCTGAGCTTTCATCTCTTCGTGCAGGCTGGTAATAAATGAAAACAACAGCAGATTTTTCATCTCTAACAGAAGCCTGGCACAGCCGTTGGGAAGATGCTCTGGCTTTATGGAGCAGTTTTATACGGCTTAGAGATCCGGTTTTCTGTGTGGATGAAGCTGGAGAAAAACAAGCCGGTTTGAGCGGGTCCTTTGCTCAGATCGATTTATTTCATCATCAGGTGACCATTTCTCTGCGACAGGTCAGAGATAATGGTCTGGAAGAATTCCCCCTGGAAATCATGGGGCATGAAATAGGGCACCATATTCTGTGTCCCGCTAATCTGACTGACCACGGTCGTATGCTGGCTATAATGAGACACAGTCTGCCAACCATGGAACATCAGGTCGGTCTCATAGCTAATCTCTACTCAGATCTGCTGATAAATGACCGCCTGTTCCGGGAACACGGTCTTAAAATGGATCAGATGTATATCAAGCTCAGACATGAAATTTCGGATCCGCTGTGGGATTTTTACATGCGTTGTTATGAGATATTGTGGGAATTACCTCAAGGCACACTTTGTCAGACCAACCAGGATCAGGACCTGGATGCCCGGTTGACCTACCGTATCATCCGGAATTCGATACAGGATTTTCTTAAAAATGCCGGGACATTTGCTTCATTGTGTTTGAAATACCTGCTCCAGCAAAAGAGTCAGTCACCCGGACTGGTACTCCTGTCTGATGCCATTCATGCCGGCCCTTCTCATGTCATTCCTGATGGTTTGACCGGAATAGGGGAAGAGGAATCTGCTGAGCGGGATATCAAAGTTCCTCCCGGAGAAATCCCCGGCAACGCTTCATCAGGGGAAGGTCAATTCCGCCAACCTTTTGAATACGGCCAGATATTAAAAGCCATGGGGGTTGATCTCTCGGATCGGGAGATAGCAGTTCGATACTACCGTGAGAGAGCACTGCCTTATCTGATACCTTTTCCGGAAGAAGAAAAAGAACAGGTGAATGACCCCTTACCTGAAGGACTGGAATCCTGGGATATTGGGGAATCATTCAGCGAGTTGAATATTATGGAGAGTCTGTTTCGCAGTCCGGTTTTGGTGCCGGGTTATACCACCCTGCAGCGTACCTGGGGTACGGAACAGGGCGGGGATAAGCACACCCTCCCTTTGGATCTGGACCTCTATGTGGACTGCAGCGGGTCTATGCCTGACCCCACCGTGAACATTTCCTATCTGACACTGGCGGGATGTATCCTGGCTTTGTCAGCTTTACGCGCGGGTGCCTCGGTACAGGCAACCTTGTGGAGTGGTACTAATGAGTTTTATACCACACCCGGGTTTATCCGCTATGAAAAAGATATACTTCAGGTCCTTACCGGGTACTTTGGTAATGGGACTGCTTTTCCTATCCATATACTGAGAGACACCTATGGAAAACCCCGGCATAATCCCACCCATATTCTTATTATCTCAGATGAAGGGGTGGATACACTGTATCTCCAGGATGAACAGGGGCATGACGGATATAAAGTCGCGGAAACTGCCCTGAAGAATGGTGGAGGTGGAGGTAGCATGGTTCTGAATCTGTATCAGAAATGGGAATCCAATCCTCCCCTGGTCCGGGCGCATAAACAGGGTTGGGACATTTATCCTATCAAAGACTGGTCTGATCTGATCAGTTTCAGCCGCGACTTTGTGAAAAAAAATTATATGAGGAAAAAAACATGACACAGGGGCCATCGGTTACTGAACTGACACGCTGGCTGGCTGATATACCGGGAGATTTTTTGGGATACTTACCTGAACAGGGTGATTTTGACATTTCTGCCCTGGTTTCAGACCTACTGCTGACTTCAGGACAACCCGCTCTGAATAAACAGGAAGCAGCACAATATCACCGGGTTAATTATCCAAAAAACCGTAATTGCCTGCAGATCCTGCTGTATATCTGCCATATACTGAATCATCCTTTCTTCCATGATTCCACCCGTGGAAATAAAATACGTGCCTGTCTGGCTCATAAGTGGTGGTCAGACCTGTCAGCTCTTAAAGAGCATAGTGTTTTTATCCAGGATAGCCTGCGCAGGGAAGAGCTGGTGCGGGTAGTTCTGCATCTCATGGAAGTACAGCCCGCGGGAGAATCCCGCGAACATGCCCAGGATAGACTAAAAACTCTGGATAGTCTGGAAGAAAAAAAGATCGAAGAACAAAGCCAGGCAGCCCGTAAAAGAGTCCAGGAGATCCGGGAAGCCATGGCACGTCAGGCTGCGGAAGAAGCCGCGTCTAAGATGTCCCGGGAATAGGGGGGAGAATGATAGACAGCAGTATCAGGGAGAGGACTCCCCTTATCAGAGAGGAATGGATGCCGACTTTACGCCGTCTGGCTGGAGAAGGTCATTCCCCCCTTTGGAATGCACACTGCGGAGACAGATTGACCGGGGAAGATCTGCCCTTTATCCGGGAATTTGAACACAGCCTGTATTGCCAGCGGGAAGAGTATGATCCCTTTACCCCCCCTTTCTTAAGAGCTTGGCTGGATAATCTGAGGAACTGCGGGGAATGGTACAGACTGAGGATTACGAAACCGGGGCTACCTCTGACAGAGATTCCGGTTTCCTCACGACGGGATCTGGCTGAAAATCTGGAAGACATTATCCCTGTCCAGGCTGATCTGAAAGGACTGGTATTGAACCCCTCCTCAGGAACTACCGGGGAACCTTTACTCAATCCAAATCATCCCCGAGCGGTAGCCTGTTATGACCCTTTGATCCAGTTTGCACTGAAACGGCATGGCATGGATATCAACTACCGAAGCGGAGATGTGGCAGCGGTACAGTTGTGCTATCAGCAGCAGACTATAACTTATTATACCGTGCACTCTTACCTGCAAGGTGCCGGGTTTGCCAAGATCAATCTGCATCCGGATCAGTGGCCCGGAAAAAGCAGCCCCCAGGGATATCTGGATACAGTCAGGCCCCGCTTCCTGAGCGGAGATCCCCTGGCTTTTTCCCGGGCTGTCGATATGGGTATCCGCTATCGTCCCCCCGCTATACTGAGTACCGCCCTGGCTTTACCATCGGACTTAAGACAAAAGCTGGAAAAACATTTCCACTGCCCTGTGGTGGATATGTATTCTCTTAATGAAACCGGCCCACTGGCCTACAGTTGTCCTCAACATCCTGACCGTTGGCACATTCTGCCTACAGATGTAGCGGTAGAAATAGTGGATCCTGATGGTCATAGACTGCCGCAGGGAGAGAGCGGACTTATTGCTGTGACTGGAGGCCGTAATCCCTATATTCCTCTTTTGCGCTATCTCACCGGGGACAGAGCCGTCCTGCATCAGGAAAGCTGTAGCTGTGGTGACCCCATGCCCTGGCTGGCTGAACTTCAGGGCAGAGATCTGGTATTATTCCGGGATAGCCAGGGAGCTTCACTCAATACAATTGATATCAGCCGGATATTACAGAGATACCCGGTTTTACAGTATCAGTGCCGTCAGTCAGTCGACGGGACAGTCAGTCTGGATATCGAGTGGCACAGGGAGCCGGGTCTGGAAAGTAAAAAGAAAATGCGTGAGGATTTGGCTCTATTATTGGGAGAAAAAATCGCTTTGAATATAGACTACTTGACTTTCCCGGCTGGTAAAAAAATACTGTCATTTATGGTGGAGAACTAATAATTAACTCAACCAGGAGATTTTTATGCTGGATTTGCTTTTCAATATCAACCATACAGTGATTACTCTTTTAGGGTATCCCCTGAGTCTGCTGGAAATCATAGGTACCCTGACCGGACTGGCCTGTGTCATACTCACCGCTCTGGAGAATATCTGGTGCTGGCCGGTGGGGATAGTCAACCTGGTCTTCTTTTTCATTCTTTTTTATCAGGTGCACCTCTATTCAGATATGGTGCTCCAGGTTATTTTTATGGGCTTCACCGTCTACGGCTGGTGGAGATGGACTCATCCCCGTGATGAGACAGAGGCCAACCAGCGTCAGGAGCTGCGTATTACCCGGTTAGGTAATGTGGAGCTATTACTGTACAGCATAGGCAGTATGGTATTAGTGTTTATCTGGGGTTTACTGATGAGCAGGATTCATGTATTACTCCCTCAATTATTTCCAGTGGCGGCTGCTTTTCCCTATGGTGACGCTTTTACTACGGTCCTCAGTGTAACAGCTTCAATACTGCTGGCCCGAAAAAAAATTGAGAGCTGGGTATTCTGGATTATAGTAGATATAGTGGCTACCGTTATTTATTTTCTAAAAGGAGTCAATCTGGTGGCACTGGAATACATAGTGTTTGGGATCATAGCTTCCAGTGGTTTTTTCAACTGGCAAAAAGAGTTGCATATCTATTCTCAGGTAAGTGGGGAAAAAAGATTTTAGACATTGTCCTTTTTTCTTGTGGAATATATAATATTTATTAGTGGATTAATTAATTTAAATTCAGGCGGCAATATGCCCAAGCACAGATCAGTATGGCTGTTATTGATTCTTGTCCTGCTTTCAGGTCATGGTTTCCTTTTCTGTGAGAGTAAACAACTGGTATTCCAGGGTTTTTTGGATTTACGGGGCCATGACCTCAAGACCTTGCCTATCACCGAAATGAATGGTGACTGGGAATGGTACTGGGAAAAATATATAAACCCGGGTGATATCTCTCCTTCTGATAAATTATATTCTAAAGTACCTGGTGCCTGGAACAGTAAATCCATTCATGGAGAACAGGCCAAAGGACAGGGGTATTGTTCCTATCGGCTCTATATCCTGGCAGACCCGGATCAGAGACAATTGATGGGTTTCCGCTTCCCTGACATAATCAATTGTTTTCGGGTCTATTATAATGGGCAACTAATCATAGAAAACGGCTCACCTGGCACTAATAAAGAATCTACCAAACCGCGCTGGGCGCCCCGTACCGCTTATATATATCTTGACAGGATTACTAATGAACTGATTCTGCACATAGCCAGTTACCGGTACAGGTCTAATGGTTTTCAACAGGCGGCTTTAATTGGAAATAGTGAACATATCGCCCAGGCCCGTGATTCCAAAGCCGGCAGAGATAGTTTTATGTTGGGGGTGTTTTTAATTATTGGTCTCTATCACCTGGGCCTGTTTATGCTGAGGCCCCAGGATGCTTCTACTCTTCACTTCGGACTATTTAGTCTGATTATAGGTCTGAGGAACATGTCTACCAACGAGAGACTGCTGATTGATATCTGGCCTCACATCCCCTGGGCCCTGGCGGTGGACATCGAGTTTATTACCATGCCGATAACTGCCATTTTCTTTATCCTGTATTTACAGGTCTTATTCAAAGAAGAGTTCAAACCCTGGATAGTACGCATGCTGCTGGTTGGGCACATGATCTATGCTTTGATTGTTCTGGTGACTCCCGCAGAATTTTTCAGTGAGATCCTGATCTGGTATCATATGGTCTTAATATTTACCATATTGGTGATTCTCTATCTCATGTTTCGCGCGGCATATTTTAAAAGGGAAGGCGCCTGGCTGGTGATAGGCGGTTTTGCTGCTTTGGTGGTCAGCGTGGTCAATGATATTTTATTTGTTAATCATGTCTTGTTTACAGGTCACATTCTCTCCTACGGGGTATTTATTTTTATTTTCTCCCAGTCGTTTATTCTGTCAATCCGGTTTTCCCGCGCCTTCCGTAAGGTTGAGGATATGTCGGATCAGCTCCAGGAATATAACCAGAATCTGTTTGAACTGGTAGATTCCCGTACCCGGGAGCTGCAGCAGGAACGCAATCTCCTGAAACAGCGAAATGAGATTATTGAGTCCGAGCTGGATCTGGCCCGACGAATTCAGCATGATCTCATACCCAGCGTCAGCTATCTGGAAAATCTGGATTTTTATTACCGCCCTATGGAGAAAGTAGGAGGAGATTTTTTTGATTTTATCCAGTACCCTGACCCGCAGCGCATAGGGATCTTTATTTCAGATGTTTCCGGTCATGGAGTGCCAGCTGCTCTGGTCACCTCTATGATCAAAAGTACCCTCCTGCAGATTGCACCTATGTCACAGGACCCCGCCTATATACTGAGTCAGCTCAACACCGCCCTGCATGATAAAACAGCCGGCAATTTCGTCACCGCTTTTTATGGTATCCTGGACTTAAAGACCAGGGAGCTGGTATACTCCAATGCCGGGCATAACGTACCCTATGTCATCCAGAACCGTCAGATCAGGCAGCTGGGAGCGCAGGAAACCGGTATGCCTTTAAGTATCCTCACTAATCAGGAATTAGATGACAGTGGTAAACCATACCGGAATGAGACCATGACTCTTCTATCGAAAAGTAAATTCTTCCTTTATACCGACGGTCTGCTGGAGGCTATACCGCAGGATGACAGCAGGAATCCTGCCAAAGTGGAGGATTTTGATTCAGCATCACTACTTGCTACCATGACCCGAATCCAGGATCTGCCCTGCCAGTTCTTTATCAGGGAGATGGCCCAATCTCTGGTACAGTTCCGGGGAGGAGAGAATTTTGATGATGATGTCTGTATGATTTGTGTGGATATAAATTAGTATAAAATAACGAAACTCTCATTTCATAATAATTGACGAAAGCCGATGCATTTAATAAAATATTCTATTCTCAATTAAGGATACTCATCCCATGATTAATCTGGAATCTAAAACCGTCCTCATCCTGGGCTTTACACGGCGTACCAGCTATGCTGCCGCTTTGGCTCTACTCAAACGCAAAGCCCGTCTTATTATTTCCGATACTGTGGATAATGAAGAAAAGCGGGCACTGCTGGAACAGCTGAGTTACCGGGGAGAGGTGATCAATGCCCTGGGTGACCAATCAGTGCGCATACTGGATGACTTCCCCATTGACATAGTCCTGCCCAGTCCCGGAGTACCCCTCAATATACCTATTATCCAGGCCGCTCTGAGCCGGGGTATAGAGGTCATGGGAGACATTGAACTCTTCTACCGTCTGCACCCTTCTCTCACTTATGTGGCTATCACCGGCACGGACGGGAAGACCACTACTACCACTCTGACTCACGCTATTATTGCCGCGGAACGGGATGCCCGAGTGGGCGGCAACATTGGAACAGCCATCTTTGAACTGGAAGAAGACCTGAGTGAAGACACCATCATAGTACTGGAACTGTCCTCCTTTCAGTTGGAGGAGATACGTGATTTCCACCCCAGGGTGGCAGCTTTTCTGAATATCGCGGAAGATCATATGGACCGGTACGCCAGCCTGCAGGAATATCTCCTGGCAAAAAAACGTATCTTCGCCAATATGGACGTATCTGATACCGCCATAGTCAATCTGGATTCTCCAGCATACCGGGATATCGTTTCCCACGTGCGGGCCTCTCTGCAGACCTTCAGCCGGTTTGACTACCGGGCGGATGCCTACTTTGACGGCAGGACTATTTTTCACTACCAGCGTCCTCTTTTGGAGACCGATGATATCAAACTGATCGGCGTACATAATATGGAGAATATCATGGCAGCGGTGCTCATGGCCCGTAGTCTGGGTATCAGCGAGAAAGCCATTTCCAATACCCTGGCGGTGTTCCATGGCCTGCCTCATCGTCTGGAATTTGTGGCTAATGTCCAGGGAGTGGAATACTACAATGATTCCAAGTCCACCACTGTTAACAGCCTGCAAAAAGCCCTGGAGAGTTTTCAGCAGCCCGTCCATCTCATCGTGGGCGGTCGGGACAAGGGACTGGATTTTACCGTTCTGTCTGAACTGGTGCAGGAAAAACTAAAAAATCTCATCCTCATCGGTGAGGCCTCTGAAAAAATTGAACGGGAGCTCAGTTTTCAACCCTCCCACCGGGCTAAATCGATGAAAGATGCCGTGGAGACAGCCCGACGGCTGGCTGATCCCGGTGACGTAGTACTGCTTTCCCCGGGTTGTGCCAGTTTTGACATGTACCGTAACTACGAAGAGCGCGGCGAAGATTTTAAACGCAATGTGAATCTGATCATGCAGATTTGAACCGGGAGCTTCAATGAAAATATTTCTGATGCTGCTGTTTTTAAGCCTGCCCCTGTCTCTACAGGCTCTATCTAATCCTTTCGAAAAGATTGAAAATAAAGTCTTCAAAGAAAACAGCGTGGAGTATGTCCAAAGTTTTCTGACTGGTGGGGTATCAGAGCTGGACCGCTTTCAGGACGGGCTGGTCTATTATAGGTTGGGCAATATCACCACCAACCGTGCTCAGACCGAGCGTGCCATCAGTACTTTTGAGTCTCTGCTCTCAGGGAGTACCAATGTCTACTCTCTGAGTTATCTGGGCCTGGGCTTTTCCTCTCTGGCCCGGTTTGAAAAAGGCATGAGCGCTCAGATCAGCCAGACTAAAAAAGCCCTGGCTGTATTTAATAGGGCTATCGAGCTCTATCCTGACCACTATCTGCCCCGGCTCTATCGGGGTTTGATCCTGCTGTTTCTCCCCGGTATCATGGGCGGTAATGAAAAGCAGGGCCGTGCCGATATGGCCATCGTCCTGGCTCAACTGGAAGGTCTGTCCCGTGACGGAGACTACAAGTCCTTTGTCTATTTTATGTATGCCAGCTACTGGGGCTACAAAAAGAAATATCAGTCTGCACTGGATTATGCCGCCAAAGCTCTGCCTCTGGCCAAAGACGAACGTATGGTCAAAGCTATTATGGACAAACAGAGTGAGTGGCAGTCCAAAATAAAGTAAAAAAGACAACTCTGTCTTCCATCCTGCATCTGATAGTGTCACTTTTTGTTTCCATGTGAGCCTTTGCTGAGTCACAGTTTTAATCAGAGTGGAGGCCCCTTCCGGTGCCGGTTCTATCCCCACCTGTCCCGGGGGTGCGGGGGTAGGGGGCGCTCCCGCCCTGCAGATATGGGTTTATTTCAGGAGGATTTATAGGGCTGGCGCTTCTGTGATTTCTCAGTGCCGTTCCTGTTAACGCTCCGCGTAGGAAAAAGTGTTCAGCGAATACTCAAACTTTTCTAAAAAAGCAGTATTAAAATCTTTTTATTACTTTAGTTGATTGTCAGGACGAACCAGCCCTGCTATAATAATCGATCTTTAATGAGAGAGCTGACCATGATTATCACAGAATCCACCCGTGTCTCAGATATTCTAAAAAATTATGGAGATATAGCACCCTACATGAATCAAATGGGGGTTAAATCTCTGGCACCGTATTTTCTACGACGCTTCATAGCCCGATTCATTACAGTCAGACAAGCTGCATTTCTGCATGGTCTGGATTTACACTTTCTGATAGATCAGCTCAACCGAGCAGTCCGGGAGATAGAGAATAAACGCAGCCTAAAGTAATCACTGTCATATAAATTCATTCGAGGAAAAAAATGCATGTATTTATAGTCTACTGCCATCCCAGCCCTCAGTCTTTTACCCGACAGGTATTAGACTCTTTTATCGCAGGCCTGGATGATGCCGGTCACAGCCATGAGCTCTCTGATCTCTATACTATGGATTTTTGTTCCGACATGAGTGAGTCAGAGTACCTGCGTGATGGTTTTTACCGGGAGGATCTGCCTCTGTCCCCTGATGTACAGGAGGAGCAGGTTAAGATCCAACGTGCGGATGCTCTAGTGTTTATTTTCCCCGTTTTCTGGACAGACGCTCCTGCTAAAATGATAGGCTGGTTTGACCGGGTGTGGAGTTATGGTTTTGCCTATGGTGACAGAGCCATGCAGACTCTGGACAGGGCTCTTTTTCTATGTACTACCGGTCATACTCTACAGAATCTGACCGAATATGGCCACCTGGATGCCCTGCGTACCATCTTGCTTCGAGACCGCATCCATGACCGGGCCCGCCAGGCTGATCTGGTAATCTTTGACGGGATGTCCCGTCATGACATGCCTCTTCGGGAAAAAAATCTCCCCCTGCACCTACACAAAGCCTATACTCTGGGTTTACTACTGAATGATCCCACTATGGTTTTGAAATAGAGTCATATTAGCTAAATTTAATGCCGCATTATTAAGTGGTGGGTAGGCTATGCTGCCAGGATTATCAGTTCTATTATTAATTTTATGCATGATTTCTCCTTTGTCAGCCCTGGACAAACAAGAATAGGGATACCGTTTTGGTATCCCTATTCTTGTTTTTAAAGGTTTTTTCTTTGGTTACTTACGCAGGCCGGTCAGTTCGATGTCATCAATATAGCCGTAGTCGTAGGTAGAATTGGAGACCATGCGGAAGCGTATTGCCAGGATATTGGCATTGGCAATAGTGACACTATAGGAACGGAATACGCCATTGTCGGAGCCGTCAGCCAGTTTGGCGGCCTGTTTCCAGGTACCGTTGTTGAGCTGATATTCACAGAGGAGGTATTCCCCTGCTTCCAGGGAAGTAGCTGCCATTTTGAATTTCAGCACCATGCTCTTGAAGGGAGCTACATTGAGGTAGGTGATGGCATTGTAATTCTTACTGACCCGCATGGAGGCTTTGCCCACTTTGTAGGTGCCGGTATACTTCTGTACATAACTGGAATTGGATCTTTTCCAGCCCGGAATGGTAGAGGTAGACCCGTCAAAATTATCACTATAGATGGACAGGGCACTGGCAGAGCCGGCAGACATAGCCACCAGCAGAAAGACACTGAACACTTTCTTTTTCATAGCACTCTCCTTATTAATGGAATTTTTCCTATTAATTAGATGCATTGGCGTATGAAAAAGATAAGTTCAAAATCTCCGTGAAACATGAGTACTATTACCCAACCTTTCTCATATCCTGCATCTTGATATATTATCAATTGTCAAGTTCATTAAACCGGTGAGTTTACCCTAACCAAAAGCAATAATCATGCCAAAACCCCCTGACAATCCCCTAAGTACTGCTATACAGGTAAAATAAAAAATAGGCTATGTAAACGGTTTAAGAGAATTCACAGATAGTGTGCAGAAAAAGAGGCGAATAGCATGCTATGGAAAATGTGTTTCATGAACTTAAAATCGTCTTTTAGAGAAAGTTTATTCTTCATCATGAAATCAATTTCATTCCAAAGCGAAAGTTTTAAAAAAGAAATAAATCTTCATAAATGTTTTGAATTTTATTTTTATGGTGTATAATATGGTAATAAATAATTTGGTGTGTTGGGGTAATCATGTTTCTTGTCAGATTCTTTGGACAAATAACTATTGCTATAGCTTCTGCAAATCTTATCTTATCTATATTTCTGCACCTCAAGGTCAGGAATCCCAGATCACGTTCCTATATGTGGCTGATTATTCTGCATCAGATACAGTTATTAGCTCCGCAGACTGCTTATATCATTTTGTCAGCCTTATATCCGGATATGAAGGGTCTGGAATATCTGGTAGTCATCGCGTATTCTGTGGTATTAGTGACAGTGCCTCTTATCAGTATACTCAGTGCCAGGCTGTATTATTATCTGGTGGATGATCCAATACCGGCTTATTTAAAAATAGGCACAATATTAGTCAGTATACTGTCTGTAGTATCCCTAGGTATTGCTTTTATCACCCGTTCCAGCCTGGAGCATTTTTATCATATTACTTTCCTGATAATTCTGGGTACTGGTGTCTTTCAGATCCTTACGGTGGGTTTGTTGTATGTTTCGTTCCGCAGGAATGTTCCTCTCATACCTTCTCCTCTGGCCCGCACCGGGCTAAAGGCTGGCTTTGTGTTTTTCTTTCTGGCTATTCCGGCATTATTTACCTATGTTTATATCGATGATAAGCATATTCTCCGCAGTATGAATTTACATACCTATATGGTAGACAATATGATGGATGTTTTTAATTCCAAAAAACTGGATAATTTTCTGGTGCCCTATCTGTATCATCTGGTACTCCATGCCATCTCTCTGTTCATGATAGCACGGTTCTTTTTTAAGCCGGGTCAAAACATGAACGATGTCCTGGATGAGAAATTCTGTAATAAATACGGGATTTCCAATCGTGAAAAGGAAGTCTGTCAGCTCATATTAAAAGGACTGAGTAATAAAGAGATCTGCCGGCGCTTATTTATTGCGGAAGGAACCCTGCGCAATCATGTAACCAATATTTACCAGAAATGTGAAGTCCATACCAGAATCGAGTTTTCCTATCTGGTAAAACGGGAATACAGTGTAGTACATTAAAGTGATAATTTTTAAAAACATGACAAAAGTCCTATTGAAAATATTTTTAAAAAATGAGAAAATAGTTGTGTATAAATCAATAATTCTGGGAGTAACAAATGAAAAAGGTCTTAATGCTTGCATGGGTATTAATAATCGCATTGATTTCTGCCTGTGATCTGGCACCAGCCGGCTCCGAATTTAAAACAATCTCTGCTGAGACTCTGATTAAAAACGCCACTTTCGACCGGACTGAGATAGTGGATGTGATCGAAGGCTCGGGAAAATGTGAGGCCAATCTGAATGAGGGAGATACAAATATCCCTTATATCTTTTTCAGTAAACAGGGCAGAGGAAATCTGATCATCGTTAAAAATCAGCTGGGTCAAGAGATCAGCCGGGCAAAGCTGTCCTATAATACATTCGAAAAATCCTGGCAGAGTGCCAATATCTATCTGTGCCGGGGCAAGAATGTATTGGAATTTACTGAGGATGAAGTGCAGCAGGCTGTATCCAGTAACCAATCCGGTGTAACCGCAGGAACTTTTGATTTTAATAATACGGTTATCCGCAATATAGCATCCGGCGGATGGAAGGAGTACCAGAGATACCAGGGTACAGGCACAAACCCTCCCCAGATTTACCGCTGTGAAAAGTATAACCTGTGGTGGGACTTTACCGTGACCAGTACCAACATTGTGGATGGTATCTATGTCATCATTAATGACGGTCCGGATGCCATCAAGGGAAATGTCTATCAGGCATACCCTGACAAGTACCAGGATCTGAGCGGAGTGACCAAGTACAGTATCGATGTCACCGGCGGAGGCGGCTATAAGGAACAGCTCGACAGTACCACCACCCTTACCCCCTCTATCAAATACCAGGTCCGAGTAGTATATAAAAATTTCAGCTTTGCTACTTCACCGGAATATACCTATAATCTGATCGCGGACGTAGATAAAAATACCACAGTCTGGTGGAAAAATGCCAGCAGCAGCTGTTATTACGACTACCTGGGGGTAGCTCCGGATGGCAAAACCCAGTACTTCCTGGAAATCAGGAAACAGGATCAATATAAGACTCTGAAGCAGGTCCCCAGTGCAGAGGTATCGCACGACTACCTGGATGGATACTGGAAAAAAGGCGGCGGTTATGAATTAAAAGCTTTACCCCCTCTCTATGCAGATAATTCATCCACCGGTTTTTACTGGTATCCCCGTACACAGAAGAACATTATCAGTTATAATCCCTGGAAAGAAACCCAGGAGTACATTCTTTTCGATCCATCCCGCCCCACTGTCATCTTTGTCCATGGCTGGTCCAGTGTAGTGGATCCAGGAATCTATGAGACTTTTAAATATGCTCAGAGACTGTTGGATAAGGGATATAATGTGGGTTATTATCGCTGGCCCCAGGGAACCTGGCAAGTGGCCGGCCATGATGCGGGTAGTGATATAACCAAAGTAAATTCGGTGGTAGATGCTGTATGGTCACCCGGACAATATGGAGATGTTTTTAAACAGGCCCTGAAAGATAATCTTATCAATGGTGTGGCTATGAATTATTACCAGGAAACAGACGGCACCAGACACTATAATCCGGTCTCCCTGTCTACCTATAATGGAGAAGTCACTCTGGTCGGGCATAGTACAGGCGCTCAGATGGTGGTACTGGGTATGGATGACCCTGAGATCCTGGCAAAAAGAAAGATGAAGATCATCCTGGCTGAACCATATTTTCCGGGAGATATTGATACAAAGACTGCTACTGTCCTGGGATGGTCCACTGAACCGGACTACCATCTGGAGAGGGTAGAATCTATAATGAGAAAAATAGATCAGTATGGACATAGTATGCTTTGGCTAAGCGCTACTTTTATAGGCCGACAATCATTTGATAATGTAAACGGCTCCTGTGCCGGTAGCTTGTACGCCTTGGTACCCCTAATTGATCTGAATGATGCCTGGCCCTATACCTTCATTATCAATACTATAGGTCAAGCTAATTGGGACCGCCTGGTGCAATTCCACTGGGATACTACAGATTATTATACCTATCCTAAGAAGGCCCAGTATGCCAATGCCATCAGCCAACTCCCCTCCAGTCTGCGTCAGCAACTGGCTAGTAAATACTGTGTGACAACGGCCTGGCATACCTCCAACGCTGAAATCTTCCATGGCTACGCCATAGACTGGACTTTTGAAACCATGCTCAATGACCATCAGTGCCAGCTGTATTATTATGATTCCCGGCTGTGGTTCTGTGCCCGGCCTAATTACTTACCCACGGGAGATTCTACTATTGCCTATACCAGACAGTTTAAAAACAACAAGTATAAACAGTATAATAATTTCCTGTGGTATGGTGCCTGGGTAGGCGGAAATACTTCCTTCTCCGTAAGGGATGATGATTTTTATCAGTATTGATTTGTAATTGAAAAAAAAGGTGCTCCTGAATGAGGGGCACCTTTTTTTATCATAATCATCGAAAAACCATTTAATATTGAAAAGTAGTCTCCGGAAAAATAAGCTGCCCCGTCCAGATTTTACCGTCAAATTTATTTAACCGCTTTAATTGATTCAGATATATAGCATGAAAAAGATATTGACCTGGGACTGGCTGTTTATAGAAACTATAGAATCGGCCATAGTAGGGGAGGTACATCTTCTGTCCGGGCTGGAGCAGCACCATATCGCGCGGATCAGGGCTGGGCCAGCCTGGTTCTCCGTCCATTCTGGCATGGATATCATTTCCAGTGAGCAAATCAATTTTACTCTTATCAGGAGTGATAATATAAGCTTGAAATCGCTGCTGTTCTTTTTCTTTAATCCTGAAATGGGTGTTAATATAAAAAGGATGAGTTGAATCATTACGTACACAGAGGATAAAAAATCTATAGGATTTATTGGGCCCCACATCATCTACTATCACTGATCCTGAAAGTCCATTTACAGATACAGTCCACTTTCTCAGGTTCAGGTCTCTTATTTTGTCTCTCATCCAGTCCATCCATTTCTCTTCAAAATAAACATTAGACTGGTTGAGATTATATCTTTGATCATTATTCTTACTATGTAATATCCAAATTCCTTTTTGCCCATCAGTATAGACATAGCGGGGCGGCTCCGCCTGTTTGGTATGAGGTATGACCAGCTTTTTATCAGCAAAATGAATTTTGATAAAATCCGACTTAACCTCTCCTTTTAATACCTTTTCTATTTGAAGATGCCCTATGCCCGCATTATTGTTCTCCACTCTCATGGTACCCTCAACCACTAATTCGGCTTTATCCAGTGATACCAGGGTACCCCAATTCGGATCCTGTGCTAAAACTGAATTGCATATCAGGGATAGGGTGAGAAAAATCAACAATAATCTTGTGGTATTCAAACTGCATCTCCTTTCCCCTATTATTCCTGGATATATTTACCTGTGGTGATAATTAATAATAGAAGTTTATTATTCCTCAATTCTTGACTGGACGATCTTCTCTTTATCCAGGCCCCGGGAAAAAATCAAAGTTAGTATAAATAGTACACCCAGAACGGCCAGATTAAACCAGGTAAAGGACCAATCTTGCAGTTTGAAAAATCCGCTTTCCTGTCCCAGAGGTACCAGAATCATAATTCCGAAACCGATCACAAAGCTGGGCAGAATGGCCAGGTCTCCGTTATTTACCGAAGTGATGAGCACCATCAATACGGTCAGTAGCAGGAACATCAGAGGCACCAGTATCAGTGCATTAATAAAGATGGACAGGCTGAATAGGGTGCCGGGTAAATCACTGGCCAGAGCAGCCAGAGTCAGTACCCCGGGGATCATAGATATCAATCCCAGTATCCAGGCCGGCAGGATGATCAGAATTCCTTTGGAAATAAGTAATTCCTGGGGAGTGAGAGGTCCCGCCAGTAGAACTTCCAGGGTCCCGCTGGATTTTTCACGGGTAATCAAAGTAGGTGCAAACGTCCATATCAAAGTCATGGCCGGGAGAAATGCCATACTATAGGTACCCGCGCTCAACAGAAATTGCATCAAGCTGGTTTCCAGAGGATAAACTGACATACTGATGCCCTTAAAGAGCAAGGATAAACCCAGGCCCAATAGGATATACAGTATGCAAATGACCCGGAATGCCGGGCTGTGAGACAGCTCTTCCCAGTCTTTACGGAATAATACCAGAATATTTTTCATCAGGATTTTCTCCCTGAAAGGATGACTTTCTGTTTAGTGAGTCGGGGGCGAACTAAAAGGATAATAATCAGCAGTAACCCGGCTAGAATCAGGTGAAAAATAAAAAAAGCACGGGTGTGGGTATCCAGGACGCCGCGCAGACCCAGATTAAAAGTCAAAGATGCCAGAGAAGGCAGGAATACCTGGGTCAAAGCGTTACCGTGCACAGGGTCGGTGATCAGACTGATCAGGGTCACCAGAAAGCTGAGGCACAGATACAGAAAGGGAACCAATACCACCGGTATTAACACCATAGGCGGTGTAAGAACCCAACCAATGACCGGCACAGTAAAACCGGCATTCATGAGGTACCAGGTGAGTAGGCTAAGTACCAGCCCTGCCAAATATCCTGGCAGGAAAACCGACAGACTCTTAGCCCACCACAGCTGTCTCAGCTCCACAGGGCTGGCCAGAAGTGTCTCATACATACGGCGTGATTTCTCCTGAATCAGGGAACGGACCACAGACACCGTGAGGCCCATGGCCAAGCTGAACAGACTGGTGGCATACAAGACCATCGCCATGAGATGACGAACCCGGGATATATCCACCGGGCTGGTCTTTAAGGCTGGGACCAGCAGGAAGCGGATGCCCAGGTAGTCTGATAAACCGGCTAAAAGGATTACCAGTACTAAAAAACTCAAAATATTGGTGAAGGAACGCAGGTTATTGTGGATACTGCGGTTCATAATCAGCAGGGTGTTCATGCCTGGACCCCTTCCTGATTGAGAATGGAAGAATAGATATCTTCGAGGCTGGACTCGAGGCGTCTCACGGAGGCAATAGGTACACCCAGGCCAGCTAAAGCGAATACAATTTCTGAGACGGGTGTAGATGAGCTGGGATGAAAAATGATTCTTTGTCCATCCTGCTCCTGATAGCCCAGATTTTTAAGCTTCTGTAACTTTTCCAGCACTCCCGGTTGAGGCAGGGATTCCAGTTCCACCAGCACTTCCCCTGAGGAGCGCTCTTTCATTACCTCTTTGAGGTCTCCATAGAGTAAAATTTCCCCACGGTTGAGGAGAGCGATGCGGTTACAGACCCGTTGGACCTCATCCAGGTCATGGGAACTGAAAAATACTGTCTTGTGATCATCTCTGACCAGGCTGAGTATGATCTCTCTCATCTCGATCCTGCCCTGCGGGTCTATGCCGGACATGGGCTCATCCAGAATGAGCAGCTCCGGGTCATGGACCAGGGCGCGGGCCAGGGACAGTCTCTGTCGCATTCCTTTGGAAAAGGTGCCCACCTTATCCCAGGTCCTGGCTTTGAGCCCGGTTTTTTCCAGTACCTGGTCGATTCTTTCATAGTTATTTTTTAGTCCATACAAGCGGGAGTAAAAATCCAGGTTATCACGGGCGGAGAGATTATTGTACAGTCCGTCCGCGTCCAGCACAAAACCCAGACTGAGACGGCTGGATGCATCACTGCTGTCCCGTCCCAGGACGGTAGCCCGTCCGTAGCTGGGACGCAAAAGGTCCAGCAGGATCCGGATGGTAGTGGTCTTACCCGCGCCATTAGCCCCCAGGTAGCCAAAGATATCTCCCTGCTTGACCTGAAAAGAGATACCCCTAAGACTGATGTGATCACCGAAAATTTTTTGTACATTATCCAGCTGGATGACTGTGTCCATGATGGCTCCTTATTAATATAACTGGTCAGGGCTATAATACATAGAATTCCGCTATGTTAACATGTTTCAAAATCTGCGTCAAAACTTAGACCAAAATAAGCTTTAATGGTTACAGAGAAGTAGAATCTCATGTCGGTGTTTTCGGCGGAGCCGGTAAAAGCAGATTGATCATTCAATGAAATGTATAGGCCAGTTTTTTATAAAGGATGACTTATATAAAAGAGGATTTATAAGTCCGGATTCTGAGGTATTACTCTTCTGTCTATGCGGTTAAGTACAAAGATATTCATGCGGGATAAGACACTAGTAAACAAAACCACAATTGCTTCTAAGACATTGACCCATAGACAAAAACTATGTGAACAACCTCACTGTTTTAAAATCGATGTGAAAGTGCTATTTTCATTTTCCCTTTTTTAATAAAAATACATTTTTTTGTGGATCCCAGGTATATTCTACCTGGTAAGTAGTCTCATTGGTCTTTTGCCCTGGAATAGTCTGGATCCATTCCTTGTAGATTACCAGAATAGTATTGTACTTACCCTGGGGCATATCTGGAAAGACTATACGGTATTCACCAGCCCATTCCTCTCCTCCAGGTCTGGAAGCATAAAGGACTTTTGTAAAATTAGTGTCATTAATTATAAAAAGGTAAGTATCATTAACAGTTTCCGCTAATACCATATCAAGTTGACTGGAAAATCCATGTAGGGTTTTGAATTCAAGACGGGTAAATTCGCAGTGACTGAAGCACAACTCATTTGTCTGTGCCAGAAGGGTGTTTTTCTTTATTAATTTAAATTCTAGTTCCGGTATATCTTTACCCTGAGTAATATTCCTGAATACATTTAGATTTTTATGCTGGGAATAGGAATCCTCGCTGAAATTTCTCACTAAAAAGAAACTGTTATATTTTTTTATATAGAGGGAGTTATTAGAGATTAATCCTCCCCAGATATAGCCGGTGAGATTGTTTATCCTGATCTTATACCAGTAATCGACGTAACCTTGGTTTGTACTAATAATACTGCTCCTAGCTAATATTTCGATCCTGGTCCCTGCCATGAGATTAGTCAACACAGGACTGTCTGTACCTGGTTTTTGTCTCACATTCACATGATCACTAAAAAGATAGGTCTGATGAGACTGTTTAGGATGCTCTAGTGAAAAAATAGACAAAGGACTCAATAAAAGTATACCCAAAAAAACTCGTTTCAAAGAAATTCTCCCAATCGACGACTTTGTAATCATTGTATTAGAAGTAAGACTAAATTTCCAGATTTTAATAACTGGATGTTGAAAGTATTTGTTTATAAATTGATTCTGTTTGAGGTTGTTCTAATTCCGGCGGAGCCGTTAACAAGGACGGCACTGGAGCACTATGCATCAGGTCCGGGAAGGAAGCCTGCCTCTCTGGATCCGATAGCTGCAGGGCGGGAGCGCCCCCTACCGCCGCACCCCCGGGATGAGCAGTGACTACCCGCCGCGGCCCTGACGAAGGGCGGCCTCCACCCACCTGTTTTGTGCAATGAGGTGCTGATAGGCATAACTGTGGCCCTGCCCCTGAAAATATCGCAATTCTGGATTAAACAGGCTATACTAAGGGGCTTTTTTAACACTGACCCGGAGAAAGACATGTCCTACCATAAAAAATCCCTGTCCCGCAAGATCATTCGGGCAGTCCATGAGTACCGCATGATAGAGCCCGGAGACCGGGTACTGGTAGCCCTGAGCGGGGGTAAGGACAGCCTGACTCTGCTGCTGCAGCTCCAGGCTCTGAAGAAAGCGCTGGGTTTTGACTATCACCTGGAGGCTATTCACATCCAGAGCGATTTTTGTAATTGTGCCAAAAAATCGGCGCTGGAAGTCCGGATGGCGGAACTGGGAGTTCCTTTTCATGAGGTTTTTGTGCCCATCATCGGAAGGCTCAAGCCGGGACGCAAGATGAACTGTTACTGGTGCAGTATGCAGAGGCGGGGTGCCTTGATGGACTTTGCCCTGAAGCATGACTTTAAGCGTATCGCCCTGGGGCACCATATGGATGACATCATCGAGACCCTGCTCATGAACAGTATGTACCATGGCCGGCTGGAAGCCATGCCGCCTCATCTGCGCTATGACCGCTATCCCCTGAGCATCATCCGCCCGCTGATGTATGTGGAAGAAGCCGAGATTATTGCCTATACCCAGGCGGAGGGAGTGTACCGGCTGAGCTGTCAGTGCCCCTATGGTAAAGAGTCACAAAGGAAGAAGATCCGGGAAAAAGTAGCCCTGCTGACCGGGGGAGACCCCGCACTGAAACGCAATATCATGGACAGCATGAAGCGCGTCAATACGGATTACCTGTTATAAAAGGAGACGGCATGATAGAATTCCAGTACTTTGAGGGCTGTCCCAATGCGGTGCAGACCCTGGTCAATCTGCGTAAAGCCATGGTGGACCTGGATATACCTGAGTCTCAACTCCGCATCACAGAAGTGCCGGACCAGGCTGCCGGGGAAAAATGTGACTTCCAGGGATCTCCCACGGTCCTGAAAGAGGGAGTAGATATAGCCACCGGTGCTCGTCCGGTAGGTTGTCACTATACCTGCCGGGTCTATGATATCGACGGCAAGAAGACCGGGGTACTGCCCCGGGAGTGGCTGAAGATCAGGCTGAAGGGGTAAGAGTGGGTTAGGTTAGGGTAATTGAATCCAATGTTTATTCACACCCTTACTATTATACTGAGTCATAAGATATTTCATAAATGATTTCTATATTTAATACAGGAACCGCATCTACTTTCACCCCGCCAACTCCCCTAAATTTTGCTAATTTCCCTATATAAATATACTATAAAAGTAGAATTATACTATCTTGTATCCAGGGCAATTCCCTGAAGTAAAAAAAAGGAGGAACCATGTCTAAAAAAGTTATGGAATTACTGGGTAAAGAAGGCGAAGCCCTGCTGAACTATAAAGCCAAAGTGTCCAAAGATAGCCTGGTCCTGCCCGGGCCGGATTTTGTGGACCGGGTCTTCGCCCAGACCGATCGTAATATCAATGTGCTCAAAAATCTACAGTGGATATACAGTACCGGCCGTCTCAGTGGTACCGGTTATGTATCCATTTTACCGGTGGACCAGGGAGTAGAACATACCGCGGGAGCTTCTTTTGCGCCTAATCCCCAGTATTTCGATCCTGAGAATATTATCAAACTGGCCCTGGAGGGAGGCTGTAACGCTGTAGCCTCAACCCTGGGAGTCCTGGGTATGACAGCCCGCAAGTACGCCCCCAAAATCCCCTTTATCCTCAAGGTCAATCACAATGAACTCATGACTTATCCCAACACTTTTGATCAGATACTTTTTGCCGATGTGAAACAAGCCTATGAAATGGGAGCCGCTGCCATTGGGGCTACCATCTATTTCGGCTCCCCGGAATCCGACCGGCAGATAATCGAGATTTCACGGGCTTTTCATTATGCGCATGAGCTGGGGCTGGCTACTATCCTGTGGTGCTACCTGCGCAATCCTGCCTTTAACACTGCTGACAAGGACTACCATGTGGCGGCTGATCTCACCGGGCAGGCTAACCACCTGGGTGTCACCATCGAAGCGGATATTATCAAGCAGAAGCTCCCTGAAAATAACGGCGGCTTTAAGGCTCTCAAGTTTGCCAAGACGCATGACAAAGTCTATAGCGAACTGTCCAGTGATCACCCCATCGACCTGACCCGTTACCAGGTGATCAATAACTACATGGGGCGCGCCGGCCTGATTAACAGCGGCGGCGCTTCGGGTAGTAATGACTTTGCGGAGGCAGTATACACAGCCGTGATCAATAAACGTGCTGGTGGAATGGGATTGATTTCCGGTCGAAAAGCATTCCAACGGCCCATGAAGGAAGGGGTGGAACTTCTCAACCTGATCCAGGATGTGTACCTGGATAAAGGCATTACCATCGCGTGAGGCTATTTCACTCCACAGCGGCCTGATGAAGTAATCTCATTCGCTTCGGGGGAACAGTCCATCATGGTAATAATCATGTATTTACAAAAAAGGCCGTCCCCTTCCGGGACGGCTTTTTTTAAAATAAATGTGGCAAGGGGGCAGTATTACCCAATTCCCTGAACAGACCCTGTGGCCTGATGTGAAAAAAAGATATCTTACTTTCCCTGACTTGATAATCTTTTCAAAAAGGGGTATATTCCTATAATAATACTATAAATTGAGGATTTATGAAAAAATTATACCGTGCTCTGGTTATCTTACTGTATGCAGCCTGTTCTCCCCTGGACGGCCCCGGCCCCGGTTCTACCTTAAAGCCGGTACTCATTGCCATTGCCAATAACGGCTTTTTCTATCAGGAATACGCCGATCCCCGTCTAGCCCTGGAAGAATACGGTCTGAATGTGGTAGTAGCGGCCGGGACCAATACCACAGCTTTCCCTCATGCAAACTCCGGCCAGCCCCTGGGAGGCACTGGTGATACTCCGGTGGATATTATGTTCATGGATGTGGATGTAAACGATTACGCCGCTCTGGTAATCCCGGGAGGGTGGGGAGCGACCCGTTATTATTATGACTTTACAGGGACGGTGGATGACGCGGACTGGCAGCCTGACCCTGTTTATTCCACCCAGATGAATACTCTGATCAGTAACTTTCTATCCCGGGGTAAGACCATACTGGGTGTATGTAACGGAGTCAACGTATTGAGCTGGGCCAGGATAAATGGAGCCAGTCCCTTGTCCAACCGGACGGTGTGCGCTCCATCACTACTTACGCCACCTTTGACCTACGGAGGTACCCATTACAGCAACGGTATTTTGATGTATATTTTCGCGGAGGACAACGGCGGGGATGTTCAACCCCAGAATTCTGTGGGCGACAGTGGTAGTAATACCGACGACGTTGCCGTGGACGGTCTCATTATGACAGCCCAGGATAATTTTTCCGCTTATTACGGGGGTATTCTGCTGGCCCGGAGACTCCTGAATCTTTAGAAAGACCGTAACTTTTCCCGTCGGGAAGGCTTCCCTGTTACAAAACGAAACTGATCTCAGAGGATTTTTAAATTATATAAATTTAAGGAGATCCTGGAGTGAACGCGAAATCATTCTATTGGAAGTGACATAGTCCGGCAGGATAACTTCACAGGTTTATAAATTAAAAATTTACATTTCAGGCTGAGGAATAATGCTGATAATCCGGCTGGTTTGATAGAATATGTGGAGGAACTTAGGGGTGAGTACTTGTCTAGATCTTAGTTCATACCGCGATCAGAACTTCAGACCGGTCCAGTCTTTCTTTTCATCAAAGAAGTAGGATTCGTAGATCTCAAACATATTGCGTTTCAGGTCATATTTAAGATGGGCTTCGATCTCGGCCGGAGTAGACATGACCTTGACCTGATCCCACAGTTCTGTGACGTCCTTTTCTCTGGATTTAATAATGATAGTCTTGACCAGAGGGATATAGGCAGGGTTGATGGAACAGTTGCGCACTCCCATACCCAGCAGAAGCCGGATATACAGAGGGTTGCGGGCCATTTCACCACAGACTGAGACCGGGATACCGGCGGCATTGGCATTTTGGATAGTCAGATGGATCAGCTTGAGTACCGCGGGATTAAGGGGCTGGTAAAAGGCGGTGACTTTAGGGTTGTCACGGTCTACGGCCAGGGTATACTGTGTCAGGTCATTGGTACCTATGGAGAAAAAGTCCACCAGGTCAGCCATTTCCCGCGACAATACTGCCGCTGAGGGAATTTCTACCATTATGCCCAGAGGAATATTGTATTTAAAGGGCTTACCTTCATTTTTTACTTCTTCTTCGCACTCTTTAAAAATCTTCTGGACCCGCTGAATTTCTTCAATACTGGAAATCATAGGGATAAGAATTTTGAGATTGTCGTTAAATACACTGGCCCGGATAATGGCCCGCAGCTGCTGTTTAAACTTGTCCACTTCACGCAGGAAAATACGGATAGAACGGTAGCCCAGGAAGGGATTAGGGTCTTTAATGGACTTGCGGCTGCCGAAAAATTTATCGCCGCCCAGGTCCAATGTACGAATCACCACTTCCTTTTCTTTGAACAGCAGCAGGTACTCTTTGTAGAGTTCAAACTGTTCTTCTTCATTGAGAAATTTCTGACTGGAGATAAAAGCCATCTCGGTACGGAACAGGCCGATACCGTCCGCGCCATGACGGCGGGCAATGTTGAGATCCATGGTATTGGAGACGTTGGCTTTGATTTCCACTTTGGCACCGTCCGCCATCTGGCTGGGCAGGCTGACTGATCTTATGATCTCTTTTTCTTTGGTGGAATAGACTGTCTTGAGGTGGTCATAGTCTTTAATATTGTTATTATCAGGATTCAGGATAACCAGGCCTTTGTACCCGTCTACGATCATTCGGTCATTTTTCTTGAGGTAGGAAAGCAGATCCTTGATACCAAATACCGCGGGTATTTCCAGAGACTCAGCGATGATGGCGGCGTGGGAAGTGGTACCTCCGGACTCGGTGGCAATACCCAGCACGTATTCCTTGGGTATGTGCAGTACTTCCGCTACAGAGATTTCTTCAGCTGCCAGGATGATGGGTGTGTCAATAGCGGTGAGGTCGATGTCGCCAAACAGTTTACGCAGGATACGGTCAGCGATGGCTTTAAAATCCAGAAAGCGGCTCTGAAAATATTCATTGTCCAGTTTGGCAAACTCTTCCTTGATCTTGTCCAGTTCATTTCCCAGGGCGGTATCAGCAGGAAAGAAATTGCTCTTGATGCTGGCAGGGACGACATTGATGAAGAGGTCTTCATTGATCAGGACTGAATAAAAATCAATGAGCTGGGCATTCTGCCGGGACAAAGGGGTGCGGGGACTTTCTTTAAGTGAATGGATTTCTTCCTTCACCTTCTGCAGAGCGTCACGGTAACGGGAAAGTTCTGATTCGATCTGGTCTTCCTCGATGCGGTTGTTGGACCGGATCATCTTGGTGACATCGTGTCTAATCAGGACCTTGCCGTTGGCAATACCCTTGGAAATGGGGATACCTCGCAGGGAATACAAATCACACCGCCTTTTTTACTTATGATAAATTATAGAGTGTAAAGTAAATATTTTCAAATATTAATCCACAGGTTTGACGATTCCCTGATTTTACTTTAAGCTATTGTGCATTAAAAATAGTGGAGGTTTTTGGTATATGAAGGCATTTTTCTTTCCCGGACAGGGTAGTCAGGAAGTCGGCATGGGCAAGGACCTGCTGGAGAAGTTTCCCTTAGCCGGTGAAATCTACAAACAGGCTGATGAGATCCTGGGTTTTTCACTTTCGAGCCTGAGTTTTGAAGGACCGGAAGATCAGCTGACCCTGACTCAAAACGCACAGCCTGCTATTCTGACCTATAGTTATATCGCCACGCGCCTGCTGCAGGAAAAAGGGATCAAAGCGGATTACGTAGCCGGACATTCACTGGGCGAGTTCAGCGCCCTGCTGGCAGCTGGTATGTTGAGCTTTGCAGACGCTTTGCGTGTAGTGCGTAAAAGAGGTGAACTGATGGCTGCGGCTGACCCTCAGGGAAAAGGCGGTATGGCCGCTGTACTGGGTCTGGACGACGCTGATGTCGAAGCCATCTGTAAAAAAGTCTCCCAGACTGCCTATGTAGAGCCGGTGAATTACAATACTCCCGGTCAGGTGGTCATCTCCGGCCTCAAAACCGGTATCGACGCCGCTCTGCCCCTTTTGGAAGAAGCCGGTGCCATGAAAGTAGTGACTCTGAATGTGAGCGGAGCCTTCCACTCCCAGCTCATGGAAGGTGCTGCTGCTGAATTTGGAAAGTACCTGGAAGAAATAAAGTTTACCAAGCCCAACTGCAAAGTAGTGTCCAATGTCACTGCCGGGCTGGAAGATGAAAGTAATGTGCGAGACCTGCTGGTGCGCCAGATGAAAAGCCCGGTACAGTGGGTGAAGAGCGTCAACTATATGGCAGCGCAGGGTGTGACTGAGGGGATTGAAGCTGGAAATGGCCGTGTGATTGCCGGACTGGTACGCAAGATCAACCGGGATCTCAAAGTTACCGGCTGGCAAAGCGCTCTCGAAGCCTAAAAAATCGATAAGTAGAAAAGGAGAATAAAATGGCTGAAGAAAAGAAATATTATGACATCAATGATATTATGGAAGTACTGCCTCACCGCTATCCCATCCTCCTGGTAGACCGTGTCACTGAAGTCAGCAAGGATGGGGGCAAGGGTTATAAGAATGTCACCATGAATGACCAGTTCTTTCTGGGCCATTTCCCTGGCGCCCCGGTAATGCCCGGTGTACTGATCGTGGAAGGTATGGCTCAGTGTGCCGGCTTTATAGCCATGAAAGTCCAGGAACTGGAAGGCGGGGCTGATCAGGAAGAAAAGATTATCTTCTTCATGACCATCAACAATGTCAAGTTCCGCCGCCCGGTCAAACCCGGCGACAAGCTGGATTATCAGATTCAGATCCTTAAATTCGGTGGGAAGATCGGTAAATTCCAGGGCCACGCTTATGTGGATGGTGAGCTCTGCGCTGAAGCGGAAATGATGGCTATGATAGTCCCCAAGAGCCAGGCTTAAGTTAGTCGAAAGTCAAAAGTCAAAAGTCAAAAGTCAAAAGTCAAAAGTCAAAAGTCAAAAGTC
>CAYRWR010000001.1:0-236196 GCA_964428015.1 uncultured Brevinematales bacterium | reverse complement strand
AAAGTCAAAAGTCAAAAGTCAAAAGTCAAAAGTCAAAAGTCAAAAGTCAAAAGTCGAAAAATTGAGCCGGGTCGTGGACCCGGCTTTTTTTTTGTACTTCAAGCTTGCTCTTTTCCCAGACAGCTTTCTTTCATGGCTAAAAGCTCCTGGAGATGGCCGTCCTCTTCCTGAGCGAGACGCTGAAGGATAGGTTTAAGACCGGGGATATGTACTACTTTGGATAAAGTGATAAAGAAATCTCTCTCTACTTTCTCATGTTCGATGGCTGTATCCAGCAGGTCAACTGTGGATCGTGCCAGGCTGTTGAATTCTCTGATACCGATGGGGCAGGTCAGGTAGTGTTCTTTTTCATCACCCTGGATAGTTAATATCCTGCCTTCACGCAGGTCAGTGATCATAGTTTCAATTTGCAGTTCGTGTTCTTTTTCCTGTCGGGCCAGGCTGGCAAACAGGGCCTGGGCATGGGGGTCATCAGTAGAGGCGATGAGCTTTTCATAATCATCAGCTGCGGCCTGTTCAAAATTCCGGGCGGTCTCCAGGACAAAGGAAGTCAAGGCGCCTCCTTTGATACTGATCTGGCTGGGCAGAGGAGCTGCTGGTTTTTTGGCTATATTTGTAATAAGCAGTATGGCACCAAAAATCAGAAACAGGATACCCGCAGATATTTTCAGAACTCTTTCGGGAAGAAACCGGCTCAGAACAGACCCTACCAGTACCGCGATGAGTGTTGCTACTACCAGGGCCAGGCTGGCACCGAGAAAAACGGACCAGGGGGATTTGGCACCGGCTGATGCTGCCAGAGCGGTCAGCTGAGTCTTGTCTCCTAATTCAGCCAGAAAGACTAATAAAAAGGTGCTTCCGAATAATCTCCAATCCATATTTACCTCTCTCCATCAGAATAGCAATAGTGTAACATAGGGTGTATGAAAGTCAATGAGTTTTTACTGTAGAAAAATGTTCGTTTTGCACAATACGCATATTATATGTGCATAAATGTAAGCTGGAAATGAGGTTATCTTGATATACATGAAAATAATTAAGAAATATTTCACAAAAAATATTGATATTTATTCCTAATGTGTTATAATACACTAGAATTAGTAGCATAGTGGGGAGTGAAAAAGAGGGGAGGAGTTATGGATAACCGGACTTTTTCGCGTACCGAATGTGACCTTGCCATCTCTGCGGATATCAGCGGCAAAGAGATTTGGTGCAACGTGAAAAACATCTCTGTGGGTGGAGCCTTGCTGGAAGTACACAAGGGGCATTGCCGGAAGATATCACGACGACATATCGGCAATCCGGCCAGTTTTTTCCTGTATACTGATCTTCCTTCTATAGTAAACTATAGAGGTAAGATCGTACGTTACCGTGAAAGAGATGGCCGTAAATATGTTGCCGTACAGTTTTTTGATCTTTTGAGCAGCAGGGATGCCGAAGAATTTCATCCTGTAGTTAATCTCTAGTTTATTGTCTTTATCAACGAAACCTTTTTGACAAAACCTTTTGTTCCTCTTAAAATCTGTTTATGCGTCGTTATATCTTTATTCTTTTATTATTTTTCGTTATAGTACGATCCGGGTTTGCCGGTAACTTTGATCCTGAATATATTGCCAAAGTCAATCGGAGTCATATAATCTTTAATAGTTTAAGATTAGCTTGCTCTGTGACATTATTCAGCAGCGTCCCATATTTTTTAGCATTTCAGCCCTTTGATCCTGTGACCCGAAATGCCGCTTATGTAGTATTTACACCTTCGCTGGTTCTGGTTTCCCTTTCTTATGGAAGCTGGATTCATCAGGATGCCATGTTGTACTACCGTACACCCAGCCGGGAACCCCTTATATCTTTTCACAATGCCATGGATATTATGCGACGGGAGGTAGAGTGGAGCCGTCCTTTAGGTAGTTTGGGTGTGAATACATTATTATTGATAATGGGTGGGCTTTTTTTAAATATAGGGAATGCCCAGAGTTTGGACTGGAAATCACAGCTGGTATACAGTGCAGGATTGGGTCTTACCATCCATAGTTCGGTAATGGTCAGCCTGGATGTGGCAGAAATTCTGGTGCGACTTATTCGTAAGGAAAAAGCACGTCAGGCCTGGATAATGTTAAATATCTGATACTAAAATGAATCTTCTACGTAGTAAATATATAGATTGAAGTGATTGAAAAATCCCTGTGCGGTGTTAAACTGTATATAGTGAAGGGGAGCAAGTTATGGTGAAAAAACAAGGTGTATTTTGGGTGATTGCATTTTTGCTGTCATTCAGTTTTGCGTCTGCCCGTACTCTGGCAATCAGTGCCCGGGCTTTTTATAGTGCCATGTATTCTGACTCTCTAGGGGAAGTTCTGGATCTCAAAACCGTCAATTCTGCCTATGGGGTAGAGTTGAATGCAGATATTTTTCTGGGGCCACGCTTGAGTATTACAGGGCTCTTTTCACGTACCTTTATGGGCCGTTATGGACAATACTATATGGCATATGGTGGGGCCGTGCGATTCTGGAAAAGAAATCACTTTTGGAGTATCGGTGCTAAGTATTTTGACCATGACCATACGGTGATTAATCTTAATGCTCCCTCGAATCTGGTTTTGGCACATTTAGCTCTAGGTCTATTTGGAGGGGAGGGTATCAACTGGATTATTGAGTTCCCTATACAAGCTGGAATGGAGCTGAATACCAGGGTCTTCTATGGAGATATTGGTATCCAGGCGGGACTGCTTTTTAGTATTTGACAATATCAATTTTAATTCTCAAGTATTACTTTACTTTTTAGACTAATTAAATATACTATATAGAGGAGCCGACAATAAAAAGATATTAAATAGTGGGGGAGGCAAGCTTGAAACATGTTGTTTTTTTGCTCAGTCTATTTACTTTTATTTCAGCAAATTCCTTTGCTAAAGAAGTCAGTGTATCAGAACTGACCAAAGATTCCAAGACCATAGAATTTGTGAATTACCGGGGCCCTGTACCAATGGTAGACTCACCCCAAGAAGTCAGAAGCATTGGGGTTCAGCTGGCTCAGGGCATTGGTACCAAAAAATTTGCCAGATTCAAGTATCATCTCAAATATTCCGTTACCCACGCGGATTCAGAAAAAGATCCGGAACTGTTGGCAGCCGATATTTTTTATATAGACAGACAAGCCCAGGTGGGCCATATCAATTATGTGCGGCTGATGCTGAGAGGTTTTCTGGAAACCAGATATGATTACACCTCCAGGGACAGTCGGACTTTAGCTATTTTTATAACTTATTATAACGCGGTACATCGAGGGGATTTGGAATATTTTAAATCTCTGTATAAGCCCATTGTCCTCCAGAATATCAATGCCAATAATGCTGGTATTTCGACACTTTATAATGAGTGGCCGGGCCGTACTGCTATGCTCATCCCTCTTACAGATGAGTCTCAACGGAATTCTATCAATTCTCTGGACACAACTTTATTGACTGATAATAAAGTGATTGATGAAATGCGCAAAGAGACAGATATGAGTATTGATGAAAGAAAGGATATGGTGGATCTGCAGAAAAAACAGATAAATGAACAGCAGAAAAATCTGGAAAAAGATAAAGAAAAACAGGATCTGCAGAAACAGGAGATAAAGAAACAGGAAGAGAAGGTACAGAAAAAGCAGGAAGAACTGGACAAGAAAAAAGAAGAAGTGAAAACTGTTACAGACCCGGTAGAAAAAAAGAAAAAAGAGCAGGAAATCAAAAAGGAAGAAGATCAGCTCAATAAAGATAAAAAGCAGCTGGATAATAAAAAGGAAGATGCTATTAAAAAAGATGAGCAAATCAAGAAGACTGAAGAAAATGTAGTCAACAAACAGGAAGATGTTAAAAAACAGGAAGAGCAGATAAAGCAGGATGAAGAGGCACTCAAGAAAAAAAATGACCCCCAGTATGTAGCGGAGAAGAAAGAGGAACTGGATAAAAAAGAAAAGGAACTGGCTGAGAAAGAAAAGGCTCTGGACAAAAAAGAAGAAGAATTAAAAAAGAATGAAGACCCTGCTGTATTTGAGGGTAAATTCTATTATCTTCGTATCAATGAATTCCTGGAACAGGGAATTTACAAAAACGATTTATTTACCATTAACCCTGCTACTCGAAAGGTTTTAAAAAAGAGTCCCTATGAAACGATTTCAGGTCGTAAATATGATATTTTTACCAATGGTGTGGTGGTAATCGGCTTTGAAGGTGTAAATAAATATAATCACCGCCTCATACTATTAGATAAAGATGATCTTAAACCCAAAATCGTGTGTCAGGATATAGTGTTTTACCGAAGTTTTGTAATAATCAAAGATGAAGAGATTTATGCTATTCTGGTAGAGGAAGATAATTATTATCTGGCTAAATATGATCTTAAACTGAAAAGATTGGCAAAATCCGTAGATAAAGTAGATAAAGACAGCTTTATCACTTTTTATGAGGACTATATCTATATTAACAATGATCTCAAGAACAAGATTCTGGTCCTAAATAAAAAAGATCTGGCTACCATAGATTCTATAAAACCTTAAAAATACACTTGGAGTACAGGGGAGTAGTATGAAGAAGTTCTATATAATATTGATGCTGGCTCTGGCCGGAATGATGCACGCTCAGACAGCGACTACAAATAAGGCTCCGGCAGATAAATTACGGGTCCTGATTTTATCTCTGAACAATCTCTCTGACACTAATAAATATCCCAGTTCAGATGATCTAAAACCGGTTATTTTTAATTCCCTGTACAATTTTATTGGTATCATACCCTCTCTGGATATCCCGGAACAGAAAGTATTGCAGAAAATTGAATGGACTCCGGAGCAGATCGCTCAGATAGCCAAAGACAGGGGAGCTGATCTGGTTATATATGGCGATTATACTCTCAGCGGGGTAGCCTATGACCCCAAAGCAAAATTGAATCTCAAGATATACTCCACTGAAAGAGTGGTAGACCTGCTCAGTAAAACCTATAATACTCCCACAGATATCGAAATCTTTGATACCATTGATAGAGTAATCAACGACTTGTCAGTTGAATTACTCAAAGGCAAGGTAGAAGTAGCATATCTTAACTTTCATGATTTTGAAGTTGGAGATGAAGCCTATGACATATACGTCAATGATAAGATTATCGCTTCTATCACAAACTCTGACTTTCAGCTGAACTTAAAGATATTGGCCAATACCAGTTATGGTGTGGAGATCATACGCCGTTTTGATAAAAAAGCTGTCCATGATTCCAGCTTTGTACTTCAACCCGGTGTCACTGCTAATATCTCCCACCGTGCCCAGGCTACTTTAGACCTCAAGGCTTTGACCGGTAAGAAAAAAGGTTCTGCCTATACACTTAAACTTAACGATACGCCCATTCTGGATAATCAAAAGTATACCAACATTCTGGGTGGACAGAAATATAATCTGGTAGTAATAGAAGACGGCACTAATCTGGCCTATTCAAACAGCTTTTATCTCCACGACAGCGGGAAAATAACTGTAAAACCTTTTGTTAAAAGTAAAGGTGGTGCTTGGGGATTATCACTAAGCTTTAATGACGAAAGTATGATACAAGCCGCAGTGACCTGGAATTTTCATCCCAAATTCTGGGTAGGTGCGGGTGCGGGATTCAGTTACCTGCCTATTTCATTGTTAGTACCCGTATCTGATCCATCCAATCAGATTCAATCTCCTTTGTTTGTGAATACTTATATCGGAGCCGGGTACAGCTTCCTGGGTGATAAAGACTCCAACTTCCGTCTGGGGGTAGATATTTCACTTCACTACACTCTGATTTCTATGACACCCAATATTTATCCTGGAATCAATATTAACCCTCTGACTCTAGGAGCCTTCATTTCAGCAGAGTGGAAATTCCTGTTCCTCAAAGTGGGGACTTATTATGATATCAGTAATAATCGATTCTATTTCCTGAATATGGGATATCCCAACATTGTTGGTGGTTTTAAATTCCGATTTGGAAATTCAGGCAGATCTGAAAAACCGGAAGGTTTGGGAATTCAAATAGGGATAAATGATGAATCCATGATACAGGTAGCCCTCTTGAAGACATTCGGTACCAGATTCTGGATAGCAGGCGGAGTTGGAGCCAGCTTATGGCCCCAGTCTATGTTGGAGAGTTCTTTGAATGTCAATACACTGGAATCCGGGATATTTTTCCTTTTACCTTATATTGGCCTGGGTTACCATATATTGGGTGATACGGAGAAGGATTTTCGCCTCGGTGCAGAATTATCTGCTCATTATGTGCTCATTTCCCAGATACCCAGTCAGGTCATGACACAATTAGGCAATGTCAATCCCCGTCCTTTCAGTGTTGGCCTTTTTGCCAGAGCGGAATGGAAATTCCTGTATCTGAAAGCCGGATATTATTTCGACATTTCAAACTTTAAATTCTCGACTTGGTATCCCACTATAAGCGGCGGCGTAGTTCTCAGGTTTAAATAGTCTGAGGAGTATTCTATGAGAAAAATTTATTTTGTGCTTTTAATGATACTCCTGGGGCTAAATGTTTCTTGTGCTATTTTTCCAGGTTATTTTGTTGCTACTCTGCAGTTCAATGGTATCAAGGAAATTGTAGCAGGCAATGAGCATGTGTTTATAGTAGATAATGCCGGAACAGTTTATGGTGCCGGAAATAATTTTGATTTTGCCATGGGAGTTGAAAATATAGATTATCTTCACCTATTCCAACCTATTGCGTATAATGTAAACATGATTGCCTCCGGGGCAGATCATACTATTATGCTGTTAAATGATGGTACAGTGTGGGCTGTAGGTTTTAATATGAACGGTGTTTTTGGTGACGGAAGTTTTGACCAATATACCAACTGGCAGAAGATATTCGACCATGCACATTTTATTGCGGCGAATAATAATTGTACCTACGTGATAGACGTAAATAATATACTTTATTTTACGGGAGATTCCAGTTACGGACAAGCCGGAATAGGATTTGGTTTTCAAACCAACTGGTTTATCCCTGTGCTTTCTAATGTTGTGTCGGTATCAGTTAACGAATATTCTGCATTGGTGCTGAAATCAGATCGTACAGTATGGGCTACCGGGGATAATACTTATGGACAATTGGGGAGTATAACTAACACTTTATATGCCTGGACCAAGGTCTATAATGATGCCCTCCAGGTAGAAATGGGTGCTAATAATGGATATTTAATCGATACTAAAAATACCCTATGGGGTTGCGGGGACAATAACTCCGGACAAATGGGAATATCCAGCAGTATCATCTCAACCACAAATGTTTTCGTGGAAATAGCTCAAAATGTAAAGGATGTCTCATCAGGTTATGGACATACTCTGATGTTGACAATGGATGGCAGTCTTTATGCCAGCGGTGATGATTCTTTTGGTCAGATCGGTAATTCCAACACATCAGTACAGCAGTTTACACTCATCAATACTGCTGTCAGTCATATGGATGCTGGGGAATATTACTCAGTATATGGTAGTCCACAAAATAAAGATGTAATTTGGGTCACCGGTCAGAATAATGCAGGACAGTTAGGTATTGCGGATACCAATATTACACAACTGAATATCTGGGAAGAAGTAATCCTCAGAAACCAGAAGTTGTAGGGAGGAAGTAAATTGAAGAAACAAGCGGTTTTATTTATATTGACTTTGATAGTGGCCGGCTCTTGTGCTATTTTCCCGGGATTTTTTCTTTATCAGAATAGTCCTCAATTTAATGGAGTTCAGGATATTAAGATGGGGTTTTCTCATACCCTTGTCCTCATGGGAGACGGTACGGTATGGGGAGCAGGTAATAATGGAAGTAAACAACTGGGTTTTCAATTCACAAGCAATGTTACCAAATTTGTCCAGGTATTTTCCAATGCCCAGGCCATTGCAGCAGGCTATAGTTATAGTTTGGTTCTTGATAACAAAGGACAGGTGTGGGGCATAGGAAGTGGTATGAACGGAGAATTCGGCCTTGGTCCAGCAACATTATTTTTAACAAACTGGACGGTATTGTTTAACGGGGCTCAGGCAATAGCTGCGAGAAATTACGCGTCATATTTGATTGACAATACTGGTAATCTTCAGGCAACAGGGATAAACGGAAATGGTCAATTCGGGAATGGGACATATACGTCAGTATCCAACTGGATAACAGTATTGAATGGAGTAAGACAAATTTCTCCTGGAAATAATTACAACCTGGCAGTTTTAAATAACGGAGACTTAATGGGGACAGGATATGGCTATGGCGGAATGTTAGGTAATGGAGGGGTGTCCACAAATCAATGGATGTTATTGGCCAATAACACCGTCAATGTGGCTGCTGGTGATAATCATTCCTTTTATATTGATAACACATCCCATCTTTTTGGTTGCGGTACTAATAGCCGTGGGGAGTTGGGAAACTCAACTGCTACATTTGCTTACATTTACTGGACTAATTTAAATATGGTGGTTCAACAGGTGGGCTCAGGTGGTAGGCATAGCTTGCTGATTATGAACGGGGATTTGTACGCCTGTGGGACTAATGACGGATATGGACTGGGTGCGCAAAACCAGAGTTTCCTCAGTATCAGCTGGTATAAGATCACAAACCAAGTAGTCGCTTTTGCCACCAGTTCCATGGGAAGTGTTTTTGCGACGTCTTACAATCCTGGATATATTTGGGTGGCTGGGTATAATCAAAATGGTATGTTGGGAACAGGTGGTTTTAGTCCTGTGCCTGTGTGGATGGAAGTCCCAGTTAGGGTACCGCAAAACAATACTGCGGGAAACCTATGAAGCATACTTTAAGAATTATTGCTTTATTATTTTGTTTATCATCCAGTTGTTCCTTTTTCCCCGGGTTTTTTCAGGGGACTGCCAATAGTATTGTAGGAATTGGGGGAGGATGGAATCATACTGCAGGGTTTATTAGCCCTACTGACAGTCAGGCTTTATATGATTTCCGTGCCTTTGACCTGGGGGTGTCTGGGAATGAAGATGTATTTTTGACTTTTGTAGATACAGGTAGTCCTTCAAAAATAAATAATTATATGCGGTTGAAAGGTCAGCAATTTCTGGAGTTGAACAGCTTTCCAACAAACGGTAATTTCAGTGGTACTATGTTCCAGAGGGTTTCCTGTAGTTTTGACCCCGCATCGTCAATATCAATCCCGGTTTTAGCCTATAAAGAAACCACCCAGAACTATATCTACCGCTTTAACAATGGATCGGGTTGGAGTAATATTCAGACTTTAAATATGAGTCAAACTTTTCAACTGTGCCAGGCTCATGATAAACTGGCTTATATTTCGCGCATTGGCACAACCTTATATATTTATACCAATTACTTATTTACCACTTCTACTAATACTATCGTATCCAATCTGACAGAAATATATGCCTCTGCAGATCTGAGAAACACCATAGGTAATGACTGGAGTGTTACTCTCATGATGAATGCCTATATAGGTCCTTTTGTTTATGATGAAATGACCCATACCTTGGTTAATCTGCCTGAATATACTAACAATGTCTATTTAGACCCTACCAATTTTAATGCCATATATGCAGGAGGAGGTAGCGGCAAAGCTACCAATTATTATGTTTTTGTGGAAAATTCAGGTAAGCCTGTTGTTGAAAAGATAGATAACGGCGGTACCATGAGGACACTCTTATACAGATTGAATGACGCAATAACACCTGTAAGATCATTGACTGCGGATTATGACTATGCAGCACGGCTTATTTACCTGGCTCTGGCAGACGCCCAGAATACAATAAAACTATACCGCTTTAATCCCATAAATCAGCAATTGACTCAGTTAGGCGGAAATTTAGGCTCACTGGATCCCCGTTATTTAAGACTTAAGGTCAAGAACCGTCACGTTTATCTGGCGGTAGTGCGTCAGAATGGTTTTATTGAAGTATGGGATTATCAGGATTAGATAACAGGAGTGTAAGAAAGAAGCATGAAAAAGTATTTTAGTTTATTATTGATTTCAATCATATTTCAGAGTTGTTCTTTTTTCCCTGGTTTTTTTTCTGATTGGGCTAATAAAGTTATCAGTTCTTCAGGCTGGCAGGATACCGGATTGATACCAGTGGAAACTGTAATACCTGGTCCAGACGGCGGAGTGGACCTTGCTGCATCTGACTGGGGGGACCTGGTAGTGAGTTTTATGGATAGCTCTATGATTGCTTCACCAGTTTATTTCCGTGCTCAAGGTCAGAAGTGGAGTAGTTTGGGAAATTCGTTTAATTCCGCTGATTCTGTAACCTATATATCTGTGGGATTTGATATTCAGCAGGCTCTCCCCAGGCCTGTGGTGGCGACCAGTTATTCCTCTACGGGGGGGACAGGAGTCCAGAGAAGGATCTTTGATGCATCCACATCAGCCTGGTCCAATGCCAGTCCCAGTCAGATAGGCTTTTGGGATACTGTCACTCTGGTAAAAAATAATAGTGGACTGGGTATGATAGTCACTTCCAATAATGCTGCTCTCAATGGAATACGGTATTACTCCTATTATGATCAGTCAGGTTTTTCGAGTATTTCAGCTACTGGATATGATCTGATTAGAGCCTCCTTTAATTATGATAATACCAACTTTACCCAGATGGCTATGTCTTTGATTTACACTAGTTCCATCTCAATCTTTACAAATTATGGTGCTGCATGGGGTATGCATTATAATGATAATTTCAGTCCCTTACCTGGTTTGAGCGGGATGGCTATGACGGGTACTGGCAATGGATTTTACACCAATTATTTGATGTATTATGATACTACAATGAATAATTTGATTTTAGACAGGGTGTGGAATGACACATTAATTTCTTCCAATCGAGCTTCTCTGCATGTTTTTGACAAGCACTCTCAGTGTCGCTCCGCGGAGATGCTTTATAGCTACCAAAAACACCGTATTTATATTGCCCTATCAGATGTCAATGGAGATGTTTTTATTTATGCCATCGAAGACATAAATCCCAACCCTATTTTTCGACAGATAGGCAACGTGATATCTGGAAAGGGTGTTAACGAAGTAGACCTGGCTGAATGGGGTGACATTCTGTATTTAGCTATCCTGAACAACAACAATAAAGTAGAAGTCTGGGAAAACAGTGATCCAAAATAAGGTGATACTTTACTCAAATATACATTAACTTTTTTACTGAATTAATTTTTCATTCTTGCATCTAATCCACATCTATTTCAGTTTCAATATCATCCAATGTGTTAATATGTTCAGGGTATAAGTTAATGCATTAAATAGGGTGATACTAGATCAAATATTTTGTTTCTTAAAAGTTTTTTTTACTCTCGGGTAAGGGATAACGGATAACTCTTTGTCTCTATTAATGTTAGTTAAATTTAGCTGGCACTCTCTCCGGTTTACCTAATTTAATCCATAAAAATAAAACCCTGCGTTCAGTCGAACGTGGAGCAAGAGTAGAGATGAACTATAACAAAGATTAGGGAATACCTAAAGATAAAGATAAAAGTATATTGATAGCAATATTAAATGCTAAAGAAAAAAACTGGTGTATGCTGCTTTGTATTTCTACTTGACGTCAGGCTGCAATAAAGACTATACTTGTATAATCATAGGAGGAAGATATGAAATATGTAATATTATCCCTGGCCGGGCTGGTAATGCTGACGGGATGCATGAACAAATCAGTGACAGTTGAAAAAGGTGTGGCAGTGATACTTCCCGCTGGAAATAGCCAGGTCATGGGAAAACTAATACTCAGTACTATGCCGGGCGGCGGGGTGCATATCCAGGGAGCTGTGTCCAATCTCAGCCCGGGACAACACGGCTTTCATATCCATGAATGGGGTGATATCAGTGCCCCTGACGGTACCAGCGCCGGGGGCCACTACAATCCACAGGGCCACCCCCATGCCGGACCGGAAATGATAAAGCGGCACGAAGGTGACCTGGGAAATATACTGGCTGGGACCAATGGAATAGCCCTGATAGATTTCATGGACAAGGAATTAGAGCTGAATGGACCTCTCTCAGTGATAGGCCGGGGAGTGATCATTCATGCCCAGGCGGATGACCTGCAGACCCAGCCTACCGGAAACGCCGGGGGGCGAATAGGCATGGGTGTGATAGGGATAGCTAAACCCTGAAGTCAGGGGATTTTTAGACATCAACTATTATCTTAAGAAAATTACACTTTCTTCAATAAGAAAAGGGCTGCCCAAGTGGCAGCCCTTTTTGTGTCTATAGTTATTATCCTTTAACCTACCAGCAGTTTGATATCCTCATCCACAGTACCGATAGGTGAAAGCCCAAAATTGTCGACCAGTACTTTAGCCACATTGGGCGACAGAAAAGCAGGAAGGGTCGGCCCCAGGTGAATGTTCTTTACTCCCAGGTAGAGCAGAGCCAGTAAAACTATGACCGCTTTCTGTTCATACCAGGCGATATTGTAGGCAATGGGCAGCTCATTGATATCATGCAGGGCAAAGACCTCCTTGAGCTTGAGGGCGATCACGGCTAGGGAGTAGCTGTCATTACACTGTCCAGCGTCCAGGACGCGGGGTATACCGCCGATATCACCCAGGGGGAGCTTGTTGTAGCGGTACTTGGCACAGCCCGCGGTGAGGATTACAGTATCAGCGGGGAGGGCCTGGGCGAAGCGGGTGTAGTAGTCACGGTCCTTCATGCGTCCGTCACAGCCGGCCATGACCAGGAATTTGCGGATGGCGCCGCTTTTTACCGCATCCACAACTTTATCCGCCAGGCTGAGTACGGTCTGGTGAGCAAAACCTCCGGTGACAGTACCGGTCTCTATCTCTACGGGCGGCGCGCATTTTTTAGCCAGTGCAATGAGGGGACTGAAGTCTTTGGTCTGACCCTTGACATCAGGGATATGCTTCACTCCAGGGAATCCGGCCGCGCCGGTAGTGAAAACACGGTCCTTGTAGGTGTCGCGGGGAGGAGTAATACAGTTCGTAGTCATGAGGATAGGGCCGTTGAAGCTGTCGAATTCCTGTCCCTGCTTCCACCAGGCGTTGCCGTAGTTACCTACAAAGTGTTTATACTTTTTAAAGGTAGGATAGTAGTGAGCCGGCAGCATCTCAGAATGGGTATATACATCTACTCCCGTCCCCTCTGTCTGGCGCAGGAGTTCCTCCATATCCTTGAGGTCATGACCGCTGATCAGGATTCCGGGATTGGACCCCACACCGATATTCACGGCGGTAATCTCGGGATGGCCGTAGCTGGTGGTATTGGCAGTGTCCAGCAACGACATGGCTTTGACACCATATTCTCCCGTCTTCAGTACCAGGGCGGTGAGGGCGGCGGCATCCAGGCTATCGTCCAGGGTAGCAGCCAGGGCTTCAGCGATAAAGGCTTCTATCTCAGGGTCATGATGCCCCAGGTTAGAGGCATGGTGGGCATAGGCGGCCATGCCCTTGAGACCATAGATAGTCAATTCTCTCAGGCTGCGTACATCCTCATCAGCTGTGGACAGGACACCTACCTGGGTAGCTTTGAGGGTGAACTGGTCGGGGTCATCGCTGTACCAGTGCAGAGCATCATGCTTGTCTGCAGGTAGGGTTTTACCGGCTGACTGGATGCTGTCTTTAAGCTCCTCTCGCAGTACCAGAGCGTGACGTACCCGGTCGATAAAGACCTGGTTGTCAAAATTGGCATTGGTAATAGTGGTAAAAAGCCCACTGATCAAGGCTTCATCTACACCGGGATCAACCGCCAGTTTCAGGCTCCGGGCGTATCGGGTATAAAAGGCTACTCCCTTGAGGGTATGGATCAGCAGATCCTGTAGTCCTGCGGTGTCGTCTTTCTTGCCGCAGGCTCCCATGACAGTACAACCCGTTCCATGTGCCGCTTCCTGGCACTGATAGCAAAACATACTCATATATATCCTCCTGTTTTATTCGATAATTAAATATATAGTAAAACAGTGGGAATAACAGTAACCGATGTTACAAAAAGTGAAAATATTCACAAGCTAATTGATTTAATCCAACAGATGAGATAAATCCAGTGCATTTTGACGAAAGCGGGATTTCAGGGTATAATATTGACTCTGTAAAAGAGGATGGGGTTATAGCTCAGCGGGACAGAGCGTTGGTTTCCTAAACCGAAGGCCGGAGGTTCGAGCCCTCCTAACCCCAGGGATTTAGTCGAAAGTCAAAAGTCAAAAGTCTAAAGCAGGATCAGTATTTTGCGGGACAGTTGACAGTGGTTTTCGACTTTTTTATTGTGTACAAAAGTAATAATGAAATTTGTAGACAGAATATTACTAGTTGAAGAAAAAAAAATAAGCTGATGAATGAGTCATGCCACTTTCAACTTGAAACTTGTAACTTATTTATCTATCAGGATCATCAGGCTGCGGGAGTGGAGCATCAGGGTATCACCGCTGGCCCGGGCTTCTTCTCCCTGTTCATAGAATCCCTTTTCTGTAGCTGTGTCTACCGCGATAAACCAGCGGCGGCCCTGTCCGGGCAGAGGAAGTTCAAACTCATGAGCCTCCCAGTCGGAATTGATAGCTACATATATGTCATTATCATCTACACCGGCTCCTGTCTCCTGCTGAGCACCATCCAGCATAAAGGCCAGGCAAAAACTGTTTTCCGACCAGTCAGGCTGATCCAGCTTCAGGCCATGCCAGCTGATGTCTGGCAGCAGATTGCCGGCATTGTCCATACCTGTAAAGAAATGCTCCCGGCGCAGGACAGGATGCCGCTTACGGAAAGCGATCATATAACGGCAGAATTCAAAAAAATCTGCATTCTTCTCCAGTAATGACCAGTCCAGCCAGTTGAACTCATTGTCCTGACAATAGGTATTGTTATTACCCCGTTTGGAAAAAGCGAATTCATCTCCGCTGTGTATCATAGGGGTACCCTGACTCAGCATCATGATGCTAAATAAATTTCGCATCTGTTGAACTCTCAGGCGTAAAATGACGGGGTCTCCGGTCTCTCCTTCGGCACCGCAGTTCCACGAAAAGTTGTTATTATCGCCGTCTTTATTTTCTTCCCCGTTATTCTCGTTATGCTTCTCATTGTAACTCACTACATCATGCAGGGTAAAACCGTCATGAGCAGTGATAAAATTTATGCTATGATAGGGGCGTCCTTCCCGGTGTTCAAACAGGTCCGCGCTGCCGGTGATACGCTGAGCCAGTGCGCCGGCTTTACCCTTGTCTCCCTTGACAAAGGAGCGGACATCATCACGGAATTTACCGTTCCACTCCGCCCATCCGCGGGGAAAACCGCCCACGGCATAGAGGCCAGCGGCATCCCAGCTCTCCGCGATAATCTTAGTATTGGATAGGATGGGGTCCTGGCTGATATCAGCTAGGACGCTGTTATTGGGCAACCAATTGCCCTCTGAATCGCGGCCCAGGATAGCTGCCAGGTCAAAGCGGAAGCCGTCCACATGCATGTCTACAACCCAGTAGCGCAGGCTATCCAGAATGAGACGCTTGACTACAGCATGGTTGCAGTTCAGGGTATTGCCGCAGCCGGAATAATTTAGATAATGCCGGCCTTTGTCCAGCATATAGTAGATGCTGTTATCCAGACCACGGAAGCTGAGTGTCGGCCCGTATTCATTACCCTCGCCGGTGTGGTTGTATACCACGTCCAGGATAATTTCTATACCTTCGGCATGGAGCGCCTTGACCATCTCCTTGAATTCACGGACGGCGGTGGTACCCAACCGGTCAGTAGCATACCAGCTATTGGGGGCCAGAAAAGCAAGTGTGGAATAGCCCCAGTACTGTCTCAGACGGTTACCGGTCAGGGAATCAGTTCGGAAGTTTTCCGCTTCGTTAAAATCCTGAACGGGTAGTAACTCCAACGTAGTGATACCCAGTTTTTTAAAATAGGGTATGAGGTCGATAATAGCCAGGAAACTCCCGGGATGCTCAAAATCAGCCCGGGGATGACAGGATAAACTCCTGACATGGGCTTCATAGATGATGCTGTTTTTGAGAGGAATACGGGGAGCCTTGTCATCACCCCAGTCAAAATCACTGTCGTCAATGACAACGCTTTTAGCTTCTATTTCAAAGTTGTTTTCATCACTGATAGCCAGATCCTGGTGCATGGAATCACGGTTGTAGCCGTAAGCCGCGCTTTCATTCCAGTGATAACGTCCGCCTATAGCTCGGGTATAGGGGTCTACCAGGAGCTTGTGCACATTAAAGCGGTGGCCCTGATCAGGGGCGTAGGGGCCGTCTACACTATAGCCGTAGTATTGTCCTGACTGGATGCCATGAATAAAGATATGCCAGACATCGCCGGTACGGTGATATTCGGGATCCAATGTGATGCGATGGGTGGGGTGGGCCAGTGAATAGTGGTCGAAAAGGAGAAGAGTCACAGCTGTGGCATGGTGGCTGAATATAGCAAAATTACAACCGGGACCACTGAGTGTGGCACCATAGAGATAGGGATTTCCTTTTTCTGTGCGCAGACCTTCGATCTCACGTATTTCGTGCATGCCAACCCTCCCGCAAGACCTATAGTTTATCATCCCTGCAGTGTTTTGCCAAGGCTTTTTTTTATTAAAGTGAATTAAAGCCTTGAAAAGGTAGTATATTTAACTATAAGACTATACAATAATCTTACAAATAAGAAAAAGTAAGTTTGTCCATTTATATTATAATAATGAGGAGAATGATTGTGAAAAAGACTTTTATTTTAATGTTGATTCTAAGCGGGGCAGGCTTGATACTGACTAGCTGCCCGGGTCCCGTTCGTTCCGATAAAAAAGTCATCATCATCAAGAATAAAAAAGCAGAAAATGCACATCACAAAAACAATAAATACAAAAAGCCTATGAAAAAAGTGATTATCATTAAGAAATAATTTCCTGAAATATTCTCATAAATTGACCCTGTAGTGAGTTGAAATATCCATAGTTTAATGGTATGATACAGATTATTTACAGGGGGAGTGTATGAAAAAGGGTTGGGGTTTAGTTCTGATTTTCACCTTACTGTCTGTTTCCGGTTGGACGCAGGCGGTAAACAAGAAGATTTTGATTTTACCTTTGGATAAAAGTAAAATTTCCGGATGGAATTCAGCCCAGGTGGATAACACTTCCCAGATGATCATCGACAGTATATACAGCTTTATCGGATTACTGCCTTTTGTGGATGTACCTCAGCTGGCTGAATTAAAAAAAATCAAAACAACGGACATACCTGCTCTGGCCCGTTCTCAAAATGCAGATCTGATATTTTATGGTGATTTAAATTTCACCGGTGACAAAGATGCCCCTCAAGCAGAGATTACATTGAAAATCTGGTCCAAAGAAAAAAACACAGATATTTTCACTAAAAAATATATTACAGCAACCGACCTGGATATCTTTGATGCAGTAGATAGGATGACAATTGACGCAATAGCTTCTGCTTTTCTCATCACTCCCCGGTTCGCTGTAATGAATTTTTCCGGGTTTGAGATTCTGGATGAAAAATACAGCCTTTACGTCAATAACAAACTGATTGATAAAGTCAAAAACAGCGGCTTTAATAAATCTTTAAAAATTCTGGCTAATAATAAATACAATATCATGATGATAAGAGACCGCGATAATGTTATCGTTTTTAGTCAGACATACACTCTCAAAGAAAAATCCGTAGCCACAGTTTCCTATAAAGGCGCGGCTACAGTTATTATAAAACCATTGAAATCGAAACAAAAAGCCATGAATTACAAGATCTTGCTGGATGGAGAGGTAGTCAGAGAAAACCAGGAAATTAAAAGCTTACCTCTGACTATGGACCATACCCTGATGGTAGTGTCGGAAAATGATAATAGGATTGTGTATAAACAGGTATTCAAACTGACTGATGGTGAAATCAGAAATCTGACCGCAAATCTGGCTGGACGCAAATGGTATGTCAGGATATATGGTATAGGCAATAGTTTTGGTGGAGCGGGGCTGGATTATTTTCTGAACCGTGAACTATGGCTGGGTCTTGACCTGGGATATGCCCTGGCAGTAAATACAACATTGAATGCTTCAGTTTCGGTAATGACACCCTATCTTGATTTGGGATATTATATTTTAGGCAACAAAGATTATGATATGAAATTAGGATTAGGGCTGGGGGTAGGAATGTCCTATGCCTTTCCTCCGGATCAATGGTCGATGGTTTCCACAGCTCCTAATATGTCTATACTGACACGTACATACGCTCAGGCAGAGTGGAAATTTTTCTATATCAAAGCGGGAATCCTGCTGGACTTTTATTCCGGTATCCATGCCCTGCCTATGGTGGCAGTGGGTATGAAGTTTTAACTGGGGGAGAAATTGATGAAAAAAATAATATTTATTTTGGCCGCATTAGGCATACTTTTCACTTCATGCGCACTTTTTTACACTCCGGGAGTATATAATCAGTTTGTGAATAGTAATCCAGATCTTACCTTTGAGATGATAGAAGGTTCCGCAAATTCATCCTGGAAGGGTGAATTCGGCAACGGAATCTCGTATAATGGGAAGTTGTGCTTTAATGGCATGGACGAACTGGATAATTTTACTCTGTTTGTATATGATGGTATTACACTCACAAAGATTCCGCAACAGAATGGTTACTTGATGGGATTTGAGAATCCTTATGTTGCTTTCAATCTTTTATTTTTCCGGGGACAGTCCACAAACTTGAATCAGGAAATTTTTGTTTATGATGGTAATACCGTCCAACCGGCCTTAAATATGGAGGGTATATATCAAAGGGAGTTTGACTTTCCAATACTTTTTCAGAATGAACTGTATTTCAGGGGAATTCTTTCAAACTCTTATCAACAAATATTTAAATATAACCCTACAGAGGGTATACGCATTGTTACTACCAACAATTATTCTATGAGTTTTTTGGATCCGATTCTTTATCATAACATGCTTTTATTTGGAGGGTATAATCCGCTTACACTCAGAACGGAAGTACTATTATTTGACGGTACCAATATTCTGACCAACATCAACGGGGACTTAAATTATAATAAAGAATGGGGACAACCAGTTCTGCATAATGATGAAGTGTATTTTCTGGGTGTGGATACAACGCCCCAAACTGCGGTATTTCATATCAACAGCCTGAATACCATATACCAGGTGATCATATATGGATTTTTTGACCGGTTTGATGAAGCCATTTCCTTTAATAACACTATCCTGTTTGTGGGGCAAAATACAAACGGCAATAAATATTTATACAAAATAACAGGTAATAGCGGGAACACTTTGGATGCAGACCTCAGCGACTATGATAAAGACCCCTTTTATCTCATCAACTATCATAATAAAGTCTATTTTACCGCCAAATCCACAGAATTTTCGGCGATTTTTGGAGGTGGGGCATTTAAGTCTTATTACTACGATGGGTTTCTGATAAGGGGAATAGATGCGACACAGACCCCCTCCATGAGATACGGCTATATTTTACCTCAGATTTTCAGAGATAAACTGGTTGCAATGGCCATTAACGGCATCTTTAGTGGAAAACCGATAGTCTATCCCTATTATATTGACGACAGCGGTAGCCATACCATTACAGCTGCAGCAGGTCTGCAGTGGCTGAATTATCCTTACTTTGAATCTCCTATGGTCGAATACAATGGTTCTGTTATTTTCGCGGGGATTTTTACTAATAGTGCCGGAGTGACCAACCATCGCCTTTACCGTATTTATTAAAGATATTGTTCCGGCTTTACTATAATAGTGATGTATAAACTGGATAAATCTATGAATTCAGCAGGGGGATTTTCTTTAATATTGGAAAAATCCTTATTAATGGTATACAATATCCGGGAGTAGAGAAAAAATAGAGGTAAACTATGAAAGCTTTGAAGAACTTTATCTTGGTATTCGTATTTATTCTGAGCTCAGGCTTGGGATTTTCTGAAACTAAAAAAATGAAGCTGGCTATCCTGGAACTGGAGCCGGCCGGGGTATCCAAAGATACCACCCGTATCGTGTCTGACCTGATTCGTACAGAGCTGTTCAAGACAGGGCTGTTTGACATCGTGGAGCGGGGCCAGATCGAGCAGGTACTCAAAGAGCAGAAACTCCAGCTCTCCGGAGTCACCGGTGATGCCTACAGTGTCAAGCTGGGAGAGCTCCTCTCCGCCCAGAAAGTAATGGTGGGTACCGTAGGTAAACTGGGATCCACCTATGTCATCAACGCCCGTATCATCGATGTGGAAAAAGGCGTGATGGAGTTTGGTGAAAATTCGGAAGTAGGCAGTGAAAGCGACCTGTCATCCGGCTGCCGGGAATTTGCCTACCGTCTGGCCTCCCTCATCAATGGCAAACCCATCCCCAACAAAAAGAATAATTTTAATAACAACAATAATAATACCGGAAATAATAATTCTTCAGACATGAACAGAGGCAATAGTAGAGCTATGGGTATCTATCTAAATGTTATGGGATTGATAGGCGGTGTCTTTAATATAGATGCTGAAGTAGCCATTGGAAATAAACTGGCTGTTGGTGTGGATTTTGTATCTTCAAGTGCTTATTTGTATAACTCGGTTTTTGCTTTATATTACTACCATGATGAAACTATTCCTTTGCTTTATTTCAAGTACTACATGGCTCCATTCATGAATAATAGTTTATCCGGTTTATTTCTGGAAATTGGAGCTGGACCCTGGATTTGGTCCCAGTATGATGATTATGGATATCTTATCCCCATAGATAGTGTCGGCTTCTCTTTCCTGACCACTATAGGGTATCAGTTTACTACTAAAAATACCTTCGGACTGGCTGTGACCCCCTGGCTGGGAGTAAAGGGATTCCTTGATTCTGATTATTATGACCCCATTATTAATTTTGCCTGGGGCATTAACGCGGGAATCGTGTTTTAATAATCCTGTTTCGATCCAATTGTATTAATGAAAAAGGGACTGCCTTAAAAGCAGTCCCTTTTTTAAAATTATCGAATTTTATACTACCAGATGAATTTCAGTACTTTACCGTTCAGGGTATCGGCCAGATAGACGGTATCATCAGCTATCTCTATTCCCAGAGGTTGATTGAACTGGCCGGGGTCAGTCCCCAGGGAGCCCCAGCTGCCCAGGAAGCGTCCGTCCAGGGTAGTCACCGTAACACGATGGGCATTCCATTCCCCTATGTAGATGCGGTCATGGTAGATAGACAGGCACATGGGGCTGGTCAGGCCGGTGATGTTATACTGATGGTTTCCCTGGGAGTCAAACACCTGGACCCGGTTATTGTTAAGGTCGCAGGTATAGACCCGGCCCTGGTAGGCCTGTACGTCGGCTACTGCTTTGAACTGTCCGTCCAGAGAGCCGTTGCCGCCCCAGCCGCGCAGGTAGCTGCCATTAGTACTGAAGACCTGGACGCGATGATTGTACTGATCAGCTACATAGACCTCACCCCCCTCCACATCCAGCCCGTTGGGATAACTGAACTGTCCGGGCCCGCTGCCGCTGCTGCCCCATAGAGTCAGGGGATTGCCCCAGGTATCAAAGACCTGGATACGGTTGCCTCCGGCTTCGGCTATATAGACCCGGCCCTGGTCTACATCCAGGCCCCGGTTAGCCTGAACTTCGCCCTCTCCGGAGCCGAAACTGCCCCAGAGACGCTGGTAGGCACCGGAAGTGTCATACACCTGAATGTGGAAGTTGCCCATATCGTTTACGTACAGCTCGTGGTTGTAAAAAGCCATGCCTACCGGCAGCTGAAACTGACCGGGGCTGTAACCTTTGGAGCTGATAGTGGAATCGTAATGGGGCAGGCTGTAAAAGTGGATATCAGTGGAAACATTCACAGAGATTGCCCCATCGGGAGCTATACTGCGAGCCGTCACTGTCACCGGAGAGGTGAAAATAACTTCATCTCCGTTTGTCCAGTCCAGTCCGCCATTGGTGGACCATTGGTTGGTGACTGCAGCATCCGCATTGCTGAGTCTGAGGCTGGCTTCAAAATCGGCTAGTCCGTCAGCATTGTCTGTAACTACCCTGAGTAGGGGAGGTGACAGCGGTATGGGATCGGGGCCGGGCTCAGGCGCAGGATCGGGCAGAGGCAAAGGGGTAGGGTCGGTCACGGGATCGGGGTCAAAAATCGTACAGCCCAGGCATAGGCCTAAAACACCTATACTGAGAATAAGTGATGTGATCTTCATAGGACACTCCTTTTATGTTTACCCCCGCAAACATATACACCGTTCGTTAATAAGAAGATGTAATTATTGCCTGCCATTTTCCTCTTCCCCGGAGGAAACGGTAAGCTGTAGAATTGTTAAATGAAAATGTTGTGCAGATTGAAAAATAGTCTGACTCGGTTTTTCATGACGGGATGGATGTCCTCTCCCCAGAGGACAAAAAATCTGCTCCTTTTATCCTTATTTCCCGCTTATATACTAAAAAGGTGCAGGTTTCTGTCAATAGAAAAAACGTTTGATGCTAAGATGAAGAGGATTATTTGATCTTGGTCTTAACCGATTCCGGCTTGAATTTTATGGTGCGTCCGCCGGTCTTGATGTAATTAGTGCTGAAATTGGTGACGCCGTTGGAGACGGTGGTCACGGAGATGTTGGTGAGATTGTCCATGTCGATACTGACGATGCCGAAGGTGCCGTCATTATTGACGGTGATGGTGCCGGAAACCGAGATGGAGTCGGCGGAGGAGTAGGAGTGGGACTCAGATTTGTTGATAATGGTGATGGGCTGGGTCATCTTGCCGATGGCGAAACCGCCCCCCAGGCATAACAGTCCGATCAGTACCACCGCCAGTACTCCGCATTGCATCTTCATGAATCTCTCCTTATTGTTCCCACAGGATCTGGCCGTTGGTAGGCCAGTTGATAATAGTTCGCCCGTTAAATATATCCAGTTCACCGGAAAAGCCCTGCAGGTTGACCGCATAATTCTGACCCTGGTTGGAAGTGACTGAGTCTACAATTATGTCATTGCTCAAAGAAGTGATCCTGACTACATCTCCCCGAATCAGATCCAGCTGGTAATTGGTGAAAATCAGGTGGTTGATGACCTGGCTGGAGGCGTCAGAAAAAGTGTAGGTTACCCACCAGTGCTTGACCGCATGGGTCTGGATAGTGCCGATTTTGGCGTAAACCTGCATGACCCGGAGTACATTGGTGAAGGGCTGGCAGAGGTTGCTGACATTGGTAGTCATGACCAGGTCCCAGCGGGCATTGGACGCGTCGGCCAGGGCCAGGCTCGCTACGATCTCTGTGTCGGACAGGATATTGAGGAAGACAGGGGTGATACGGGGCCCGGCTATGCCGCCCAACTGGAAATGGAGGTCATCCACCTGGTTAAAACCCTGGCCGTAAATGTGAAGCTGGTTGGTGAAGTCATCGTCGATGGCGGCAGGTACTACCGATGTCACGGTCAGGCCTCCCGCGGGTGGGGTCCAGGGACCGCAGGCACTGAAAAGCCCCAGGGTAAGAAGCAGTAAAAACCGGCGCATAGCATCCTCCTCGCAGGTATATTGTACACCGGTTTTCCGGCTAAGGCAAGGTCTGAGTCTAGTCCAGAGAATCAGGCAGGTCCTCTCTCAGAAAGAGCTCCAGGAACTCAGCCCAGTCACCGGCTACTCTCTGGGTATCCTCCTCTGCCTGCGCGGCGCTGATGCCTTCTTCAGTTTCCAGGCTGGCCAGGACTATCTCATAGCGGCCGTCCTCCAGGAAATGCACGCAAAACTCGTCCCCGTAGACTGTGCCCCCGATGACCCGGTAGCCCAGGTCAAACAGGTAGATACCGGGACTGTATTCAAAATTAGCCGCCAGCATCTCATTCAGGGGATAGAGGCGGAACATCTCGCCCTGGATGGTGTCCACGGGATTGTGGTGGAGGTAGAAATCATGGATCTCAGGGGGCAGCCCCAGTTTTTTGAGCATGGCTTTGTCCTCACGGCTGGTGAGGGCGTAAAAATGGGTCACATCCGGGTCCAGCTCCTGCAGTCTGCTGATGATATGCTGATAATCCATGAACACCTCCTCTACCCCAGAGGATAATATGCCCGGAGGGTCCTGTCCAGAAAAAGGGTACTGCCCGCACCGGAGGTGTTAATAATACCGGCACCCCCACAAAGTCAGGATCAGGCCCGTAACCAGGCAGTCACAGCTGATGTGAATACAGGTCTCCCGTGAGAAGGCATAACCGCACCAGGAGCCAGTATCTCCACTATCCGGCCGCGCGCGCCTGGGAGTGGTGAACATACTCTGGTCTTCTGGAGGGTCAGACAGAGCAGCACCCTGGCGTCAGGGCCAGGGTGCCGCGAAGAACATTAGAAATGGCTGTGAAAAAAGGTGTTTATCAGGGGAGGGCATTCTGGGGCAGCAGGTCCTCGGAACGCTGGAACAGGATATCCACGTACTGTCCCCGCTGATAGGCCAGGGGGTCGCGGGAATTGTCCCGGCTCAACTTTCCCCGGAAATCGGACAGTGAGGCGTAGCCTTTTTCCTGCATCCAGGCCTGGATATCCTCCAGCATATGCGAAAGATAGGGTATCTGATTATAGTAAAGGGTACTGACTACCTGAACGGCGTCAGCTCCCGCCAGTATCAGCTGGATAGCATCGTGACCGGACAGTATACCCCCTCCAGCAATGAGGGAGCCCTGTACCCGGCCCTGCAATAAACCGGTATAGCGCAGACTGAGCCGCGCGTCACCCTCGCGGCTGAGGTTCCAGGGGAAGGTATGCGACTCCTGGCTGATATCAATGTCGGGCTGGAACAGGCGGTTGAACAGGACAAAGCCCTGGATGCCCAGGCGGTCTATCTCACGGATGAGGTGAAGGGTATTGGTATAATAGGGGCTGAGCTTGACCGATAGGGGGATGCTGACCCGCTCTCTGACATGGGCCAGAGTGGAGAGCAGCTCATCCTCTATCTGCTGGGCAGAGAGTTCAAAATCCCGGGGAGACTGGTAGAAATTCAGCTCCAGTCCGTCCACACCGGTCTCGGCCAGCTGGATGCTGTAGTCGACCCAGGCGGACTCACTGACCGCGTTGAGACTGGCGATGAGGGGGATGGTGAGGGCCTGGCGGGCCTGGCGTAGACGCAGCAGGTGGGCCGAAGCGCCGGCGTGCTCGATGCGGGGAAAAAGCGCGGTCATTTCCGCATTGCGCTCGCTGTACTGGCCCAGCTCCTGCTCCATTTGCCAGGATTCCAGCTGGATCTGCTCTTCGAACAGGCTCTTGAAAACCACCGCAGCGGCACCCGAAGCCTCCATCTGGCGCAGGCGTTCGGGATTTAGGCTCAGATTGCTGGCTCCGGCTATGAGAGGATTTTTAAGGGGGATGGTCATATATTTTGTGGAAAGATCAGGCATGGGGGCCTCCTTTTTTTATTACTAAATATAGTTCGTTTTTGAAAAAGTGTCAAGGAGATAACAGAGTTAGAATAGCATTACATATATAAAGGGGTCTTCGGGGCGCCGAAGCACACGGGGGCAACTGGTGGATTGGGAGAAGGTCTGTTTATTTCTAAGGTAAAACATTTCGCTTTTTTCCAGCTGGCGCAGAGTGGGATAAGAGAGTGTGGAAGAAGTAGAGGAGGGCTGGTGATACGACAGACGGCCGGAGCGGGTTCAGTCCTCTCCGTTCGTAGTCCTCGGGGGTAGAAGAGGACTCCGGGCAGGGTCCAAGGTAGGGTGAGAGCTTGCATGATGGCCATCCGTGGCCACATGCTGCGCATCGCTCGCGTCCATGCTCGCTGTGCAAACTCCTGGACCATGCCCTACGCCTCCCCTGCGGACTCACTACGAGGACAGAACCCGCTCCGGCCTGCGGTGGTATGGACCGGCGCCGAATGGGGGGAGGGGAGCCCACCCCCGAAATGGGCAACTAGGTCAGTATAGCAGATAAACTGCTGGAAGCAGACAGGGTGGCAGCGGCAGACGCCCGCCCCGTATAGTCAAAAGTCGGAAGTCGGATTGGGGTAAAATTTGGGAAATTTTAAAAAATAACATGGTTTAGACTTGGATACTTTCGGCGGACACATGTCACAGGAAAATCAAATAATTTTCAAAAATAGCTTAAATTTTTGAGATATCACAGGAATATGCTATAATAAGAACGAATAAAGGGATAACGGGGAAATAGGGGAACATGACGAACTATACGGAAGTAATGCGGGAATTCAACCGTCTTATGAAAAAAGTGGGCAAGGCTAAACGCCCGGAAGAGGCTCAGCCCCTGATCGAACAGGCCCACGAACATCTGGAACAATACAGCGGACTCTTTCCTATTGAGCATAATCGCCACACTCTGGTACAGAGAGCGCTGTTGGACACAAAAGAACATATCGAAGCCTTTCCCATGAGCTACCACATCCTGCGGGCTGACACCCTGTGCCTGCGCGGGCATGAGGATGAAGCTATCGACCATTACGAAATAGCCCTGGAAATGGCCCAGAAGCAATTCGAAGAAGAAGGCGGGGAAGACCTCGACCGCCGCATCCGCCAGCTGGATAAAAAAATACACGATCTAAAGGGACGGGAGTAGAAATACTCCCGTTTTTGATTTTGTGGGGAAGTGGGGCTAAGGCTCCGCTCAGGCCAAGGGGATGAGGGTTCACCGCTGAGGACGCAGAGAGGAGAGGGGAAGGGGCTCACGGAGTCACGGAGAACACGGAGAGGGCGAGGGAGAGGGCGAGAGTAATTTTTAACTTGATAGGCAAATGACTATTTGACATATAATAGAAATCCACTAAAATATTGTTATGGGGATCAGGAAGCCGGACCGGAAGGAGTCTCCCCGGCAAACCTATGGCCGCGGTAAATGGTAGCCCAGGGACACCCCCGCCTACTACCCCAGATAGACCGCAATTACCGCAGATCAATACAGATACACCCCAGATAGATACCAATGTAGTAAATGTCATGGTAAGCAAGGCAGTGCGAGACAGCATGAGATATGACCGGTATATGTCGACAATCTATACTATGACGGACAATGACTGGTATGGAATGGGAGGGTATAAACTGGCGATTGATGATCCCTTGATCCCCTTGTACAACCAGATGGTGGAACTGCACAAAGCCGGTAGGGATGATATCATCCAGAAAAATAAAAAGAATATTAAACGGATAATCGAAGAAGAAAAGAAGAGAAAACGGCAGGCAGAAATCATTAATGAACTGCTAGAACAAAATGACAGGATAGCTATAGGAATGGGACAACCCCTGTTTGGATACAAAGATATTGCAGAAATGATTCAGCATCCTCCAGATATCAAGAAGAAAACTACAGAAACCAGTATTGGGCAGTATTGTGGGGATGTTGCAGTACCAGATTTTGCAAACAATAGAGAAACATTCATTCAAAACTACCTAAATATAGGATTCACTGATAGTGCAGAATATTATTCTAAAAAATGGAATATTGAATATGATAAATATGGTGTTAAGAAAGGAAAGATGACTGAGGAAGACTGGAAGTATCTTTCAAGTTTTTCAGATGATATGTCATACATTTCAAGTATACTGACTGCAACTTCGTTAATGATGCCAATCTTATTTCCTTTTGCATTAAGCTTTTCAATTATATCTATATTATCTGACTCAATATCAATATATGGAAACACTCGCGAGTTAATAATTAATCAAAGTATAGAAAATAAAAATGATTTATTTTCCTCTGTTCTTGGTTTAGGTGTTGATGTTGGAGGTATTATAGTAAAACCATTGGTAGTAAAAAGCCCTAAAATAAAGGTTTTCCATAGCATCAAAAATAAAAATCTCCAAAGGAATTTATTGTTTCCATTGACAAGTATTTTTGTAAACAGAAAATCAAAGTTTAATGAATCTTTAACTAGTGATTAAGAATGATGTTTAAGGAGATTAAGAATGAGAAATGATCTAATGTATTCTTTTTTTGATGTTTGCCATAAAATTCATATATATCCTACAACTTTTGTGTTACTTATTATTCCTTTTGGAATCATTCGAGCTATCAATATAGGACGTGAATTAAAATGGAAATTCCCGGAATCACTTTCAGCATTATTTGGATTGATATTTGCACTTCTTCTAACAATATTTATTATTATTTTACAAATATTTTCCTGGTTAGGTAAATTGATTTAAAATGGAAGTGAATATTTATTTATCTTTGATTCAGTTAGGGTATTTTATGAGTGCTATATTTCAGAAAATCCATATTCAATACAAAAGCGCTTCTCTAATTTGAAGATGCCACATCTATATGTCAAACGGAGACAACTCCATAGAGCAATTAATAACAAAACATCTCCTATACAACACTGTATTGGTGGGAGTCTGAAAAGTCCAAGAAATCAACAAAACAAGAAAAATTGACCCATCTCATCCAGTATACAATCTGAAGTGTGGTATTCGGTATTATCAAATATCTTTCGCACTTTTAGTTAGACCTCGATCTGACAGGCCGTTATCCGGCCAGGTCGGTTTCCTGCAATACATCCTTCAGGAAATCCATATTAAGATATAATCTGGTACTCCAGGTTTTTGATGCTATATGCCGCAAGCGGGCAGCCACCAGCATCAGTGCCGAATTACCATCAGGAAATTGTCTATACCCAGGCCACCACTGCAACCACCGAGCCCGAGACATCTACCATACCGATTGACTTTAAAATAGAATCTCATCTTATAAAAGTTAACCCTTCCCAGGCCGCAGGACGCGGCCGACTGAGGGCTGATTGCTGCTGCACTCTTAAGGGGAAGGTTTAAGGCGTTCTTCTTCTCCGGGTATCCGTCTGAGCTCCCTGCTCTTCCCCGGACGGATGGCTCCCGGTCAGCCTTAAACCTTCCCCGCTTTCGCTCCCGAGGCACGACGCCGAGTTCAGCCCGATTCCTGCTTAAAAAGGCCTTTCTTTTGGAGCTTTTCTTTGGGCCGGCAAAGAAAAGCGGAACCAGCGATCACGTTCGCCCAACGGAAAAAGTCCACCCAGACCAGGGAAAAAAGTCCAATACCAACCCCTCCCGGTATAGAGCAAAATTAATTGACATTAATATTTATTCCGACTATATTAATATTAGATATTAAATTAGTCGGAGAAATGCGTGACCTATATTAAGCGAAGTATAGAAAATATCGTACTAAAATCATCAAAAATATTTCCTGCTATTTTAATTTCCGGGGCCAGACAGGTCGGTAAAACCACTTTGATCAAACAACTGGAATCTTCTCTTCCTTATCTGACTCTGGATGACCCTATTCTGCTGCAAAACGCGATCAATGAACCCGGTAGTTTTTTTAAGAATACACCTCCTCCTTTGATTGTGGATGAGATACAATACGCCCCCAATTTATTTCCTTATATCAAGATGATCGCGGATTCCACTGGTAGGAAGGGTTTATTTTATTTATCCGGATCACAGCAATTTCAAATGATGAAAAAAGTAAGTGAAAGCCTGGCCGGCCGGATCGGGATTCTCATACTCCTGGGCTTATCATTGCGGGAAATAAATAATGATTCATTTAATGAATTTTTTATCCCGAGTGAGGGATATTTTAGCAGCAGGAAGAAAAGCATCGTTAATAATACATATCAGGAAATATGGAAAATAATTCACCAGGGTTCTATGCCCGCACTCTATGCAAATCCAGGTGATTGGAACCTGTTTTATAGTTCCTATTTGAGAACCTATATAGAAAGGGATGTCAGAGAGTTGACCCAGATAGGGGATGAGCAAAAATTTCTAAAATTTATGATGGTGATAGCCGGCAGGACGGGACAGATGCTGAATCTGTCATCTATAGCAGGAGATATCGGTATAAGTGTGCCTACCGTGGAAAGATGGCTCTCGATTCTCATCACTTCAAACCTGGTCTATTTATTGCAGCCCTACTATAACAATACTACCAAAAGAGCTATAAAAACCCCCAAACTATATTTCCTGGATACCGGGTTAGCCGCTTATCTAACCAAATGGAACAATCCCGAGGTCCTGGAAGCTGGTGCCATGGCGGGAGCTTTTTTTGAAACTTTTGTGATCGGTGAAGTGATAAAGAGCTATTATAACGCGGGAGTGTTTGATCCGCCCTTATACTATTACAGGGACAAAGATAAGGTGGAAGTGGATCTGATTATTGAAGAAAACCAGATCTTACATCCTCTAGAAATTAAAAAAACTTCGAATCCTGACAAGGATCAGATAAAAGGATTTACGGCACTACGGAAAATAAACGGTGTGCGGTGCGGAAATGGCGGTATTATATGTATGTACGATAAAGTCATAAAATTGGATGATCATAATTTTACCATCCCGGTAAACTATCTGTGATTTCAGAGATTAATGTAGTTATTTTCAAACTAAAAGAAACCGTCCGTACCAAGGCCAAATGTGCAACAACCGAGCCCGAGACATCCATTATATAGATTGCGTTAATAATTGAGATTCATCATAAAGAAGTTACCCCTTCCCAGGCCGCAGGACGCGGCCGACTGAGGGCTGATTGCTGCTGTGCTCCTAAGGGGAAGGTTTAAGGCGGTTTGCTTCTCCGGGTTTCCGGCCTGTGCTCCCTGCTCTTCCCCGGACGGATGGCTCCCGGTCAGCCTTAAACCTTCCCCGCTTTCGCTCCCGAGGCACGACGCCGAGTTCAGCCCGATTCCCGCTCAAAACAGGCCTTTTCTTTTGGAGCTTTTCTTTGGGCCGGCAAAGAAAAGCGAAACCAGCGATCACGTTCGCCCAACGCAAAAATTCTCCGGAAATCCCCTTTTCCCCTTGCCATTTTTTCAAACCGGCTCTACAATGAACCATAACCAGAAATAATGGTTCAAATGGAGGCTGCTATGAAATCCATAACTATCCATAACCTGGATGACCAACTGGAAAAAAAACTCACCGAAAAAGCCAAACACGAACACCTCAGCCTGAATAAAACCATCCAGACCCTGCTGCGTTCCTCCCTGGGGCTGGACCCTGAACCCGCCCGGCGGGAGGCATTCCGGGACCTGTGCGGGGTGTGGACCCCTGAAGAAGGGGAAGCGTTTGATTCCAATATCAGTGATATGACCAAAGTAAATCCGGATGACTGGAAATGAACCGCCTACTCCCGGACACCAATGCCATCAGTGATTTCCTGCGGGGGAATACCGCTATCCTGGATCTGTTGGCTGAAGCGGACACGGTATATTTTTCCATTTTTGTGATGGCCGAACTCCTGACCGGGTTCAAAGGCGGCAATCGTGAAGACCGGAACAAAAAATACCTGGCTGAATTCATGAACCGTCCCGGGGTGGAGATAGTGGAAGCCGGTATGGTGACCGCGGACTACTTCGCCCTGATCAAACACCAACTGAAACAGGACGGTAAACCCATCCCCCTGAACGACGTCTGGATCGCGTCCCACGCCCTCCAGACCGGGTCTATGCTGCTGACCAGGGACCGGCATTTTGAATCCATCAGCGGATTGCGGGTGATGTTTTTCTGACGGTCAGTACCAAGGTACGGAATGGGGCTTCGGCTCCGTTCAGCCACCAGGGGATGAGTGTTCACCGCTGAGTACGCAGAGAGCGCTGAGAGGAGATGGGAAGTGGCTCACGGAGTCACGGAGAACACGGAGAAAGGCACTGGGGCAGGGGGGGTAAGTTGAAAGAAAGGGTAGCACCTGATTACTATTATTAATACGATATTGTTAGTACCGAGGCCATTTGTGCAACCACCGAGTCCGAGGCATCTACCCAGGAGACCCGCTAACCACTATGTCTCCCCGACGCCCTTTGATGCCCACAGCCCTCCCCGAGGTACCATACACCCCAGCCTGCACCCCTAAGGCCCACCTACCATAGCCTCTTCTCACCTGAGCGGATGCGAAGGCATTGGGCCGCTTCCTGCCATTATCGTGTCGTACCACCCATGCATCATGGGCGCTAGAAGGGCGTTTTTCTTTGCGAGCGTTTCTTTTTTCGACCTGGAAAAAAGAAATGCGGAAACCCCGACTCCGTTGCGGCCAACGGAAAGTGTCCACCCCGACCAGGGGAATGGTCCAACCCCGCGTAGCGCCCCCCATCTGGAAAACAGAAAAAGTCTTCCCCGACAAGGTGATTAAATCATTTCAAATTGAAAACCTGGTTTTCTTTTCTACAGAATAGGTACCTCTCGATTTCTCCCCTTCATCTGGGACATCTTCACATCCGCCCGGCGGATCAAGCTGTCCACGTCATCTTCCTTGCCCTGCCAGGAGGCACTGCCCCAGCTCATCTTCCAGGTCTGGCCCTTGTCGCTGCGTCCGGCGGCGTCGAAATGGTACAGTACCCTCTCCAGGATGAGCTGGACCTTGTCGGCGCCGCATCCCGGGAAGAGGATCAGAAATTCATCTCCGCCGATGCGGGCCGCGATATCGGTCTCGCGGATCTCTTTGGTAAAGGCCTGCGCGGCGGCTTGTATCATCCGGTCACCGGCTTCGTGGCCCAGCTGGTCGTTGACCTGTTTGAGGCCGTTGATGTCGGCAAATACCACGGACAGTTCGTTCTGGTTGCGCTTGACCAGGCTGATCAGGTATTCCAGCTTGTTGAGCACTGATTTGCGGTTGTAGAGGCCGGTGAGTTCATCCCTCTCGGCCAGGGTGCGCAGCATACGGCCCAGAGAATGGGTCCGGCTCAGGGACAGGCCCAGCAGGATACCCAGCAGCAGCATTAGGGGCAGTCCGATATAGGCCGCTAAACGGATGCCCTTGAACAGCAATGCTTTGTCAGCGGCAATCTGGGCGGCGGTGGGGTGAAGGATCAGCGTCCACTCCACGGGCTGACTGCCAGTCATTTCCGCGGGGAGGGGCTGGAAAGTCTTATAATAGAAGACTTCTTTGGCTTTTTGCCACTTGCCCTGGCGGTTGCTCTGGATAGACTTCCACAACTCAGGCTGTTCTGAGAACAGTCCCGTGGCAGGTTTGAGAGGGAACATAAAGGAAAAGTCCAGGTCTTTGATGGGGCCTCTCAGGTAATAGCCGGCGTCATTGACCAGTGACCAGGCATGTCCATTGACTATATCCTGACTGTTGATCATAGCCAGCAGGCTGTCTCCGCTATACTGCAGGATTGACACCCCCAGGGTACGTCCCTGGTTGTCCTTAACCGGGCGTGCCAGGTAGAGAATGGGGTTATTGGGTTGCAGGACTTTTTTGTCCCGGCTTTCCAGCTCCAGGGGACTGACAGCGACCTTATCATCCGGCAGGGTGAGTGACTCCCGGAAAAATGCTTCGTTTTCCAGACTTCTGAGCTGACCCGCGGGTTTTGATTTGACATCTCCCTGGGCTGTACGGGTGACTGACAGGATCTCCCTGCCCTGGGTATCCACTAAGCTTATAGATTCCAGATTTGTGCTTTGTTTCAATAGGGCGGATAACAGGGATGTTAATTCCTTTTCTTCCTGGTTTTTTTTTGATTGAAAATATTGTCCTACGACTGGAGAATGTTGCAGAGGAATCAGAAGAGCATCCGCTATCTGCAGTTCATTTTGAATGGTTAGTTGCAAATGATCTAGTGTCTGTATCTTTTGATTGGTTATTTTTTTATTCAGATCTCGGTTTAAAGTCTGATGCAGGACAAAAAGACATCCTGCCAGTATTCCGGTAAGGATTAGGGTACATAATAGAATATATGCCAGAAAAGTCCCTGTCGCAGATTGGGGCAAGGTTGTATTTTTTTGGGATGGTTTCATATTATCCTCTCTTTAGTCTTTATTAAGGTATCTTATACCCAAATACTGAATTTGTCCAGTGAAGTTTTTAGGCGAATGAATGCCCCAAATGAAAACAAAGGGGGAGCATAAAAATACTATAATATTATTTGTTTGTACTGTTTGTACTGTTAGTATGTTCATTGTGCACATGTCACATTAACAGATTCTCTAGTAATTGCCTACTTGACAGAATCATAGGATAAATTATAATGATATGTGATTTTTGGGGGTCCAATTAGATACAGCCGGTAACTTATCGGTTAGATAATGCGTCTATAATTTATGGGTTCGTTAAGAGCCTCCTGAAAAAAAATATACCATGCTTATTAAATAAATTAAAAAAAATAGCTGTTTTCTTTATTTTAAAAAATGGAATATTCAGGAGGTTTTCAATATGAATATAAGTCAGAAAATGGGGATTTTCCTTTTCTCTTTTAGTTTGGTGACTGCCTGCGCGGTCAACCATCCAACCGCGGATGAAGTCATCCCGGCGATCAAATATGCAGCCATGCAGAACTATGTAGCGACCCATGTAATCCGCTGGCTGGCATTGACCAACTCAGCCACACCCTATGTGGTTACAAATACTGGGGTCATCCAGACAACTAATATCCGAGTTGAAATCCTTCCCACCAACTCAACATTTATAACCAACATCTATACTAACCTGGTATCTCAAGTACATCTGACTCTCTATCATGATCCCTCTACCAACTTCAGTTATTACTACAGTATTGATATGTACTACTCTTTGTTTGGAGGGATTGCATATAATAGTACTAATCTGTACTTCACCGACATGGCTGAAGCCAATGCCGCCCTGTCCAATGCCCGTATGATCAATATAGAGAGCTCTACTATCCAGTATAAACTGGGGACAGGTAATGTAGTCAACAGCAAAGTCTCAAATCTGCTTTTCTCCTCTGAAAACACTAATATCGCTGTGTTTACCAATGAAAGTATGTTTTACTCTTCAATAAAACTGACTAATAGTGCCAGATTCTATAATCCGGATTATTTTGTAGCAACAGGCACTGTAAACACCAATTCATTTTTTGCTACCTATAAGTATGACTCCAGTGATATTTATATCAAGGGTACCCCCGATCAAAGCAAGCAGTATATTTTTGGTTCAGGAACGGGGTATGTGACAGTAGATGATTTCACTTATTTTTACCAATTACAATTCTATAATACCAACATGATTGCCCGTTTTACCACTATTCAGGCCTATAATGGGGATTTGGATCTGAATGTACTGACTGGTGAATAGTAAAAAAATCAAAGGAGAATAAAATGAAATACAGGATTTTCATTCTAATGGCCCTGTTATTATTCGGTAGTTTGGGTGTTTCTCATTCCACTACTGGGAATGACCGGTCCTCTATCATAATAAAGTATCAAAGTTTTGGATGGAAAGGTATCAACGCGGGTTGGGATGAAGATGAGTGGCTCATCTCACCTAATCATACACTTGATTATGAACTGCATAGCACCAATAGACTGCTATATCCCTCTGCAACCAATCAATGGGTGGTGACTCCCGAGTTTAATGAAAACTGGGGTGAACAGGTAAATAATCAATGGACAGCTAATGACAATGTAATACCTCAGGATCCCTCTGCTACAGAAAAAGGTGGTGAACTTAGAGAAGCTTGGATAACCTGGGATACTAACTGGCTCTATGTGGGTATTGTGGGACATATGAAGAATTCCTGGTCCACAGGAAATGGCACTCAGGGGGATAATATCCTGGCTTTGTTTGATTTCCGACCCGGATTCGGTTATACCGCATTCCCTTCTCAGGCTACCTGGAATAAAAAAGTCTATACCCGTGATTTTGATGTGGATATGTACGTCGGTGCCTATGGCGGGTATGGTGCAACACCACATGAAGCGTTATGCGGGTTTCAATGGAGATTTGTGAATTCACTTATGGATGATGATTCCATCGGTTCCAAATATGATTTAGATGGTGGTGGTAATCCAAATCCAACTACTCCCGATTTGACTAAATTAATGGCTTACTATAATGGCGCTGATGAATTTGATCCAACTAAAAGAGTATTTCTATTCAGGTTAAGTATGCCATTTCTTTTACAGAATCTGATATCCCCTACAGTAATAGGACTTTCAAATTTAAATAATGTATACATGAGAGTTGCCTTTCTGACTGTGGATGGTAATAGCGGAAATTCCGGGGAAGCATATGACTCTATGCCTAACAACCTGGCTGGTATGAGTTCAGATAACAACTCTGTTCTTGACAACTATTTTATTATTCCCTTTACAGATGGATCCGGGAATCTACTGACCGGAATCAGACCTCGTTATGATGCTCAGATTCGGTTCCTTCCTGGATCGTTAGAATATATTCCTCCTCAGTTATCTATTATAGCTACTGCCAGCAACACCATATCTTCGACTGTTTATCCACGTAGTACATTTGTACCTGAAATGTCAGAAGTCATCAATCTCAAACTGAGTCTAAAAGCGAAGAACAATGTTTTTGGTGGATCAATTAAGATTTATAATCTTAGAGGTGAATTGATTAGTACTACATCTGAAGTAGACCCAATTGAACCAATTACCGTAAATAATAACGTAACAAACACAAACTATACTACTGTACTTAACTGGTTTGCTGACCCAAATGCCGATACCGTTCTGACCAGTTCCTGGGATGGAAGGAATAGTAGTGGTGAATTAGTTCCTATGGGAACATATATAGTAGTATTCACAGGGGTGACTGAAAACGGTCTAGCTTGGAATGCTAAAATGTATGTTACAGTTATTCGGTAAACACAGGGAGGAATGAAGATGAAAAAAAGCTTAATTGCAATAATATTCATACTTTTATCAAGTATGAACGCCTTTGGGTTGATCACTGAGGAAACCTTAGGTGGAATTTCCACATCTTTAGGAAGTATTGTATTGGATAAAGATCTGGGCGGTATGAACGCGCTCAATAATCCGACTATTATGGCATTGAATAATAAAAAAAATAGCCAGTTGAATATCACTGCTACGGGGGCTGCTCAGCCTTATGGCATTTCAGGAATAGACAATGCTGCCATAGGCGCTGAGTTTTTCCTGCCCGGGCAAGCGTTTCAGATGGGTTTTGGATTAGGTTTCCAGACTGGTCTGGTCAATGCCGGTGTCAATCAATACCGTCTGCTTGTTTCTGCAGGATTCGCATATACAGGGATACAACAATCTGTATCATGGATCTCAGGAATTGGAATTGGGGTTTCAGGCAAATATATCAGTTACTCGCTTGCTCAGGATATTCCTGGAGTGAATTCTACTTCTTCTGCTATGGATGTGGATGTGGACGCTACCGTGTCATTATTACAGAAAAAACTGCAGATAGGGGTTTTAGCTAATGATCTTTTGGCCAGCAGTATCAGTTTTTTGAATTCAAGTACTGTTGTGGGTGACAGGGGTCTATATATTCATACCCGAATCAGCATCCTGGATAATCTGGATTTCTTTGGGGCTTATAATATCATTGGACCCAAACATGTAGTAGACCGGGCGAATTTTTTCTCAGCCAGTACTGCTTTAATGAACCAGTATTACGGGCTGGAAGCCAACTTTGGTAATGCTCTCTACATAAGATTCGGGGTAGGTGATGGAAACCTGACCGGTGGAATCGGCCTGATAGTGGATAATCTTTCCGTCAATATTGGAGTGATGCCTCTGGGTCCGTTGAGTCTATATTACCAGGTAGACCTTAACTACAAATTAAATCTGGCTCCGGCTCCAAAAACTGCATTAGATAAATCACAAGACAAATTAAGCTTGAGCACACATACTGGTGCAGAGTCAGATGGCGGGATTTAGAAATGAAGGATACTAATTGTAAATTGCCGAAGGAGCATTCAATGAAGAAGATCATTTGGGGATGGATAGTTTTACTTCTTTCATTATCCAATTTCGTTTTTGCCGGTGCTTTCAGTGTCGGGATATATGGAAATATTGAAGGAAGATATGAGGATGATAGTGATCAGAGCAAAATATTAACAAATGTCAACTGGGCTTCACGCTGGATGCACTCATATTATGAAATGAAATTGGCAGGAAGAAATCTGGCTGGTTTCGATATCTGGAGTAAGATTGGCGTAAATGCTACATTTATTGAGAATAATAAGAGTTTTCTAACTAATTATACCTCTTCATTTTTCCAATCCAAAGGTATACTACCCGGATTGCAGTATAATGATGATAACAATTTTGAAATAAAGCAGTGGGAAGCTCATATTCAGAAAATCATCAAATACAAAAAAGGCCAGGCTTATATGGCGCTGTTCAGGGGGGAAGACCGTACGGATATCGGGCAACCCTATCTGCGCTTTACCCAGGGTCAGGGTAATGGGGAAACCAAAGCCGGTTTTTATGTTGATGCCAATGGTATAGCCGGATTCTCAATCCGCGGCTTCCTGATGGATTATCAGTCCCAAACATTTGATAATGCATCTGAAGGGAATAAATTCGAGTTCAGTTCCGGCTTCCGTATCTTCAGGCCGATCATCTCAAAACCACTGGTAAACTTTAAAATAGGTATAACCGGAGGGTTTTCCCAGTATTATAAGAGATACATCCAGCAGGATATTGCTTCTACTATAGATGCCACAAATTATAACCGGATGTTTTACAACGTGGTGGGGTTTGACTCCACTCTCAATGGAACACTGCCCAAAATTATGAACTATTATGTCTTTTTCAGTATGGGACGATCCTATGCCCCTGAAAAGAACCTTTTATCGGCTACTACCTTGCCATCAGTTTTTGGTGATACCAATTCCGTACAATATGTAGGCGAGATAAAACTGGATCGTAAACTGGAATTTGGCGGCATTGATTTTGGTACACTGTTCCTGGGATATTATGTACGAGGCAGAGAAGGGAATAACTATCTGTTTTTAAATAGTAATGGAGATGGTGATTTTCCTTATAAATTTGATGAAAGGTTGTCTTTTACCTATAATTTCCCTGTAAAAATGGTTATATTAAATGGAAATCTGGAATATTATCATAATTACAATAATTTTGATATGAGCAAATATCATTTGTGGAGTGTAGGTAATATTGTTGACAAGTCTGTTACTTTTAAACAGAATCTTGCACTTAATATTATGTTTAAAGGCGGTTATTCTTTCAATGTTAAGTGGAACAAAGATTCAGGAAATAACTATCTTGGAAAATTCTTACCGGAAGGTGTTCATTTCTTAACTTTTAGCCTGGCAGGTGAAAGTAAACTGGGTAAGTTGTCCCCTCAAATGCAGTTTTCAGCATTGGGTGATCCGGAAAAACAGGTCATATCTACAGGTATAGAATTATTTCTGAATCTTTCATCTTGGCTGCGCTTTTATAGCCGGACTGCTTATGTGGTTTCCAAAGGCTACTGGAAAAGTGAAACCGGTAACTTATCCTGGTGGAACGCCTACTTAAGATTGGAAATGCTTACTGGAGACAATTCCAAACTGGCGCTGGAATTTGGTGAGGGCGGACATACCAGTGATGGATTTGTGGCAGACGTGGACCTTATTAAAAATGGTAAAGACTTTGAAAAGAAAGTCTATATGAAATTTGAATATTGGATGTAATAACAGTACAGACTTGTTAGGAGGAACATTAAATGAATAGAATTATGTTAGTATTTACGTTACTGGTTTTAAGTATTTTTTCTATTAATCTTTCCTATGCCGGTGTGGTCATCGGCAGTGATATGTATTTCACTTCCCAGTATGTGTCTCAAAAAACCAATGAACTCACGCCTACTCTGGCTATACCGGGATGGCATAGTGAAAACACCTTCCTTTTTGTGGGTCTGTATCCCCAGATTTCAGAAAAGACCATTAAAGGCAGAGCTGAGATCTATGTTTCCAGTACCACACAAAATAATATTTATTTGGGTGGTGCCCAAGTCACTGGTTCAACTACTGACGGAAAGTTTGTGGTCACCGGTTTTGCCATGAGTCCTGCTCTGGGTCTCAGTGACCCCTGGTGCACAGGTGCTCAGTATGGCTCTGATATATATACTGACCCTATAGCCATGGCTGTACGCTTTTCTGATGAATCCAATACCACAAAATATCCGGTCATTTATAATGATAATCCCTTCAGCGGCTACAATTATGCTTTGGGTGGACACAGAGGTGTAGGTGTTCAAACCAAGGCATATTTCTTCAATAAAGTTTTATCACTTGAAGATTATTTTGTCTGGAATCTCAATAATTTTGACTCTTTTGGTGCGTTATTAAAATTAAATACTTTGGATCTGGGTGGAATCAAGTTAAGCGCTGGAGGAACAGCAGAATCCTTAGGATATAAAGGTGTCCAGGATTTTACTAAATTTAATGCCTATAGCTATTTTGATTCTACCAAATTACTGCCTCGACAGAGTACAGATGCTGAACATGACTATAAAGCTTTTGGTGGATTTGTAAAAATCGGACTCGGTGAAATTGTTGATGTGTTTGGGCAGATAAAAATTGATGCTTTAAGTGCAAAGTATACTGACCCTAATACAAATAATGTCATCAATGGATATTCAATATATGCCGGTGCAATATCTCAGATTATCGAAGGTACTTTGGTACAGTTCGATTTTTCTATGAAATCAGCTACTCCGAATGCCTATAGCCATGCACCATTAGGAAGTACATACAGTTACATGAATATCGGTTTGAAGGCTTACGGGGCATATGATCTTGAAACATTTGGTATGAAACTGTTTTTCCTGGTCAACGGAGCATATTTGAATACTACAGATTACATTAACCGGTATTATCGTATAGATTTCCTGGATTTAGGAGATGCCTATGCAACCATTTCAGGAATGGATGTGAAAGGATCCGTAAGATTTGATTTCTTTTATATGTTCCGTTTAAGGTCAATTCTGCGTTATGCTAGTTATGATCTTAATGGCAATGTTTCCGGTTTTACTTACAGTCTGTCTATGTTCGAAAATAGGACATATCTGGATATTGACCTGGAAGATGTTGCAGAAGGGCTTTGGACATCAGTAGGAATCAGAGTGAATTCATATAATGTAACTACAACATCGGCTGATCCAGCTGGTTCTACTTCCTCTTTGCTTCCATACGTTGAAGTCAAGTACATTTTCGGGGAAGATTCTTTTGTGAGATTGTCCTGGGGAATGGGTGAAATTGATAGTCTAATAAGTCAGGCTTACGGTATTGGTTATGACAAATACCGTCTTGTCAATAATGCATTGGGATCCTTACCAACAAGCGGTGATTTATATAATACTTCAGATAACAGTTTAATGAACCAATCCAGTATAAATCTGGAAGTAGGTATTACCTTATAATGACTGCGAGCTTGTATTGTATAGCCTCAAAAGGAGGAGCGCTGTGAAAAAGAAAATGTTTTTAGGAGTATTAGTTTTCGCATCTATGTTAATGTTTTCAGGATGTGAATTTTTTAATACTATCTGGGGTTCAATAAAAGATCGATATAAACCTTTTGAATTTGTGGGACAGGATGGGGATAAAGTTCTGGTAAAATTTGTTTTTGATTCTCCCTCTGCAAATTCGATATGGCTGGCTGGTGCTTTCAATAACTGGGCTAATGGAGAAAGTTTGCCCCGTTATCCACAAGTGGAATTGAGCCAAGGTGCAGTAATAGATATGAAGATCGATCCCGGCACAGGATACTGGACCACTGTCATACCATTGGCTCCCGGAAGGTATCAATATAAATACGTTCTGGATTCAGGACGTGTGTGGTCTGCTGACCCCAATACAGAACATGTGGATGATGGTTTTGGCGGACATAATTCGATTATAGTTGTAATTGCACAATAAATATTTGGAGGAAATCATGAAACGTGTCACTAGACTAACAGTATTATTTGCTGCGCTTCTACCCCTGGTATTTTCTGCCTGTCCCGGCGGAAAAACGAGTGGCGGAACTGAAAGCAGCATCAAAGTACGGGAAACCGGCGATGTGACTCTCACATTCCTGATGTGGGGATCTCCTGAGGAAAACAAATCTGTGGCTAAAATCCTGAAGCAGTTCCAAAAGGAAAATGAAGAAGCCAAGAAAAAAGATCCTAAAGTAAAACTGATAGGCCTCAAAGTAATCACCGTGGACTCATTGAATTACTCTGATAAACTACAGGCTATGTTTGCCGGCGATACTCCCCCGGATGTATTCTATCTGCACATCCAGGACTTTTACAAATATGCCAGCCGCGATCAGCTCTATGACTTGAATGAATTCATCACTGCTGATAATTACAGCATAGATGATTTTTATCCTGAATTGATCAAAGCCTTTACATTCGGCGATGGCCTGTATGGTATACCCAAGGACTGGACATCATTTGTACTGTACTACAACATGGATTTGTTTAAAAAGTACAATATTGCCGCTCCTACCGCCAACTGGACCTGGGATGATTTCCTGAAAGCCGCTAAAACACTCACAGTGGATGAAAACAATGACGGTATTATCGACCGCTATGGATTTACCATTGAAACCTGGGCTGACTGGTATTACTCCTGGATCATGCAGAATGGCGGAGAAGTCTTTGACAAAAACGGCAGCTGGGTATTCGCCAAAGGGGAATACATCAACAAAAACGCTGAAGCAATCCAGTTTTTGGCAGACATGATCAATGTACACAAAGTCGCTCCCGATATTACCACTTCTCGTCAGCTGGGAAACTATGAATCCTTTATGGCTGGCCGTGTAGCTATGTGTATCTATGGACGCTGGGCTGAGCTCAAATTCAAAGATATCCAGAATTTCAAATGGGCTTATGCTCCCCTGCCTAAAAAACAGCAGAATGCTTCTACAGTTGTGACCGTGGCGCTGTCTATTGCCGGGCAGACCAAGCAGCCTGATGCTTCCTGGGAATTGTTAAAATTCCTGACCTCTAAAGAAGGACAGGTGTTTACAGCAGAAACCGGACTGGCTGTACCCAGCCGCAAGTCTCTGGTCAGCTCCAAGAGCTATCTGGAAGCACCGGAAGTGATCAAATATCAGGAACAGCTGAAAATGACTTCTCCGGATAATGATCCCTTTATCACACAGCTGAAATATGGTAAGCTGCCCCCTAACCATCCAAAATGGCTGGAAGTCCGTCAGAAGATGGATGAACAGCTGGAAGGTGTCTGGCTGGGTAAAGAAGAAGCCAAAGGTGCTATCCTGCGCATTGATAAGATCGCCAGTGAAATCCTGGCTGATTCTCAGCAGGAAGACATGGTCGGCGACGAAGAGTAAACGACAGTTATACAAAAGAGGCTCCCAGTGGGAGCCTCTTTTTTTATCCTGAATGCAGAAAGGAGTAGGGAATATACGATAAAATGCCCTGAGTCAGGCTCTGATGTTCAGGCGCCTGTAATTCCGGATCCATTTTCAGGATAGCCTGGGCATCCAATTGTGCTACCTGTAGTAATTTTTGATCCAAAAGATATTCGCTGAATTTTAATTCAGGAAGACCAGATTGTCGGGTCCCCAGTATCTCACCGGGACCACGCATGCGGAGATCCTCTTCGGCTATTTTAAAACCATCCTGAAATTTAACCATAGTCTGCATCCGGTGTTCTGTTTCAGGATTCTGTGTATCCCGGCAAACCAGGTAGCAGGAAGAACTATACTGACCTCGTCCCACCCTGCCGCGCAGCTGATGCAGCTGGGATAATCCAAAACTATCCGCATCTTCGATAATCATTACAGTAGCATTGGGGACATCCACACCCACTTCGACCACAGTGGTGGAAATCAGGACATGGATATGGCCGGCTGCAAACTTTTGCATGATGCTGTCTTTTTCTTCATAGCTCATCTTTCCGTGGATCAAGCCTACCTTGTAGGAGTCATATCTTTTATGAAGTGACTGATGCAGGCTCAGTACCGATTTGCGGTTTGATTTTTCACTGTCTTCGATAAGGGGAGTAATAAAATAGGCTTGTCGGCCTTGTTTTAGCTCCTGTTCTACCAGATCTAACATCCTGCTATGCTGGGCTTCATCTTTAATCCAAATCGTACGGATTTTTTGCCGGCCGGGAGGAAGCTCGTCAATGATGGAAATATCCAGATCACCGTATAATGTCATGGTCATGGTACGGGGAATAGGCGTAGCTGTCATCACCAGTATATCCGGGTGTTGTCCCTTCTGAGCCAAGGCCAGTCTTTGATTCACCCCGAATTTGTGCTGCTCATCGATGATGATGAGTCTCAATTGTTTGTAGGTCACTTCTTCCTGGAACAGGGCATGGGTCCCTACAATCACATCGATAGTACCTGAAGCCAGATTATCCAGGATGAGTCTGCGCTCCTCACCGGTGATACTAGAACTGAGAAAAGCGCAACGAATACCCAGTGGCTCCAGCTGTTTTTGACAATTGAGGTAGTGCTGGCGGGCCAATACTTCAGTGGGAGCCAAAAGGGCGGATTGCCCCTGACTGCCCGCAACCAGGCAGATACCGGCAAAAGAGACGATAGTCTTACCGCTGCCCACGTCACCCTGCAGCAAGCGATGCATAGGCCGGCTGGACTGTAAATCCTGAGATATCTCAGAGATCACGCGCTGCTGTGCTCCGGTAAGGGTATAGGGGAGTGCAGTCAGGAAGGTATCTAATAAGGCTTGACCTTTTAAAATAAAAATCTTGTCCACCTGGGATATGAGGCGTCGGCGTAATTGGACAGCTAGTTGCAGTGAAAAAATGGCATCAAAGGATATACGAAGTTTAGCCTGTTTGATATGCGCTTCTGCCTGAGGAAAGTGGATATACTGAAGCGCATCCTTTTTGGTTATCAGATGGTGATGACTAATGATATTTTCTGGCAATTCGTCATCAATTTCAGACTGGAACTTTTTAAGCGCTTTTTGCTGCAAACGTATGATCTCTTTTATCTGAATGTGTTGGCTGGTTCTGTATACTGGTAGTATCCCCTGAAATCTTTTGCTTTCCTTAGCTGGGTCGTATTCTTCAAAATCAAAACTGCCGGCCTGAACTTCATTAAATTTATATATAAACTGGGCATAGAGATAATATTGTTTGCCGACCTCCAGAGATTTGGTGAGATAAAAGCGGTTAAACCCCACCAGACAGGCCCTGGTCTTCTGATCCTGGACTATGATTTTGGGATGTCTTCTTCGGTTAAAAAATACAAACTGATGCTCCATGACCGTGACCAGACAGGATACAGGCCTTTGTTCCAGAAGGCTGGTCTGGATATCTTCCAGCTTGCTTCTGTCTTCATAGCGAAAGGGAAAATGATTGAGCAGGTCAAAAACACTTAAAATACCTATATCTGTGAAATGGGTGGACTGGCGTTCTGTGAGATTTAGAGTTGGTCCCAGAGGGAAATCGCGAAGCTGTTGAAAATACATAAGTTCAAGTCCGGGCCTAATATCCCTGGGACATGCGGAAGCTCATTTCTTTTTTGTAAAGGTCGTTGTAATAATACCCTTTTAGGCTCAGTTCTTCTTTTAATTTATCAGGGAAGGGAACAAAGCGCCAGAAAATGTAACGGGAATCTTTATCCAGTTTTTGAATTCCCTGGCTTTCCTTGGTCAGCCACAGGATATAATCTTCAATAAACAAGGTCTTAATATCACCTTTGACTTTATTATTGGTGACAAATTCATAATACCGCCCGGTTAGACCTTCATCCATCCAGTGATAGGATGCCAGCTCTTTGGCTGTCTGCCAGCGGAAGTCACCCATAGCCATGGAAATAGAAATGAGAGGATTTCGGCAGAAAATCGGTACTGCGATTCTGCCTTTGGAAGTTGCTTTATTGTATTTATCATAGGGTTCCCAGCACACTCCGTAATTACCATAACCCGGTGCCAGAATGATATAGGGAAGGATACGATTGGTATTTTGACGGAAGGTACGGGCAAAAATGGATGGATCCAGACCTTCCACTTCAAGTAAACGTTTGGTCATAGTTTCTTTAAAATTATAGTCTCTGGTTTCTTTAGGAAGGAAAGGAGAAGCCAGTATGGGGAAGTGGTTGCCCTGACGGCCCACGCACATCTTCACCATTTGGCGAATTGCGCCCACTTCACTCTCGATGGTGTGTTCATCTACTTCATAAGTGACTGATTCCCCTTCAGAAGTATTCACACCTGTTTTTCTTTCCAGGTCATTGAGTTCATCCATTTTGGATGCAAGATTATTTCGGGTAACCACCAGTTGTTTCTGTATGGTGCGCAAATTACGGCAGGTTTCGACAATCTCATCCATTTTGGCGACCTGATCATCGGTATAGACGGAAGGAGCATCCATCATAGGATCCTGGGAGTGATTGGTGAGGATGCTGACCAGAGAAGTTAGTCCATCCTCCAGCATGTGCCTTCTTTCCATCAGACTTTGATAATTCTTTTTTTCAGCGTCTACCGCGCCAGCCATTCTTTCCAGTTTAGCCTGATTAGCATCCACTTCTTGTCCGTCTTTGGATTTCTTTTTAGGGGATTCATCCGTGATGCTGGGTTTGATCTGCCCCTGAGAAATTGCCATCAGCCACTCATCCACATAAAAAATACTGTTTTCCGGATCCTTATCATCAATTTTTTGCTGAAGTACTAATTTCTGATCTTCAGCTGAAAGGTATTTAAGATCCAGGATGCCATATCTCAGAAAGAGGCGTTTTGCCTGAGAAAGATTAGGACCGATTTTTTTGGCAATTTCGACATAGACATCCCAAAACGCGCTGGAATACCGCTCTTTATAGATAATCTTGTCTTCTTTGTCTGTTACTTTGTGGTATTTATCTTTTAGGGTGAGGAGCTTTTCCACAACCTCTGAATCAATATCGTCCAGGACCTTTTTCATAAAACTGTCCGGAAGCGCGTCAAACAATTTCCCCATGAGTACATCCTTTTATCAAATCTATCCCTCATATATATTAAAGTACGCGGTCATAATGTCAAGTCTTAAGGAATTAACCGTATGAGTACTCATTTTTTTGGATTCTAGGGTATTGATTTCTTTCTTATAACGCAGGGATATTTTATAATAATAGTACAAGAGACGGAGGAGCACATGATAAAAGTAATAGTCAGCGGAGCTGCCGGAAGAATGGGTATCAGTAATATCCAGGCAGTCACGGATGATCCGGATACTGAATTAGCTGGTGCACTGGAATATACCGGACACCCTGCCATCGGAAAAGATGCCGGGGATATCGCAGGGGTGGGATTTGCCGGTGTTCCTATTTGCAGTACTTTAAAGGACATTAAAAATAAAGCCGATGTGATGATTGATTTTTCCAGTCCGCAGGCCTTGGAAGAACATGTACAATATGCCATAGAAACATCTACAGCTTTAGTGGTGGGCACCACAGGACTTACCAATATGGATATTCTGGAAAATGCCGCTAAGTCTATACCAGTCATCTGGGCACCCAATTATAGTGTAGGTGTAAATCTTTTAGCCAGACTTTGTACTATTGCTGGAGCGGTATTGAAACAGGGATTTGACGCTGAGATTATTGAGGCTCACCACCGTATGAAGAAAGATGCGCCGTCCGGGACAGCCATTAAGCTCCTTAATGTTTTAAAGAATGTCTATCAGACAGAAGAGGTAGTTTATGGCCGTGAAGGTATGCCGGGAGCCAGACCGCCACAGGAAATCGGTGTCCATGCAGTACGCGGCGGGGATATTGTAGGTGATCACACTGTACTTTTCGCAGGAATTGGTGAAAGAATAGAACTCACTCATAAAGCATCTTCACGCATGACATTTTCTCTGGGTGCTGTACGTGCAGCTAAGTTCATTCTTCAACACAAAAAAGGTTTTTATTCAATGGAAGATGTTCTGGGCTTTTAAACCACGGAGGTAGAATGAGGCTGTATAGCCGTGAAGATGTCAAAGATATTGACTTTCGCTCTACTCAGGAATTTGGCATACCTTCATTATTGTTGATGGAACAAGCCGGAGAACAAAGCCTACGCTGTATTCAGAAGTTGTATCCTGAATACAGGACAATGGGAATTTTAATTTTTTGCGGGCCGGGAAATAATGGCGGTGATGCCTCGGTTCTGGCCCGAAAACTTTTTCTGGATAATGCCAGAGTAGAGGTCATAGCTTTTGAGGATATTTCTAAGTCCCAGGGTGATAAAGCTGTTAATTTCAGTATTTTACAAAAATTGGGAGTAAAAATCCACATTCTGGATAGCCCTAAAAAACAGGGAATGCTTTCAAAACTTCCAGAAAATTTTCAATTGGCAGTAGATGGATTGTTTGGGATATCCTTTCATGGAGTGATAGGCAGTCCTTTTAGTCTTGCTGTACAAGCGATAAACCAAATTCCTCATGTTATCAGTTTGGATATTCCTTCCGGGATAAGTGATGCTGCTATTCCTGAACAGATAGTAGTAAAAGCTGAACACACCTTTTCTTTTGGGGGGTACAAGGCAAGTTTAGCAGATTTCCCCGCCAAATATTACTGCGGAACAGTTCATGTTCTGGATATTGGTTTTCCGCCGGCTTTGCTGTCAGAATATGCTGGAGACAGGCATCTGGTTACTACAAAAGAAGTAAAAGAATTGATCAGACCCAGGTCCAGGGACAGCCATAAAGGAGATTTTGGACATATACTTCTCATAGGGGGGAGCCCTGGTATGAGAGGCGCCCAGGTGCAAATGGGTTTGGCAGCACTGCGGGCAGGAGCAGGGCTGGTCACTTTGGCGGTACCCTGGGAAGAACGGCACATAGGCAATAACTATCCGGAAATGATGCTGTTAACATACGAAGAAATAAAAGAGATACCTGAATTTCTGGAAAAAAGAAATATTAATACGGTAGCAGCCGGGCCCGGCTGGGGACAAGGGGTAGAACAGCAGGAGATTTTGATAGAAATTCTCTCAGCGCCACGCCTGAAGAATCTGATACTGGATGCGGATGCTTTAAATATTATTGCTCGTTTTTCGGATACTGCGGACCTGGTAAAGCAATGGCCTGGAAATAAAATATTTACACCACACATCAAAGAATTTTCTCGCCTCACCGGCAGATCTATCCCCGATATTAAATCTGCTAAAGAGACATCGGCAAGGGATTTTTCAGCTCAATGGCAGTCCTGGCTGTTACTCAAAGACAGCATTACTCTGCTTTGTTCACCCCAGGGGAAAATCTGGTATATAGACGAAGGGGATTGCACACTGGCAAAAGGCGGCAGCGGGGATATACTTGCAGGATTAATTGCCGGTTTAAATGCTTCAGGGTATAACCCCGAGGATGCCTGCATTTTGGGTACATATTTGCTAGGCAGGAGCGGCAGGTTATACTCTGAAAAATATACTTCTCATTCTGCATTGGGCAGAGATATCCTGGCCATGATTCCTCAAGCCTGGAAGTTTTTAGCTGAATCCTGAGTTTGGACATTGCTCATTGTTTTTTTTCACTTCTGTGTTAAATTAAATAATACAAAGAAAATTTCTTATTTGTAAATATGATTGAGTATTATATATAGGAGTATAGATGAAAAAGTCACAGGTCTCTCTTTTTATACTCATCTTTTTATTGGTCACCGGCTTTCTTTCCTGTTCCATCAGGGATTATTCCAATAATTTATTAGACCAGCAATTCCAAGGTCCTATTATCACTGTGTTTTCTCCCACTAATAATGGGACAATTTATGGGAGTGCATCCGTCATTGGTAATGCCAGTGATGTGTCCGGAGTTTCCAGAGTACTTATCATTTCTGGAAATCAAACCAATCAGATCAGTAATCCTTCTTTATCAACATATCTTTCTTTTAATGTGGATGTAGCTTTATTTACCATGGGTATGCAGGATATTGTGATATTGGCTTATGATAAATTCGGTATCATGAGTAAAGTCATTGTCAAAGTGAATGTGGTGGTGGTGTCACCCTATCTTTTTGTACATAAACCCCAACAATTTCAATCTTTTACTAATATAGTCAGTATGATATTTTCCGGAACTTCTTCCATATCAGTAGGAAGTATAATCGGAATCAGCGCTCTGAGAATAAATGATAATCAGAGTTTCTCTGTATCCGGGATAAATAACTGGAATTGCGGGGTTAGTTTACTGAACAATAGAACCAATACCATCCGGATAACAGCTACCAGCGACATGGGTATCAGTACTTCCCGAGATTTTCAGGTCATTCAGGACGGCATAGCTCCGATTTTGACTTTTACTACCCCCACCAATAATCAGGCGGTTCCCCGTGATCTCAATGTGGAAATCAGTGCCCAGGATAGCTTGTCACCTATCATTGGTACTATATGCCGGTTAGATTCCGGGATATATTATACCAATAATGGACCTTTTGCCTCCGGCTGGTATCCAGGCTTGACCAATGGACCTCACCAGTTATTCGCACAGGCCAGGGACATGGCCGGGAACGATTCTTTATTGACCAGTATCACGGTCTATGTTGATGACAAGATACCTTCTATCATGATATATAATCCCTGGTATTTTACCAATGTAAACTCTTTCTCAGTTTATGGACAAGCTATAGTGGGGAATGCATATCAAATCACTAATATCTCGATTTCAGTAAATGGAGGAAGCTATAATCCTGTGTCATTTTTCAATAACTCTTCCAATACTGTATGGACAAATAATATTACTGTACTTGTAGCTAATCAGGATAATACTGTTACCATAAAAGCAGTCTCTTCTGCAGGTAAAATAAACTACTACACCAGGCACTTTTTCGTGGACACCATTCCTCCTGACTTTAACCAGTTGTCTCCGGTGAACGGCTCCATAATAAGAAATAGTGCCTCCTTTAACTATATTATGGATTTACAGGATAGCGGCAGCGGCTTGGGAGCATATATTCAGAAAGTGGCGATAGGGGGTATAACCAATTACACCCGCACTAATCAATTTGTTAATATGCCTCATAATTTTTATCAGGCTGGTGTTTCTGAAAATCTGCCTACTGGTGCTGTTGTGACTAATATTATAACGCTTTTTGATGGTGCTTTTAATAAAACTACACAGACAAACATTATCAAAGTCTATCCTTTTGTATGTGCTTCCCCCTCTGGGTCTGATATCAATGGCGGCTTTTTTCACCAGCCTATGCAGAATATCCAGCTGGCTGTACAATGGGCGCAGAGTATTGGTGTCACAAATGTGGTACTCATGGAAGGTAACTATAGCCTGGGTAATGGGTTGAATAATCTTCCTGACAAAGGTGTAAATATCACCGGTAATAATGTTAATATCATGGGTGGTGTTAATGCAGGAACCGGTCTGCAAACCGGCATAAGCATATTAGATGGAGCCTCCACATTATCCCATGTGATCAGTATCAAAAATGCGGGTAATATCCGGTTAGATCATCTCATGATCATGGGCGGTACCGCGTTTAATGCCGGAGACAGGTTTGGTGCTGGTATTATCATGAGTAATGTCAATGGAATCCTGTTGACAAACCTGGTATTAAACGGGAATACAGCAACCGGTACAGGTAGTATGGGTGGAGGAATATTCGCTTACAACGCCGACAACATGAGAATTGATATCATTGCTCAGAATAATTCTGCTGAAAAGGGCGGCGGTATATATGTCCAGGGAGATCAGAATATTTTCCGGATTCAGCTTAACAACAACGGTGCTACCCTGTATGGTGGGGGTATATATTTAAAAGGTAATAATAATACAGTAAAAGGTCAGATTTACAGAAATACCGCTTCACAGGGTGGAGGCTTATATCTGGATACTCTGTCTACTGCTGTCATTGAGTCTATCATTTCATCCAACCAGGCATACCAGGGAGGCGGAGTTTACATCATGGGCGGAAGTACCATAAATATTTCTTCACTCTCTACCCTAGGCTGGAATGTCGCGACCAACAGCGGTCTGGGCAAAGGCGGTGGAGTATACTTGAATGGCGGGAACAATCATCAAATGAATGCCATTTTAAAAAATAACCTGGGAGACCAGGGTGGCGCTGTTTACAATTTAGGTGGCACAACCGGTATTTTTAATGGAACCTGCAGACTAAATACTGCTTTCCAGCAAGGCGGAGCATTGGTATTAGAGGGAGGGAGCGGGCATAGGATCAACGCTCAGATATACAGCAATCAGGCACCACAGGGCGGCGGAGTAGTTATTAAAAACGGGCTAAATTCTCTTTTATCCAGTTCCAGTCAGATTTATTTTAACCAGGCCACAGGATTAGGAATAAGCGGAAATGGTGGAGGAATTTTAATTACGAATTCTGATTCCATATCCGTTTTTTCTTCCATACATGACAACCGGGCCAATTGGGGTGGGGGAATTGCTTTTATAGACAGCTTAAATATTTTGCAGAATTCAACAATCAAAGCAAATACTGCTAAAAACTGGGGTGGAGGTATTTTTACTTCAGGTTTATTTCAATCAACTATCCAGGGTTCGATAACAACAAATATTTCCACGAATGATGGAGGCGGAGTGTATATTTCTGCTTCAACAAATCTGACCATTGGTGCTTTGATAAATAAAAACACTTCTTTTAATGGAGATGGTGGAGGGATATGTATTGCTTCTTCCTCATACAATTTACTGATCACAAATACCATATCCAGTAATACCGCCAATGGGGACGGAGGTGGAATGTTAATTGATAGCTCCTATTGGATAGATGTAAGTGCTATGCTTAAGCAGAATTTTGCTTTACAGTTAGGCGGGGGTATTGCAATGATATCGGCCAGTAATGTAAATATCAGCAGTAGAATAATTAATAATACTGCTAATAATCAGGCTGGAGCGATTTATCTGGAACAGGTAGATGCAATCAATATCCAGAATAGTCTGATTACTAATAATACAGCTTCTACTTTGGGTTCCATTATCCACTTTGGTCCCATGTCCGCTACATTGTCAAATATTAATATCAATAATAATACTATAGGCGGAAAAATTCCAGCCAGTGATATTGCCATATATGAACCGTCCAGCGACCTGAAAGGTCATTCTATACAAAACAACATATTTCTCACCAATAAACTTTGGAAACTGTATTATGATCTATTACCAGTTGCTTCCTATATTGATATCACACAGGTGTCACTGTTAAATGTCAGTACTAATCAACATGATGCCTCCATGTTTGGCGGAAATATCGTACAATAACAGCAATACGGGGTAGAAATACCCCGTATTTTTTATTGATTTTATCTTTATTTTATTTTACCATAGAGGGTATAAGTCGTTAATGAAGATTTCAATGGGTAAATATTGGTGATGGTTACTTTTGAAATTTAATAACTCCAAGTTGTTTGCTGAATAAATTCAGGACAGTGCCGGAAACAATATTTAATCGGGGAATTCAGGGATGGATCATCAGAATATGGATAATCAGCCTGCACAGGGTGATGAATACATCAGACTTGGATATTTATTAAAAAGAAAAAGGGACGAAGAAAATAATATTCTGGTCGAAAAGATCCTGAATAGTGAAATTAATATCACTGATAAAATACAAAAGATTGAAGAACTGGATAAAAGGCTTCAGGAAAGATCTAACCATGAACAGACAGAGAAGCCTTTGGATAAAGATAAAATAAGAGAATTATTCATAAAGAATCATATCATAACAGAAAAATCAGCCAAAAAAAATACTGAAAAAATAAAAAAAAGAATTTTCCGTTTACCTTATTTGCTTTTTGTGTTTTCCGAATTTAGAAAAATTAAGCAATTTGCCAGGGAAACCAGAACTATTGTAGCGCGCTATTTTCCTCCCAGGATAAGAGTAGACGCAGAATTAAAGCATAGATTGTTTTTATTGATTCAAAAAGATGCCTCTGAAATATTCCCTCACCTGGAAAAATTATTATCTTCTGCCTGGCAGATATTGGAAAAAGAACAATATAATCTTATTGTTCAATTTCAAAATCTATGCATAGTTCTGGCAAACATTCGATTTAACAACCTCGATTTTAATTCTCCACATCTTTTAGACAGCCTGCTTTCTGTGGAACGTATGTTTTTAGTATGTTATAGGGAGAGTGGATACCCTGAAATCATTATCAACAGTATTTCAGAACTGATTGACAAATCAAACTATGAAAAAGATCAAGCCGAAAAATTTGAAAAGATAGTAAGACGTATTTTACTCCCGGAAGAACAGCAACCATCCTTATATTATATGTTGCTGGCCAGTAATATGGTCAAGTTTCGTAAGTATCTGACTATTCAGGATATTCTTAATACCAATACAGAACCAGTAATAAATACATTTCAGTTTGATTGCAACGAAAAAACCCGGGCTCAGATTGATCAGTTTTTAAAAGAGAAAACGGAATTACTGGAACGTCATGCCCGCGAAAAGTATGAAATTGAAAAAGTTCATCACTTTCTGGTACAGTTCATTCAGGAAGACAGAGAAGACGGCTATGATTTTAGAATACTTTCCGCTTTTTATACCGCTTTGTCGGATAAAGAGAAATATCATTTTTCTCAAGACCTATCAAAATTAGAGGTGATGATACCCAGGTTTGTCAGCGGTTTCCTGGAAAATTTTGAACCATTTTTAACTCACGCAGTAAAATTTGAAAAATATGGATTAATAAAGGTGTTTTCTCCGGAATTTATCAATTATGAAGTGGCACGTTTGCGTTCTTTTCTGGAAAAATTTTACAAAGAATTATTTAACTGTCCCCAGATCAGTTTAACCCGGTTTCTAAACCTTAAGAAAAACTCCAAAGGAAAAGGGGCTTCTACCGCTGAAATGAACCTGGTCCAAATAATCGAAGAAATAGGGGAAATCTTTTTTGAAATCGGGAAAAAGGTCTCTGAGATTTTAATACATTATAATCATCCTGATTCCATCAATCCCAACGCTGTTTTCCAGCCCCTTGAACCCTCTCGTGTAATGCTTCAGAACTCTATAATTCCATTCTGGAAAGAAGAAATTTTGTCAGACAACCTGCTTGGACACAAGACCACCAGGGATGGAATTGAATATATAGTTAATCTCTCTCTGATGTTTGGAATATTGCTGGAAAATCAGAATATGTTCCGTTTGTTGAACAGGAAGAGTCATGTTTCGCTGGAATTTGAAGAATTAAAAAAAATTATTAAAAGAATTGCTGATGTTATTACTTTTGAAAAAATAGAATCAAATCTCAATAACTTTCCTTTTTAAAAATAAAGAGGGTTGCCTTATAAAACAACCCTCTTTTATCTAAATAAGAATATTCTATTTTACAGGTGTCAACTGGAAGATGTAAATACTATAGGGAGCTAATGACACAGGTATACCACCTTTATCATTCATGATGTCCAGTGCCTTGCTGGCGTCAAATTCTATAGAAGTATCCGTCATCCAGACATCCTGCAGCATATATTTGCCCTGAGCCGGCAGCCCCATTGCATCCCAGGCTTCCTGAGGGATCTTGATAAATGTCTTTGAACCTTTGTAGCCGGTCTCTTTGTCTTCCCTCTGGAAATTAGCGACGATGAGATAGGCCTGGGTTCCTGAGTATCGTATGTAGGCATACATGGTCTTAGTATCAAAAGATTCAGTCAATTTACCATTGAGATAATTCAGGTCAAAAATATTACCCTGATTAAAGGCTTTATTTTCAGTGACCAGGTGGAATAATTTGCTGTATGCTGCCCGCAGTTTTTTCTGATCCTCTGACAGATTGCCTCCGTCAAATTTTCCATTGTTCATCCATTTCTGATGTTCTGGAACACCCCAATAGTCGAAAATTGTGGTGCGGCCGTCATTACCCTGGAAGCCTTCTTTTCCTTCTCCAGGTTCACCCACTTCCTGTCCGAAATAAATCATAGTAGGGCCAGGGTACAGAGTAGCGCTGATGACCATACCTGGTACTGCATTCCAGGGGTCTCTGGAGAATCCTTTGCTGGCCACACGTTGTTCATCATGATTTTCCAGGAAAGTCAGCATATTCCCCGGGAAATTTTTCACTTTATTCCAGGCCCAATAAATACCTTTGGTATTTCCGCTGGTATTATTGTATTTGATCAAAGGTTTTACCGCGTCATACAATCCTACCTTGTCATAGAGATAATCAAATTTACCTTCTTTGACATAGCGTTCATACACCCCAGGATTATAGATTTCAGCTATGAATTTAATATTGGGATTGATTTTTTTCACTTGTGGAATAGCCCAGCCCCAGAATTCCACAGGCACCATTTCTGCCATATCACAACGGAAACCATCCACCCCAAATTGAGCCCAATAAACCAGGATGTCTTTCATTTTCACCCATGTGTCAGGAATGGGATCAAAATAAGTCTTTCTTCCATTTTGAATATCTACACCATAATTGAGTTTTACGGTTTCAAACCAGGTGTCTTTATTAGGAGAAGCTGTAAACTGATCATTACCAGTGACTTTTGCCGGGGTTTCATCAAATTTACCATCTTCGGTAGTAAATTTTTCATCAGGGCCCAGAGGGTCATAATTGTCCGGAACCTTAAAGGAAGTACCCGGTAAGTAATAGTAGTTATTCTTCGGGGAGAATGCTTTGCTGGTGTCATCGCCTTCACCCAGGTCTTTTACACCCTTGGGTTTGGCATCAGATTTATATTTACGTGCCACATGATTGGGGACAAAGTCAATGAGTACTTTTAACCCCTGAGCATGAGTCCTGTCAATCAGGTCTTTAAATTCCTTTTTACGGTTTTTTACATCCACTGCCAGGTCCGGGTTTACATCATAGTAGTCCTTGATGGCATAAGGAGAGCCTGCTCTTCCTTTAATCACATCTGCGTCATCCAGGGGGATGCCATATTTGGTATTATCCGCCATGATAGCATGTTCCAGCACACCTGTATACCAGATATAAGTAATTCCCAGGTCTTTGAGACCTTTGAGAGCCACATCATTAATGTCATTAAATTTACCCACGCCGTTTTCAGCACTGGTGCCCCAGAACTTGTTTTTCTGGACCTTGTTGCCGAATAATCGGGTCATCATCTGGTAAATAACCAATTTATTGTTCTCTTCCTGCAGTACTGTGTTGGGGTTTTTTGGAACTTTTTTTTCTTCTTTTTGTTCAGGTTTACTTCCGCCCTGTACACAGCCGGTTGAGAGAGCAGTCAGCAATAGCAGCACAGATAGACTTTTCTTCATTATAACCTCCAAATATTTTGATTTTGAAACTATTATATACTGTTTTTTTGAATACAGAAAGTACAAGTGTCATATTTTTCAAGAAATGCAATATTTCTTTGGTTTTTTCGTCTAAATAAAGATATAGTGACTTTTATTTCCGGTAATGGTGTTATATAGTAGGGGATCAGGTATGATGGAAAGGGAAAGGGCAGAAATGGTAGAAAGCCAGATCATTGCCAGGGGTATTAAAGACCCCGGAGTAATACTGGCAATGCAAAGGGCCCCGCGCCATATTTTTGTGCCTGAAGATCAACGTCTGTCAGCCTATGAAGACCGCCCTTTGCCTATTGGTTTTGGACAGACAATCTCACAACCCTATATAGTCGCTCTGATGACTCAATCCCTGGAAATCAAACCGGGGCATAAGGTACTGGAGATCGGGACCGGTTGCGGATACCAGACCGCGGTATTAACAGAAATGGGTGCGGAGGTCTATTCTATCGAGAGAGTAGAGAGCTTGTATGAATTAGCTGAGAAGAATCTGGCTGATAGCGGGTATTCAGATATCCATCTGAGATGGGATGACGGCGGTACAGGTTGGCCTGAACCCATAATATTTGACTCCATCATGTTGACGTGTGCAGTAAAAGAATTCCCGGAATATTTATGGAATCAATTGGCATCAAAGGGCAGGATGGTTCTACCTTTGGAAGAAAATTCTTCTCAGACATTAATGCTGTATCAGAAGTCGGAAAAAAAAGAAATTAAACCCAGACTTCTGTGTTATGTGAGATTCGTGCCTTTCAGGTCAGGAATTGAAAAAACCAGTAAAAAAACTTGACTCTGTCTGCTAACTGTATTAATATAGATAGTACAGATAGGTAAGAGGCTTATGATATTAAAAATTGATTATCTCTCCGGTCTGGCAGTATATCGCCAGATCATAGATGCGGTCAAAGAAGACCTGGCATCCGGTAGATTATTACCGGATCAGGAGCTGCCTTCGGTCAGGCAGTTGGCCGCTCAGATAAAAGTGAATCCCAACACTGTGGCCCGGGCTTACCGGGAATTGATCAGTGAAGGGGTAGTGTACTCCCGACAGGGCATGGGTTTTTATATCCGCCAGACCCACAAAGAAGAATGGCAGGATATCAAGAATGAGATGAAAAGACTGGTGGTTGAGGCCAAGGTAAAACAAGTGGATAAAAAGGAGCTTGAGCATTCGGTGCAGGATACGATTCGGGATATTTACACCAGGGAAACAAAATGAATAAATTGCTAAAGGTCAATGACCTCACCAAGGCTTATGGCAAAAAGAACGGGGTTGAAAATATAAATTTTGAACTTGAACCCGGGACAATAACAGCTTTAATAGGTTTAAACGGTGCCGGAAAATCAACCACCCTAAAATCAATTGTGGGACATCTCAATTATAGAGGAGAGATCGATTTTCTACCTGATAAAAAAGATTCCGCACAGAGCTTATTTTTTATCCCTGAGGATAAGTCACTACCTGCCGATATTCTGGTCAGAGATATGATCAGCTTTTATGAAAACAGTGACCGGATTTCACCTGATTCCAGAATCAGATATCGTGAACTGTTGCAAAAACTGGAGTTGACTAACAAACTGGCATTGCGGGTGAGTGAATTGTCTCTGGGACAAAAAACCGCTTTGTATGCTGTAATGGCGCTTTGCAGTCAGGCGGATCTTTTGGTGCTAGATGAGCCGCTATCAGGCCTGGATCCCTATGCCCGCAATATTGTAATAGAAGAATTGAAAAAAATATCCTGGGAAGGGCGTACTATAATATATTCTTCCCATATTCTGGAAGAAGTAGAAAGGGTAGCTGACCAGGTTCTGATCCTGAATAACGGCAATATATTATTCCAGGGTAGTATAGATAGTTTAAAAGAATCTTATTCGGAGATCATAGTGGACTCTCCCCAGGATAATGAGTCATTAAAAGCCATCCCCGGAGTTTGTTTTTACCGAACGGAAACTAATGGTATGACATACCTTTTTATAAATGATAAAGAATTTGACTCCGGTATAACCGGGAAAAGATATAGACTGAATCTGAAGGAGATTTTTATGTATTTGATAGAAATAGAAAAATCACAGGGAGGAATACAATGAGTTTAATCGAAATGACCGGGGTAATCAAAGACTATCCCCTGGGGCAGACGACTGTCCATGCCCTAAAAGGCGTTGACCTGAGAGTGGAGATGGGAGACTTTCTATCTATCATTGGTCCTTCCGGGAGTGGTAAGACTACATTATTAAATATTATAGGATGTATCGATACACCTACCAAAGGGGAAGTTCTGATCGGCGATAAGAGGGTGTCCACCAGTTCAACGCCTCAAAACGGCGACGGGGTACACATGACCAGGTCACCAAACGGCCTCTTTATTTTGAATGATACACAGCTGACCAATCTACGCCTCTTTAAAATCGGTTTTATCTTTCAGACTTTTAATCTCATACCGGTTCTCAATATCAGAGAAAATGTGGAATTTCCTCTGTTGCTCATGAAAAAATTTACCAAAGAAGAGATCAATCAGAGGGCAGAGAAACTCATCAAAGAAGTGGGGTTGATGGAATACATTGACCATAAACCGGCAGAATTATCGGGTGGGCAGAGACAGCGTGTAGCCATCGCCCGGGCGCTGGTGACTCAACCGGATATTATTCTGGCTGACGAGCCAACAGCCAACCTGGACTCGGAAACCAGTGAACAGATCCTGGCTCTTATGCGCGAACTGAATGAGATAGAGAAAACAACCTTTATATTTTCTACCCATGACCCTGAAGTAATTAAATACGCTAAAAGGGTCGTCAAGATTAAAGACGGCAAAATAGAGAAGTAGGGGGAGGGTATGAATATCATTTGGAAAATTTCCCTCCGCAATCTTTGGCGGCATAAGGGTAAGAGCCTGGTGATAGGAGCAATCCTGTTTCTGGGTGCTCTGATAATGACAGTGGGTAATGGCGCTATCAACGGCCTGGTAAAAAACACAGACCGTAATATGGTACAGAATCTCAGCGGTGATATTATTCTGGTATCCACCAATCAGCTGGAAGACAATGTTTTCACAGGAATGCCCCGTCCCATGAAAGTGTTGAGCGATTATAAAGGTCTGGAAAAATATCTGGAATCCAGAAAAGAAGTAGAGAAATCCCTGCCTATGTGTTACGGCCTGGCTATGCTGCTTACCGGCGGAGATCATCCCAGCATGATAGCCTATTTCGGTGTGGATATTGCCAGCTACCAGGAGTATTTTCCGGGGAACCTGAAGATAGTGGAAGGCAGACTGCTCAAGAAAAATGAACGCGGTGTGATGATGAACCAGCTCTACCGCGAAAGGTTCTATGATAGTACCGGTCTGTGGCCATTGGCTGAAAATACCACACTGGTAGTCTCAAATCTACTGGGTGAAGCTCATTCCAACCGACAGAACATCCATACTACAAATAATGTAGTAATCATGGGGATGAGCGACTCCGGAAGTATGAAAGATATACGCCTGCCCTTTATCGGAATCTTTGAGTATTCTTCATTGAATAAGTCTCTGGAAAACCTGAATTTTATGGATATTGAAAGTTTCAGAGAAGCATTCGGTCTGGTGACGGCTGCGGATAATGAGACAGAACTGTCTAAAAAGAATCAGGAACTCCTCAGTCTGGATACTGAAAATCTGGATGATATGTTCTCTGATGACAGCCTGGTGGATAATGTAGAATTGAAAAGCACTTCCCTTAAACAGGGGTCTTTGAAAGTCACGCTTAAAGAACAAAACAAGGACTTGAACTGGAAAGACGGGTCATTTCATTGTGTGTCTATCAAGCTGAAACCTGGGATCAATCGGGAAAGATTTTTGATGGATCTCAATAAAGATCTTAAGGCTAAAAAAATCGATGCCAGGGGTATAATCTGGTCCAAGGCTTTGGGACAGATAGGAAGCTTCAGTAATTTTATGCGCGTGGCACTGCTGATATTTGTTCTGTTTATCTATTTTGTAGCGGCTATTGTGATCATGAACACCCTGTCTATGAATGCTTTGGAACGTACCAACGAGATAGGAATGATGCGGGCAGTAGGGGCTCAGAAAAAGGTAATCGGAAATATGTTCCTGGCTGAAACCACTCTTTTGTCTGCCTTGTTCGGGGGTGCCGGGATTGTGGTGGGATCTATTCTGGTAATAATCCTGGGCGCACTGGATATACAGGCACCTAATCAGATCACACAGATGCTCTTTGGCGGGGACTATTTCAAACCAATTATTGATGTGGCCGCTTTTATCAATGGAGTATTTATGCTGGCACTGGTAACGATATTTGCGGTATTGTATCCTATACGGGTAGCCAAGAGGATCACTCCTCTGGAAGCTATTTCCCGGGAATGAGACAAGGAGTAGAAAATGTGGATTAGTATAAAAATAGCTTTACGGAATCTGCTCCGGCAGAAAAAGAGAAACCTGCTCCTGGGTATAGGTATTGCCTTCGGGATGAGTATCCTGGTGATTGCCCTCTCCTTTACCAACGGGATGACAGACATAATTCTCAACCACTTTGTGAAAAATGCCATAGGGCATGTTGGACTTTCAGTTAAAGAATATGGGGAAAAGACAGCGGATATCATCCGGGATGAGTCTTATTTTACCAATCTCATATATGAAAACCTCACAGACATTGAAGTGGTCATGGCTAATTATCAGCAATTCACCCGTGCGGTGGGAAATGGGACTTCTGATATGATGGCACTGGTAGCCCAGAGCCGCTTTGGTACTGCTGAAAACCTGAAGTACTGGAGCACCAAACTGGTGGAGGGCAATCTGGCTGATTTTACCAATAAAAAGGTCGCCAATCCGGTGATGATATATGAACAAAAAGCCAAGACCCTGCATGTGAAAGCGGGAGATACTATTAAAGTACGGCTTAGGACCATATATGGCCAATCCCAGACTGCGACTTTGACAGTGGTGGCAATCATCAAGGGTTCCAATGATATGGAAGCGATGGCATCCTATATTTCAGTAGACACCATGCAGCAATTAGCGGGTTACGCAACTTATGAAGCCGGGAGTCTAATCATCAATCTGTCTAATATCAATGACCCCAGTGAGACCAGAAAATTCGCGGATAAACTGCATGACGCCCTGGAACCTTATCCTGTCATCATTGACGCAAAAGTCAGGCAGGGTAATACCCAGGCCAGGCTAATTTCCCTGCAGAGCAATTCCAATTCACTGGCTCTCATGAAGAAAGAAGTTACCTTTAAATCCGGTACTCTGGACATACGGAACGGGAAAGGAGCAGTGGTATCTACAGACTTAGCTAAAAAATTGGGCTTGAGTCTGGGCAGCTCTCTTCAGGTGAATTATACATCCAAGTATGCCGGAGAAGCACCGGGCTGGGATCTCAAAGTTACCGGTATTGCTGATTTTCCTGCCGCGTTAGGTGAAAATGTAGTTCTGATCAATGAATACCCCCTGTATAAAGATCTTTTTGACTATTGGCCGGAATTACTCAAGAATCATAAACTGGTTGAACGCGGTTCATCACTTTCTCAGTCCCTAACTAAACCCTATACACTGATGCCGCGTACCTATACTATGAAAGATTACCGCAAGAAACAGATCAATATGAATCTGGAAAAGCGGAAAGGGGCCTTCCTCGATGTGCGCAGTATGGAAGAAATCGCGGAGATGATCAATCAGATCAAAAACGTCCTGCTGATCATAGCCGTGGTCTGGGTCCTGATTCTGTTTGTGATTATCCTGGTAGGTGTGGTAAATACTTTGCACATGAGCATCAAAGAAAGAACCAGGGAAATCGGCACTATTCGGGCTATAGGTATGCAAAAAGGTATGGTGCGAGATATCTTTATCTGGGAATCAACATTCTTATCCTTCTTTGCCAGCCTGGGTGGAATCGTTTTCGCGCTCATTGTGATGTTCCTGATGTCACTGATGCAGCTGAAGCCGGAAGGAATGATATCTATGTTACTGAGAGATGGACATCTGTATTTTCTGCCTCCCATGGGGATGGTATTGTTCTGTATGATATTGATTGTAGGATTTACCGTATTAGCTGCAGCATTACCCGCGAGAAAAGCCAGCAAGATTTCCGCAGCTGAAGCGTTACGTACCTTTGAATAAGCGATATAAGGAGAAAATTATGAAAAGATTATTATTAAGTGTCCTGGCATTGATTGCTTTTTCCAGCGCAGCCCATGCTTTGCCCAAAGTAAATACTATTCTGGATAAACTGGACGAATTACAGTCACTGAAATCAGATATGACCGCTCAGGTAGAAATGGTACAGCAGAAAAAAGACCAGGGTACTAAACAGTACCAGATGGTGTTTTACCGCAGGGACGCCGACGATTCCTTCCTGATGGTATTTACCGCTCCTGATTCTGAAAAGGGCAATGGATACCTCAAAGAAGGCGATAATATGTGGATGTACCGCCAGAATACCCGCACTTTTCAGCATATCAACCGGGATGAATCCATCAGCGGCAGCGACATGAAAGCGGGTGATGTAGAAAAGCGTAAGACTAAAGAACAGTATGGACCTGCTCTGGATGAAAACGGCAAAGAAAAAATATCACAGGAAATGCTGGGCAAGATCCCTGTCTATAAATTTGAAGTGGCTGCCAAGGTCAAGGATGTAACTTACCCTAAAGTGATCTATTGGGTCAGAACTGACAATTTTCTGCCCCTCAAAGTAGAAAACTACTCCCTCTCCGGAACTCTGATGCAGACTGCTTATTTTCTTAAATATACTACAGTAGACGGCAGATATATCTCCATACAAAACATGTTCATAGATGAATTTGAAGTGGGCAATAAAACAGTCATGAAGATCAATGGGGTCAGCTTCAGTCCTATATCCAAGAGTGTGTTCACCAAAGGATACCTGGAAAGCCTGAGTAAATAAGGAGAGGATGCAGATGAAAAAAGCTATTTTTGCGTTACTGACAGTTTTTTTGCTCTCAGGAGTACTTTCTGCTCAGGATAATGGGATTGATGAAGATGCTCTGTTCTCTGAAACGGAATCTGTAGTCACCAATATGAACTCCAATTTTACCTCACTCATGGATAAACAGGAACTGGTGTTTTCAGGCAATATCCTCAATCGGGAAAATTATTCCCTCAAACGCAGCTGGTTTATGGGAGACACGCCGGGTGACACCAACACTTTCGGAGCCAGCCTGTCCGGAAATTTCAACCTGGATCTGCGTCTGCGTCAGGGATTTAAAGCCCACCTGAATATGTATGTGAGTTATTCTACCACAAAGAATCCTTATCTGGATACATTGATCAACAGTTTCGGCCCGTTATCCAATCAGGTCCAAGGTCTGCTGGACATCATTTCCGGGGATACGTCATTGACTTTCCCGGAATTCTTTGTGGATATGAATATCAGCCAGAAGGTCTACTTCCGCATCGGTAAACAGGTGATCAAATGGGGTACCGCGAACCTGTGGAATCCCACGGACCTCATAAATTTGGACCGCACCAGTTTCCTGGACAGCTTCCAGGTAAAAAGAGGTGTGCCCGGTCTGAAAATGCATATCCCCTTTGGCACGACGGTGAATATTTATACCTTTCTGGATGTCAGTGGGGCAAAAGTAATCAAAGATACGGCTATAGCCGGTAAATTTGAAGTTCTGTTGGGCCGTACTGAAGTGGGGTTGTCTGCCTGGGCCAAACAAGATAATTATCCAGTCTATGGATTGGATTTTACATCACGGATCGGACAGATCAATATTTATGGTGAGGTTAGTCTCTCTGAAGGAGAAAATAGATTGAAAATTGGTGATCCAGTGATCACTGGCCCTCAGATAAATTATATAACTGTTCCTAATACCAATATATTTATTCCCATCGTAATCGGACCCGTTACAAACTATTCTACCACACAGGCTACGAATGGATTCATTCCCCGTATCACACTTGGATTTTCCAGGATATTTAACTATATATATGACAACAGGGTAACTATCGGTGGTGAATTTTACTATAATTCCAGCGGATATATGGGCAATATTTTTGCGGATCCTATAAAGGCAAATTGGATGATTAAGAATGGTTTATACCGGCCTTATGATACATCCCAGTTCTACGGCGCTTTATTCACTACTATCAACCACTTTTTTGATTCTACTTTGAGTTTTACTGGAAATATACTGGGTAATTTTAATGACCTGTCCTTCGTGGTAGCTACCACTTTAACCTACCAGCCTATTTTTAATTTCAGCCTGGGATTGACGATAGATGCCTTCCTGGGACCGGATAAAGCTGAGTTTACTTATGGTGACCAGGGTGCATTGGTAGAAGTGACAGCGAATTACACTTTTTAAATAATTAATCCCTGAATCCTTGCCGGGTGTAGATATATACATCCGGCAAGTAAAGGGACAGGAATTGAGATGTTAAAACTGGAATTAAAAGAAAAGAGAAAAATATTCATTTTTTTTACGATCCTGCTGACTGTTTTTCAGATGGGGAATTTGCTGGGGCGTGACTGGATCACACAGATGACCAATCAGCAGATGGAGGCCTTTCAGGAACAAGGTAAAGGCAGTCCAATACCGCCTAATGTAGTCACAGTCATAAAAAAAGCCGTTAATGGCGGGGATATCCAATATTTTGCCGGCCAATGGATGATTCAGAGCTTTATTCCTTTTCTGGTTTTCCTGGTCTTGATCATGGGTGCTTCACAGATACGCAGAGAAAAAGAAGATAATACGCATTATTATTATCTGAATTTTCTGTCCAGACGGCAGTATCTGAATCAGAAACTCAAAGTGGTAGGTATTCTGATACTGGGCTGGATTTCTATGTCAGCCCTGGTCAGTGTGATTTTAATTGCTGTTTTGGGCTGGCAGATCCCTTACTGGGCAGTTGTGGGTGGGTATCTGGTCAGCGGTATTCGGGCCTTTTTATTTTACGAATTGATGCTTCTTTTCAGCCTGTTAATCCCAGCTCGTGGTTTAGTCACTGTCTTGGCTGTTCTTGTGGGGATATTTCACTCTGCCATTATCCAGTTTATTTCACCATTTGGAAAATATGCCTGGGTGAGCGGCTCCGCAGCCTTTTTTACCCCGCGGATTCTTCACTGGGAAATGCTGGGGATACTGGTATCAGCGAGCGTTATCTATCTGCTGATTCGAAGAAAGTGGGAGACCATGGATCTATAAAGTTCTATTTTACAACACTGAGTATTCTTTTTTACAAGGGATTGACTAAGGGACATTGATTCTGAAAATGGACTAAATCAGGCTCTGACGCTATAATACTAAAAAAAGGCCAAAGAATTATGCATCCGTTAGAATCCCATCCCATCCCTACTCAATGGAAAGGTAAAGTCCTGTCCATACTTCTGCCTTTTTTAAATGAAGAAGATATTATAGTCGAAAATACCCGCAAAGTACTGGAAATGAGCAAATCCTGGGAACTGGATACTGAAGTCATATTGATAGATGACGGATCTACTGACCAGTCTTTTTCACGTCTGACAGAAGCATTTTCCAAACATCCTGGAGTACGCCTGGTACATAATCACCGCAATTTCGGCAAAGGCTGGGCCCTTAAAACAGGTTTTGAATTTTCACGGGGCGAACTGGTATTATTTCTGGACGCGGACCTGGAATTGTCCCCTCTGCATTTACCGAATTTTCTCCACATAATGGATCAGACCCGCGCGGACGTGGTGATAGGATCCAAACTCCATCCTGATTCCAGACTGGACTACCCCCTTAAACGAAAGATAATGAGTAAAGTATATTATCTGGTGACCAGGATTTTGTTTGGCTTACAGGTAAAAGATACTCAAACCGGGATCAAGTTATTCCGCAGATCAGCCCTGGAGATAGCGCTGCCCCGACTGGTAGTCAAGCGTTTTGCTTTTGACATAGAGTTATTACTGCTTATGCTGAAGTATCATCAGAAAGTGGAGTCAGCTCCCATCGAATTAAATTTCAGCAGGGTAGCAGCCGGACGAATGAAGCTGAGTACAGTAGCTAATATGCTATGGGATACCATGGCTATATTCTACCGGGATAAAATCCTGCGTTTTTATGAACGGCCCATGGGACCAAACCGTATTTTTTCCTTTACGTTTATACTTTTCAGTCATCAGTCTGATGAATATGAAAAAAGCGCTCTTCAGGCATATCTCTCCATAAATTATCCCGGATACAAAGTGATATACTGCGGGCCGGAAAAAATCAATCTCAAGGATGACAGGCTGACCTGGGTACCCAGTCAGGAAAAATCCTATTTGAAACGTTTAGAGGAAGTCCGCAAAAGAATAAAACTTCAGACCGACTACGTAATTCTTTCCACACTTGAAACCTATCCCGACGAAAGATTTTTATATCCCGTTGGACGTTTATTGTCCCAGACAGACATCCAGGCCGTGGGGGGGTTCCTGACTCTGAGAAATTCCTATACTGATTTTGAAATGGATGCTTTTACCTGCATCCGAAGTGTTTTTCTAAATGCCAGATTGAGCTATAGGTATCGGGCTTTGCATCCCCGTCCCATCCCGGAACTACCTTTGGAAGGAATGATCATTCCCACCCCGGATATCATGGAGTTGGACACCACTTCTGCTACTCTACGTCTAGAGCATGTCGTCAGTGCTACCATACGTAAAAAGGGCGGTGCTCTCTATTATGTACCGGATCTTATGCTCTATAAGAGATTTCCGATAGACTGGAATTCATTTCAGGAGTTCCTTAAAGAACATGCCTTTGCCAGGGGGCAGATGCATAATCTGGGAATTCTAGGTGTACTTGGCATTGCTGTGTTACTTTCAGCCAGTCTGATACTATCCATCCTGTTTAAGAATGTATTAATATCCGTTCCATTGATATTATACATATCCTCTTTATATTTCAGCCGGTTAATTCTATTTGGCTTTCTAAAAGGCCATAGATTGTTTATTCTACTCATTCGAAGTCAATTGTTGTACAGCTGGTTTTATCTTAAAGGTTTTTTTAAAAAGTCCTGACAGTCCTGACTATGTTTTTTTCTTTTTTGTCTTGGCGGCTGGAAATAAGATGTTATTCAGGATGAGGCGGTAGCCAGGCGAATGAGGGTAAAGATCCAGATTAGTGGGCGGATCCCCTACCTGGTGAGTATAGTCCTCGGGATCATGGCCTCCAAAAAATGTGAATGTACCTTTTCCTCTGTCTCCATGGATGTAGGTTACCCAGTCCTTTCCTTCTACCTGATTCAGAATAATCATATCATCTTTTAAAAATTGAGTATGAAATGCTGTAGTCTGCCCTAAAAATCCCTTAATTAAATTATTATGATTTTGGACCAGCATAGCGGGGATAACATCGTATTTAGCCGCAAACTGGTTTAATTTAAAATAAAAGGGCTGGAAATAGACCTGCTCTAACTGCGGTTCAATATCAATCGTAGAAAATTCATAGACGTAGGGGTTGGAGATAAGTTTAAAATCCTTAAAGGCCAGAGTATTTTCATATTGCAGGTGCGCATCAATATCTGGATCCAGAGGAGTGCCGTCAATTTCCGGTGGGATGATATCTATACCCAAAGAGGCCAGTGCAATATCCAGAGTGTCTGTAGCGGAACACATGGCAAATAAAAAGCCGCCTTCTTCTACATATTTTCTGATAGCGGCTGCAATAGCTTTCTTTTCCTCTTGAGTGGAGCGGAACCCCCATTTTTCAGCCTGACGCTGATACTGGATGACTCTTTCTGCGTACCATGTCTCCTGGTGAAATGCCATCCAGAATTTTCCATGCTGACCGGTAAAATCCTCGTGGTGCAGGTGCAGCCAGTCATAGTTCTCAGTAGTCAGCAGTCCTCCCAATACCTCATCATCCCAGAGCTGATGATAGGGAATCTCTGCGTATTTCAGCACCAATGTCACAGCATCGTCCCAAGGGACATTTTCAGGGGGGGCATATACGGCGATATTCGGGGCTTTTTCCAGCTTTACCACATTCATATTTTCTTTTTCGATAATTTGAAGTATTTGATCAAAATCTGCGGGTCGGATGTCCTGGGTACTCACATTACGCAGCAGGGCCCAACGTGAAAGGTCTTTTCCGGGATTTTCTATATAAAAACTTCCCCCCCGAAAATTGAGCAGCCATTTTACCTCGCTACCGGTTAACAAGGCCTGATATGCCAAACCGTAAGCTTTCAGATGGTTAGCTTGACTATCATCCATAGGGACTAACATACCGCTGAAAACAGGTAGAGGCCAGAAAATCATAATTATAAAAAAGAAGGTCAACACTTTTATTTTTCGCATGTATTATTATACGTCTACCGTCCTGAAAAAGCAAAGCCAGTTCTTGTTTTGACAATGGGCATAGACAAGGCTATAATCATGGAAGGAGTATACATGCGGCTAATATTAGGACCACCGGCATCAGGAAAATCCAGTCTGATCATGAAGGAATTTAATGCCTGTAGGGAATCCGGGGGACATCCCTGGCTGGTGGTTCCTACCCGAATCCTTAAAGATCGTCTGGAAATGGAATTGGCCACTAGATATTCCGGATTATTAGGTCAATTTATTCTTACTTTTAATGACCTCCTAAACTGGGTAATAGACCACCGCAGGTCCGGTGTGGCAGTACAGAGGATCACAGACTTTGAATCATTTTTAATAATCCGGCAGCTGATCAGTGATAACAGAAAAAAATTCCATTATTTCAAGGATATTGACAGCACGCCCGGACTTGTCAGGCTTATTTACACTCTGGTCATGGAGCTGCACCAGACTTCCGGTCTCATACCTGAAAATGTGACAGGCCACATAGTGCCTAAATGGCAGGACCTGACGCTGATACTCAGAATGTATGAAGATAAACTGGAGGAAAAACAACTATATGATAGTACCCGTTTGCATAGTTTAGGGGCTTCTCTGACGGCAGAAGAGTTCATCCCTGAGTTTGACGCACTATTTTTAGACGGATTTTATGACTTTACTTCTCTACAGGAAACATTTTTATTTTCAGTTTTCAAACAGTGTGAAAACAAATCTATTCCAGTTTCAATGGCGCTGCCATTCACTAATATACAGGTAATAACAAAAAGCAGGGAAAGACTTCTTTCAGCCTTTAACTGGGAAATAGTACGGCTGCAAGATGCCGGTTCCATCTCCCGTATAGCAGACGCAATTATTGAAGGTAAAGAATATAGCGGCAGTTTTGATGTAACCCGAATTACCTCTTTCGGAAAATTCCGGGAAGTGGAGCATATAGCCAATCAGATCCATTTTCTGGTAAAAGAACAGGGGTATCTTTATTCTGAAATCGGAGTATTGAGTATTGATCCTGATATCTATAGCCCCATAATACGATCATTGTTTCAGGATTACAGAATTCCCTATTATCCCAGCAGAGATGAATTGCTGAGGAAGAATCCCGTGATTATCTTTGTGAGGACACTAATGCGTATGGCCTGGGAAGGTATAGACAATACAGGCATACTTTCACTTTCTCATTCTTCCTACCTCGAAGGAGATAGATTCCACAATCTTCGCAGGATAACCCAGTTTTTTCCTGAATATATCCGGGGTGATGCAGAGGTGTGGCGCAATCTTCTCCAGAAGCGCCGACAGGAGTATGAGTGGGAAAGAAATAACCTGGAACAGGGAAAGTTTAGTCATTTCGATAATCTGGAGGAGTGGGCGAAAGCAGACAAAGAATTTTCGGTACTTACCAGGGATCTGGAAGATTTACTAAGCCACATCTTTATTTTTAATAAAAATGATTTAATCAGTACCGAAGATTTTGTCAGTTGGTTAGCTGGTTTGATCAGGATTCTGGTCATCAGGGGTAGTACTCCTGTTGAAGATCCGGTGCTTGCCAGCAAAGATTATATGGCTTTGCGTAAACTCAAAGAGAGTCTTCAGTCTATGCGAAAGTCCTTACAGATTCTGGAGTTAAAAGCTTTAAGACTGGATGAATATTTAGAATTATTTGATGAACTGATCCGGGATGTCAGGTATAGATATCGCTTTTATAACCCGGATGCTGTCCAATTTCTCACTCCCTATGACTCCCGTGAACTGCATTTTAAAGCTGTATTCATCCTGGGATTAAATGAGGGTGAATTTCCCGGTAATCTATCCTACAGTTTAAGCGATAATCATGAACGGCGGGAAATGAACCGGCAGGCCGGAAAAATGATATTGGAAGATGATGAGAGCCGGTTAAGCAGTCAGATACTGGAGTTCTATACAGCTCTAACCAGGTCTACACAAAAACTTTATGTGTGTTTTACCCCTTTTGATGAGCGGGGTAAACAGGTCCTGCCATCGATTTATCTTCAGGGTCTTTTATCCAGGTGTCAGGGTTTTGAAAATATCCCTGAACTTCAAAGTACGGATACTGATTTTTCTTCTCTGCTTTTTCGCATAGTTCCAGGAAGTGACTGGATGAACATACATTTTGGTCCTGCTTTTCTGCAATATGACGCACATCATTTGGCTGCAAAGGACTTTAAGATATACGGTGAATCCTATCCGATGGTGGAAACGGCCCAGCGTATGGCTGCCTATACCTTACATAGGGACAAAGTAGAAGATTACTTTTCGGAGCTGACAGACAATTTACCGCCCTTAATCTATGAAGGTGCTCTGGGATTAGATGAAGAGGGCAGTCATGATCCCATGATATCCGCCCGAATTAATAACACTCTGGACAGCATGATTTGGAGTGCCAGCCGAATCGAAAGAGCGGGTAATTGCCGCTATGCTTTTTTTCTGCAGGACATTCTCAAAATAAAACCGCAGATCCCTCCCAAGGAAGAGATTAAATCAGATTTGAAGGGGCTGTTTTATCATCAGGTTTTACAGATATATGTAGAAAAAACCCGGGGACACAGTCAGGAAGAATTGCCTGATCTCGTTTCTCTGGAAGAATCCATGGAAGAGGCAGCCCAGATTATGAAGGACAGGGTGGGTGATAACCGGCTGTTTCCCCTGGAATGGGTACATTACCGTAAGGTCCTGAGAGCCTTTGTGGTAAGAGAGAAGCAGTTTAGAGAAGGTGCAGAGATTGTAGAGACAGAAGCCCTGATAGATAACGCAGTACTGGACCTGGGCGGACAAAAGCTTGTGATTAGAGGAAGGATTGACCGATTGGACCTCAGAGGGGGGCGGCTGACTGTAACCGACTACAAAAGTTCTTCGGTAAATACCAGGGGACTAAAATATTTTCTAAGACCCCTGGTGGTTTGTCAGGGCATCATCTATGCTCAGATACAGGGACAGGCTGTTGACGATATTGTGTATCTGTCCATTGAAAAAGAAGAAAATCTGGGACTTATCGCAGCTCTTAATGATGTTCAGTATGAAGCATTGTGGGAACAGAAAAGTGCAGAATTAAAAGCTTTATTGGGATTATTACGGGACGGTAACTATATACCCTGGAACAGTACCCAGGATATGGAAGGAAATCTACTCAATTTCTATGAACATAAAAAAATGAAAAATATGGAATTCGAGTGGCGTGAAAAATGCCAGTATTGTGATTTCCATATAGTTTGTCCGCGTAGGGATAAAAAACTCAGGGCCTGGTAAGAGCTTGACCCTGCTACGGTTATCTGTTAAAATATTTCTCCAATTCGGATTAACGAGGAAAACATGTTTATCAGGATCTTAAGACGTACCTTCTGGAGCTGGTGGGACCATTTGTCCTATTCTATATTTACTTCTTTTAACGCCGCAGTGAATCCTTTCTTTATATTTCTTATGGCAGGTTTATGGGTGTTTTATACCCGGGGGGACTTTTTTACCCAAAATGCCGGGTTATTTTTTGTCCTGATTACGACTTGTCTGTTTGCTATGCCCTTTTTCCCGACTGCTTTGGCTTCCTATTCTTATCAGGCTAAAATAATTGATGATGAGATCACCAGTATTTTCAAGGAATACTTCCTGGAGTTAAAGAGAGTTTTTTGGAAAGGAATATTTCATTCACTGTTAAATGGCCTGATCGGATTTCTCCTTTCCTATTCCATTATCTATTATCAGCAATCCATGACTCACTTGTTTCCTCTGAATATCATTCTCACCGGTCTCTCGGTTTGGTTCCTCTTTATACTGTTAATGATGCAGATCATCTTGCTGCCTTTACTTACCAGCGATGAGTACAGGTTCCATGAATACTACATGGTAGCCTTTTTTCTGACATTCAAAAAAGCCCTTCCGCTATTTCTGGTCTCTGTGGTCAATATTCTGTTTTTCGTACTATTAACTGTACCCATAGTATCTCCCTTTTTAACGGTTGTACCCATCATTTCCTACTTTGGCCTGGTATCTACTCTTCATATCTGGACTTTCCGGTACGCTGATGGCGCGGCAGACCCTAAAGAAAAGCTGCCCAAAAGAAATATTGGAGAACTTTTTTCCCCATTCAGAATAAGGAAAAACAGACAAAATCAGTTAAAAATAGAAGATAAGGATAAGCAGGATTCAGAACAGGCGGATGAAGAGATAAAGTCTTAAAAATCTGATGATTTTCGCTGGAGCAGCGCAGGGGTGATGTAGTACAATATGGTCCCGATGATGAGATCATAAATTATTTCCAGGAACATCTGCAGAAGATAGCGGCCATCCATAATATTTCCCTGTTTGAACAGCCAGGATAGAATAGCAGTCAGAATATATTTTACAATGATGCCTAAAGTCACATAGATGAGAAATGCGGCAACATCAGCAGCCTGTATATACTTTTTGAAAAGTGTGGTAAACCAGGCTAGCAGTGTGAAAATAAAAGCATTGATACCGAAAAGTCCTCCACTCATGGCGTCCAATAGTAAACCCATGGCAAAACCGAATATCTGTCCTTTAAACTCTCCCAGGGCAAAGCTGAAGAGTATGACCATGAGCAGCATCAGGTCGGGCTGTACCCGTCCAATGGCCAGGCTATTGGAGCTCTGGATGGCCAGGAAAAGAGCCATTACGACTCCCAGGATGATGTTTTTCCAGACATTACTGCTCATAACTATCCTCGATCAGGTCATTGGCTTCTGTTCCGGGCGTCCATTGCAGAATAAACAGGTCTTTGATTTTACTGTATTCAAATTCTGGACGCACATAGATTTTCTGGAAAAATTCTTCTACCACATTCTTTTCGCGGGCTACTACTTTTCCTACGGTGATGCCGTATGGAAAGATATCACTTTCTCCGGAAGTAACCACTTCCTGTCCGATATAAGCATTTGCTTCCACAGGGATAAATTGCAGGACACAATTCTGATTCCAGGAGCCATTCCCGTTCATAATACCCACGTAACCGCTGTCTTTGAGAGCTACGCCCAGAATGAAATTTCCTGCTGTGAGGATACGGACTTTGGATGCGACCAGTGTCACTTCAGTGGTCTTGCCCACCAGAAAGATCTGACCGTTGGTATCAAAGGATACAACCGGCATATTTTCCTTGATGCTGTCAAGTTTACCTTTATTGATCACAAAATAGTCTCCCTGGAGGCTGGGATCACGAAAGATAATCTCCGCAAAGGTGGTCTCGTAATTGATATTCTTTTTAATGTCCAGAGTCTGTTTCAGGCGGGTATTCTCTTTGATAATCTCGGAATATAAAAGTGTCTTTTCCTGATAATTGATAAGGCGCTGCTTGGTCTCAACCAGTTCTTTCTCCAGGGCTTTTATCCGGGTGATGCCGGTAAAGGTGTTTTTAAAGAAATTAGATACACCTTTGATGGCGATTTCAAATGGATAAGAGATAAAAAAGAATACTTTTGAAAATTTGAAATTTTCAAACTGAAGATTGAGAAACATAGTCCCGAAGGAAATCCCCAGCAGTATGATGAGAGTCAGGGTGGATTTGTTTTTGTACAGATAAATATTCTGCATCTTTCCCGGCTTTAGTTATAACTCTGGTTTTCGTATTTCTTAATCTCTGCCAGATATTTACCACTGCCCAGAACTACACAGGTCAGAGGATTTTCAGCCAGGAAGACAGGTACCCCGGTATTCTTGGCAATGAACTTGGTCAGACCGCGCAGCAGAGCGCCGCCGCCTGACATTACAATACCGCGGTCTATAATATCGGAGGCCAGTTCAGGGGGCGTCTGATCCAGAGTAGACCGAACAGCATCCAGAACCTTATTCACAGTTTCCTGCAAGGCTTCGCGTACTTCCACGCTATCGATTTTCAGGGTGCGGGGCAGACCGGAGATGGCGTCACGTCCTTTGATCTCAATAGTTTCCACATTTTTCAGGGGATAGGCACTGCCGATCTTAATCTTGAGTTCTTCCGCTGTCTTTTCACCAACGATAAGGTTATGATATTTTTTGAGGTGAGACATGATAGCTTCATCAAACTTATCTCCGCCTACACGGATGGAATTGGTGATTACGATACCGCCCAGAGACAGCACAGATACTTCTGTAGTACCCCCTCCGATATCGATTATCATATGACCGGCTGGTTCTTCAACCGGGATTCCTGCACCCAGGGCGGCTGCACGGGATTCTTCGATCAGATATATCTTGGTAGCCCCAGCCTGCTCTGCTGCTTCACGAACCGCACGGCGTTCTACTTCAGTGACGCCGGAGGGGACTCCGATCACCACACGGGGGCGGACCAATTTTCTGCGGTCCTGGCTTTTGGAGATGAAGTACTTCATCATCTTACCGACTACTTCAAAGTCAGCGATAACCCCTTCGCGCATAGGACGAACCGCAATAATGTCACCAGGGGTCTTACCCAGCATCTTTTTGGCTTCCCGGCCCACGGCTTTGACTTTACCATTACCAGTCTGAATTGCAACTACTGAAGGTTCTGACAGGACGATACCTCTGCCTTTGACATAGATGAGAGTATTGGCTGTTCCGAGATCTATGGCGATGTCATTGACAAAAACTTCTTTGATACTGGATATGAAACCCATCTATTTCCTCCGCAGAATTGCAACTTAGTGGTTAATTTTAAAGCGGGGAAAGAAAATACTCAAACTTTCAACTAGTGTATATCGTTAGTCAAATTGCACTATTTCACACTGCGCATTCATTTGGAATTGACCCCGGTATATTTTAAATCTGATGAGTCGTGCTATATTATTATGGAATGATGATTTTTTACATTCCTATATACAGTATAGGGTTATAATATTTTTTCAGAGGGATTTTGTTGCTTTTATAGGCTTACATACGTATAATCAGAGGTCTCAATAGGAGTTATGAAGAAGATTTCAAGAGGTGTGTATGAATTACAAAGCGAAAAGATGGGGGCTGGTGATTTTCAGCCTGGTATTATTCTTGAATCAGGCCAGGTCGGCAGATGGCTGGAAACTAAGTGAGAATAAATTCACTGAAAAACCATACAATGAATCCGTCCTGAACATTTCTCAATACGGATATTATTCCATTGCCGTCAAAAGCAAACATGGTACTTCACTCCAGCTGGTCAATAAAATGACTGGCCCCGGCCAGTCATCGGGCATTCCAGGTGAAAAGGACGGCAGGCTGGATATACTTCTGGATGAAGGCTTGTATAAGCTGCGCATGGTATCCCGCGACAAGGTAGAAGGCAGTCTGGAATTGTCTGTCACACCTTATCAGGAAATAAATACCCCCCAGGCTCCCGTGATACAGGAAGGCAAAGTAATTGAGACAGAACTGGGTGATTTACAACAGATGTCATGGTGGATAGAAGTTGACCAAAACAACCAGAACATATATCTGGAAACTCAGGGCAGGAATCTCAGTAAACTGATTGTATGGAGAGAGGGCAGCTGGGTTGAGGATATCCGTACAATTACCAAACAGGTGGAATATGAGACTGGCCGTCCAATGACCAGTATCATGCTGAACACCACTCTTTCCAAAGGATACTATAAAATAACCGTCTATGGCGGACCGGAGCTTAAATGGGCGGAAGATAATAAAACACATCCTTTCCGCCTTCGCTACGGATTAAATCAAATGACTATGAACAGCAGGTCTGTAGCTGTCATTTCCCCCTTTGGAGTAAACCGCTACCTGGTAGACGGCAGCGCGGATTTCTTTTTACTTCAGGCTTTTAAGAAAAAAGGCTATAAATTAAAAGTTCAGTCTCTGGAAACGGGGGAAGATTTTGACCATTATGACAGGCTGGCTGATATCACCGAAAAATCCAGCAGCCCCCAGTGTATGGTCAGCCGCAGTTATTATAACCGTAAGATCCTCATCTCGGTAGAAGGTCAACCCGGGGACCGTTTTATTGTGCAGAATCTGTATAAAAGCCAGAGCATGTACATTCGACCCAGGATTGACGGAGACTACTGGCTGTCTACAGTCCACAGCGGGTTCATTGAAGATAATATTGATGCATCCGGTTTTGTGGTGGACACCTACGGAGAGGACAGGGTAGTAGCTCAGGACCTGGCAGTACTGAACTCACGTCAGGGTTGGAGCCGGCGCTTTAATCTCCTGCAGACAATCAGCCTCTATATTCAGATTGAGCAGGCCGGGGCTTATTCCTTTGACCTGGATGGTACTGAAGCCAGGATTAAAGTGGAAAGGTTCTTTACATCCTCTCCGCGTGATTATGTGGCACCTGATTTTGTCAAGGGCAGTCATGAATTCAAACTGGAGAAGGGTATTCATATTATCACCCTGGATCCGGTCAATAAAGGAATCCTCACTCTCCAGGTCCGGCCCAAAGGACTGGCTCTGGGCAAGAGCTTCCAGAGTCCCCGTCAGGCCAATATACAGATACCTAAAATCACTTTGGATAAGGATCATAGTTACAGTTTCATTTACGGCAGCCAGGGAGAAGTGTATTCCGCTATTCAGTTGCGCGAATTACCCCTGGATCTGAGACAGGCTCTCACTGTTTATCTGGAACCTGGTGAAGAAGTGAAATTACCCGTAGAGGTACTGGAACCTTCCCTGATCTATATCCAGACGGAAAACGAAGCATCCTATACCCTGAATCGTATGGGACAGACGGTCCAGCCAGGTCAGACCCGGCTGGAAATGGGCAAATTTGACCTGGTTCTGAAAAACACGGATAAAAACACAGAGATGTTTACCCTTGAGCTCAAAAGCACGGCTTCATTGCCTGACAGCGAGCCCAGGTATTTATCTACTCAGGTTATAAATAGTTTTCCCAAATTTGAAACTATCCAGGCAGACTCCCCGGTCTATTTTGACCTGGGGTATAATGAAAAAAAGATATTCTTACTGGAAGTAAAAAAAGCCGGCATATACCGTGTTCAGAGTGTGGGGCGCCTGCAGACCAAAGCCAGCATGCGGGACAGGATCACACCTTCCCTGGGTAGTGCCCAGGCTAATGGACTGGGCAGGAATTTTCTGCTGCAATCCTACCTGAAAGAGGGTATATATCAGATACAGGTCGAAGTGATGGGAAGGTCTGCCGGGCATCTGGGAGTCCTTCTAGAATATCTGCCCCCGGTAGATGGCGGTAATCTGGTGCTAGGTAAATACCAGAAAGCTACAGTGCCGGCTGGAAACTCTCTGATTTATATGGTAAATGTGGGCAAAGAACAGCAGTATGCCATACGGACTTTAGGTATGGACCGGGAATATCCCTGCCGTTTTGAAGATAGTGAAGGTTATCCTCTGCTGCGTCCCGGTTTAAATACTGACCTAAAGTTGGACTTGTTCCCTGGAAAATATCGCCTGATTTCTCTGCCCCAGGAAGTGGAGGGTAAACGTCTCACTTTATTCAGCCAGGAGATGAAATCGGAAAAACCCAAGGGCAAAGGTCCTATAGCTTTGGAATGGAATAACTATTTCAATAACACCTGGAAAGAAAGTGAGGGGGAACGTTTTCCTGATGTCTATACCTTTCAGGTACCAGCTAAAATGCCGGTCACTTTCAGTATAGACAACCATATGTGGGGGCGTTTGTTCCTGCTGGAGAACGGTAAAAAGAAACCAGTCCGAGATCTGTATTCTGATAAAAATCTCAATCTGGAATTGGCTTCAGGAGCCTATCGTTTGGAAATGTTTGCCCGTAGGGTGGGGAACCAGCAGAACTACAATGTCAGGCTTTCTACTGAAGCTCTGGCTGATGGAATGAGCTATACTTTTTCTCCCTCCCGGGTATTTGATGTCTATGTAGGCGAAGATGCCCAGGTAGAATTTTCCACCATTGGTAAAGTAGATGTGACCGCAGAATTATATGACGCGCAGGGGCGTTTACTGGAAAAAGTAGATGATTCCCCCCATGACTGGAACTTTATCCTGTCTGCTTTTCTCAAAGCCGGCAAGTATAAACTCCGCATTGACAGCAACCAGGGCAGCTATGGCTCCACACAGCTCACCATGAAAGTCCTTAAGACTCTGCAGGGCCCTGCTTTACTCTCCGGGCAGCCCAACCGTATCGATATGGCAGGGTCAAAAAAGCTCATGCCCTTACCCCAGGGAGGAGGATACTATCATCTGCGGGCTGATGCCGGTTCACAATTCGCGCTCTCCATGGTAGAAAAATCAGGCGGACAGTGGCTGGAAAAAGCTATAGTTGAAGGGCAGGACTACGACTGGTTTTATTATATTCCGTCCGGTAATGCCTACCAGATGGCATTCTGGTCCCTGGATCACATTGACGAGGAAATTAATATTTTTATTGATCCTTTCACTTCTTCCGGGGTCACTCTGGACGCGCTTCAGAAGGGTTTTGTGGCCAGGCCGGAACAGGGGCTGATATCTCTGAAGACTGAAATTCAGTCCCATAGCACCTACCGTGTGGAATGTCAGGATCCGGCCGACGGTAGTATGGTGGAAAGGGTGCTCTATGTCCAGACCATTACACCTCAACAGCCGGCCTTCTGGAACCGGGTACAGAATAAACAGATATCAGTAGCCCCAGGTACCTTGTGTCTGAATATCCCCAGTGAAAAACCGCTGCGAATTCAGATCACGGAAATCAAATTGGAAAAAGATAAACCCTGGGGTATCACAACCTACAAACAGGATAAATTCTATTACCGTCTCAATGGTGCTCAGGGAGATGTCCAAATCCTTGTGGCTGAGGGCAGTACTGGCCAACCTCTGGTATCATTTATAGATCCCAAAGGTGATTTAAAGTTTAACGATAACACCAGGGTTTCATCTGCATTTTCTTTCCACAATACCTCTGCTCTGGCAGTGAGTATGGGTAGTGACCAGAAATACGCGGCAGCATGGAACCCCATCAAGGAAGTGGAAGACAGCGGTATCCGATTGACCTGGAAGAGTTTTGCCTTAGGGAAACTGCAGTTGCTGGAAGGACCCAGCCAGGGTCAGATACCGGCAGGTAAACTCCTCGCCTGGAACGGGATAGAAGGTATAACCTGGGAAATCGCGCTTGATCCCGGTATGGTAGTTTTCAGCTGGAATGACAAAGGTATAAAGGAAGTACACTATACTGCCTTTTCTCCTGGGGTGTTTACTGTCAAAGGCAGCCGTCTGGCAATAGCAGCCTATAAACAGGAGGGTGGAAACTACACTCTCCGTCCGGTTTCCAATAGAGAAGAAAATTCCACTTCCAGTGTAATGCTGGAAACAGTCGCGACCCGACCCGGTTTCCAGCTGACAGACAGGGTAGTTACAGATAATGGAAATGTTGTCTTTGCTGGTCCGGAAATCAGAGTCAGTGTGCTGGATTCCAGCGGTGATCTCCATCAGAGTACAGCCTGGTACCAGCCGGAAATACTTCCGGGATTTAACCGAATCCTGATGGAATACCCTGTTGGTCAGGTCAAAGTCTGGAATTCCACTCTGGAAATGCCTGAAGCGGGAAAATGGGGGCAGAATAAGAAGCCTGCAGCCAAGAATCTTACACAGCAGGGAACTGTCTCACTAAGTGAACCGGCATGGTATAAATTACCAGTCAAAACCGACTCTGTCCTCAGAATCACCAGTCCGCAATATGTAGTCTCTGCCCTGGAGTCTGAAGGTAAAATTACCCGGGTGAAAGAAACAGCTCCCGGTGAGTCGCAGTATTTTCTGGTGCCGCGTAAGGGCAGTTTGCTGGGTCTGAGGTCATGGGGAGAAAACATACCCTATAGTGCAGAAATCTCCTGGACTGAGATTCAGGAGCTGGATAAAGCCGGTAAAACTTCATTTGTAATAAGCGATGGCGGTATGCAGGCTTTTCACTTCAGACTGGACAGTGAGCAGGAAATCGCCCTGGGATATCAGGCACCTACGGATCTTATCTACTGCAGCCTGTTTGATAATTCCGGTCAACTGATCAAAGAGGGACCGGTGTTATTTACTACCTTGAAGACAGGTGATTATTTTGTGGTGTACAGCCTCCGTCCTGAAATCACCATGGCAGCCTTTACCCCTGTCTATGTCAATACCAGCAGTATAGAAACTCAGATACTGAATGACCAGGTAAAGGCCTTTTTGATAAAATACGGATATTTGAAAGGAAACGAATAAAATGAAAAGAATAAACAGCATAATCATCATACTGGTTACTCTTGTAATGTCAGCCCTGTCATTACAGGGTTTTGCCAAACCCTATGAATACAGTCCGGCGGACAGCTATTGGACACCGTCTGATAAAGGTCAGACGATTGTCTTACCGGAAAAGCTGCTTCGTGAATATGACCCGGTTACCATCTTTTTCCCCGATGACAGAGGCCCGGGAGCAGGCGGACCGGAAGACAACCCCCGAAAATTTATCAGCATGACCTATGAACACCCCGGGGAGTTCCGCTGGATAAATCCCCGTACTCTGCAATTTAAACCAGCCAGCCCCTGGCCGGTTCTGAAGACTTTCAGCTGGAAGATAGACGGGAGATTTTATGATTTCTTCACTGTCCTCAGTCCTCCCTATTCTACAGATCCCTATGATCAATCAACCGGTCTGAATGAAATTAAAAGCATCACTCTACGCTTTAAACAGGAGATCAGTGTAGAAGACCTGAACAACATACTTTCCCTGGAAGTAAGGCCGCTGCCCGGTCTGGATGCCAGGGACAGTATCTGGCTCAATAGTAAAGATTATGAGATCAAGAAAATTGAGCGTAAGAATTTCCAGGATAATTTCCAGTATATGATTCAGTTCAAGAAAAGCATCGGGGTAGGGATGAAACTTCTGGCTCATCTCAGGCTTAGCCTCAACGCGGCTTTTTCTGAGTCAGAATTGACCTACAGTTTTTCTACCCGCAATGAATTCCGCATCATCGATATGGGTGTTGGGTCTTATTCCCTTCCGGTGGCAGTCAATGGTTCCCGGTACAATTCAGAACAGGCTCTGAATGGCGGGGATAGTATGGAGGTTTTTCTGAGCTTTTCAGATTCTGTCAGTGAAATCAGTTTTTCACAGCTCAAGAGAGTGATCAGTTTTTCTCCCGCAGTGGACAACCTCACCTATAGTGTCTACGGCAACCGTCTCTATATCCGGGGAAATTTCAATCGGGAGATTCTGTATCAGGCTCTGATCAGCTCCAGTGATATCAAAGACCAGAGCGGCCGTCAGATCAAGATGGACGGAGGATCAGAATTTTATTTCTTTTTCCCGCGCAGAGATGAGTTTTTAAAATGGACACGCTCTGAGGGAGTAGTGGAACGTTTTGGCCCCAAACAGATGCCTATGCAGGGACGGTCGGTTTCCCAGGCTGATGTCAGGATCTATCAGGTGGATCCCCTGGATCGCAGGTTGTGGCCATTTCCATCCAGACCTGTCAGTATCAGCGAGACAGATTTACCACCTGGTCCGGGAGAGGAGCCCCAGCAGTATGTTCAGTCACTGGATTATATCTATGAAAGTGAATTGAAGTCCCACCTGCGGATGATGGGCAGTCCCATATTGTCCCGGATTATAAATCTTCCCATTGACGAAAAAAGCGGATCGGCTCAATTTGGGCTGGATCTGGATCCCCTGCTGATGGAGATAGCCGGCAAGAATGCACCCGGTACTTATGTCATAGGTTTCCGTGATGTCAAAGGCGGTACATATCGTCAGTATGTTCGTATCCAGGTCACAGACCTTTCTCTCCTGGCTGTAGAAGAAGCAGGAGGAGTTCGCCTCTATGTGACTTCCTTCCGGAATGCCTTGCCCCAGTCGGGCGTATCCATTCGTCTGCAGGGTTATGATTCAGGTGATTATTCCGGGAATAAAGAATGGATTGACCTGATAAAAGGGGTGACTGACAGCAAAGGTATGTATTTCATACCCCGCATGAACTATAAAAAGGTAATCAAACGGCTGATCGTATCCCGCGAAAAAGATATCCTGGTATTTAATCCCAGCTCTGCGGTATCCCGGTTTAAAAACAACTACTGGTATGAAGACGACAGGCAGGACTGGCTGAAAAGCCTGACCTATTCTGTGACTGAGACCTCCGCTCAATACCGCGGTTTTGTATTTACAGAGCGCCCGGTCTATAAACCGGAAGAGCCTGTAAATTTAAAAGCTTATGTCCGCAGTCTTTATCAGGGCAGCCTGTCTTTTGTAACCGGCTTCTCCAAGTGGTATTTTCAGGTATACGGACCCGGCTCCAAGCAGTGGAAGATTCCGGTTGAGATGACTGAACAGGGGTCTTTTTATGCAAAGTTTGAAGAGAAAAATCTGCCTACCGGATATTATTACGCGGATCTGGTGGGAGTTAAGGGTAACTCCGGGACACAGAACTTTGGAAGGGCTACCTTCCAGAAGGAAGCATATAAAATACCCAGGTTTGAAGTCAACATACATGGGGATAAACGAGTGCCTATGGATAAGCCATTCAAAGTATCCCTGACAGCGGATTACTACGCGGGGGGTAAGGCAGTTGATCAGCAGGTACGCTGGAAAGTTAACCAGTTTCCCTATACTTATAATCCCACAGGGATAAAAGGCTTTCTCTTTTCCTCGGATTCACGCTATAGTCTGCACAACACTTCTTTTTCCAGTACTGGATCGATACAGGCAAACGGCAGGACAGACCAGGGAGGCTCAGCCAGTCTGACTATAGATCCCACCCTGGAACCCAATGCTATGCCCAGGCTTTATGTGTTCGAAGCCACCGTGATTGGTGATGATGAGCAGACAGTAACTGCCACCTACGATGTGGTTGCTCTGCCCGCATTTGTACTGGGACTCAAGGTTGACCGCTTCATCCAGAAAGGAGATATTATCTCCCCGCAGATTCTGGCACTGGATGTGGATCAAAAACTGAAACCCGGAGTGGAAATTACCCTGCGTCTGATTAAAAGAGAATGGCACAGCCATCTGCGGGAAAGCCCACTCAACCAGGGAAAACCGGATTATGTTACCGAGCAGGTAGATACCGTCATCCAGGAAATACAGGTTCAGTCTGAAAAAGAAGCTAAAGAAATACCTCTTAAGGTACCCGCATCAGGAATATATCTGGTAGAGCTGGAAGCCCGCGATGAACTGGGACGGGTTCAGTCGGTCAGTGCCGATGTCTATGTGGGAGGAGCTGGCAAGATCAGCTGGGAACAGCAGGATGAAAAACTTTTCCGGGCAGTTTTTGATAAATCCGGAAAATATAAACCGGGAGACACCGCACGTGTGCTGCTGGAAAGTCCTTTCCCGGAAGCTCAGGCCTTAGCCATCATAGAACGTCCCGACCGTCTGGAATACCAATGGCTGGAGGTCAGAGACAGCAGGGCTGAATTCAGCATAAAAGTTGAAAACAATTTTGCACCCTCTATCCCTATTCATTTCATGCTGATAACACCCCGGCAGGTGGATGCCGAAGGTAAAATTCTGGATAAAAAGATGGAGGATATCGGTAAACCCCGCACCCTGGCCGCAACACGCTGGCTTATGGTGGACCCGGTAGAAAACACTTTGAATCTGGGGCTCAAGCATGATAAGCAGAGTATGCCGGGCCGGACTATGGAAGTGGAAATCAGCCTGGCTGATGACCAGAGTAAACCATTGTCCGGTGAAGTTACCTTGTGGATGGTTGACCAGGCAGTACTGGCTTTGGGTGAAGAACAGTCTATCGATCCCCTGCCTTCATTTATGGACAATCACTCCAGCCTGATACAGGCCTTTGATTTTCGCAATCAGGCGATAGGAAAGCTGAAAGTGATCGAAGATCCCGGCGGCGGGTATGGAGATGATGAGGATGAAATAAACAGTCCCTCCGCTTCCAAAATGGATAGTAAAGGCGCCTCAAAAAAAATGGAAAAAGAGTCACTGCTGGATACAGCGACTGTCAGAAAAAATTTCAAGACTGTGGCCTATTATAATGCATCGATTCAGGTGGGAGCCAGCGGCCATACTACCATCAAGATCGAACTCCCCGATAACCTGACTATTTTCCAGATCAGGGCCGTGGCAGTGAGCGGTACCAGCCGGTTTGGCACTGCCAAGTCCAGTGTGGAGATACGGCTGCCTCTTATCGTCCAGACTGCCTTGCCGCGTTTTGTCCGTTATGGAGATGAAATACTGGCTGGCGGACTGGGACGCGTCGTCTATGGCAAGGGCGGCGCCGGGAGTATGAAAATCGATGTTCAGGGTGCAGTCATAGACGGGAAAAAAGTACAGGATATCACCTGGGATGATAAAAAAGCCCTGAAGTTATTCTATCCCATGAAAATCGACTCTCCCCGTTATGATGACAAGGGACAATTGATCAACCAGGAACTGATAGTCAAAATGGCTGTGTCCCGTGATTATGATCAGGCAGTGGATGCCTTCCAGGTGGCCATACCCATATTGCCCGACCGTGACCCGGTCAAGACCCTGCTGGCTACCAATCTGGCACCCGGCCAGAATCTGACTATTCCGGCATTGGAGTATCAGCCCCGGCCCGGGACCCTGAAGCAGGACTTGTTATTTACCTATGAACGAGCTCTGCTGTCTGCTATTGCCGGTATGGACTATCTGCTGGAATATCCCTACGGATGTCTGGAGCAGAAACTTTCCAAGGCGTTCAGCGCCATTTTACTTCAGAAAATATATACCCAATTCGGTCTCACCAATCTCAATCCCAAAACCAGCGAAATATTTACTGAAGTGATGGAGACTATTGACCAATCCCGACTGCCATCGGGGCTGTACGCCTATTGGCCCGGTTCACAGGGTTATATTTACCTCACTTCCTATGTGCTGGAATTTCTGATCCTGGCCCGGGAAGCAGGCTTTAACGTACCGGGAGAAAAAATAGAAAACGCGAAACGGGTACTGAAAGAGGCCCTGCGTTCAGATTATTCCGGATTCGTGGATGGTTATCATTATCAGGAAAGGGTAGAAGCTTTATATGCCCTAAGTCTGGCCGATTACTTCCCCGCGTCCTATGCCCAGGAACTGGGTGAAAAAGGTCTAAAGCAGGATCTGGGCAGTCAGTCCCGCATTCTTCTGACACTGGCAAAAAACCGTTACTACAATAAAGAGCTCATAGGGTCACTGAAGAAAAACCTATGGGACAGTACCGTCTTTGCCCTGTACCAGGGCAAGGAGATTTTCCGGGGCATGCAGTTTGGTTCGGTAAGCTGGGGCGGGCCGCTCAACCAGTTTGAGGTCAAGAGCCTGGCGGATATCATCTCGGCTCTGTCCTATGGAGAAAAATATACCGGCAGATTAAAACTGATGGTGGATGATTTGGTCAATATGGGCGGTATCAATGGCTGGGGCAATACCTGGGTCAATGGTGCCGCGATACGTGCCCTCTCAGACTATCTGGCTAACAGCCGGTCACCTGGAGATAAGTACCAGTTAAAAATCAATGTGGATGGCAAAACATCTACGCTGGGACTGGATACCGATACTTTTGCAACGTCCTGGCAGGGACAGGCGCCCCAGGGAGCCAAACTGGAGCTGAGCGGTACCTCAAAAGAAAAAACCGCTTCTGTGCAGATTCGCACCAGTTACGTCCCTCTGGGCAGGGGTGATGAAGTAAAATCCGAAAGTAAAGGCTTTGTGGTGGAAAAAGAACTCCTCCAGATTGCGGATGATAATTCAGTCTCTCTGCGTCAATGGATCAAACAGACCGGCAGGAAACTGGAACTCAAACTGGGAGAAATACTGGAACAGCACATACAGGTGGTTAATCCCCAGAAACGTTATTACGCGGTGGTGGTATGCCCCCTGGCAGCCGGTACTGAACCCATGAATCCGCAGCTGCGCACTTCCGGTCCGGAAGCACGTCCAACAGGAACTATAACCCTGGCTCCCACCTATGTGCAGTATCTGGATAGTGAAGTCCGCTACTACTATAATGAACTGCCCAAAGGAACTTATGACTTTTATTTCCGTGTACGTGCCATGACCCAGGGGTCGTTTGTAGAACCGGGCGCATTTGCCGAACTGATGTATGAAGAATGGGTGCGGGGCAATAGTCCCGGACTCAGGATAGAAATCAAACCCTGATATGCAGTTTAATACACGAAAAGAACACCCCCTCTCCCTGATTTTTATGATCCTGGGGGGAGGGGTGCTTTTATTCCTTATCATGGTTTTGATCCTGTTTCTCACAATTTCTATTGCCGGTGAAAGGCGCGCGCTGATCCGGGTACATACACCTTCCACATTATTACGGGATAGAACCGGATTGTACCTGGATGATATTGGAAATGAAAAGGATTTATTCGGTTTTTGGCCTATTCCGGGAGACATACCCCGCCCGATTCGTCTGGCGTTACTGGGGGCGGAAGACAGGCATTTTTTTGAACAGGCCGGAGTGGATCCGGGAGCTATCCTGCGGGCCTGGCTGCAGAACCGGCGTGCCGGGAAGAGAATTTCCGGTGCTTCCACCATTGCCATGCAGGTGGTGCGTATGGAGCATCCCGCTCCCCGAACCGTATGGAATAAATTACTGGAAGCCTGGGCTGCGCACCGTATCATCAAAAAATACGGCCATGAACAAGTCTTCCGTCAATATCTTACTATAGCGCCTTTTGGAAACCGTATACATGGCATAGCCTATGCTGCGGAAAAATACTTTCACAAACCGGTACAGGACCTCAGTCTGGCTGAATCCTGTCTCCTGCTGGCAGTACCACAACAGCCCAATACCATGGATTTATACAAGCTGGAAGGCCGGTATCTGGCCCTGGAAAGAGCTCGGCGAATTCTGGAAAATCTGCATGACAGCAGTATGATTGAAGATAAAGAATACCAACTAGCCCTGGAAGAATTAAGCCACCTGCCTGTGTTTGAACGGGATAACAGACCTATTTCAGCCATGCATTACATCCTGAGAGTCAGGGAATTATTACTGCACCAGGCTTATACCAACATAGTGTATTGCAGCCTGGATCTGACACTTCAGCAAAAAATGGCAGTCTATCTCCGGAATTATGCCGCTCACCGACACTACCGGGGAGTAGGCAACGCGGCTTTCATGCTGAGTGATGTTCTGACAGGGGAGGTTCTGGTCTATCTGGGATCAGCTGATTATCAGGATCTGGAGTACAAAGGCGCTATTGATTATTGTCAGGTGCCCCGATCTTCGGGCAGTATATTGAAACCTTTTATCTATGCCCTGGGTATGATTGACCGGGGCTTTAATGGTTCCACTATTTTGTCTGATACAGGTCTGTACCTGGCTTCGGGGGGACAGCTCTATACTCCTCAGAACAGCGACCGCCAGTATGAGGGCCCTGTACTGTACCGTTACGCCCTGGCCAATAGCCGCAATATTCCCGCGGTAGAGCTGGTAAATGAGATAGGGGTACAGCCTACTTATAATTTTCTCTATAAACTGGGCCTCATCAATAGTGTAAAGAATGCTGATTACTATGGCCTGTCTATTGCTATCGGGGGTCTTTATGTGAGGCTGGACAGCCTGATGCGGGCCTATGGCATGCTGGCCAATGACGGACAAGACTATAATCTGAAATGGCTGAGGTTAGAATCTGCTCCGGCAAATCCTGCAGAAAAAGTTCACCAGATCATCCCGTCAGATATAGCCAGGATGATAAGTTTATTTCTGTCTGATCCTATGGCCCGTACCCCCACCTTTTCCCGGCAAAACAGCCTGGAATATCCATTTGCCGTAGCTATCAAGACCGGGACTTCACAAGGCTTTAAGGATGCCTGGACACTGGCTTATACCCATAGGTATGTGCTGGGTGCCTGGACCGGACATCCTGATAATGCCAAGATGGACAGACTGGGTGGGGCCAGCTCATCGGCCTATATTCTACGTTATGCTATGAGCCTGGTGCACAAAGATGAGATGCAGGGACTGCATAATATACCTTTTACACCCCCTCCCGGTTATATAGCCAAAGATATTTGCCGTATTACGGGCAAACTGGCTACCCCCCAGACCGCAGCTTATATTACTGAATGGTTTAAACCAGGTACTGAACCACGGGAATATTCTGATGTATACCGTGTGATCATTATAGATAAACGGACCGGGGACTATGCGGATGGCTCTACCCCTCCAGCCTTTCAGGAAAAAAGGGTAGTGGTTTTTCTGGACCAGAAATATTCAGAATGGGCCCGGCTGAACGGATTGTCACTGCCCCCGAATAAAAATTCCCTGGGACTGCCAATTCCCCATGATCCCGACGCTTACTCAATCTCTATCACAGAACCGGGGGAGGGACTGCGTTTTATTATCAATCCCGCGCAGGATCGGGAATTTCAGACTATAGCTCTCAAAGCTGTCATTGATCCGCCGGTGGACCAGGTGGTATGGTATGTGGATGGGCGACCCTGGCAGGTGGCTTCCCACCCCTATACAATTCGGTGGCCTCTGGCAGAAGGTAATCATACCTTTCAGGTTAAAGTCGCACATTCACCTCTGGAAAGCCAGGTCATTCACATCACTGTAGAATAGCTGTAACATAAATTTTGTGTTATAATAGCCCTTACCGCAAGGAGAGATACATGAGTGTCACTATTAAAGATATACGTGCTGCTAGGGAAAGACTGCAAGGGGTAATTGTTCCTACTCCGGTTATTCCGTCCCGTTTTTTTACCCGTGAGACGGGGCATGAAGTCTATATAAAGCCGGAAAACCTGCAGATCACCGGAGCTTTTAAGATTAGGGGTGCCTATAATAAAATCAGTCTCCTGTCGGAACAGGAGAAAAAGAAGGGGCTGATCGCCTCCAGCGCAGGTAACCATGCCCAGGGTGTAGCTTTTGCCGCGCTACAGAATAAGGTCAATGCTACCATCGTAATGCCCAAGACCACTCCTTTGATAAAAGTGGAGGCGACCCGTAAACATGGCGCACGGGTGATTTTAGCCGGTGACTTTTATGATGAAGCTTATGCCAGGGCGCTGGAAATTCAAAAAGAAGAAGATCTGGTATTTATACATCCCTTTAATGACCCCGACATTATTGCCGGACAGGGCACCATAGGCCTGGAAATCCTGGAGGAATGTCCCGCTGTCGGTACCATTCTGGTCCCTGTAGGCGGGGGCGGACTGATCAGCGGGGTCGCCATTGCTGCCAAGTCTCTGAATCCGGATATCCGCATTATCGGAGTGGAACCGGAAGGCGCGCCTACTTTGAAACGGGCGCTGGAAGCTGGCAAGGTAGTCGACCTGGATGGAGTGAGCACCATAGCGGACGGCGTAGCAGTAAAGCGTGCCGGTGATCTGACTTTCAGTCTGATCCGGGAATGGGTGGATGAAATAGTTACTATACCGGATTCAGAATTGATGGAAAGCTTCCTGATGCTGATTGAACGGCACAAACTGGTAGCAGAAAACGCAGCCGTCCTCAGTCTGGCAGCTCTGCGGCATATAGGTGAGACCAAGGGGCCGGTAGTCTCCCTGGTCAGCGGGGGGAATATAGATGTGGTTACCATTGCAACCATGATAGATCAGGGGCTGGTGATCAGGGGCAGATTATTCTGTTTTAATGTAGATCTGCCTGACAAACCGGGGGAGCTGCTCAAGGTGGCAGGTATCCTGGCGGATGAAAATGCCAATATTATCAAGCTGGACCACAACCAGTTTACGGCAATAGACCGTCTCAAACATGTACGACTGGAAGTTACCATTGAGACCAACGGACATCAGCATATCAAAAAGATCTGGGATGCCTTGAAAAATGCCGGTTTTATCATCGAAAAGGTATATTAAAAGTTGAATTTGAATCCATTTAGATGTAGTATAGAATAAAATAGTTTAGGGGGGAATCATGTCTCGTTATATACATATAGTCTTGTTGTTATTCATAATGGTGTTTTACGGATGCGGTCCGGGTCCGGATGGACCGGACACTCCACCCACCATCAGCCTGAGCAGTCCCCAAAATGCGCAGATAGTAGGTGTGAACCATAATTTTTCTATCACTGGATCGGCCAGTGATGATACTTCCGTCCAGGCTGTGTATATGCTGGTCAATGGAGGCACTCAGACTAAGATAGGGTCAGGGTCAGCTTTTAATTATACCTTTTCTTTAAACACACCGGGAGTATTCGATTTATCTTTTTTCGCGGTGGATAATGCCAACAACTCTTCTGAGGTGGTCCATATCGTGGTTCAGGCCACCAATGGCACAGAGACAGCATATTCCAGCGGAAGTCTATTGATCAATGAAGTCGGCTCTACGTATTTTGCCGGAGTTTCATCCTGGTTTGAGATTTATAATACTACAGCCGGACCCATAGATTTATCGGACTTCCTGGTAGCCAGTACTTATATTACCAGTTCTTCACCTTATTACATCTATTTCTCCCGGACTTATTTCGCGCTGCCCGCTACCAATATCCCGGCCGGGGGATATATGCTGATCCGGGGCTTTGACTACAAAGGGGATTCTGACGGTCCTGGTGTGGTACACATCGGCAATGAAAATTATCTCCCCTTCTGGACAGACCAGGGTTTTATAGAGCTGCTCAGCCTGGGGCAGACCGTGGACTTTGTCAGGTTCGGCGGTCTGAATGTTAATCCCCTGACAGGTTCTTTCAGCAGTTCAGCACCGGCTTTACCCAACAATAGTAACGATTATGGTAAATCCATAGCCAGATCAAGCAGCAGTAGCGATACGGATAGCGGCACTGACTGGCTGGTCCGCGCTTTTTCTACCGCGGGCGGTATCAATGACATCACTAATGATACCGACATTGATCAGGACGGTGTTCCTGATCAGGCGGAGGTACCCGGAGGTACTTTTGCCGGATTGCCACTTTATGACTGGGGAGCCAGGACCAACCAGAGAGATATTTTTCTCCATATAGACTATATGGATAGCCTGGATCCCGGAGTGATACCCCGTCAGGAAGCACTGGAACTGGTACGATCTGTATTCAGCAATGAAAATTTCAGTATCCATATTGATATAGGCAACAAATTTTCCGGAGCTTTGAATCCCTCACTTTTCAACCTGGATAATCAGGATCACAAAGTGCCCGCGTCCCCTGGGATAGCCCTGGGAGAAGTCTCCGGCAGAGCCAATCTCTATGCCTACAAATCTCAATATATGGATATCAGGAAGAAACAGATTTTCCACTATTGCGTCTTTGCGATTTCACAACAGCCCTATGCGACCAATCAATCCTCCGGCATCGCGGAACTGGACGGCAATGATCTCATAGTCACCCTGGGAAACTGGAACCTGAATACTGCACCGGTATCCAAGTTAAATGAACTCATTCATTGGCAGGCGGCTACTTTGATGCATGAATTTGGCCACAACCTGGGTCTGCATCATGGCGGGGATGGGGATGAAAATTACAAGCCCAATTATTATTCCATCATGAATTATGCCTATCAGCTATATGGCCTGCCAGTAATCGGAGCTCCGGCAGAGGGTGATAGATATTATCTGTACAAGGAACGAATATCCTACAGTCAGTTGACCAATGGACCGGCTACAGCACAGTTTAATATGAATTATTCCCACGGTTCAGGAGGCTCTTTATATGAAGGCAGTCTGAATGAATCCTGGGGATTAAGACAAGCCGGTAGTGCGGGAGTAGACTGGAACGGTGATAATGATACTTTGGACAGCGGTTTCTCTTATGACTTGAATGGCAATACCTTCCTGACAAGTCTAAATGACTATAACGATTGGGGTAATCTACACTTATTTTTCTTCCGCTACTGGCAGGGGGATAATAATGGTGCCACTCTGCTCAGTCTGCCCCGTCAGCCTGTCATCTGGCAGGATCCTATGTCTACCGACCGGCAGGAGATTATTACTGAGACTTTGACCGCACCGCACAGGGATTGATGATGGATAAAATGATTACATTTTTGATAATGTTTTGGGCGGTGCTTTTCTCCGGTTGTGATCAGAGAGATCTACCCCGGGAGATTTCCATAGAGGGTATGCGTGTGCTGCCTGAAGGCCAACGGGAGAGCGTTCTCCAGGTCAACCTGAAAGCGGATAATCTGATTATCCTGAGCTGGGATGGCCAAAGCAGCAATACCCTCACAATCAGATCCTGGCCCAAGGATTTAATGGGACTGAACCGACCGGGTCTTAGCCTGTTGTCTCAGGTTTTGCCCCACCCGGAAGGTGCAGTGAAGATCTTATCCTTTTATCAGCAGGATTATTTACGTCTAAAGATCGTGGATAATGCCAAGAAGTATTTTTCTGTCTTGCCCCAATGGACTTTATTACCGGGGAGCAGGCTGGACCATGCTCTGGAGGGAAAGGGTCAGTTAAGCGGAGTGATTGTTTCAGGACCGCAATCCCAGGCTTTTGACATCTTACCGGGAGAGACCAGGCAGGTAGGCGGCCCGGATTTTCATCTTTTTTCCGCATATAGACAGGAGGATAGTACGCCATCCATTGCTGATGATACAGTAGAGCTGTGCGCTGATTATGTCCTCATCTGGAGTCGGGAATAGTCACCTCGGTTTATCAGCTCTGCAGGAATCTTTAGCTATTTATAAAAAAACAGCAGGTTGTATAGGTAACCTGCTGTTTTTTTATAAGAGTTGAAAAATTTAGGGCCGGGATCTTCCGGAGAAGATACCAGCCCTGGGTTATGGTGATGTCTTTTTTACAAATAGTGCAAACAGTCTGTAACCGCTTACAGACATAGTATATCATGCCGATTTTAAAAATGCAAGAGTTTTTTAAAAAATATTTTTTTAAAAATTAGGGGATCATTCCGCTGAAAAAGGCTTCGCATCCCTGTCGTATATTATTAAGATGATAGCCGCCTTCCTGGATGATGAGGAGGGGGATCTTCAAGGACTCCAACTTTGCCGCGATATCGGTCATAGCCGCATAAGTCAGACCGAAGGTGCCCGTAGGATCACCCTGAAGGGTGTCATATCCCAGGGATACTACCAGCATCTCAGTTTCAAACAGTTTGATTTTTTTAAGCGCCCGGGATAGTGTTTTTAAGTACATGGCTTCATTAGTCTCAGGGGGCAGAGGCAGGTTCAAATTGTATCCTTTACCCAAGCCTTCACCAGCTTCGTTACTGAATCCGCTGAAATAGGGGTAGGAATAGTCAGGGTCACCATGGATGGAAATAGTCAATATATCCTGTCTTTCATAAAAGATATCCTGTGTGCCATTGCCATGATGAAAGTCCAGGTCCAAAACTGCTGTACGGTAATGATGGCTCAAATACTGAGCTGCAGCAGCCGCATTGTTGAAGTAGCAGAATCCTCCGAAAAAATTTCTGCCGGCGTGATGTCCGGGAGGACGGCACACAGCGTAGGCCAGTCTTCTTCCTGCCAGTAGTTCATCCGCGGCAGTCAAGGCTGTATCCAGGGCTGCTTTGGCTGCGATATAAGCCCCTTTGTAAAGGGGGGTGCCGTCATCCAGACAATAATAGCCGGCCTGGACGGCGAGGTTTTTGGGGCGATGCTCTGGTCGACGGATGGGAAAAGTATCGGGATAAAAGGGACTGTCCTCTTTGAGTTTGGAACATACTGTTTTTAAAAAAGTGACCAGATCATGGGAATGGGTTTCCAGGAGTATATCATCTTTAAATTTTCGTGCTTTTACTATTTCAAAAGCAGGTGAACCTTCCAGTGCATCCATAATGGCTTGCAGTCTGACCGGACTCTCCAGGTAGCCTTTTTCCTGAATGTGGTGAATCTGATGACGGGGATTGTAGACCAGGGCGAATTGATCTCCATGATAAGCCCGGGAGGTTTTGATTGTGGAAAAACCTGGTTTACGTAAGGGAGCACGAAGACGTAATCCTTCTGCCTGAAAGGAATCCAAAACCTGACTGATATATTCCGGTGTCACCGAACGCGAAAAACGACGCAGTAAAATAAAAGACATAGCTGTCTTAATCTGAGAGACGGAAGGAAGTTCTTCTTTTCCCAGGCAATCCAGCATCAACAGGGAATGACTGGGGGGATTACCCATGGCCTGGGAGTATGCCGGGTTGATTACGGCTCGGGCTCCATAGCGTTCATAAAATCGGATCCTTTTTTTAGCGGCAGTCAGTTCATTGGGGTCAGAAGTCATGGCCGGGTCATCAGGGACCACCTCCATATACAGGTGGTTGCTGCCCGCCATTCTGCAGTGATCCTGCACAGCTTCATAGAGCGAACCGCCTATACCGCCCCCCCGCTGCCCCGGTTTGACGGCGAAGAAGTCCAAAAAACTTTCATGAATGGAAGGGAAATGTATTACATAGGCAAAGCCCAAAACAGTCTGGCTTTTTTCCAGGATGATGAGTTTAGAGGAATAACCCTGTTTCACAGGGTCTTTGAGTTTATGGGGGATTTCATCAGCCATGTCTGCCAGATCAGGAAAACTGGCACGGAATATATCTTTGACCTGTTCCATTCTCTCTCTGGATAGCAGGCTGGAATATCCGTCAATTACTGAAACACGGATCATTTCTACACGTCCTCCCCAAAAAGCAGGGGATTTTTTTACTTTATTCGGGCATCAGGGCTATGCCTACTGTGCCCAGGCCGGCATGCAACCCTATCACAGGACTCAGGTTTTGAGTATATACAGGGGGTTTACCCAGGATTTTTTCAGCCCCTTCAGCCAGGAGGCGGGCATTTTCCGGACTATGCGCGTGCACCACGGCATATTCCCAGATTTTATTTTCTTCCCGGAATTTCTGTACCTGTGACAGGACTTTTTTCATGATGGCCTTATGGGAAAAAGCCTTGTCAAAAGTTTCTGCTCTGCCTTCAGGGTCAATATAGATGATGGGCAGGATATGGAATAGGGAGGCTACCAGCCCCTTTAGTTTACTGACTCTACCGCCTTTCACGAAATATTTCATAGTAGCCGGTGCCACATAGAGTTTGCAGCTGTCAATCCAGTGGGGCAGAGAAGAGGTGATTTCTTCATAACTTGTACCGGCTTCAATGGCACGGGCGGCACGCAGCAGTACCAGGCCTAATCCTCCGGAAATATTGCGGGAGTCAAATACCGCGATATCTTTCTTCATCTCTTCTTTGATGACTTCAGCCGCTTTACGGCTGCTGTTGACTGTACCGCTCAGTTTTTCGGAGAGATGGAGCGCGATGATGTTTTTGTAATGACTGGCCATATGGGAATACAGATTGGTGAAACTTTTGACATTAGCCTGTGCCGTGGTAGGGTAGACAGGACTGGAATCCAGCATGTCATAGAAATAATCGGGAGTGATAGTCACCTTATCCAGGTAGTGGTTGCGTCCAAAATAGAGGTTGATGGGGTTCATCTGTATCTGGTACTGATGCATGAGCTCTTCCGGCAGATCTGAGGCGGAGTCTGTCATGAGCCCGATGTCCCACTTTCGCTCGTGGGCGATGGCAAACTGACGGTACATATCTTCCGCTTTTTGAAAGGTGAGTTCTCCGTATTGACGCAGTTCAAAAAACAGACGGGCCGGGTCATCGGTATGAATATGGAGACGTAGTTTGTGGTCACTGCCGGCCAGTACCAGGCTGTCTCCAAAGCTCTGAGTCAGAGTACGGATAGCCGCTTTGTCCAGATCTTTGCCTTCTATCATGGCCTCGGTACAAAAGCGGAAGGTGAGCTGGTCATGATCCACCTCCGCTTCCTCCATTTCCAGGACAGGTATGTCATTTTTGTGCTGGGCCAGCTCTTCCCGGCTGATCTTGCGGTGCAGGAATTCCAGCATCCCTTCCAGAAAGAGTACAAAACCCTTGGCGCCTGCGTCTACCACTCCGGCTTTCTTCAGTACATCCAGTTGGCTGGTGGTTTTTTCCAGGCTGCTCTGTGCGGTTTTGTAGGATTCAGTCATGAGGTGGACAAAATCCTGCACTTTGTCTTTAAGATGGATCAGGTGGTCGGCCCAGTCCCGGATGACGGAGATCATAGTACCTTCCCGGGGATTGCCGATGGCTTCATAGACATATTTCACGCTTTTTTTCATGGTATCTGCGAAATTATGAGTACTTACTTTTATTGATTGACCGACTTCTTTGGAAATTCCGTACAAGAACTGGGCAAAAATGACCCCGGAATTACCACGGGCCCCATCCAGGGCCGCTTCAGCTATGGAATTGGCAGTGACATGAAAACGATCATCCATTAGACTATTATCTACAATGGTGCGTATGGTGGAAGCCAGATTGGTACCGGTATCGGCATCAGGCACAGGAAAAACATTCAGTTTATTGATCTCTTCCTGATGCTGCAAAATTTTACGTGATCCGGCCAGGAAACTATAATAAAGGTGTCCTCCGTCCATTTCGTGCAGTATGTCCGGTATAGTTGACATCTTATGCTCCTTTTTTTTAAGTCTAAAAGTATAACACGAAAAAATTATAGTCTCAATGTTTTAAAATAGCAACTGTAAAATGCTATCGTCAAGAGCTTGAAAAAACTCACTATAAAGGCTAAAATGAACCTATGGCAGGAGAGAATATGGAATTCGAAGGCATCACTACCCGTACCGGTGATCAGGGAGACAGCGGCAAGTACAGCGGTGAACGTCTGCCCAAAGATGATCTGATATTTGAACTCACCGGTACCGCGGATGAGCTCAACAGCTGGCTGGGTCTGATCCGGGCCCATCTCAGTCATGGACTGGAGGTGGGCTATATAGACCCGGTCAACTGTGAACGGCAGATTATAGACATTCAAAAAGACCTGTTCCGCCTGGGTGCTGAAATGGCTACCACCAGAGGTACTGAATTATATCAGACATTAGCTCTGCTGACTCAGCAGGATGTAGATAGACTGGAAACCTGGGAGGTTGAGCTGATGCGTTACTTTCAGCTCCCCCAGGATTTTATCCTGCCCGGTGAGTCCAAGATGAGCGGCCGTATCGATATTGCCCGCAGTGTCTGCCGCCGACTGGAGAGGCTCTATGTCCGATTCTCCCGCCAACAACCTCAGGAATGGAATCCCCATGCTCTACGTTATTTAAACCGTCTATCGGATTATCTCTTTTCTCTGGGACGTTTCTACGAACAAAAATAACCTCGCATTTCGCTTATTGTTGCAAAACCCTTCAAGCTATGTTAGAATATACACCATTGAATAGGAGAGGTGCCGGAGTGGCCGATCGGGGCTCCCTGCTAAGGAGTTGTCCATATTACTTGGACCGAGGGTTCGAATCCCTCCCTCTCCGAATTCAATATAATCAAGACCGGGTGACTGGTCTTTTTTTATTTACCCAGGGCTTTTTCAACAGCTTCCAGTATTTCCGGACTGAGCGGTTCGACTTTTGAATCAAACCGGGCCAGAATCTTTCCGTCCCTTCCTACCAGAAATTTATTAAAATTCCAGGTGATAGGTCCGCCTGTCTTAGGGTGCAGCTTTTTATCAGTGAGATAGGCATAGAGGGGGTCGATATCCCTGCCCTTGACGGATATCTTGCTGAACATGGGAAAGGTTACTCCATATGTCAAAGAGCAGAACTCCGCGATCTTTTCATTACTGCCCGGTTCCTGTCCCATAAAATTGTTAGCCGGGAAGCCCATCACCACCAGCCCCCTGTCCTTGTATTTTTTATAGAGAGCTTCCAGTCCTTCATACTGGGGGGTGAAGCCGCACTTGCTGGCTACATTGACTATCAGCAGTACTTTACCCTGGTAGTTGGACATGCTGTCCGGTTGTCCACTCAGGGTCAGCATTCCAAAAGTGTAGATGAGCTGCCACATAGATAACTCCTCTGATTTAGTTATCTTAATCTAACAATTATTCGGGGGAAAGTAAAGCAATACTTTGCCTGGCATTTTCTTTCAGATTTTAAAAGGCAGATGAATACCAGACGGATCAGTCCACTTATTCCACCATTGGAGAGAGTGGGGGCGGCCCTGGTCAGGGACCGCTTGGCTACATCCCGGTGTAGCTTTTTTAGGGCGGCGGTAGGGGGCGCTCCCGCCCTCCCGAAACGGGGTATATTTATGTGAGACTTCAGGGGGACATATTTTGCTAATAAAAAAGGCCGTTATTTTCAAAGCCTACGGCTATATTTACACGATATAAAGAAGTAAGAATTTTTTATTTGACTAATTAAAAGTATGGTATAATATAATAAATACAATATTTTCTTGAGGTATAGTTTGGCAAACAGGCCTCTAAAAATCACAATAATATTGCTCTTATCTCTGCTTAATATAGTTATGAGGGCATATCCTCTGGAAAAAATAACTCTACAATTGAAATGGAAACATCAATTTCAATTTGCCGGATATTATGCTGCCATTGAAAAGGGGTATTACCAGGACGCCGGTTTGGATGTTACCTTACAGGAATACGGAAATAATATTGATATTATTGATGAAGTGGTACTGGGCAGGGCTCAATATGGTATTTTTCCGGCCTCTATTTTAATAGCCAGGGCCAAAGGTAATCCAGTGGTGGTTTTGGCGTCCATTTTTCAGCATTCTCCAAATGTTCTGATCGTACCAGCAGAAAGTGATATATATTCTCCGCATGATTTATTCGGCAAAAAGATCATGAACATACATGATGACTATGAAATCAATGCCATGTTAAAGCATGAAGGTATCGATACCAATGATTATATTCGAGTACGCATGAGTACCAACCGGTTTTTTGAACTGGTATCTGGACATATTGATGCCCTGGCAGCATATATTACTGCTGAACCATACACATTGCAAAAACTGGGATTTTCATACCGTTTTATACTACCCATTACTTACGGTATTGATTTCTATGGAGATTGTATTTTCAGCTCTGAAAAAGAACTCAGACAACACCCTCAAAGGGTACAGGCATTTCTGGAAGCCAGTTTCAAAGGATGGAAATATGCTCTGGAACATCAGGAAGAAATAGTCGATCTGATAATAAAGAAGTATCATTCGTCCAGAACAAAAGATGAACTATTGGCTGAAGCCAGGGAGACATATGAACTGATGCTTCCCGAATACATAGAAATCGGTCATATGAATCCGGGCAGGTGGGAGCATATTGCCCAGACACTACAGGAACTGGGATTTATACCACCAGATTTCCATCTCGAAAGTTCAATGTTCTACGAAACTCACCATAAAATCAGTCCGGCTTTAATAAGGCGGATCATCATTTCTGTATCACTGGTGTGCTTTGTCCTTTTAACAATAATTGTAGTTCTATATCTTTTTAACCGGAGACTAAACCAGGAGGTGGAACGCCGCATTCAGGAACTGGTTACTAAAGAGTATATATTCAAAGGAATTTTCGACAATTACACTCAGTTGACCGGTCTTCTGACTCCGGAGGGAATCCTGACTCAGGTCAATAATGCCGCCCTGGCCATGATTGGAAAAAAAGAGGAGGATGTGCTGGGGCGATATTTTTGGGATACACCCTGGTGGACTCATTCGCCCGATCTGCAGAAAAAAGTTCAGAATGCCATTAAGAAGGCGGCCACAGGAGACAACCTTGATTTCGAGGCTACTCACCTGGATGCAGCTGGAACGATGAGGGCGATCGCATTTTCAATAAAACCCATTAAAGATAATAAAGGCAGAGTTATTTCATTATTACCTGAGGGCAGGGATATCACACAATTAAAAGAAATCCAACAGGGATTACAGCATGCTCAAAAAATGGAAGCGATAGGCACTTTGGCGGGAGGCATCGCGCATGACTTCAACAATATTTTATCGGCTATACTGGGCTATTTGGATCTGGCATTGCTGAATGTGGAAAAAAACTCGGAAACAGAAGAGTTATTACAACATGTCTTATCGGCAGCGGAAAGAGCTAAAGAACTGGTAGCACAGATTTTAGGTTTTAGTCATAAAAGAATTGACTCCGGGAAATACCAAAAAATTTCTTTGGCAGAAACAGTAAAAGAAGCTCTGAAACTTTTAAGAGCTACGATCCCGTCTACTATTGAATTCAAATTAAACATAAATTCGAGAGCATCTATCCTGGCAGATGCCACCCAGATACATCAAATTATGTTCAATCTTTGTACCAATGCTTATCATGCTATGGAACATGGTGTAGGCATTTTGAATATTGAACTGATTGATTTTGTGCAGCCGGAAGAAGAGGTCTCAGAGTTGGGGTTATTACCGGGTAAATATGCCTTACTATCTGTGAGTGATACCGGCACAGGGATTCCACCTGAATTTATTGATAAAATATTTGATCCCTATTTTACTACCAAAGAAATAGGCAAGGGCACCGGTTTAGGATTATCCTTAGTGCACGGTATAGTACAATCACTTAATGGGAAAATATCTGTAAAAAGTGAGCCGGGTAAAGGTACTCATTTTAATCTGTATTTCCCTATTTACCATGGTAAAGATGAATTTGACACAGAGGTAACTCCCATGAGCAATCTAGGGGGAACAGAAAAAATTCTTTTAGTGGATGATGAAGAGAGCATCACAGATTTAACTAGTCAGTACCTCAGAAAATTCGGATATCAGGTATCCAGTTTTACAGATAGTGTTGCCGCTTTACAGGAATTTAAAGCCAATCATACGCAGTATGATCTGATACTTTCCGATGTTACTATGCCGCGTATGACAGGGGTGGAACTGGCCCGGGAATGTAGGCTTGTTAGCCCTACAGTGGCTATCATCCTTGCTTCCGGATATAATGCGGGAATGGATGTAAATCACCTGGAGGAACTGTCCGTTTCCGGATTCTTAAAAAAACCCATCCCCTTACAGTCTCTGCTGAAAACAATCCGTGATATACTGGATAAACAGCTTTAAATCCCTGCGTATTGCTATTATTATCATTTATCCTTAAAATAATGTACAAATTTCACATTGAGGGCGAATTTGGGAAAAAAACATGACCTGATCCCTGCTACCAGAGAGGAATTCGACTATCTGGGCTGGGACCAGGCTGACATTATCATCGTAAGCGGGGACGCGTTTGTGGATCATCCGGCCTTTGGTACTGCGGTGATCGCCAGGGTACTGACAGCGGCAGGTTACCGGGTGGCGGTAATTGATCAGCCTGATGTTACCAATCCGCAATCTGTGACACTTTTCGGGGCACCGCGTCTTTTTTTTGGCGTTACCGCGGGCAATGTCGACTCTCTCCTGTCACGTTATACAGCATTCAATAAGGTGCGAAATGATGATCCCTTCAGTCCGGAAGGCAGCGACTGTCCCCGACCGGAGAGGGCTTCGATATTTTATACTAATATGCTGCAGCGTGTTTTCAAAGGTATTCCTGTGGTTTTGGGGGGAGTAGAAGCGTCCATGAGACGATTTCTGCATTTTGACTTTAAGACTGAAAAACTGAGACGGTCTATACTGGAGGACAGCCGGGCGGATATACTGGTATACGGCATGGGTGAACACGCTATAGTAGAAATTGCGCAGAGAATGGGACAGCAACAGCCACTGGAAGGTATACCCGGTACTGTAATACTGCAAAAAGCCCCCCCGGATGAATCACTCTTACTGCCTTCTGAAGAAGAGGGGCTGAAGGATAAACAGGTTTTCACAGAAATATTTAAAAAACTTTATATCAATGGTGAACAGATCCTGGCCCAGCCGGCTGGGCACCGCTACCTGGTGCAATACCCCCCCCATCTATTAACAGAAGCAGAAATAGACGCGGTTTATGATTTACCCTATAGCCGCCAGGTCCATCCCAAATACCAGGGACGGAAGATACCCTCTTTTGAGATGATCAAGGATTCTGTGACTTCACACCGGGGATGTGCCTCGGGATGTGCCTTTTGTTCTCTGTCACTGCATCAGGGAAGAAAAATTCAGAGCCGATCCAAAGAATCTATTCTAAAAGAGATCAGGACTCTGACTACCCTAAAGAGTTTTCATGGTCATGTCACCGATATAGGAGGGCCTTCTGCCAATATGTACCACACCGTCTGTACTACCCAGGCGCCCTGCCATCGTCAGAGCTGTCTCTATCCGGCCCGTTGTAAGTATCTGGAGGTTCATACCCGGGACTGGATAGAACTACTGGATGAAGCTCAGAATGTAGAAAAAGTAAAGCACGTAACAGTAGGGTCAGGAGTGCGTTATGATCTACTAGTGCAGGATGATCCCGCGATGCTGGACCGGCTGGTACCGCATATCAGCGGGAATCTCAAGGTGGCTCCGGAGAGTACCGATGAAACGGTCCTCCAGGCTATGCGCAAGACACCCCTGTATTCCTTTGAAAAATTTGTGGAGGATTTTAACCGCTCTGTCCGGCAGGCCGGCAGGAAATATTCCATTATTCCCTATCTGATGTCAAATCATCCCGGGTCGACCCGGAGTTCCATGATCAAAATGAAAAACAGGGTGGAGAAGGTAATAGGTTATACTCCGCACCAGGTGCAGTCTTTTATTCCCCTGCCTATGACTTTATCCTCGGTCCAATACTACACCGGCAGAGACCCTTTCAGCGGAGAAGAACTTTACGCGGAACATGAAGTTCATGCCAAACGAAGACAGCATGATATCTTTTTTGAACAAAACCAGAACCGGAAAAAGCACAATTGAAAAAAAAGGCTATCCGGTTCAGGATAGCCTTTTTACATTCAATCAACAATAATACTATTTTTTTTCCGGTTTATCTTTATCGTCATTCATCATCTCGGTACCGCTTTTTTTGAGGAAAATAGCGGCTACGATAATGATACCGAAGAAAATAAACACATAGATCCACTCAAAAGGAGTCATATCAAACATATGCATCTTAGTTACCCTCCTGTTCAATGGTATAGGTCTCTACGGTGTCTTCGTCCGTGTAGTTGTGCAAGTGCATTTCCGGGGTAGCCAGTTCCGGCCACTTGACTATCTCTCCGTCTTCTGACATCAGCGGCATGGGTGCCTTCTTTTTCTGTGTCAGCAGAGACACCCCTATAGTCAGCACAGATGAGGCCAGCACCGCTCCCATGACCCAGGCCCATTCCGGTTCGGGGATAATGGTCTTGTTCACTATCATACCGGTCACGATGACTACCAGGCCTCCCAGCATACCGGAAATAGCTCCGGGTGTGTTGGCTTTTTTCCAGAACAGGGCAAAAGTGAGGGGGAAGAACAGCATGGCAAACATCAGACTGTAGGAATAGATCATCAGGTCGTACAGGGATTCTGCTATCAGGGCAATGCCCAGGGACAACAGTCCCAGTACCACAATAGAAATCTTGGTTACTTTGTAAATCTCTTTTTCAGTGACTTTCTTCTTTAAAAATTTCTTTTTAAAACTGGGCCACAGATTATTGGAGAAGATCACAGCTTCAGAAAACAGTACTGAATCTCCTGTGGACATCACACCTGCCAGGAGGCTGCCGGTGAACAGAGCCAGGGGGAGAGGGTGGAGGAGAGCCCGGGCTATGAGAGGTACTACCGTCTCGGCATCATTGGCCAGGATATCCATGGGGATCACGCCCTGTTTAGCCAGGCTGATGCCTACCATGCCCAGAAGGAGAGGTATCCAGCCCAATGTCAGGTACATACCGCCGGCAATATAGGAAGAATTCCGGGCCACTTTGGAGCTTTTAGCGATAAAGGCTCTCTGCAGAAGGGATGGTTCCACCAGGGAGCCCAGTCCCATACCCAGCCAGGCATAAATCCAGATAATATAATTCTGGACAGAATTGCCGTTATGACCGGGGAGGAAGGAACGGAACCAGTCCGGTCCGGCGTTTTGTACCACTACCTGCCAGCCGCCGGCTTTGTCGATGGCGATAGGCAGAATGACTACCAGCCCCAGGATAATCATAATACCCTGTATAAAGTCGGTCCAGGCCACAGCCACGATACCGCCCAGGTAGGTATACAGGATGAGTATGAGTGTCCCCACGATAGTGGTGATATACTTATCCACTCCCAGTATCACGTGAAAGACCAGCCCGATAGCCAGGAGCTGGACAGCCAGATACAAAATATAAACATAGATATAAATACCGGATGCGATATTCACACCGGCATCCCCATAACGGGAATAGGCCGCGCCCATGGAACGCAGTTTCATCTTGCGCAGTGTGGACATATAAAATAGTCCGGCTACGATCAGAGTCACACCTGCCGCAAAGGGATCGGGAATGACCCCGCCCAGGCCTTCTCTAAAGGCTGCTCCGGATGAACCCATCGCGGTACCTCCGCCCCACCAGGTAGCGAAGAGAGTGAATACCACGATCCAGGTGGAGAATTTTCTCCCACCTACAATAAAACTATCTGCATTTTTCTTGGTGGCTTTATCAGCCCACCAGCCGATCAGGAGCATAAAGCCCAGATAAGCCGCGGTCAGGACGATCTGAAGGACATAGACATCGGTTGGGAGTTTTGGTAACATGGGTATCCCCCTTCAAATATTTGGTAAAAAATTATAAAAAGTGACGGACAGAAATGCAAAAAAATGAGCAAAGTTAAGCTGGAAAAACATGCAGCGGTAGCAGCAATGATGATAAAAAATCAAGCAGATAAGAAAGGGGTAAAAAGCAGATAGGGATGCGACAGTGCCGGAGGCCTTGACATGACGGCCTGGAGAGATTTCCGGAAAAGGTGTAAAACCAGGAATCCCGTCAGCCTATCCCCGATGATGCAGGGCGGGAACGCCTCCTACCGCCGCCCCCCGGCTCAGAAGTATTCCATGAGGACGCATCCCTCAGGATGCCACGCGCTGGAGAACTAAGGGTGCTTCAGGTGGGGCTCCAATTTACTGCAGCAGTACTGTAACCCTTATTCTTGTGGGAGCGTCTGAATTATGTTATTATTTTTTTAACACCCTGCGGGAGGAAAAAATGAATAAAAATCAGAGGCTGTTATTCTGGATGCTGGCGGTAATGGGGGGGCTATTGATTCTGGTGCCTCAGCTTCTGATATGGAGCCAGGCCCAGGCTGCACAGTTTTCTATTTTTAAAAATGTAGATCCGGAGCTGGAAAACGCACTTATCCGATTTAAAATGTCTCTTTTGCCTTTAAAATATATCGGTATACTTTTTCTGGGAGGAGCGGCAGGTCTGCTGGTATCTCCCCGACTCAACGAGGAGTAAAGGTGAGCATCATCCTGCAGGGTTTTTACTGGGATTGTCCGCACTATGAGGCGGGGCCAGGAAAATGGTGGAACTACCTGGATTCCCGGCTGGATAGTATAGCCCGGCTGGGTGTGAAGTATATCTGGCTGCCTCCCTTGAGTAAATCCTGTCAGGGTCAGGACAAGGATGCCATGGGCTATGATGCCTTTGATTATTATGACCTGGGTGACTATGATCAGTCAGGCAGCCGGAAGACTCTGTTCGGCAACCGTGCCGAGTTGACCACTTTGATCAGCCATTTGCATGCGCGGGGGATAGCTGTAATAGCCGAGCTGTGTCTGTCACACTGCCGGGGGGGGGAGAGCGAAGAAAATCCCTATACCGGCGGAGTCACACAAACCCTGTTTAAAGTGAAAAGCGGCCGTTTTCAGAGAAACTATGAGGATTTTACACCCTGCCGTTATGATAACAGCCCCAATAACAGCCCCTGGAAACATATCGGGGCTTATGATTATTGCTACACCAGCCCTCATGTCTACGCTGAATTCCTGCAATATGCCGCCTGGCTGAAGGAAGAGTTGGGCGTAGATGCTTTTCGCTATGACAATGTTAAGGCTTATCCGTCACTGATCCCTCTGGCTATACAACGCTATCTGGGAGTCATGAGTATCGGGGAGTTCTGGGATGAACAGTCTACTATAAGCCGCTGGCTGCAGGATACGCAGTACACATCCCTGGCCTATGACTTTCCTCTGCGGGGCAGGCTGGCGGATATGTGTAACCACCTGGATTATGACTTGCGGCAATTGTGGGGCCAGGGGCTGGTATTTGAGCATCCCCACCACGCAGTGACGTTTGTGGAAAATCATGATACCGAGAGGGATTTTCCCATACTCCAGGATAAGATCCTGGCTTATGCCTTTATTCTGTGTATGGAGGGCTTGCCTACAATTTTCTGGCGGGATTACTACACTGATGGTATGGATCAGCCGGGTAGTATGCATGGTCTGGAGAGACTGGTTTTTATTCATCATCATTTTACCGGAGGCAGAGCCCTGTTACTGACCGCAGAAGACCATTTACTGGCCTTATTGCGCACCGGTGACGGGGAAAAATCCGGGCTGGTGCTGATCATCAATAGTTCAACTCAGGAATGGAATGGCAGTCAGGTAAATACCCCCTGGAAAGATACGACTCTGATACCTGTTGCCTGGTCCGGCCGTGACCTCTCCCGCCCCAGGGATCAGTACACCAATCCGGAGGGCAGTACCTCTCTGTGGGCAGCTCCCCGTGGATACGCAGTATATGTACCGGTCTGGGCGGAGAAATAATAGCACCCCGCACCAGAAGAGATAAAGAGGAAAAAATATGACTGGAAATCATCGTGAAATCTCAGGAAAAGAACGCTTTCTGCTCCTGACATACAGTTTTTATCACCTGGCCGCGGCTGCTTTGCTGGGATGGGTCACCTGGATTTTTATCGCGGACTTTATGAAAAAGACGACTCATGATGCCATGGACTATATCACTCCGGGGTTCTTCGGATTACTGGGGATTGTTTTTCTAGTGAGAATCTTCCGCTACCTGGCTGATTGGCGGGATGGTGAAGTTTTGGAATTCAAAGGATACCTGCAGCATAAGAGTTTTGGTTCTTTCTTAACCAGCCTGAAATTCCAGTATATCTTACAGGATGAGGACGGTAAAGAAGAAAGTTACGATATCAGATTCCGGGATTATATCCGCTTTAAACCGGGTGATAAACTGATATGGAGGATCTCTCCCCGCCTGAAGAGTGTACTAAGTATAACCAGGCAGTCTGAAAGTGAAGAAAAGCCGGGGTGGAAGTACTGAATAAATGCTGAAAACATAATCAATCAGTACGGAAATTAAACTCTATACCCAGACTGAATCCGGTGACATCACTCAAATTAAGCCCAGGGATAGTGGTATCCCCCAGGAAATAGTGGTATTTCAGGCTAACTCCCGCGGAAAGCAGAGGTGAAAAATACCAGGACAGGAGTAATTCCGGGATCAGTAAACCAGCCCCGCTCAACTGGGTACTCATGACCTGACTGTTGGTCCCGGTATCGGACTGAGTCATCCCACCCAATGCCAGATTGACGCGGGGTGTCATACGGAAGTAGTCTGAAAAAAGGATGCTGTAACCCAACCAGAATCCGCCGTATCCATAACCCACACTTTTGTTGGGGTAGACTGTGGATTGCAGACCTTTATTGACCAGGAAGCTCAGCGTCCCTCCCCAGGTGAATCCGGAAGTGTAGACCAGGCCTCCCTGTAGTCCCAGCAACAGGCCCAGACCCGAGGGCATGGACAAAAAGTCCGCGTGTATGCCGTATTCCACAATAAAGGGGTGAGTGGGAGTAGTTTCCTTGTCGGGATAGAGCTTGAGTGCACCGTTTTTATCCAGCTCCTGAGCGTGCATAGGTATATGCATAAAAATAAGGAGACAAGTCAGAATGGAAAAGATCTTCATGTACCCTCCTTTCTTAACCCGATTATAGCTCCATTCCATTAATAATTCAAAAAATACTTTTATTTAATACCGGAAGTGAGAATAGTAGATCTGGGGAAAATGTAAAAGGAGAGCTGTATGAGATATTTTATTTTTGCTGTAGTGTTTCTGCTCGTGACTGACAGGATACATGCTGTGAATATCAGCCTGTGGCATAGCGCCAGAGGGGAGTCAAAAAAAGCCCTGGAGGAAATAGCGGATAGTTTTAATTTATCTCATGACCACATCCAGGTAAAACTCCTGAATGTTCCCTTTGATGCTATTAATGACAAACTAACTACCACTATTCCTCTGGGGACCGGGCCTGATGTGTTTATTTTCCCCCATGACTTTGTCGGAGCCTGGGCGGAGCAGGGTCTGATATTACCCCTGGAGTCATATCTGACCCCCGGCTTTACCGATCAGTTCTTTTCCAAGACACTACAGGCTTTTAACTACATGTATCCTGAAGCTGTCTGGGCCATCCCTCATGTATTCAATAATCTGGTGATGTTTTACAATAGGGACAAGATTAAAAATCCCCCCCAGAAGATGAGTGAGATCATCCAGGTGGCCCGGGGATTCACAGAGCCTAAAAAAGGACAATTGGGAAAGTTTGGTTTTGTATATCAGGTTTCCAATTTCTATTTCCACACCATGTGGATTCAGGGATTTGGCGGGAAAATATTCCGGTCTTTGGGTTTTGTAAAAGGATTCCCGCTTCTATTGCCATTATTCTATACAGAACCCATGGTCAAAGCCGCCCAGTATGTCAGGAAGAATATTATTCAGACCGGGATCTGTCATCCAGAACCTTCGGATGTGATGGTGAGAGAATTGTTTAATACCGGAAATGCTCTATTTGCTATCAACGGGCAATGGTTCAGGGGAGAGATAAACCAGGGGCTCAACTATGGAGTCACCCGGCTGCCGGTTATCGATGAAGTGAATATGCGGGCTATACCCTTTTTGACCGTAGAAGGTTTCTTCCTGAGCTCTACCTCCAAGCACCAGCCTGAATCAGTTGTGGTAATCGAATACTTTACCTCTGCGGCTATGGCTAAAACCATGGCTAAAACCGGAAAGCTGACTCCTGCCAATAAAAAAGCCTATGAATACGCTGTGGTGAGAGATGACCCCATCTCTGGTATCTTTAAAGAAGCGGCTCAGGTAGCTATTTCCATGCCTAATACTCCGGAAATGGCGGTAACCTGGATGCCAGCTACATTTGGATTGGGTGATATGGTAAATGGGGCGGATATTGACAGCTCACTCCAACAACGTCAGAAAGAGATCATGATGCTCATTGAAAAAGCTCGTAACACTCCGGGAATATATAAGCAAAACGGATTTGACCCTGAAAATATTAATGAATATCTGTCTGTAAAATAGTAGGAAAATCACTTTACAAACTGCCGGAAGAGATTTACAATTAAGTAATATCTAAAGGAAAAAACATGAATGGACTTCAGATCGGTACCCTAAGATTTACTAATCCCGTCCTCACAGCTTCAGGAACTTTCGGCATGGGTGATATGTTTGCAGATTTTATGGATTATTCCCGGATAGGGGGCATCACGCTCAAGACAGTGACCACCAAGCCTCGTGCCGGCAACCGGCCTCCCCGTATCCTGGAAACTCCCTGCGGTCTTTTAAATTCTATTGGGTTGGAAAATCATGGGCATCAGGCTGTATTAGCTGAACTCCGCACCGAGAATTATCTCAAGGATATTCCCACTAATGTCATCTTCAGTATTGCCGGAGATACCATACAGGATTTTGTAGACATGGCCCGGGATTTTTCCGCTATTGAAGGCATATCCATGCTGGAACTAAACCTGTCCTGTCCCAATGTCCATAGCGGTGGTCGTACCTTTGACGCCGATTGTGACAATGTCCGGGCCATAGTGGAAAGTGTAGGTGCGGCGATCTCTATCCCATTTACTACTAAATTGTCACCCAATGTGGATATTGTTTCCGCGGCACGCGCGGCTGAAGCAGCGGGGAGTCCCGCTCTGACCATATCCAATACTTTCCTGGGTATGGCCATCAATATTAAAACAGGCGATTTTGTTTTTAAAAATAAAGTCGCGGGATTTTCCGGGCCGGCTGTAAAACCTCTGGCTCTGTATAACGTCTATAAAGTAGCTCAGGAGGTAAAAGTGCCTCTGATTGCATCGGGCGGGGTCTCATCGGTGGAAGATGCACTGGAGTTTATTATGGCTGGTGCTACTTTCATTTCTACGGGTACTTTTAATTTCGTAGAGCCGGATATCGCCTTGGTCATAGCCCAGGGGCTGGACCAGTATTATAATAAGAAAAACTAAAAAAAGAGCTGTCTCACCTGAGACAGCTCTTTTAATATAAAATTTACAGTGGTTTAGTACATTCCACCCATTCCGCCCATACCACCCATGCCGTCCATTCCGGGAGCAGGAGCAGCAGATGCTTTTTCAGGCTTATCGGTGATCAATACTTCAGTGATGAGCAGGAGTCCCGCGATTGAAGCAGCATTCTGAAGAGCAGTGCGTTCTACCTTGGCAGGGTCTATGATTCCGGCCTTGACCATGTCTACCCATTCACCGGTCAGAGCGTTATATCCCTGGCCTTCTTTGGCTTCTTTAGCTTTGTAGACGATCACGCTGCCGTCGATACCGGCATTTTCAGCAATGAGACGCATAGGTGCTTCCAGTGCGTTGCGTACAATATCAATACCTACCTGTTCATCGGGGCTGTTGCCTTTGATGGCGTCCAGTTTATACTGAGCCTTGAGGTTAGCCAGACCGCCTCCAGGTACGATACCTTCTTCTACGGCTGCTTTGGTAGCAGACAGAGCATCTTCTACACGGGCTTTCTTTTCTTTGAGTTCTACTTCAGTAGCAGCACCGACTTTGATGACAGCCACACCGCCGGAAAGCTTAGCCAGGCGTTCCTGGAGCTTTTCACGGTCATAATCAGAAGTGGTTTCAGCTACCTGAGCTTTGATCTGGGCAATGCGGGCTTTGATGTCAGCGGAACTGCCGGCACCGTCTACGATCACAGTATTTTCCTTGTCCACTTTGATGCGTTTGGCGCTTCCCAGATAAGAAACGTCAGCTGTTTCGATCTTCATACCTTTTTCTTCACTGATAACGGTGGCACCGGTCAGTACGGCGATATCTTCCAGCATAGCTTTTCTTCTGTCGCCGAATGCAGGGGCCTTAACAGCTACAGCATTCAGAGTACCGCGCAGTTTATTGACAATAAGGGTAGCCAGGGCCTCGCCTTCGATATCTTCAGCGATAATGAGCAAGGGTTTGCCGCTCTGGGCGATTTTTTCCAGCAGGGGTACGATTTCTTTGAGAGAGCCGATTTTCTTATCATACAACAGGATGAAGGGGTTTTCCATTTCGGCAGTCATGTTTTCAGTATTGGTGACCATATAAGCAGACAGATAACCGCGGTCAAACTGCATACCTTCCACAACATCGATAAAAGTATCCAGAGACTTGGATTCTTCCACGGTGATGACTCCGTCTTTTCCGACTTTGTCCATGGCGTCAGCGATAAATTCACCGATTTCACGGTCATTATTGGCGGATATGGTAGCTACGTCGCGGATAGAATCACGGTTGTTTACCGGTTTAGCATTCTTCTTGATTTCTTCCACTACTACAGCTACAGCTTTGTCGATCCCACGTTTGATAAGGGTGGGGTTGGCACCGGCTGTAACATTTTTAAAGCCTTCTTTGATAATGGCATGGGCCAGAACGGTAGCAGTAGTAGTACCATCACCGGCAACATCATTGGTCTTGGTAGCCACTTCTTTGACCAGCTGGGCTCCCATGTTTTCAAAGCGGTCCTCGAGTTCAATCTCTTTGGCCACGGTTACACCATCTTTGGTGATGGTGGGTGCACCGAATTTCTTGTCAATGACTACGTTACGACCACGGGGCCCCAATGTAGCTCCCACTGCCTTAGCGAGCTTTTCCACACCGGCTAAAACCTTACTGTGGGCGTCACTGGAAAAAAGTAAATCCTTAGCCATCTTCACATCTCCTATTTAATATATTATTTTTAGTCAGAATAGAATACTGAGAGAAATATACTCAACCTTATCATGTACCGTCAAGAATTTTGACAAAAATTCGACAGGGATACTGCGGTGACGTCAGATACCCAGAGTCTTGATGATCTTTTCAATCATAGGATCAACTATTTTATAACAGATTTCTTTACCCACTCTTTCCGGTTCAATGATCCCGGAAAGTCTCAAAATCCGGAGATGCTGGGAGACACCGGACTGGGATAAACCGGCCATTTTTTCCAGATTACTGACATTACATTGATGTGTCATGAGATTTTTTACGATCAGAAGACGTACCGGATGAGACAGAGCTTTGAGCATGGCCGCGCTTTGTTCGATCTGTTTGGACAGTTCTGCCATGGAATATCCCCTTTGATTTTTAACATATTATAATAGTATAATATGTTAAAAGGGAAATGTCAAGCGAAGTTTTACTATTATTACGGAAGGCGGTCCAACAGGGCTTGAGCCTGGGAGCGAAGGTCTTCAGCCAAATTGGGGCTTGTAAGGAATTTCTGCAGTTCCGAGCGCAGGGAAGATGCATCACTTTTTTGTTCCAGGGTCTGTTCCGTTTTACATTTGAGGATCAAGAAATCGATTTCCTGTTCAGAATAATTTTCATGAAGTCCTTTGATTTCCTGATAGTTTCGGATAGCTTCATCATAAATTTTATTCTGGAAGTAGCTATCCGCCAGGGATTTGACAGCTATCTCATAAATTTCATAGATGGGGTATTTATCCCTAATAGTTTCCAGGTCTTTTATGGCTGAGGAATATTGCTGCTGTTTGTTCAAAATAGAAGCCCGGCGCAGAAGACTGACCGGAAGGTACTTGCTCTCCGGATAACGGGTGATCACCTGGGTGAAACTATCTTTAGCCTGGTCTATATTTCCCTGACTCAGGTAATCCAGCGCCTGGTTATAGAGGACATTATCTTTACTTTGTTTCTGACTATCGATTTTGATAGTCTGATTCTTTTTTTTGTAGATTAAAGCATCCACACCAAAATAAATGGAAAAACCTCCTCCCAGACCAGCCAATCCGTATCCGCTCCAACTCAGGATGTCCAAAAATTTTGAATTTTCCAGAAGTGAAAATACCTGCGAGGGATCAGTATTGTTGGTATAAGCAGTATACGCATTATTTCCCACATAATGTGCCACAATCCCGGTGGTAAGCCCAATCCCGGTCATGATAAGACTAAAGATCAGGTACTTTCTATTAGGGTTAATACGATCCATTTTAATGCTGTCTTTATCTGTCATAAAGTGATAATAACCTGAAGGTATATTACGAATTTCTTCGTTATCAAAATTCTGGCTATTAATTACTACACTGGTTTTGTCCGGAAAGTACAGGGAGAAAGTATCCGGTGTCAGAATGGAATACAGGTTGGTTATTTTGCTGCTGAGTGTGGAGGTAAGAGTAGATGTATGGTAACCTTCTTTTTTGAAGACAAAGCTCTGCTTACCTGTGATGTCTTCTTTGATCAGCAGGGGAGTAGTGCCGATTTTTTTATTATTCATCATCACGTCAGCACCGCTGGGTACTGAATTTAAAAAGACATAAGAGAAACCGGAAGAAAATGACAATAAAAACAGTATAAAAAGCACAAAATATTTCATGAGACCTCCCCGGCAACTGTATAGATAACTATATACCGGTTTCAGCATTAATTCAAGGAATCAGATCAAATTTGAAACAGGCAGAATCTCTGTTTCATGAAGACAGAATTTGTTACTTCCCCGCAGTTTTTTCCAGCATTTTCCAGGAATAAATTCCTGATTCATGGCCATCTGACCATTTTATTGAAACCGCGTAATGTCCGATGGGTGTGATCTCCAGAGCTTCCAGATCCTGAGGAATAGAAGCAGGATCCAGAAGGGGAGCGCCGCTGTACTCATCCACACAATTTGCGCATTGGCAGGCGGCTCTGACTTCCCGGGCTGCTACTACAGATTCACTGCCGTCTGTCCAATGTATAAGGATATTATGACCTGATTTTTCTACCACAGGCACGGCATCCCCGCCGGCGGTGCGTCTGCCCAGGGCCATAGCTACCTGGTCTGTCATGGCTGTAATATCCGGGTGACCCTGGTAGGAAGCCAGCCCTTCAGTCAGTATAGACTCAATAGGCAGTTCAGCCAGAGTAGGCAAGCCAAAGCGATCTTCAAATGGAGGCCTGGTACCGTCTCCAAATAAGTGGTGACGAGTGCTGCAGTTTCCACAGATAAAATATGCCATGTTTTCCACTACACCCAGCATGGGGACATCGACTTTTTCAAACATCTGGATACCGCGCGCGACATCGGCAATAGCTAGTGATTGAGGGGTAGTCACAATAACAGCACCGGTGATTTTAACAGATTGGGTTATGGTGAGCTGGATATCACCCGTGCCGGGAGGCAGGTCCAACACCAGAAAGTCCAGTTCACCCCAGTTAACGGTATGCAGTATCTGCTGAATGTATCCTGATACCATAGGTCCACGCATCACCACCGGCTGGTCAGGAAATAGAAAGCCGAAGCTCATCAGTTTCAGACCATTGTGTTCTACGGGATCAATCCACCCGTTTTTCTGCTGGGTTACCGGTGAATTGTGCAGATGGAATAAAGTAGGCAGAGAAGGCCCGAAGATGTCCGTGTCCAGAAGCCCCACTGCATGTCCGCGGCGGGATAATTCCGCGGCCAGGTTGGCAGCCACGGTAGATTTTCCCACTCCGCCTTTACAACTGGCTACAGCGATGATATTTTTAACCCCGGATAGACTACTCTCCACTGCCTGGCGTACAGGAGCAGGGCGGCTGGTCATTGTCACTACAGCCTGTTTGATGCCGGGCAGTCCCAGTAGTATCTGTTCCGCTGTAGATTTAAATCTGTCTTTGATAGGACAGGCAGGAGTGGTCAGTTCAATGGACAGAGAGACCTTTTCTTCTTCGATGTTCAGATCTTTGATGAAACCCAGACTGACTATATCCCGGTGCAGATCGGGATCTTCTATTACTTTCAGGGCGTTGAGAACTATATCTTTTGTCAACATGATTTACTCCAGTGATTTTTCCGAAGGACAACACTACATCAAAACAAGAAATAAACAGGAATGCTCAGATGCGGATTGTAAACGGTTACCCCCAAAATATACTGAAATGGGGAAAGAATGACAAGGTGATTTTTAGCTGGAGGATTTTATTGAAGTTTGTTCTGACGAGACCAGATAAACAGTTTGGTCAGTACCTGATCAACCGGAGAATTATTGGTAGGGGCCAGAGCCAGCATACCGGGGGATTCTTCCAGTTGTACAGGCACAATATCATTCATGGAAATAGGTAACCCTACATCCTGGGTGGAATTTAAAGTCAGACGTTGTTTTTGCTGCTGTATCTGGAAATGGATGTCTCTTTTCTGTGAATTGATGTTTTCTATGTCTTTGTTCAACTGACTGATCTGGATGTCATATTGACGGGATTCCATTCTCTGCTGTGTGATGAGAAAGGCAAAACCCAGGCTGATCATGACAAAAAAGAGAAATCGGCTGCTTTTCACACTACATCCTTTTTTCAAATATTCTCAGTTTAGCACTACGGGAGGCTGGGTTGTGCTGCAGCTCATCCTCCCCGGCAATCAGGGGCTTTTTAGTGATGATTGTGCCCAGCTCCTGTTCAGCCATTTCACGGAAGCGCCATTTGACAATGCGGTCTTCCAGGCTATGAAAAGTGATCACCGCCAGCTTGCCTCCAGGTCTTAACTGGTCTACAGCCAAAGGAAGAAAACTTTCCAGTAGTTCCCACTCCCTGTTAACATATATCCTCAGGGCCTGAAACGATTTGGTCGCCGCATGAATCCTTCCCCTGGACTGTTTTTTTGCCCGGGTAATAATATTGGCTAATTCTTTGCTGGTCTCAATAGGCCTGTTCTGTACAATAGCCCTGGCAATACGGCGGGACTCATACTCTTCACCGTACTTGTATAGGATATCGGCAATCACATCTTCTTTAAAATGGTTTACTACATCTTTAGCTGTTGTCCCCTTTCCGTCCAGATTCATATCCAGGGATTCAGCATCTTCAAAACTAAAACCCAGACCCCGGTTCTTCAAGTGAAACATGGAAATACCCAGGTCAGCCAGTATTCCATCCAGCAGGGGTAATCCCAGGTTTTGACGAACCCGGTCAAGGTGATCGAAAGTGTCATTTACAAAGCGTACCTGAGAAAAATCTTTTAGTCTTTCCCGGGCTACTTCCAGTATATCGGTATTTCTGTCCAAACAGATTAGAGTCCCCTGGGGATTAAGACGTGCAAATGCCAGAGAATGTCCGCCTTCACCGCAGGTGACATCTGCGATATTACTTTTGGGTTGGATTTTAAAAGATTCCAGGATTTCAGTGAGGAGTATTGGTTGATGAAGGATGTCCATTTAGTTTCCGCTGACTTGCATATACATGGTGATTTCATTTCCGCTGGTGTTATAGCGGACTTTTTTCATCATTTTGAAGATCATAAACAGTCCCCGTCCGGAAGGTTTCAATAGATTTTCCTGGGCCAGAGGATCAGGAATAGAGTTCGGTTTAAAACCAGGGCCGTCATCTCTGATTTTAAAGGCCAGCCAATTGGTGGCAAATATACGGTAGATTATTGTGACCCGTTTCTGGACGTTAAATTTGTTGCCATGTTCTACCGCATTGATCATGGCTTCATAAAGCGCGGTATAGAGCTTCCACTGATCTTCTTCCCCCAGGGGGATTTTCTGGCTGATAGCGCTCAGGATCTTTACTATGGCCAGGTCTATCTCCAGGACATTGGAGGGAATAGATAGATAGTTTTTAAAAGCAATCTTGCGGTTAAAAATCAGCAGCAGCATGGAAATATCATCTTCTGAGAAGGTAGTGGCATTTTTCACCACATTGATATAGATATTATCCAGGATTTCTCTAGTGCGCATACCGGCACATTTACTGAATACATTCTGCATATTTTCAAAATTGATGGTGTTATTGCCTTTTTTAAAATTCATGATACCATCGGTGTAGAGCAGGATCTTGCCGTCCGAAGGCAAATCTACTTTTTGTATCAGGTCCTCAAAAGAAAGATTTTGCAGACTACCCAAAGGGAAACCCATACCTTTGAGTATAATGACTTCTTCCTTTTTGTCATCATAAACCAGGGGGAAGGGGTGGCCGCAGTTGATATACTGCATCTTATACTGTACAGTATCGATGATACCGTAAAACATGGTCAGATAGCTGTCTTCTGGGATGATTTTCAATAAACCGGTATTGAGATAACTCATCATTTCAGTCAATTTGTGGGGGTCTTTGGGGGCAAATTCCACCAGAATTTTAAGCATAGCGGTGATTAAAGAAGCGGAGACACCATGACCCGCCACATCGGCTATAATGACACCCAGATGGCTTTCATCTATAGGGATGATATCAAAAAAGTCTCCCCCCAGCTGGTAGGACGGTTTGTAGAGAGTGTGGAATCTGATACCGGGAGTGTAGATAGGTGGAATAGCCAGAATATGTTCCTGTACGACTTTGGCGGTATTCAGTTCCTCTTCCAGCAGTTTGGTCTTTTCATCCAGCTGGCTGTACAGCGCATTTTCCAGTGAGATATCCTGGAAGACAGCTTCGATCAGGTCTTCTTCACCCAGTTCGACTTTACGGAGGTTGACGGAAAAAATACGATTGCCGAATTCCTGCTTGGAATTGAACTTATAATACTGGCTTTCCACTTTGTCCGTCTCAGAGAGGATCTCTTCAATATCTTCATCTTCAAAATCAAAGAACTCCTGGAGGTGTCTGCCCTGCAGCTGGGTGAGATTGGCTAATCCCAGGCTGAACATAAAATTGTCATTAACAAAAAATATTCTGGCATCTTTATTTAAAATGGCCAGACCGACCGGCAATTTTTTGATCAGCTTACGGTAGCGTTTCTCAGATATCTCCAGTTTGCGGTAGAGCAGGTATTGTATGGATTCATCAATGATGATAAATACCCCACCGGTCACATCTCCCCGGTCAGAGTAGACAGGAAACCCCTGGATCTTGAGGAACTTTTGATTGTAATTCAAGTCTGTCTCCACGGAATTACCGCGGAAGATTTCATCCAGCTGTTCCGGTGCGATGAGTTCAGTGATATTCTGGATAGCCGGATCAAACATGACTTTAAATTTGGAATTGCTTTTTATTAACTGGCCCGCAGAATCGCTGATACTCATGGGTAAGGGGCCTCTGAAAAAGACGTTGTCCAGTAATTCATAGTTTTCACGGTAACGCTGAGTGAAATCTTTGTAATACAAAATCAGTTGCAATTGAAATTGAAAAGACTTCAGGAACTGCAGGCTCTCTTTGTTCCATTGATTAGGCTGGTAGAAAACTGCCAGGGCATAGGTCATTTGCAGGGGCAATACCGGTAAAGAAAGCAGCTGGCAATGCAGGTCCTGGTTGTGTGTCACTGTATCAGGCAGTAAATGAAAAAGAGGGCTTCCTGGTTCCAGATGAACAGAATCGGAATCCTGATAGGAAACCAGCTTGTCCAGAAGTTCTACTATAGTGGGATCACTGACCGTACTGCTGCTTAGAATTTCTGTTTTTTCACCGGCATGCAGTTTAATGAGTGAAATATGGGAAATGCCCGGGTGGAGATTTATGGAGGAAATTATTTGGTTGAGTAGATGGTCAGTATTGAGTATGGAAGTGAAACTGGAATGGAAATCGGATTTATTTCTAAAAAAATCAATAAATCCTCGACCCTGTTTTCGGTGGATTCTTTGTTGTATCCATGTCCCTATTAAAAAAGCGATAACTATTGCTGAAAGACTCAGTACCCACTGCAATACCATAGTAATCCTTGATTGACAATATAAAGAAAAAGGCGGCCTTTAAGCCGCCCTGGAGCTTATTCTATTTCGTCTATATTGTCGTATATGGGGAAGAATTCATTCAGACGGAAGGTAATAAACAGTTCCTTGATATCCTTATTCAGACCCACTATAAAGATGTTGCCGCCCAGATCATCCAGTCTTTTATAAGCCAGGAGGAGTTTACCGATACCGCTGCTGCCGATAAAGGCTACTTCGTAGAAATCAATAATGATTTCTTTTTTACCTTCATCAATAAGAGTAGTCAGCACTTCCTTGAATTCCCGGGCTGCCGGGTCTGTAACCAGATTTTCTTTTATAATCAGGAGGGCTTTACCCTTGTAATCTTTTATCTCGTACTTCATTATTTCCTCCGGTTTTTTTTCATCTTATTCATTGTAACATGCGCATGGGATAAGTCAAGACTAGAACAAAAATTATTTCAAATCTGACTATAAACAGCCCGGGCATGCTTTATATAAACGTAATATGGCAAATAGTGTAAAACTAGTATTGTATATAATAACAATAAAAACATAAATAACTAACAATAAATAACAAATTAATCTGATTAAGGTATAAAGAAAATAAAGATAGAGGTGTGTATGACCAGACTATATTCGGCTACTTTTTATGGAATGGAGACAATGAAGATTGAGATTGAGGTAGATATTGTAACAAAGGTAAAATCCTTTGAGATAGTGGGTATGGCCGGGGTGGCAGTAAAAGAATCTGTAAAAAGGGTGGAATCAGCTATTGAGAATTCAGGCTTTCATTTTCCGGGGAAAAAAATAGTGGTAAATCTGGCACCTGCCGGACAGAAAAAAGTCGGGACTTTATTTGATCTGCCTATTGCTCTGGCTATACTGAATGAACAATACGACATGACTTCTCTGGAAGATTGCATCATTGTGGGGGAATTATCCCTGGACGGAAAGTTGAGACCCGTACCAGGGGCTTTGCCTATAGCCCTGAAAGTCCGGGACTTGAATTTCAAGCGTCTGGCTTGCCCGGCGGAAAATTACAGCGAGGTGTCAGTTGTGGAAGGGTTGGAGATTATCCCGCTTTCCAGTCTGAGTGAAGCTATGGAATATTTCCAGGGTATTCTACCGTTTGTACAACCTCCCGCAGCGGTGCAGGCCCTGCCGGAAGGAAAGAAAAATGTAGATATGCAGGATATCCGGGGGCAGGAAGGGGCCAAGAGAGCCATCGAGATAGCCGCAGCAGGCGGGCATAATGTGCTGATGGTGGGACCTCCCGGCACCGGTAAGACGATGCTGGCCAAGCGGATTTCCACTATTCTGCCGGACATGAGTGTAGAGGAGTCTCTGGAGACTACTATGATCTATTCTGTGGCGGGTATGACGGATGCCCGTACGCCGCTGATCCAGGCCAGGCCCTTCCGCAATCCTCACCATACTGCCAGTGATGTTTCTATTATTGGAGGCGGCAGGATGCCCCGTCCTGGTGAAGTCAGTCTGGCCCATAACGGAGTACTGTTTCTGGATGAATTCCAGCAGTTCAAGTCCAATGTGCTGCAGGTATTGCGTCAGCCCATGGAGGACCGCAGAGTCACCATATCCAGAGCAGAGGGGACAGTGGATTTTCCCGCCCGGTTTATGCTGGTAGCGGCCATGAATCCGTCCAATAAAAACGTGGACCTGGATCAGTGGGCTGTGGAAGATATGCAGAAAGTACTCACAAAACTCTCCGGCCCCTTGCTGGACAGGATGGATATCCAGGTGCAGGTCTCCCGTATGAACTATGACCGTCTCAAAAACCAACCTGCCGGAGAGGATAGCCGTACCATTAGGGACAGAGTGGAGTCAGCCCGGCGGATACAGCTGAAACGTTACGCGGGCAGTGGCGTGTACAACAATGCTGAGATGACTCACCGCATGGTGGAGCAGTACTGTATCCTCAGTAAAACCGGGGAGGCCCTGTTGAGACTGGCCATGGAAAAATTCATGCTGTCTATCCGGACCTATGATAAAATTCTAAAGATCGCCCGTACCATCGCGGACTTGGCGGGTGATGAGAGTATCCGAGATGAATACATTTCTGAAGCCCTACAGTACCGGGTGCTGGACCGGATATTGAATTTTGTTATGTAGAAAAATCAATAACCAAAAGTTGAACATAGCGGTATCCTGTTATAATGTTATAGAAGAATAATAATTTTACAGGAGACCGGTATGTGCGGTAGGTATATCATCCCGGCGGAGTTTGAGCGCTTGTATTACGACTTCCATGACCTCCTGCCTCTGACCCGTGCTGACTGGCAGTCGGTGGAGGAAAACTATGACTTTTCGCCCACTCAGCAGGGGCCTATACTTCGACTGGAGTCTTCAGGGCTGGTGATGGACCTGGCCCGCTGGGGACTCATACCCTCCTGGGCTAAAGACAGCAAGCTTAAATTTCCTACCCATAATGCCCGGTCGGAGACAGTGGCCGATAAACCCAGCTTCAAATCCGCTTTCCGGGCCCGGCGCTGCCTGGTACCGGCCGGCGGTTACTACGAATGGCGGGATGATCCGGGGGGTAAGACCCGCTTCTTTATCCGGCCCCGGGGCGATTCTCTTTTCCTGTTCGCCGGGCTGTGGGAGACCTGGCAGCCTCCTCAGGGGGAAGCCTTGACCAGTTATACTATCATTACTACTGCCCCTAATCCCTATCTCGAGACTATCCATGACCGCATGCCGGTGATCCTGGACCGGGAGCAGGCCCGACGCTGGCTGGACCCCGGGGTGGAGCCGTCCCGTCTGGTTCCCACTCTCCAGTCTATGCTGACCGCCTGCCCTGATGACTGGGTGGAGGCCTGGCCTACGGTCAAACATCCTTCGAGCTATCATGGTCCAGGTCTGACAGAACGTGCCCGGTGATGACGGTGGTTAGATCGTCCAGGTCGCTGATACCTTCTGACAGGTAATCCCGCTTCATGGTCCAGCCCTGGCTGAGTCCCTGGGAGGCCAGTCGGATAACATCTTCCCCATAGCGCAATCGTATCTCGTCCAGCGCTTTCATAAACCGCATTTCTTTATCCTGCTTTTGATACTCCGCCTGGGGAATAAACAGCTCCATCTGGTAGTCCGGCCCGCTGATCTCTCCCAATTCCACATTGGCCCGTACAAAGCGGAAGCCCTGGGGCAGGCGGCTGCTCAGCTCCTGAGACAGGATGCGTTCCCGGGAGCGGAGGTAGAGATGGTCCAGGAGGGCCAGGGCGGTCTTGATCAGGAGAGGAGTGTAGGCGCTGGGGCGGGGCAGGCGGGTGTGATGCCCCATATTGAACTGGGGCTCGTATGAATTGAACTGGTCAGTCTGCAGGAATACCCCCACGGTCCGGGCAAAGGAGTTCTGCTCTCTGAGCTTGCGGATGGCTATGGTGGTGTACTCGGAGATGGCTTCCTGCAGGTCTTCCAGACGGGTGACGCGGTGGTTGAAGGAGCGGCCGCTGATGATGAGTTGACGGGGGCCCTGGGTCTCTTCAAACTGGATGCAGGGGATACCGCGCAGCTCCAGGACTATGCCCTGGCCGACTTTGCCGCCTAAGCGTTTGCGGGCCCACTCCAGGTCGGCGCCTTTGAGGTCAAAGGCGGTACGGATACCGGCCTTGCGGCACTGGATGGCCTTACGCCCTCCTATATTCCAGATGTCTTCTACCGGAAAGTGCGACAATATATAGTCGATATGCCGGGGGTCGTGCATCACGAACACACCCTCCAGTTGAGCGTGCTTCTTGGCTACTTCGTGGGCAATCTTGGACAGGGTCTTGGTGGGAGCGATGCCCACGGATACCGGGATGTGGATACGGCCCCAGACCTCCTGTTTGAGGAACAGGCCGTAGTCCCGGGCCTGGGAAGGGGGCATTCCCTTGAGCAGCAGGAAGGCCTCATCGATGGAGTATTCCTCCACCCAGGGACAATTCTCCCGCAGGATATTCATCATCCGGGTGGACAGCTGGTCGTAGAGAGTGTAGTTGCTGGAAAAGATCTCAACGTGATGGCGGCGCACCAGATGCTGGGACTGGTACATAGGAGTACCCAGTGTGAAGCCCAGGGCTTTGGCCTCAGGGCTCACGGCAATAGCGCAGCCGTCATTGTTGGACATCACTACCACCGGGACCCCCCGCAGGTGGGGACGAAAGGCGCGTTCACAGGATACGTAGAATTTATTGGCGTCTACCAGGGCGTAGAGGGTGGGGCTCCTGAGGTCATCCCAGTGTATCACAGCAGGCGTACCACCAGCCGGGCCATACCTTCGATGGTCACGCCTTTTTTGATAGGCATTTCTTCACTGTCCTCCTGGTCATCGATCAGGACCGGCCTGCCTCCGGACCAGATGAGACGGCGTAGAAACAGGAATTTCTTATACCCGGCTACCACCACGCTGCCGTTGGCGGGGATCTCTCCGGGATGCAGGAAGCGGTAGTATAGAATGTCGTTGTGGTGGATGTGAGACAGGTGCATACCCTCGCCGCTGACCCGGAGAGGGTAGAGGTAGGGGGATAGTCCGGATAGAAAATGCCAGGCGGAACGGGAGCGCAGGGCAGGGCCGGACTCGAAAAAATGGATGCCGGCCCGTGCCACTCCCAGGATACGCATGTCGGCATCCAGGGGCAGGGTCAGTCCATGGGGGCATTCTTCCCGGAGGCTGGCACCGCGCGGCTCTTCGGTGTAGCGGAACAGACGGGTGAAGCCCGGGCCCTGGGCTACTACCAGCTCTCCGGAGTGCGGGTAGCGGGTCTGATAAAATATCCTGTCATCCTCGGTGAAACCGCTGTCTATCATAAAATTGTCCTTGATCTGGAATTCTTCCAGATGCAGCTCCAGGTCCCGGATCACCCGCAGGGGATCGAGAGTCTGTTCCCGGTAGTCTTTAGCCGCGCTGGGAAATTTTGACGCCACCACACCCTGCCTCTGTTCTTTGACTGCCATATATTTCCTCCTTTTTTTGACAAAAAATTATAGCTATGCGATAATGTTCTGAGAATAACCTGCCGATAAATATCGCATATGTATAATTATTATAGCATAACGATATTATGTCAAATCTTCAGGAGGTTATTTTTATGCTTAACGAAAGGAAACTGGTACAGAAGAAAAACAGACAAAAGAAGAATATCCGTACCCGGCGTAAGGCTGCTGTGGTAGCGATTCTGGTGTATGCCGAGCTGTGTTTCTGCGGCGGTTATATCCTGGCCCACAAAAAGGACCTGGACGCACGCCGGCCGCAGAAGACCGAGATGGCCAGTCAACATCAGTCCGCCGGGGGGATGCTGGTGTATAATAACTGACTGGAAGGAGGGGAAATTGGAACACAAGACAGGGATAGGCGTACGATTAAGGGAACTACGGCAGCACCTGGGGTATAAGACCCAGGACGAGTTTGCCAAAGCCATAGGGGTCAGCCTGCCCATGCTGTCCCATTATGAGCAGGAGCGCTATGAGATTAAGAATGAAGTGCTGATGAAAATCTTTGAGGTCACGGGCGTCAATCTCCACTGGCTGCTTCTGGGTACCGCGCCCATGTTTCAGGAAGAGGACGCGGGGGATGTGGTCAAAGTCCCCCTGTATGACGTGCAGGCATCCGCTGGTCTGGGACTGGAAAACGCCCTGGGAGAGCCGGAAGTGCTGGAGACCATCCCGGTGCGTCGCGAAGACCTGCGTTCCTATCCGGCCGATAAAATCCGGGGCATCCGGGTATCGGGCGACTCCATGGAGCCGGAGTACCGCAATGGTGATGTGGTGTTCTTCCAGATGGATGGACAGCGCGCCGGAGACCGGGATTACATCCTGAGGGTGAATAATAACGTGATGCTCAAGACTTTGCACTTCCTGCCTGACGGTAGTCTTAAAATCATCTCCCGTAACCGGAATTATGAACCTTTTACCATAGGAGCGGATTCCCAGGAGTCCCTCACCATCATCGGGAAGACCATCGGCAAGATGAAGATTGATTAAGCGTGATTACTATACACAAATTTGATTTCCCAGGGAGTTATGATATACTGGTGTATATATACACCAGGAGATCAATATGGTTAGAAAACAAATATACCTGGATGAAGAGATAGTTAGTTATCTGGATAATGAAAGCATTTTGGAGCATAAAAGCGTGTCTGAACTTATAAGGAATAATATCCGTAAAAATATCAGTCATAATATTGAGGATTTAATACAGACCATGAAAAAATCCGCCGGAATACGAAAAAATGAAAGCGGTGATGTGGAGGATTATATCCGCAGGTTGAGGAGAGACCGGGATGTTGATGCTTGATACCGATGTCATTATTTGGATTTTGAGGGGTAGAGAAAATGAGATCAAGAGTTTTGAGCAATATGCCTATTCTCATGAAGGAATACTTTGTATAACTCCCATTCAGTCGGCGGAAATTTATTCAGGTATGCGGTCAGAGGAAGAAATAGAAACCGGATTGCTTTTAAAAAAATTATACACTATAGACTTGACGATCGAAACGGGAATATTAGCCGGTAAGTACTTAAGGCAATATAGTAAAACACATAATGTTACACTGAGTGATGCCATGATCGCAGACGCATGTAGGCTAACTGGGATGAACATCTGGACTTATAACAAAAAACATTATCCCATGCTCTCTGATAAAGAAATCATCTGATATCTTTACATCAGTCTTTTTGGTTCAGGGAAATTATTATCATTTAAGAGATGGTCATGATTCATTAGGTACATATATTCATGGAGAAATAAAAATGCCGGAATTTAACACAGATCGTCTCACCATCCGTCCCCCGGAATTCAGTGATGTACCGGATATTTTTCAATCCTATGCCCAGGATCAAGATGTCACCCGCTATTTGACCTGGACTCCCAATAAAAGTGAAATGGACACCCAGGTATACATTGAACTATGCCTTGAAAAAATGGAGAAGGGGACTTACTTCCCGTTTGTGATCGAACTAAAGTCGTCCGGTCATGTGATAGGGATGCTGGACTTTGAGATCGAAGATTTTAAGGCTGTATTCGGCTATGCGCTGGCTAAACCTTATTGGAATAAGGGAATAATGACTGAAGCGATGCGTCCGGTGCTGGACTGGATCCTGGCCAAACCGGAGATCTACCGGGTATGGGCCTATCACGATGTAGATAACATGGCATCCGGAAAGGTTATGGAAAAGCTGGGCCTGAGCTACGAAGGGGTTTTCAGGAAGTTCATCCGGCACCCCAATATTTCGAATGTCCCACGGGATTGCAAGGTCTACTCTATAGTCAAGGAATAAATTTGCAGCATTCATTTATCACACTAATCCTCTAATCATCACCCGAAAATTGCAGCGTACGTGAAAGCAGGCTATAATATTCCACAAAAATCCCCAAGGAGTCAATCATGTCCCAGTTTGATAAAGTCACTGTAGTTAAAGAAGCCAACATATATTATGACGGTAAGGTCACAAGCCGCACCGTACTGTTCGCTGACGGCAGCAAAAAGACACTGGGTATCATGATGCCCGGCGACTATACCTTCGGTACCGGCGACAAGGAAATCATGGAGATCCTGGCAGGCGAACTGGATATCAAGCTCCCCGGTTCTTCCCAGTGGCAGTCCATTAAGGGCGGACAGACCTTCGAAGTTCCGGCCAATTCCAGCTTCGACCTCAAGATCAAAACTGTGACCGATTACTGCTGCTCCTATATAAAATAATCAGCAGTGAATCTGGAAAACACGGATTTTCTGTATAAACTGTATGCCGACCAGCTGGATAGCTACCTGGGTATCTATGAGTCCACCGGCCGGGGAGTGGAGATAGGCGAATTCTGCAAAGAACCGGCCCTCTCTGATCCCACCACCGCCCGCGAGCTTGTCAGGCTGTTCAGGGACAATCTGCCCACGGATATCACACGCACTCTGCACGGCCCTTTCTGGGACATCAATCCCCAGAGTGAAGACGCCGCCATCCGCGCATTAGCCCGGGATAAGATCAGGCGGGCTATCGAAATTGCGGCGGAGCTGTACTGCCGGCGCATTGTATTCCACACCTCGCTGCTGCCTATGGTAAATGTGGGTAGCCTGGTGGAGAAAAACCTCCGGACCGCGCGGGACTTCTGGCTGGAGACGGCCGACAACTCCCCCCTGGAGATCTGTCTGGAAAACACCTGGGAGCTGGATACCACTCAGCTGGCGGCACTGGTCCTGGATATTCCCCATCCCCGATTGAGGGTCTGTATCGACGTGGGGCATATCTTCGCCTTCAGCCGGATACCGGCTCGGGAGTGGTTTGAAACCTTCAGAGGCACTATCACGCACCTGCACTGGCACGACAATCATCTGCAAAAAGACGAGCACCTGCCCCTGGGGCGGGGTAAAATAGACTGGCGGGAAATCGAAACCCTGTGCAGGGCGAATGCCCCTGACGCGACGATTGTATTGGAATTATCCAAAGTTGAGGATTTTACTTCCAGCCTGGAATATCTGGAAAATCTGGAAGCCTAGTCCAGCCCTTCCGCCCTTTCCACCCGGCGGAATAGCCTCGACATGAAACGTACCATGGGAGAGCCGTCCAGTACATCGTGGTCGAACAGAACCGTGGTATTCAGGATCTCTCTTATTTCAATTTTATTTCCTATTACTTTGGGCTTACGGTTTATGGCATTGAAGCCGAAGGACAGGGGCTGAATGGTGCTCTGGATAAACCAGCCGTTGACCTGGCCCATCATGCCCACTGAAGTGATGTGGATGGTACCGACAGAGTCTCGCGCGCTCTTGGGGTGGGACAGGATCAGTTTCCAGATCCATTTTCGGATGAAGCGGGGCAGGGCGTAGAGGAGCCGGTTTCTCCAGGAGGGGCCGGTTTCATTAATAGACACACCATTACCGCTCACAGGGACTTCCCGGGATTGGCGCAGGCTGTCTTCTAATTCTTCCAGTGTCAGATCCTGAGCGGACCGGATCATCCAGGTCAGGGGCATAGTCTGGCCCCTGTATTCTCTTTCTACTATTACGCAAAAATCCACTTCTTTAAATACTTCAATGCTACGTTTTCCCCGGCGAAATGCCTGGAGGGCGGGAAATTCGCTGACGGTGTCCGCGATAACTTTTAAAAGCCAGGCCAGAAGACTGAGTTTGTGTCCCGTGCGTCGACGGTATTCCCGTATCTTTTTACGAGCCAGTGTCACATCCAGCTCAACCAGACCGGGGATATGATTTTTGATACGACCCTGGTCCACGGCGTCTGTGATCAGGATGCGGGGCGGGGGGTAAGTATGGCGGTCAGATACCAGGCGGGGTGTTTTGTTCATTTAGCGTCCAGGGTGAGATTTTTACCATCTCCCAGAATGAAGGTATGCTTGCCCTTTTTGGAAATCTCACGGACAGTATCCAGCCATTGCAGGAAGCGGATGTCCTGGTCACCTTTCATGAGCTCGGCAGCATTCTTTAGAGCGCGAGCCGAGGCTACCTGGGTGCGGGCATTTTCCAGCTCGGACTGGGCCCGGACCTGGGCTTCCAGACGGAGGGCAAAGATGTCCTGGATATTCTTGGGAAACTGGATGTCGATGAGTTCCACTTCCCGGATTGTGAGGCCCAGGGGACCGAGTCTTTTTTCCAGGGCCGCGCGGGCATCGCTGAACAGGGTCTCGCGGTGCTGATTGATCTCTTCACTGGGATATTGCGCGATGATATTGCGCAGTACTACCTGGGAATGACTGTGGAGCTGGTTATTGACCTCCAGACCGAAGCTGTCCGGGCTGGGTCCGAAATCAAAGGATGCCAGGTATTTCTCCCCGTCGCCCACCTGATAACCTATCATATAGGAAAAGCGCAGACTGATAGCGTCTTTAGTCAACACTTCCTGATTGAGGATGCGCAGGAGCTGGGGAGTAAAGGGGACATTGACCAGCAGGACTTTTCGGTACCAGCCCCCCAGACGGTAAACTCCCGGCTCCAGGACTTTTTTCAACCGGTTGTCCAGGAAATAGTAACCTTTGTTGTTGGGGTAGACCTGGTAGCGTTTTTTAAGCATCCTTTCCTCCTAAAAATCCGGGATTGAGACGCCCTCTTAAACGGGCCAGTCGATTGAGCGGCGAACCGCGGTATCCTCGCTGACGCAGGGTTTAAGAGGGCCGCGCCATATGGCGCCGTCCGTTTCCCGGCCGATGGCCCTTTCAGGCCTGCTTCCAACCACGACGAAAGGGGAATCGAACCCCCTGGTACCCGGACTGCGATTGCCCTGTGTTTCCGGGACCGTTTACAGGATGGCAGTTGACTCATTGTATATCCTGTATTGTATTGTGTCAAAACACTGCAGGACTAGAGGATAAAATAGGTATTTAGAATGATTTTCTTGTATTTTCAATTATGGATAAATAAAATAAGCACTCTATCCTTTTACAGGATGAATATATTTGGGAAGTGAGTCATGCGGAGTAGAATAACAGGTACTGTGATTTTGTTACTGGTACTGTTCACCATCCGGCTTAATGCTGAGGATTTACGGGTCGGCCTATGGGATGTGGAAAAAGATTCTACCAGCCTGGTTTTTGTAGAGGAAGGAGTGATCCTGATTTCAGCTAAAATTTCTCCCGATGGAAACCTGGCGGCTGTGCTCTATGAAAAAGACTGGAATCAGAATGCATCCCTAAGAGTGATAGACCTGAAATCTTCATCTATTTTATGGCAAAAGGAAATGGAAGACAGCACGGATGAAGCTTTTCGGAGCCAGTTACATTTTTCCCCGGATAGTAAAATTTTGTATAAAGAAAACCGCAATTATGAAGACCATGTAAATAACCATTTTCATTTATTAGCCTGGAATTCACGGAATGGTGACTCCATATCTCCAATTGAGGAAAGTTCCTTTCCCGGGGAGTATTATTACAGTTTTGATCTTTCCAGCGGCCAGGCCCAAATCATCAGTGCTACCAATGATAGCCTGCTGATCTATCAGATTGATGAAAAACGTGTTGTAAAGATACTTAATAATAATCCTACTCATTTCATGATAAATTTCACCCGGGGTTACGTCCTGGGTGCGGGTTGGGATCACATAGTTTCCATTCTACCCCTGACCGGTGATACACCCTATTCTTTTAACCCCTATATGAACTGGCCCGGCCCCATGGACATAGACATCCGGGGCAGTCGGATAGTAATAGGCGGCGCGGATAAGATTGCGATCTGGGAAAAATCAGGAAGAGACTGGATGTTGAAAAAATATCGGTATATTAAGAATTTCCTGGTGTTCAGCCGGGAAAGTCAGGGGGACGCAGGAGTTTATAATGTCTACCAGAATCATAGTTATGATGATAACTATAGTGATGAGGATGGATATAGCGGAGAAGATGAAAGTCAGGATCAAGCGCAGGAGTCCCAGGGTCAGCGGCCTGGTATAGACTATACCGAGATTCTGACGGATGTGTCCATGACCGCGGATGGAAAAAAAGTACTCTGCTATACCTTTAACCCCATACAATGATATTTATGACTGATTCATTTGTGTTTATTGGAAATCATCTTTACAATCGGTATTATTATTGTGGGAGGCAGAGATGCGTATTAAGTTCGGGATGTTTTATATTGTCAGACAGTATGAAAGAGGAATTGTAGAGGCATTCGGTAAATACCGCCGCTTTGTGGAGCCGGGCCTGCATGTCCAGATTCCCCTCATCAATGTGACCCGTATCCGGGATATCAGGGAACATACTATGGACATTTCTCCTCAGGATGTGATCACCAAGGATAATGTGGAAATAAAAGTGGACGGACTGATCTGGGCCCGGCCCGGACTGGAATCTGTGGATATCCAGAAAACCTTTTACAATATCGATAACTGGAAGGTGGCCGTGATCCAGTTGGCTCAGACCAATCTGCGTCAGGAATTCGGCCATCTGACCCTGGATGAAAGTCTGGTATCCCGTGAACGTATCTCTCAGAACCTGCAACAGTCTCTGGATCAGATGACGGATGGCTGGGGTCTCAAGGTGACCAAAGTAGAGATCAAACTGATCGATCCCCCCGCGGATATCAAGGAAGCGATGCATAAACAGAAAACCGCGGAACAGGAACGTCGTGCCATGAAACTACTGGCTACCGGCCGCTATGAAGCCGCGGAACAGGATAAACTGGCCGCTATTCAGCTGGCAGACGGGAAAAAAGAAGCCGCAATTAAAGTAGCTGAAGGTAAAGCGGAAGCGATCCGCCTGGTCAATGAAGCCGCTGAAAAATATTTCAAGGGAAATGCCAAGGATCTGAAAAGACTGGAAGTTACCGAAAATTCCCTGCGGGATAATTCCAAGGTTATTTTATCCAAAGACGGCATCAATCCTACTATCATCCTGGGTGATTTGCCCATGAAAGACTCCCGGGTACTGAGCTCTTCCCAGGATAGTACTCCCCGCGAAGATTAATTATTACTGAGTCTAAATACAAGAAAATCCCCTCGGTTTTACGGGGGGATTTTCTTGTAATATTCTACTTTGTTTTCTGTGATTTTCTTAGCAATGGGAACAGAGGAATCAGGCAGACCAGAGCCATAACTCCTAGAACTATAATGTCTGCGGGCTGAACGGATTTTTGCGTAAAGGGCTCCTGAAAGTAGAGCAGGGGTATGAGGCCCAAGGACAGCATAGTATAAGCCCCCAGGATGCTGATAGCCGCGCTATAGGCCAGGGGCTTTTTCTTCCATAGTAGCACACCACTTATCAGCATGGCTGGAGTCATGATGTTACTATCCGCTATCCATACCGCTGTCTCTGCACCTGTGGGGGTGGTATTATTTATCAGGGCTTGCAGAACCAATCCAACCTGTCGCCCCAGCACCAGCAGAGCCAATCCCATTAGTATGATGGTGGCAGTCCTGGCCGGGAGTTTGGAAGAAAGCTGGCTCTGGACAGACTGATGATCTACACTTGAAAACAGACTTATAAGAGTATAAATGCTGAGAGCGACCAGAAAAGTATAGGGCAGAAACAGAAAATTAACAGGTAATCGTATCAGCAGGGTCAAGTAGCTGTACACTATAAACAGCAGAGCTCCTATCCAGGCCAGAAGACCTGACAGTTTGCCCCGGGATGTCAGTATCATGGACGTGAGCAGGAAAGGGGCGGCTATCATCAGGTTTACTTTGGCATTAGGTACATATAGCTGTAAAAGGTCTAAATCGGTATATAGCTTTTGCTGTAAGATAATTTCAGTAATACTAATACCTATGATCAGAATTAAAATGATTGTGGAGGAAAAATACAAAAAACCTAAACCCGATCTTGCGGGAAGTAGAAAATCTTTTAGGGACTGTTTGGGCATGATATTCTCCGGTATTCAAATCTTCAATGCTGGAACCATTCTGTTTTTACCAGCATTGTGGAGAGATATTACATGGATAGTGGAATATAAGTCAAATTATCGATTTTGATTTTGCTTTATTCAGCCAAATAGGGCAAACTATGCACATAAAAAAATGGAAACACAAACGGATATGGAAAAGCACCAACTGGACAAATTTATTCTCAAAGCTACCGGAGCTGAAAGCTGCTTATTAATTGAAAAAATCCAGGCACTATGGAGCGGCTACGGCAGCATCCTGCGGTATGGACTGGAGGGCGGCCACTACAGTACCGTAGTGGTGAAGCATGTCTCCCTGCCAAAAGCAGGCCGGCATCCTCAGGGGTGGAATTCAGATCTGGGTCATCAGCGTAAGGTCAGATCCTACAAAGTGGAGACAGCCTGGTATGAAAACTGGTCCCATCGTTGTGATAATAGCTGCCGTATACCACGCTGTTTAAATGTGGAGCATGTAGGGGATGAGGTAGTCATGGTACTGGAGGACCTGGATAGTGCCGGGTATCCTCTCAGGCATTCACGAATCGACTGGGCACTAATAGAGCTGGGTCTAAGCTGGCTGGCCAACTTCCATGCCGAATTTTTGGGTGAAAATCCGGAAGGATTATGGAAAGTCGGGACCTATTGGCACCTGGATACCCGCCCGGATGAGCTGAAAGCCCTGGGTAATTCACCTCTGAAAAGAGCCGCGGCTAAAATGGATATGCTCCTGCGGCAGAGCCCCTATCAGACCTTTGTCCATGGAGATGCAAAACTGGAAAATTTTTGTTTTTCACATGACGGGAAGGAAGTAGCCATGGTGGATTTTCAGTATACAGGGCGGGGCTGTGGTATGAAAGATGTGGCTTATTTTCTGAGTAGTTGTCTCAGCGAAGCGGAATGTGAAAAACAGGAAACCCGTTTATTAGATAGTTATTTTAACAGCCTCAGGGACGCGCTGCTCCTTCGCAAAAAATCAGACATCGCGGACTCACTGGAGGAGGACTGGAGACATCTCTATCCTATAGCCTGGGCTGATTTTCACCGGTTTTTACAGGGATGGAGCCCCGGGTATTGGCAGCCGGGAGGGTATAGTGAGAGATTAACGCGAAATGTAGTAGAAAATATCCTCAACGGAGACAAAGGATGACTTTAACTCAGTCTGATCTACAAGATCTACTATTCACAGCCTGTACAGCCGCTCTCGAGGCTGGTCAATTTATTCAGGGATTCGACAGAGCATCACTATCTATCTCACAAAAGAATCAAGACGGGAGCGCTGCATCCCAGGTGGTGACACAGGTGGATCTGTACAGTCAGGATATCATACTAAGACATCTCCTACCCACCCTGGAAAAGTATGACCTGGCACTGCTCACCGAGGAAACTACCGATGACCGAAGCCGTCTGGAGAAAGACTACTTCTGGTGCGTGGACCCTCTGGACGGTACTCTTCCTTTTACGGAAGGGATAGCCGGATATTCAGTCTCCATTGCGCTGGTATCCCGAACTGGCGTATCTACACTGGGTGTTGTTTATGATCCGGTGGCTCAGGTCCTGTACCAGGCGGTGAAGGGAGGGGGAGCGTTTCGGAACGATAATAGACTGACAGTCTGCCCGCAAGCTCAGACTTTTTCTGTGTTTACGGACAGGAGTTTTGAACAGGAGTCCCGCTTTGCCGATGTCATGTCCCGCCTCTGTGAACTGGGAGATGAACTGGGTTATACTGAATTCACCATCATTAATAAACGGGGTGGAGTACTCAATGCCCTGGGTGTAGTGGAAAACTCCCCGGCGGTGTATTTCAAACTCCCTAAATACGGTAAAGGGGGAGGCGGGCTGTGGGATTTCGCGGCTAGTGCCTGTATTGTTTCTGAAGCGGGTGGTGCAGTCAGTGATGTCTATGGACAGATGCTGGATCTGAACCGTCAGGAGTCTACCTACATGAACCACAGGGGAGTACTCTATGGCAGCACCAGTAAACTGGGGGAGCAGACACGGACGGCACTACAAGAATACCTTACAACTCCCGGTGCAGCAATCACTTAATTAATTGATAGATACTGATAGCCAGATTACCGCTGAAAGCCAGGATCCCGCTGAGACTATGTGCAATGGCGCTCCAGCGAGCAGAACCGGTGACTCGAGCGGTGAGGGCGTAGGTGAAACCCAGAGGCAGGGTGGATACAACGAAAATCAGTCTGTTATCCGCAGGGATGGCCCATTGAGGGGCAAAATGCCATAATGAAAACAACAAGCTAGGAATAATCAGATTCCACCAGGTGTTATCAGGAAATTCTTTGATATATATTCCTCTCCAGAACAATTCTTCAAAAAAGCCGTGAATAACCGCCAGAGGGATAGAAAGAAGAATCACCGGAAGCGGTGTGGATTTTATTGCGGGAATAAAATACATGAATACCGGAGCAATAACAGTAGATGCCAGAAGAATGATAATCCACCAGTTGTTTCTTTTCAGAAGCGGCTGAGTATCCCGAAAAAAATCTCTTAAACCATGACCGCTGACCCATAAAGGGATCAAAAGACACCAGAATAACCAGTAAAACAGGAAGCCGGCCAGGTAGCCCACATAGGGGTTCCACAGTTTTGTGCAAAAATAAAACACTCCGGATGTAGACAGAATCAACAACACAGGAAGAAGCAAAAATAAAAATTTTTTCGCACCAGGCGTGTTCGGAATAGTCAGCCTTTTTCTCCTGTATTCGCAAATTGAAAATCGAATTATGCTATAAAATTTTAGCATTGAAAGGGTAATAAAGAAAACTTTTATTCATTGATTATATTTATAGGTTGGGGATGAGACAGTATACTGCCGGAGGCGTTTCCAGTCATGACTGAAGGAATGCATCAATGGGTGAGACAGGATTACTGTGTGGCACTATCTGATCCGTAGCAGGCGGGAGCGCCCCCTACCATAGCGCTGAAAAGTACGGCCTAATGTAATGCTCCGACGCTGGGGAAGCGGCGGCTCTAACTGAATAGGATATGGAAATTTTTAGGTGCGTCTCTGGGTAATTATATATTATGAAAATACCAGGAGTGGTTTATTTCCGTTTCGGCTGGCTAAATTCTTGCTCCGAAAAAAGGAAAGGTATATAATGAAACCGGTTGGAGCCGCAGACTTTTAGTTGCAGATTTAATTAATAAGGAGGGTTTATGTACACCGCCACTATGCACTACAGGTTTAAACCGGGAATGATAGAACAGGCCAGTGAGCTTTGGAAAGAACAGGTCATGGAACAGGCTGTACTACAATCCGGCTTCGTGAGAATGCAGTTTTTGATTTCTGGTGATGAAGCCCTGGCCATAGGCACCTGGGATGATCAGGAAAGCGCTCAGGTCTTTATGCAGACAGGAGTATTTTCTGAACTGATGAAAAAGCTGGAGTCAATGGTCTCGGTTAAACCTGAACCTAAAAAGTGGGATCTCCGGTTTTACGCGGAAAAATCCTAATAATCAGGCATTTCCACCTGATAGTCCAGGATGTCTGTGATTTGAAATCTGTTGTCGGTGGATGACCAGCTTATCTTCATTTTCCAGGTAGCCCCGCCTTCCTGGAATCCGACGCTCACAGGAATGAGCAGGGAGCTATCAGAAACCAGGGGAGGACCGTCAAAACTGTCTCCAAATCCGGTATTACCTATAAACAGGAAGAAATTATAGTCATTGGCGGCACCCCGGTATTTGATATGCGAATACAGATCAGATGTTGACCTGATATTCAGCAAATATACTCCCCCGGTGTCAGTATTATACAGTACCGGCAGGCTGTAGCTATCCTGATCCGGCATATCATAGGAAATTTCCTGCTCATTAAATATAAGAATTTTATACCTTTTTCCTGCAAAGTTAAAGATGGTGTTTTCAGAAGAGAGTGAAGAACTATCCAGTGAATAAAGAAACTGGCCGTATATCCAGGCAGTTTTATTGCCGGCTTTGACTTTGTACCAGTAATAGCTGAATTCCCGGCTCTTTATAAGCTGCTCCGGCTCAGCGCTATGATCCAGGATAGTGACCACATCTCCGCTGTTAAGAGTAGAAAAAATTTCAGAAGATGTGGTGGGCAAAGCTCGCAGACGAACGTTATTTCCCACTACAATTCCCCATGATGAGCTGGGTTGCACAGTCTCTGCCCGGATTGTTGTAAATACACAAGAAACTATAAGCATAGAGAGAAGGATTTTTTGCATATATACCTCCTGAGACTTTCTAAACTAATATAGCTTTATATAGCATAAACCGCAATTTTTTTTCCCGGATAATCTGAGAGGTAAATTGACAGTAAATTGACCCCGTTGTATATTAAATCATATCAGTAAGGAGGGAGAAATATGCAGGAACTGATCCATCTGGTATATGCCAGTGCAGCTGCACAAAAAATAGATAAAGGGATTATCACCAGTATCCTTAAAGTCTCAGTTACCCATAATTATTCCAGCAATATCACCGGAATGCTGCTGTATGCTGAGGGTTCTTTTATACAGCTCCTGGAAGGCCCCCGGCAGGAAGTACAGTCTCTGTATGAAGATATTAAAAAAGATTCGCGTCATACTAACATTGTGCTGTTGTATGAAGAAGAAATAACTACCCGGTACTTTGGGGAATGGAGTATGGGGCTGGCCGATGTTAAACTCAGGGATCTTATCGATATTCCTGGTTGCCGGGATTTTATTGAGAGCGGAGACCGGTTAGCCGCAGTCTCTCCGGTAATAGCACGGCGGTTATTAGAGGGTTTTATGCACGGGAAATGGCGGAGACACATAGAATAGAATCTGTTTATATTTGAGTAGCTTTTATATATTTCATCAGTTTCATAAAATGGCCCCTCTCATCCTGGAGTATATCCCGGATATATTTCTGTTCATCTTCTAGGACCATTCCCTGGATCTCCTGGTAGTAAAGAATATGGTCCAGTTCGATTTCCACAGCAAATTCAAAAATGCTGATTACATTATCAAGATGCTTTAATCGGTCTGCCAGAATATCTTTAGTGAGGTATTTTTCATAGAAATGAGCTTTTAATTCCAAAATATGATGCTGGAGATGTTGGTCCAGGACTGCATGGCTGAGACTGGATAGAGTCCTTTTAAGATACTCTTCATGACGTTCTTCATCTTCAGCAAGATCTCCAAATATCTCTCTGTCTTTATGCTCTTTGAGGACGTGAGACAGATTGATATACAATGTTTTAATAGAGTTTTCCAATAGAATAGCTGCTTCAAATACTTCCCGTGCGGTAAATACAGTTTTTTCTAACATTCCGGTTTCCTCATAAACACATCATAAAACCGTAAAATAAAAATATCAAAGTTATGGTTTAAGAAATTTATTGCAGTCTAGTTGACAGTAGATTAATAAAATACTATATTAAATGTAGGAATAAAGAGGGGGTGATTATGGAAAACCTGGTTCATTTAGTGTATGCCAGCCAGGCAAGCGGCAAGATATCCAGAGAAGAAGTAGAACATATAATCCAAACCTCTATGAGAAATAACAAAGATAGAAATATTACAGGGATGCTGTTGTATGCAGAAGGTACTTTTTTTCAGGTCCTGGAAGGAGATCGTGAACAACTGGAAGACCTCTATATCATTATAAAAGCAGACATTCGTCATCAGCAAATAGTTAAAATTTACGAAGAACCTATAGACAAAAGATATTTTGGGGACTGGAGTATGGGGCTAGCCAGCCTGGATCATAAAGAATTGTCCCGAATACCCGGTTGCCGGGATTTTTTCCAGAGCGGAAAGGCACTGCTCAATATGTCACCCAATAGAGCCAAATTACTATTAAACGCCTTCCGACGGGGTGAATGGAGAAATCTGATACACTAAATTTCGACCGTAGTAAAAATTATTTTATTCACTTTGATTTTTCAGTATAAAGTATGTATACTATTTTTTGGGTGTAGAGGAGAGTGGAGTGAAATATTCAATTTCATATCTGGAAAAGAGTAATATTCTGGAAATTATTTGTTCCGGTCCGGCAGATCCACAGGGATTTATGGATTATAGTATAGATATTTCCCGACATCCTAAATTTGGCCCCAAAGCCAGATTATTATTCGATCATAGGCAACTGGAAGTAGAAAACCTGAAAACCGGGGAAATCAATCAGATAGCAGAATTTTTGAAAACCCTTACACCTCAAATGAAAAACATTAAACAGGCAATCGTGGGACGTCCCGATATGAATCTGGGAAAAGCGCGTATATTTCAGGTTCTGATCGGAGATCTGGAAGACAAAGGCAAAATAATGACACGAATCTTTACTAACTATGAAGAAGCCGTCCGCTGGCTAGCCAGTGACACCTACATCGAATTGAGTTAAAGTCCCAGACTGCGGCGCATCTGCTGCAGTCTTAGAAAATGTTTTCTTTCTTCATCGATTATAGTGTTGATATAGAACTGGTGATCTTTTATTAGATGGCTCTTTATCTCTGTGTAGAAAGTAATATGATCCAGTTCAATTCTGATGGCGAATTCAAAGATAGATTCCAGGGATTTTAATTCAGAAAGTTTTTGTTTCATGACCTCAGGGGGCAGGATTTTACGTTGAAAATGCTGTAACAACAGCGCCATACGGTCATCGTTACTATCCGGGGCCAGATTATAGGTCACATCTCCCAGCATGAGATTAAAGATCTCGACATGTTTATCTTCTTCTTTGGAAAGTACCAGGAAAAGTTCCTTGCTGGCTTTATCTGTAACCCTGGCTGCCAGCTCCTGATAGAGTTTCCGGTTTTTTTCTTCCAGCTGTACAGATACAATGAGTACATCTTTGATGGTGGCGTGTTTAAGATCTTCAATAGCCAAAATGTATTCTCCTTTTCTATATCATAAACCCCCGGTTATTTTTTTGTCAAATTCATTTCACAATAAAACCTATAAACAAGGGCCGAAGAACCGGGAAATAGTTGTCTAATAGCAGTTTTTGGGCTATAATATGGATCAAAAAATCAGCCTGAGGCTGATGGAGGAGGGGTGAATGACCACAGCTGAGATACATGAGAAGGCCAGGCAAATAGCAGGCTCACCGATTCTGAAGCCGAATCCTGCAAAGCTGCAAAAAGTTTATCAGGAGTATCAGAAAAAGACTCAGAAATCTGCCGCTCTCTTTCAGAAAGCCGGAAAAGTTCTACCCAGGGGCAGTCAGCATACTTTACCTCCCATGAGTCCCTATCCTCTCTTTGTAGAAAAAGGCCTGGGCAGCAAAATCACTGATGTGGATGGAAATGAATTCGTGGACTATATCCTGTCCGGTGGTGCCATATTTCTGGGCCATAATAATCCCGGTTTGAATCAGGCTATAGTTCAGCTCATCCAGAATAAAACCAATTTCCATGGTTACTATGATGAACTGGAAATCAAAGCTGCCTCAAAAATCGTGGAACATATCAAATCTGTGGATAAAGTCCGCTTTACCGCCAGCGGCGCGGAGGCCAACCTGGCTGCGCTGCGTATTGCCCGTTCCTATACCGGAAAGAAAAAGGTCCTGAAATTCCGGGGAGGATATCATGGCTGGGGTGACCCTTTTATGACAGATATGGAAATTCCGGGCAGTGAACGCTTCATTGCTCATGGAATTCCGGCTGAAATCCTGGATCTTACAGTTTTGGTGTATCCTAATGATCTGGACGCCTTGGAACAGGCATTTAAAGATAATATGGACGATGGCGGGATCGCTGCAGTCTATGTCGAGCCGCTGGGTGGAGAATCCGGACTGGTTCCTTTTGAAGAAGGGTTTCACAATAAAGCCATCGAAATCGCGCATAAATACGGAGCCCTCTACGTCTTTGACGAGGTAGTAACTGGATTCAGAATGGGTCTGGGCGGTGCACAGGCTATGATGAAAGTGGACCCTGATATCACTACCCTGGGTAAATCCCTGATGAACGGATACCCCGGCTGCGGCGCGGTCTGCGGAAAAGAAGATATCATGATGACAGCTTCCACCGGTCTGCCAGACGGTAAGCATGCCTTCGCCTATATCGCGGGGACACTGTCCGGCAATGCCCTATCCATGGCTGCTGCCTATAATAATATTCTGGAACTGGAAAAACCCGGGGTCATTGAAAACTCTTTCCGCATGGCTGATGACTATGTCAACAAAATGAACAAGATGTTCCTGGAACGGAATGTGAACTTCTTTGCGTACAGCTTTGGTTCTATCATACGGGTGGAACTGACCGCGCCTCATGCTGTACCTTTGGTTTCTCAGGAAGCTATGCAGGAAATCCTGTTACGGCGTGGTATCATCGGAGAATACGCTGTAGCGGTTCACAATGCCGGAGTGATGAGCCGGATGGGACGCGACATGATTTCATGCGCTCATACCCCTGACGATAATAACAAGGCAGTCCAGGCATACTCTGCCATGATTGATATCCTGGAATAGGAGCATAACATGAAAAGAGATCTCAAGACAGTACTGATCACAGGAGCCAGCCGTGGTATAGGCCGTGCTATGGCAGAAAAACTCCTGGCAGCCGGTTATACCGTGTACGGGACTTCCCGTGATCCCAAAAACATGGATCCTCAGGATAAAATACCTGGTGTGAACTATCTGGCCCTGGAACTGGGTGATCCCAAAAGCATAGATGTACTTATACGTACTCTAAAGGATGTAGATATTCTGATCAATAATGCCGGAGTCAGCCAGATTGGCCCGGTGGAAGAAGTCCCTATGGATAAAGTCAGAGAATTATTTGAACTGAACCTGTTGGGAGTGATACGCCTGATTCAGGGGTTTTTACCCGGTATGCGGGAAAGAAAAAAAGGTTTTATCATCAATGTTTCTTCCATGGCCGGTAAATTTGCGGTTCCATATTCGGCAATTTATGCAGCAACCAAGCACGGACTGGAAGGACTCACCTGGGGTCTGAAAAATGAAGTTAAGGAATTTGGTATTGAAGTCTGTACTCTGGCTCCAGCCTATATCAAGACCAGTATCCCCCAGTTAAAGATGTATAAGGATAATAGTCCCTATATCGATAATCTGACCAGGGTCAAAACCCATCGTGATGCCAACATTGAACATGGTCCCAGACCGGAAGTCGTTGGAGAAAAGGTCCTTAAAATTCTGAATGCCCGTAAAGTGAAGCCCTCTTACCCGGTTGGAGGAAGTGCTCCTTTAAACTCCTTTTTACGAAAAGCCCTGCCCGATAATTTTCTGATAAAGATGATACGAAGCAGTTTTCATATGAAGAATTAATACTTTATTTTCAAATCAGGCAGGCTGAAAAGCCTGCTTTTTTTTATTTTGTTTTTTATCTAAAAACATGGTACTTTAGGTATAAGAAGAAATTAAGTGTTGACACTCTTGAAAATACTTCTTATGATATAGGCATACCAGGAGGCCAGGGATGAACCACTTAAAACTTATTTTTAATGCTGTTATTATCATATTTTTGATGCAGATTTTAGTACCTTCCTGGGCTCAGCAGGGACCTCCTCAGGGACCGCCCACCAGTTATGATCCCAATGGCGGCGGCACTGAAGACTATTCTGTGGGAGGTGGACAGGGGGGCGGTTCTATCATTCAAATTCGGGGAGAGATTGTCGAAGGTATTAAAGGCAATTTTTCCGGTCAGTTTGACTCCACTCCGGTAGCCGATGTACTCAATATTATTTCCAGACAGATAGGCCTCAACATCATGGTCAGTCCCAAAGTCAATGCCACTGTAACAGGAAATTTTAAAGATGTAGCTATAAAAGATGCTTTTCTGGCCATGCTCTCTGCCAATAATCTGTATTACCTGGAACAGGGTAAAATTATTAAAATTATGACCATGGCGGAGTATAAAAATGAACTCCTTCAAAATTACCTGGAGACCCGGTCCTATGACACCTCAGTCATAGATTTAAAAAACCTGGCTAGTATTATTAAGCCTTTTCTCACTCCGGGAATAGGAAAAGTCAATGTGGACCAGCAGTCCTCAAAAATACTGGTGACTGATGTAAAGGATAATTTTCCGAGAATTGATGAATTATACAAAGAAATTTCTTCTTTACCTAAAATGATTGAAATAGAAACCAAGATTATTGAAGTGAATGTGAATGATGAATCCGCACTGGGTGTAAACTGGTCTGTTTCCAATCTGGCTAACGCCTTTTCCATTAATGTCAGTCCCACCCCCAGTTCCGGTGTCGCAAATTCCACCGGGAATGCCAATCAAACCGTTAATATTACCGGTGCGCATGTGTTTGCACCTTCATCTACCAGTCTGCAGGTTATGCTGTCGATGATGGAGAGTGAACTGGATGCCCGTGTCATATCCCAGCCTATTATTCTGGCTATGAACCGGCAGGAAGCTAAGATTCTGATCGGAGGAAAAGTACCTTATGTGTCTTCGACATCTACAGCGACTACCGGTACCGGAGAAAAAACCGCTCAGGTGGAATTTGCCGAAGTAGGTCTTAAAATTATCATCACACCCATGGTTACTCCTGATGGAAAAATAAAAATGAAGATATACGTCAGTCAGTCTTCTTCTCAGCTCATTGACATTACCAGTGACCAGAAGGCCCCCAACATTTCTACCTCTGAAGTGGAATGTGAAGCAGTGAGTATGAATGGACAACCTATAGTGATCGGTGGCCTGATGAAGACCACTAAAAACAAGAGTCAGCAAAGCATTCCTATTCTGGGCAAGATTCCCATTTTAAAATATCTTTTCTCCTATTCTACCGATGTGATGAAAAAAGATGAACTGATCATCATCCTGACTCCCCGCATTGTGAATCCTGGTGACAGCAACCTGAACGCCAAAGATCATTCCAAGGAAGTACAGGAAGAGCTGAAAGATAAAAAGTAAAATGCAGAAAAAGGGATCCCGCCGTTTCCAGGGTTCTGTCACAGTTACAGCTCTGGTCACTACTACCGTACTTCTGCTAATCGGTGCGGCTTTGATCAACCTGGTGTATTTTTCCATGACTACTTCCGAACGTGAAAGTGAATTACAGCGTGGCAAATGGTTTCTGGAAGGTAGAGTACAGGAATATTTTGACGGACTGATGACCGGTGAAACGGTACCCCAGATCGGTAAAAAACGCTTTCAGGAAAAAATTGAAGGCCGCATCGAGATCTATAATTTTGAAATCCAGAATGTTCAGGGACGTTTTCGCCTCCATGCCTTTATGCGCTGGAAAAATCGTTATAATGTAGAACAAATGATAGAGTTTTCACGCTTAAACGTATTTGACTATTCTCTGTTTTTTAATGGTGATATAGACCTGCGATTGGATCAGAATATGCTGGTATTTGGAAATGTCGGTGTCCAGGGAAAATTACGTATCCAGAACCGCGCAGGAGCCAAAGTATACTTCTATGCTGATGACAGTTTTACACCGGGGATTTTTTATTCCGGGCCAAAACCGGAAATTGACCCGGACTTTTTTGACAATCAACTTTCGGAACTCATTTCAAGGTCCTCTATTAATATAGATTTCAGTTTGCGACAGATCAATAACTCACGATTCTATCATCCTCAGGCTGGCTTTAAAGATATAAAGCTGCCTACTTTTGACGATATCTGGAAAGCTTTTGCGCCCTATTATGATGTATCCTGGTTTATCAACGATCCCACTTTTTTTGATATAGAGGAGATTGTAAATTATGTTTCCAGTGAAAAGGAATTACTGGCAGTAGGGACTGGTTCTGCCACCCGGTTTGATGCCTATGGCAGGAAATTTCATCATGTATATATAAAATCTCCCATTTCCGGAGGGGAATTGCAGAATATTCCCTCGATAGATTATTCTTATTTTGTAGGCTATAACAACAGGACGCAATTCTACGGTGTGGAAAGAGGGACCCTCATTTTAAAAGCCAGTGAGCAGCCATTATCCATACTCCTGCCTGACGAGGCCTATCAACGGTTCGGGACATTTTATCTGAAAGGTACAGACTGGTCATATATGTCTGCCAGTGAAATGATGGATCAGATTTATTTCAACTCTGTACAGCCCTTTGACCGGCTGCTCCCGGGGGTAGATTTTTACTATCATCCACAGGACAGAAGTATTGAGATCATATCTGAGCAGTTTTTCCGGAAACACACTGATACACTGGGTTATGGTTCCGGTAACCAGTCTACCTTTTCCTTTAATAATTATGGCGGAAGGGTATATATCTATCAGGGCTGGAACAGGACTTCCGGTTTTACTTCTTTTTTGGGTAACCTGGTCTTCGATGCACCACCGCCCAATGGAGTCCCTGTGCGGGCACTCATCAATCCGCCTATTCTGTTTATGAAAAAAGCCCCTCCACCTGAAGGCAGTGGTGTTTTTGTGGATCATTCAGAGCAAGCCTTGATACTGGACCTGGATGAAATCCAGAATTATCCGCAGAATGGAGTAATTCTGGCTAATTATCCTCTTTTAATCAAAGGAAAGGCGGAACAACCTCTGGCTATCATCAGTTCTGAAAACATATATATTCAGAATCTGAATCCTGATCAGAATGGTGAGCCTGTCATGCTCATTTCCCGTCGTGGTGTATGGGTATACCGTAAAACAGACCAGTCTGAAAACCAGATTCATGGTGCTCTCATCTATAGTCCTTTAAAAGCTTTATACACAGTATTGGAGACGGGTGACTTTGCAAATCCTCCCGTTAGTATACACGGCTCGGCTGTTTTTACCGGTGAATACTATTGGGGTACTATGGATCAAGCTCTCTTTGCCAAAAACTATTTTTATGACATCAGGATTCCCGAATACATGAAAAAAATGCCGTTTTCACTATTTCCTTTGCCAGTCGAAATTCAGACCATCAGACGCTGATAATCTTCATACACTCAATCTGTTTTAAAAAATGTGGTCAAAAATGATAATTTTGGTTATAATACTTGTACATCTTTTTCTTGTATAAAAGGATGGTTTTAATTAGAATATTCATATTATAATAGTGGGAGATAAAAATGAACGCTCAATCGTTATGGGAAGATATTCGGAAAATCAGAGAAAAAGCCCCTTTAGTACATAATATAACTAATTATGTGGTAATGAATAATAGTGCCAATGCCTTGCTGGCATTGGGAGCTTCCCCGGTAATGGCTCATGCCAGAAAAGAGATAATTGACATCGTACGTATCTCCAGCTCTCTGGTAGTCAATATTGGAACACTCAACGATCCCTGGATCGAGTCTATGAAATTGGCTGTAAAAACAGCTAAGGATTTTCTTAAACCCATCGTACTGGATCCCGTAGGAGCCGGAGCCTCTGAATTTCGTACTGAGACTGTTCATCAGTTACTGGATATCGCTGCCCCTGATGTAATTCGTGGAAATGCCAGTGAGATCCTGGCAGTGTTTTCCAGCATGTCCAAGACTAAAGGTGTAGACAGCACTCATACTTCCGAAGATGCACTGGGAGCCGCCCAATCACTTTCCGCAAGGTACGGATGTACCATCAGTATAAGCGGAGCGGTTGACCTGATAGTTCAGGACAAAAAGGTAGCTCGTGTTTCCAACGGACATTCTATGATGCCTAAAGTAACCGGACTGGGCTGTACAGCATCCGCTTTGACCGGGGCATTTCTGGCAGTAAATCCGGAGGCATTTCTGGCTGCAACCCATGCCATGGGTGTTATGGGTATTGCGGGAGAAATTGCCGCAGAACGATCAGCCGGACCGGGTAGTCTGCAGATGAATTTCCTGGATGTATTGTTCCAAATTGAAAAATCAGATATAGAGAAAAGACTGAAACTGGAAGAATCGTCAAATTAAAAGGAATGTTGGGCAAATGGATTTTAAAAAGGATGTCAACTGGGAACTTTATCTGGTCACTGACAGAACTCTTATAGGGAATAGAAATCTGGAAGAAGTTGTACTTTCCGCTGTGAAGGGCGGGGTGACAGTGGTTCAGCTAAGGGAAAAAGACTGTTCCACACGGGAGTTTGTGGAACTGGCAGGGCGCTTGGTCGCGCTTCTTAAACCTTACCGTGTCCCCCTGATCATTAATGACAGGGTGGATGTTGCTTTGGCTGCCCAATGTCAAGGGGTTCATGTAGGCCAAAGTGATATGACTTATAGGGATGTAAGGCGTATATTAGGCCCGGATGCTATTATTGGACTGTCTGTGGAAACACCGCAACAGGCGGAAATGGCAGAAAATCTGGATGTAGATTATCTGGGGGTAAGCCCCATTTTTAGTACACCTACCAAGACAGATGTATACACCCAATGGGGTATTGAAGGCCTAAAACAACTTAGAAAAAAGACCAGGCATAAGCTTATCGCCATCGGAGGAATAAAAGTACATAATACTGCGGAACTCATTCGGGCTGGAGCCGATGGAGTTGCTGTTGTTTCAGGTCTGGTCTCTGTTCCTGATCCGGAGGCAGCAGCCCGGGAATTCTGTGAAGTGATAAAAAAGGAAAAAGAAAACCGATCATTGTGATAACCATGACTAACAGAAAATAGGGGAGGATGTGTGCCTCAGCCAAAAAAATATAGCCGGGCTTTGACTATTGCCGGATCGGATAGCGGTGGTGGTGCTGGTATTCAGGCTGACTTAAAGACTTTTTCTGCATTGGGATGCTACGGTATGTCTGTAATAACTGCTCTGACAGCACAGAACACCAGGGCTGTGACTGCCATTCAGGATCTTCCCGCGGATTTTATACGGGCTCAGATCAACGCTGTTTGTAGTGATATCGGAACTGATGCTGTGAAAATCGGTATGCTCGCCACTGCTGAAGTGATTGAGGTGGTAACTCAGGGATTGATTGATTGGAAGCTGGAAAAAGTAGTCCTGGACCCGGTGATGGTAGCCAAAAGCGGGGATAAATTATTAAGAGACGAAGCCATACATTACCTCAAAAAATTGCTTATTCCGCGCGCAACGATTGTGACTCCCAATCTACCCGAAGCGGAAGTGCTGACTGGTACAGTCATACAGTCTCCTTCGGAGATGGAAAATGCAGGACGCAAGATCCTGGAATCCGGTCCCCGGGCAGTTCTTATCAAAGGAGGTCACGCTACCGGATCCGAAAGCAATGACTGTCTGGTGTATTTAGATGAATCCGAGGTAACCCGAATCCAATGGCTGCCTGCCAGACGTATACCTACCCAAAATACTCATGGGACAGGATGTACCTTATCCTCTGCCATTACTGCCTGGTTGGCTCGGGGAGCTACTATCCAGGAAGCAGTCAAAAAAGGCCACGAATTCCTGCATGGTGCGATTCTGGCTGGTTCGGAGTATAAACTGGGAGAAGGACATGGCCCGGTATATCATTTCTACGCGGTGCGCTACCCTGATTAAATTTAACTGATTGATTTCCATCTGATGTACTTCAGGGATGTAAAGATTGATCGATTCTATTTCTTTTTTGAATGAGACGCTGAATATAGGAAAGCCCACGCCAGGCGTGGTAGTAAAGATCTATCCACCCTTCCACCAATTGACTATTGATTTCACTGATATCACTTAGTTCTGCCATTTTTTCTATTGATGACTGCATGGATAATTCCAGGAAACGGGCTGTTTTATGCTTATTTTTGAGACTGTGGAGCAGAGTCCTGTCAAAACGGTTCATCACTTCAAATACCTGCTGCTGTCTGATATTGATGAGAGTTTTACAGGATTGGGCAGCTGAATAAGCTTGTCTGGCCAGGGGAAGGAGTTTTTCAATTTCAGAATTCAATTCAATCAGGTAGCCACGAAATGACTGACTGCTGACAGGATTAAATTCAAAACGGATACTTTTATTCGGAATGTCACTATAATCCTGCAGGACTTTTTTGAGAGGTTGATATTGTGCCCCTGAGATACGGGCCCCCTCCCGACTGGTGTTGATTACTGGGGAGGGTGTCTTTCTGATTTCTCTGAAAAACCATTCCAGGTAAGTCAGAAATCTCCGGTCAGTGGATACTTTACCCCCGGTATTGGCGTCCACTTCGATTTTATCCGCCATCAACATCATGCGGCTATTGTAATTGTCATAGGTATTCAGTCTGTCTGTTTGGTAATAGTGGAATTCTTCCAGAATATTACTGTTAAAGTGAGTACGGTTTCCGGGATAAGACAGATCCTGTCCTGAAAATATAATGGGGTCGCAGCCTAACTGACGGGCCAGATCAAAGGCATTGGTAGAAACGGAACCACCTGACTGGAGGGAGCCCCTGCTTCCCCAAAAAAAAGCCAGTTCCCGGTAGACTGGAAAAAAACTTTCATAAAATACCATGTTTTCGGCGTTGAATTTTGAAAAAGTCAAAAATGATCCAGCCGCATCTATGACCAGACAACCTTCTCTTCCTGCTGCATACAGTAGAAATAAAGTATTTTTATTTTGCGGATCCACGCTGATGATAAAATCCGACTTGATGCCGGCTGCACACAGCATAGGATAAGCTGTATCTGTAGCAATGACACAAACTTTCCCCTGCATTCTATTCAGGTCTTCCAGATCATGTTTAAGACTGGGACCGGCTCCCACAATCACTGCCGGCTTTCCCGAAAAGGGATGGAGAAGATGATTCAAACCGGGGCGGTCAAAAAAATAAACTGAATTTTTAATCAGGTTTCTCAACCAGGTATACTGAAACCGCTGCAGGGTAGCCTGGTTTATCTGTCTTTTACTCAGATAAGAAATCAGGAGTCCTTCCAGATTTTTATATATATCCGGAAATATCTGGAGGTAGGGACGATGGATATAAAATGATAACTCACGTATACGGTTTTGTTCCAATGCTTCCATCAATTCATCCTGATTGCGGACACGGATCACCCTGGGATCATCAAGTAGACTGTCAATGTCATATAAAGTCCTGGCATGGTTCAGAATTTGATCATCGTGCTCATAGAGGACAATGCTCAGTTTTGTGCTTTCCAGTATCGACTTGACAATATATCCCAGACCAAATCCAGCGATCACTACCCAGGGAGTTTTTACAGAAAAATGGGAAATGATTCTCTCTGCTTCGATTTCAGGCTGTAAACTATGGAGACTGATTTTTTTTCCATCCAGGATCATTCTGCAGTTTGGTTGTCCATCTTTACCGGTAAAATCTTCAAAGACGAGATTGTTCATTTTTGGATCAGTCCCCCGGACATAACAATCTTGACAGCTTCCTCAATAGATATATCCAGGAGCTTTACATCTTTCTTGGGTATTATCATGACGAAACCAGTGGTAGGATTAGGAGTGGAAGGCATGAACACGGTGTAATATTCTTTGCGTTTGTCTGGTTTTATTTCACCGGTGGCTTCTGAAGTCAGAAAAGCAATTGACCATATCCCGGGGTGGGGGTATTGAATTAAAACTGCACGGGAGAATTCAGTACCTTTATAAGACACGAAGGTCTTGAATAATTGCTTCAGTGCTTTATACAAGGAACTGATAAAAGGAAGTTTCTGTATAATTGACTCCAGTGTGCGGCCAAAAAATTTCCCTATCACAGTTTTAGTAAACCAACCAATAAGAATGATGAATAATACGATCACAATTACAGCGGCAATCTCAACTACAATCTGCAGCCAGGCTACATGTTGATATGACTGGGGTAGAAATCTAAGCGTAAATGATAAAAAGTTCCGGGTCCAGTTTACCAGCAAATAAACTACATAAACAGAAAGACTTAGAGGCATCAGAACGACCAGCCCTTCCAGGAATAGATTACCGGCTTTTCGAGGGGCAGGTTTTTTGTTAGGGGGAATACTTTCTTTATTGGTTTGTTTAACTTTCATATTAATTCTGGTTCTCCTGAAAATAACTGGTGGAAATAATCATTCGCCTGACGATGTCTGCAAATACTGGGGCAGCAACCTTGCCTCCGGTGTGTTCGTGACTATGCGGTTTATGTATAGCCACCACCATTACCAACTGAGGCTGATCAGCCGGGACATAACCGGTAAACACAGCGTTGAAAAGATCAGGATAATAACCACCCCCTCCTTTTCGTGCTACCTGGCCTGTGCCAGTCTTTCCGGCAATGGTGATCCCCTCAACCTTAGCTTTAATAGCGGTCCCTTGTTCACTTACTACTGTCTTCATTATTTGTAAAATTTCCTCGCAGGTTTTATGGGATATTTTCTGGTGACCGGGTTGGTTAGTACTAAGAATCATTTTTCCTTCCGGATCTATCCAGCCCCGGGAGAGAAATAACGCGTGGTCACTGCCGTAAGCTCCCAGAATGCTGATTCCATGCGCCAACTGTAGGCTGGTTACCCCAATTTCCTGACCCATTGATAGCATATATTTGGATAAGAAAGACCACTGAGATTCGGGACGCAGAATGCCCTTTTCTAAATCGGTTAGGGGGAGGTCAGGTTTGATTCCAAATCCCAGCGATGTTAAAAATCTACTGTAGGCTGGACGATCAAAATTTTTGGCAATCTGAGATATTCCTACATTACAGGATTTCTGGATGATCTGAGACATATCCACCATCCCATGTGCCGTACCATCTCTGACCATAGCATCTCCTAATTCCAATTCACCTCCACACCAGTACTGGGGATAATGCGGGCTGGCATAGTTATTTTCCAGGGCAAATGCTGCCGCAAATTGTTTCATAACTGAGCCGGGTTCATAGATATAACTATTGAAAACCGGTTTGATATTGTTTGTATTCAGTGTGGATAGTACATTGGGATCATAATCAGGATATCCAACCATGGCAACTATACGCCCATTTCTGGGGTCAAAGATCACCACACTGCCTTTTTCAGCCTGGTAGGTCTTTATAGCTTTACGCAGTTCTTCATAAGCAATACGGGCTATTTCAGGATCAATCGTAGTCATCAAATGAAAACCCTGTCGGAGTTTTTCATTGTACTGATATTCCAGACCCATCAAGCCTTTTGCATCAATACCCACTATACCAATTATTCCGGATAGAAAGGGATAAGCGTAATACCGGGATTCTTCTTTAAGTAGACCTAATTCATCCTGGGAAATATATTTTTCTTTAATGAGACTCTGGATCAATTCATCTAAATATTCTTTCTGTCTAATATTGAGTCGACGTTTTATCCAGATGAAACCTTTGCTGGTATCAAATTGAGATAAATCATCCTGGTTCATAAATGATGTCTTAAGTAAGGTGGTTTTTAGGAAGTTTTTTACCTGGGGGGTAAGGAGGGTTGTCCTGGCATAGAAAGAATAGCTATAGGAAGGAACAGCCAGTTCTTCGCCGTGAATCCCTAGAATTTTACCACGCGGGGGGAGCTCATCACTGTATTGTTTGAGTCGGGGATCGGGGAGGACAGTGACAAAGACAACTCTGACTATCAATACTACCAGAAAAACAGCAAAGAAAAAGACAATGAGACCGACACGGTTTTTTTTCATGAAATTCCCCTGCTAAGATTATAAGTAACTTAAACAGAAATCTCTATTTTAAGACTATTAGGCAAATCTCTGTTTTAATCTGCGCAGTACTTCCTGAATCTGGTTTCGGCTGGTGGCAAAGTTGATTCGGATATAACCTTCTCCCAAGGGACCGAATTGTGTCCCGCTTTGGGTCAATAATTTTAATTCATCTTTAAGTAGGAGAGTCATTTCTGCAGAGGTAAATCCTGTGGCCCGGATGTCCGGAAAGAGGAAAGGGGTTGCCGGAGGTAGTGTACAGGAAAAGCCAGGTAGTTTACTGATGCCATCATAAAGCAGGTCACGCATCTGCTTAAGATGGGCACTGAATTCTTTCAACCAGGTGGTCCCCTGCTCGACACAGCCCCTCAGTACGGTTTGAGAGAGGGTATCGCAGTGTACAATTATCAGCGGACTTTGGGAACGAAACTTTTTTAATAATTCCTTACCCGCCGTCAGATAGGCTGATCTATAACCAGGAACCCCAAAAGCCTTGGATACACCAAAAAGACTGATGGTCCTTTGGGCTATTTCCGGAGATAAAGATGCCAGACTAACAGGTGAAGTGCCATAGACCATGTCTTCATATAATTCATCACTGAATAGTATCAGATTAAATTCTTCTGCAATTGCGGCAATGGATGTCAATTCAGTCTGGTTTAGTACCAAACCGGTGGGGTTATGAGGATTGCACACCATAATCATGCGTGTCCTGGAATTCACCAGACTTCTCAAGTTTTGCAGACTTTGATCCGGGTCTGATTGGTTCCAGTTACAATGATGTACCACAGCGCCGGCATTCTCAGCATTGACAAAAAAAGGGGCATAGACCGGGGAAGGGCAGATAATGACTTCATCTCCCGGTTTGAGAAATAGGACTGCGCTTAAATAAATACCAAACATAGTACCGGGGATAATCATGATATCTTGCATTGTACAGGAAATATGATTTCTGGTGGTCAGTTTCTCTGCCAGGATTTCCCGGATATGTACACTTCCACCCGGATCGCCGTAAGCACTATTGTCTTCATCCACCGCCTGATGCAAAGCATCTCTAATAAAATCGGGAGGGCGGAAATCAATGTCTGCTACACTAAGAGGAATGACATCAGGATCCGGAGAAGACCATTTCTGAAGGGAGGTTCTTCGCAGATAATCGGGGTCTATGTGGTTGAAATCATACATATTTGTTTTCCTTTATTGGATCATTATACTATGCATCATTGACAAATATGTCAAATCTCCTGTAAAATAAGATAAGGAGTTGACATGGACCGTTTGAAGCATCTGGGGGTGGAAGAAGGCAGGGTAAAACTGGCTTCTTCGGATAGTGACTGGCCTCTTCTTTATAAAGAAGAAAGTCAAAGGATAAAGAAAGTGTGCAACAATCTCATTTTAGAGATAGCTCATATTGGATCTACTGCGATACCAGGGATTGAAGCTAAACCAATAATAGACATAATGATCGGCTGTCCTGATTTTTCTGATGCCGAAAAATGTGTTCCCTTATTGGAATCACTGGACTATATTTTTAAAGGAGAGTATGGAATTCCGGGACGGTTATTTTTTGTTGGTATGGAGAAAAATTTCTCCTGTTTTCATCTTCACGTGGTAGCACGGGAAAGTGATTTCTGGTATACCCACCTGCTTTTCCGTGACTACCTATTGGCCCATCCGGAAACAGCACACCAGTATGAAGAGCTTAAACGAGGATTGAGTGTAAAATTTCAGGATAATAGGGATGCTTACACTGATGGAAAAAATGATTTTATTCAATCCGTGATTAAATCAGCCCGGGAATGGCAAGCCTGATTTACTGGTTTTGCCAGATAACTGCCTGGTTTTTGCCTTTGTGTTTAGCCAGATAAAGGGCGTCGTCCGCTTCTTTTAATAAATCCTGCAGATTCTTCTTATTCTGATTGCTGAATTCTGATATCCCTATGGAACAGGATAGTTTTCGGGATGATGGAATAAGGTGAGTTTTGTTAACCAAACGGCTAATGGCAGGAAGAAAATGTTCTCTTTGTTTTATACCTGATTGGATACGTCTCACCAGATGCAGGGCACTTCTGGCCCGGGTTTCCGGTAATATTACAATGAACTCATCACCACCAAATCTTCCGGCATGGTCTATATCTCTAATCTCATCCAAAAGCAGATCAGCAAATTTTTTTAAGAGGATATCCCCCACCAGGTGTCCGAAGGAATCATTAAAGTATTTAAAATTATCCAGGTCTATGAAAAGTATGGAAAAAAAGTAGTTTTCATTCTGGTGATAACGTAGACCCCGCTTAATTTCATCTTTTATTTTATTTTCCATTTCAGTCCGATTATTCAATCCGGTAAGTTGATCAGTAGCCGCAGCTTTTTTCAGCTGCTGGTTCAGGACTTCCAGTTCCTGTGTACGGTTTTTCACTTTGGTTTCCAGTTCTTCATTTAATATTTCCAGCTTTTGATAGTTTCTAAATTCATCGACCAGAAACAAACCAAAAACTAAAAGTATAAAAAACAACATGAAAAATTCACTGAGCATTGGGCGCTGAAGCCTCTCTGTAGTTACACCGTAATCATTCAGACCACCTAAAACTACAGGAAGACTGCCGAAAAACACAAACAGCTTTCTGGAAGGCCGGATGGAGGTAAACAGACTGATTATAGGGGTTAAACCAAAGACAGTTAAAAGTAATAAAGCATGGATTATATAGAGTATATTTACTGTACCCATACGGTACTCATAAAAGACCGGCCCCAGTAACCCGGTGACTGTACGCACAGGGTAACTAAGATAGAAATCAAATGGAATCATAATGACAAAAATAGCCGATAAAAACGCGAATATATGTGGGATGATCTGACTTTTGAAAGCAACATCAAAAAGCAGGTAGTACCAGAAAATTAACCCCAGTCCCGCACTCATCATTTTGAGACGGTGCAGAAATAGAATGTTTTCATCTGTACTGGGAAACGAAAGGAGTAATTGGAATAATATAAATAGGGATGAGAATAAAGTTACCAGAAAGAAAAAGAAATAGCGGTCTATTTTTCTTACAACAAAAAGACTGCGCGCGAAGTGAAACAGAGAGATGCTGAAAAAAATTCCGCCTATAAATGCAAGAATCAGCTGAAAAAGACTCATGTATACTCCGAATTAAACCTCTGTATATGCTAATCATATCTGTTTTTGAAATGTAAATCAAATTATTGAAAGGAATAAGCGAAATAGATAATTGTGATTTTTACCTCAATGAAATAAACTTTGAATTAAGAGATAAAAAACGTGAAACAGTTGTTTGACGCTGAGATATGCAATAGTTATATTTAACTACTGAAGTAAGAGGAGTGTAATATGAAGTGGTGGGCAGTAGTGGTACTATTAATCATCGGCAGAGTTCAATTATATCCCCAGAAAATGATATTAGGGGAGAAGGAGTTCCTCTATCAGATCATCAAAAACTCTTATGATGTTCAAGCTATTAGAAATAACTACATGGCAACCTTACAAGCTGAAAAATCCGCCGCGTCAATGTATGCTCCTGAAACATTTCTTAGTTTGGGCTGGACCGGTTCTACCAATGCTCCTTCAGGATTATTGAATGGTCTGCAGGGTAATAGTATTTCAGTGGGAGTACAGAAATTATTTGTAACGGGTACAGTAGCCAGCCTGGAACTAGGCGGAGATAAAAGCACCAGCAAACTGGCATTTGATTTTGCCACCACTACTCCCAATGTTGAAAAGGTCAGCTATGATCCTTATATCAAGATCAATGTAGTACAACCAATTCTTAAAGGAGGCTTCCCGTATCTACCAGGAAAAATTTTACTGAATATAAATAAGAATGCCAAAGATGTAGGTGTCCTGGGAAATAAAATGGCTCTTCAGTCGTTAGTGTATGCCTCCTTATTGAAATACCATCAGTTTCTGAGTGACCTCGCCATTTTGAAAATCAATCAGGATTCACTGACCGATTTTCAAGCTCTTTACAACAAATATGAAAAACAATATAACTTTGGAGCCATCAGTCAAAATGATCTGCTTCGCTTCAGGAGTCAGGTACAGGAACTGGAGCTCAGTGTAAAAAGAGCAGAAATGCGATTGGGACAGGACTTAAGCAGTATAGCTCTGGCTTTGAGGACCAACCTTACTCTATCTGAACTGGATGTGATGGACAGCTTCATTCCCTCAGCAATCTCAAATACTTTTACAAGTGCCTATAATACCGCTCTCAGTAATGGCGTGGATATTCTGCAATCCAGAATTCTGCTGGAAAATACCCGACTGACCTATCAGAATGCATTAGATCAGCAACTCCCTGAATTGAATTTCAGTGCCGGATACTCAATAAAAGGTAACTATTCTGATTCCAGCACAGACGGCTGGGGACAGGCACTGGGAAATATGAAATTCAATGAATACTATCTGGGATTGGAATTTCGCATGCCCTTCCTGACACAGAGTGAAAAAGCCCGTGTGCTGGAAGCTCAATATAAACAGAAAAAAGCTGAGGCAGAACAACTAAGCAAAGAAGAACAGCTTTTTCTGGATTTGCAGGATAAATTACGTCAGATGGATTTTCAGAAGATGGCATTGGATCAGTATAACAAGCTGCAATCACTTAATCAGAAGATAGTCAATGAAGCAGCCCGGGAATACGGTAATGGAGAACTGAGCAGCCGGGACCTGGTTTCTGCCAATGAAGATCTGAGAAGAATCAAGACAACTTATACCCTGGAGATATTCAAATACAAAGCACTGGCTCTGGAATTAGAAATGAAAAAGGGTACATTACTGGATCTCTATGGTATCGAAGTCTCTGATTTGATGAAATAAGGCGGGAGTCATGAAAATAATAGAATTCTTTCTGAAGCAGACAAAACTCCTGAATCTGGTGGTGGCTTTAATTATTGGCTTTGGGACATTTATTTTCATCAATGGTAAAAAAGAAGCCTTTCCCACTTTTGTGGTCAACCAGGTTTTTGTCAATACTCTTTATCTGGGAGCACCCGCCAGAACGGTTGAAAACCTGGTCACTTATCCTATTGAAAATGAAATCAAAGGCATATCCGGAGTGGAAAAAATTCAATCCTCTTCCCGCGAAAACTTTTCATCCATCGCTGTGACCATCGATCCGGCTTATGAATATAAACTCAATGATATCAAACAGGAGATACAAAATAAAATCGACCTGGTTGACTTACCTGACGGAGTAGAGCGGCCGGAGGTATCCATTTTTGATAATGGCCTCATCCCTGTGGTCAGGGTCCAGGTAGCCGGTGGAAAGGACGAATGGCAGCGGAGAGAAATAGCCAAATCTTTCGAAAGACAGGCATTGAGTATCCCCGGAGTAGGCGGAGTCAGCCTGGAAGGATATCTGAAAGAGGAAATCAAAGTAGAATGTGACCCCTATCTGCTTAAGAAAAAGGGCCTGAATATAGACGATGTGATCACAGCCATACGGACTAAGAATGTCAATGTTCCCGCAGGAGAAATCTATCAGGGGGATAAGCTTCTGCTGGTACGTGTCCTGACAGAGTTTAGTTCTGTAGAGGAGATAGAAGATATTGTCATCCGGGCTAATGATGACTTTCAGGCTGTCCGTGTCAAGGATGTAGCCCGGGTCTACCGCGGATTTGAAAAGGCCACAGTCATTAAAAGGGCGGATGGAGAGAAAGGAATAGAAATTGCCATTAAAAAAAGTGTGGACGGAGACAATATCAAGATTTCCGATGCGGTTAAAAACCTGGTTAAGCAATTCGAAGCAAAATATAAAGGTGTTGATTTTATCATTTTCAATGACACCGCGGTATATGTGAAAAACCGGTTGCGTATTTTATCATCCAATGCTTTTCTGGGTCTGATCTTTGTGGTAATCGTGCTGTTCCTGTTTTTTGACTTCACTACGTCTTTCTGGACCGTCATGGGAATGCCGGTCGCCTTTACTGCGGCCATCATTGTCACAAATTTTATGGGACTATCTCTGAATCTCATGAGCATGTTCGGGTTTATCATTGTAGTTGGAATGATAGTGGATGATGCCATCGTCATAGCCGAGAACATTTACTCCAAACTGGAAGAGGGGTTGTCTCCCTTTGATGCCGCTGTCCAGGGTACAAAAGAAGTGATAATACCTATCTTTATCTCTATCGCGACCACCATTGCGGCATTTATCCCCCTCCTGCTTATTTCAGGTACCATAGGGAAGTTTTTCGGAGTTATACCTAAAGTGGTGTCAATCACTCTCATAGCCTCTTTTTTAGAAGCTATTTTTGTACTGCCCGGACATCTCTATCATTACAAGCAGCGCAGGCTGGATAAGGGCAGTGTAAAAAAACTGGCCCGGAAGACGGAGATTTTCAATGGCATCAAATCAGGTTATGAAAAGTTTATTTCAAAGGTACTGGATCGTAAAGGATTAGCTTTAGGAATCTTTCTGGGTGTTAGTATCATGATCATGGCTTTTTTGGGTAGAAGAGTACCTTTCAAATTCAGTCCGGGAAGAGTCAATGAATACTCTATTCAAATAGAGATTAAACCGGACTATTCTCTGGCTATGACTGAAAAAGAAGTAATACGAATGGAAAAATTTCTACTGTCCCAGTCCAATAAAGTGGTTCAGGATGTAATTTCTGTGGTAGGACAAACCGGTAATGGTCAATTTCTCAGTACCGGCGATAATAAAGCCAGCATACAGGTCATTCTGGACCCTGACAGGCCGGTTAAATTTGATGAGATTGCCTTCAAAGAAAGGATCATCGCAGAAGGTAGAAAAAATACAGATGTTGAAGATTTTGAAGTCGGAACGGTGCAGGCAGGCCCACCGCCCAGTCGTCCCATTAATGTCATAGTCTCCGGGGATGACTTTAATCAGGTTTTGGAAACCGCTACAGAAATCAGGGATTTTACTAAAAATCTCTCAAATGCCAGTGATGTAAGGTTGGATTACGAAGAAGGAAAACGGGAATTTATCCTGGGAATTAACCAGGTAACTTCCAAATATGTAGGACTTAGCGCTTTTGATATAGCCAATGCTGTCAGAAATAAGTTTGACGGAGGCATAGCCACCACAATCAAAAAGAATGGGGAGGATACACTGGTCAGAGTCAAATATGATTCTGTGACTTCTGCCTCCTATAAAACTTTGAAAGAGCTGACTATACCAAACCGTTTTGGAAAGAATATAAATTTCAGTCAGATTGGAAATATCACACGAACCAACGGTGTGTCAGAAATCCGCCATTTTGATACCAGACTTACAGTTTCTGTACTGGGCAATCTACGTAATCCCTATGATAAAAAATACACCAGTTCCACTATCAATATGGCTCTGGAAAAGAAATTTGGTAAAACGTCCTCGAAATATCCTGATATTAAGATCCAATATGGAGGAGAAAATGAGGATATGGCCCGTACAATAGGGGACTTATCGATTGCTTATCTGGTGGCTTTGTTTGTGATATTTGGACTGCTGGTTGGTTTGTTTAAAAACTATTCCCAGACCTTTATTATTATGCTTACCATACCTTTCGGTATTATTGGGGTCTATATAGGTCTGTGGATTAATAACATGCCTCTCAGTTATACTTCTCTCATCGGAGTGGTAGCTTTGAGCGGAGTGGTGGTAAATGGCGCTATTATCCTGATCGACTTTATTAATAAGCGCCGGGCCGAGGGTATGTCAATCCGAGAAGCTGTGATTGACGGATCTGCCAATCGTCTGAGGCCTGTGATTATGACGACCCTGACCACAGTAGTCGGTCTGGTACCTATGGCCTATGGATGGGGCGGTAAGGAAGAATTTCTCCAGCCCCTGGGTGTAGCCTTGCTTTTCGGTATACTATTCGCCACTATCTTAACTTTGTTTTTTATTCCCCTGGTCTACAGTCTTCTGGAAGACAGTGTTAAGCAGAAGTGGGGAGGAAAGTTACGCGGTTTCCTGGCGTCGCTGCGGCAAAGGATAGCATCCAAACCATTAATAAAAAGAAAGTAAAAGAGAAGGACCCCGCTCAGGCGGGGTTTCTTTTTATGTTTTATCCGCATATGTATGGTATACTAACATAAATATGTATTAAGAAGGGTGTAATGCGGTTATTATTTATACTCATCTGTGTGCTGGCAGTTAGTGCCTGTGCTTTGCGGGATGACGATCCCCATAGTCTGCGTTATTATGCTGAGCTGCATCAAGTCTATATAGGTACAGCTTTGAATCATCTGGGACTGGACAGTTCCAGCGACCCTTATAGTGATAAATACTGTGAGGTAGCCGGCCGGGAGTTTAATCTGGTCACGGCTGAGTCAGAGATGAAGATGAAGACTATCTGGATTGCTCCGGACACCCTGGATTTCCACTTGGCGGATGAGATTGCTGCTTTTGCCGTATCCCATAATCAGAAGATGAGAGGCCACTGTTTGCTTTGGTATTTGTCTGTTCCGGATTGGCTGAGGCAGGGGTATGAAAATCACACTTATACCACTAACCAGATAGCCATCCTGGTACAGGGGTATATTGACTCGGTAATGACTTACTTCAAGACCAACTGGCCGGGACTCATTATTGCCTGGGATGTAGTCAATGAAGCCATCGGACCAAATGATCCCACCCTGGGAGGTACCTATGGCTTGCGTTCACCATCAGAAGATTTCTGGATTGAGACCCTGGGCACGAATTATGTGGCGCGGGCATTTCAATGGGCATATAACGCGGACCCGGATACCCCATTATATTATAATGACTACCATGCAGAATTTCCCAATCCCAAACAGGCAGCCATCCTGGCTCTACTGGAAAATCTCAGTAATCAGGGGGCTCCTGTATCCGGTTTGGGGCTGCAATGTCATTTTTCTCTGGATTATCTGAACTTACAGTATCCGGGTATCACTTTTACTGCCCAGGCCATTTCAGATACCATTGATTACTACATTTCCCGGGGTTGGTCCGTTCAGGTCACAGAATTAGATATCCGAATCAATGATGATAATCATGGTATTACTTCAGCTAAACTACAATCTCAGGCTGATTTTTATGCTGAGGTATTAAAAGCCAGTTTACTGAAATCAGGCTGCGATGCTTTTGTCAGCTGGGGATTTACTGACAGACTGACCTGGCTGGATCCTTCTATCAATCCCGGGAGTCCCGCTTTGGGTTGGGATGAGTGGCCCTTATATTATGATGAGAACATCCAGATTAAACCCGCTTATCTATCTATAAAGCAGGTGTTGAGGGACTGGTAAAAAAATCCCCCGTTTATACAACGGGGGATTGATTGGTCAAAACAGAGTTCAGAAACTATAAGCCAGGTTGAGTGCTACACTAATAGTGGCCAGCCAGTTTTCAGTATAACCGTCACCCAGTCCATCATAGGATGCTGCACTTTCATAACCAACAGCACCGCCTCCCAGACTGCGTATCACCAGGGCAGAGTCCACTTGCGGTGTCAGGTGCCAGCCGAAACGCAGATTGGCATCCAGAATGGAACCGGTAAAATCAGTATCAGTAGTACCGTTAAACACCTTTCCGGTAGCATAGAATCCATCTATCTCAGTCTCCAGGTAATACAGGTCAGAGAGGTTGAGTAAGGCCCTGGTTTTTAAAATAGGTACAATTCCTATGCCCTGATTCTCTGAAGATTTGGTTCCATCCAGAGAGCTGAATATAATCGAGGCATTACGAATCTGGACAGAGAGTCCGATTTCCCATTTGAAACGGGGCTGGTCTATCAGGGTGTAAAGATAACTCATACGGTAAAAATCAAAACCGTATTTAAAAGTCATGGGGGTATTACTGGAAAAAGTGACACCATCCACCAGCAGATCTTTTTTCAGGATAGACTGACTCTCAATGGTAAGAGGCTGGTACAAAAAGATGAGACTGTGTCTTTTTGCCGGTTTCCATTCAAAAGATAGTTTGGATATGGGATAAAGGTTTTCCTGACCACCGTCTGTGATAAAATTAAGGTTGCTCCCTGTGGAGCTGAACTGAATGGTATGCAGATAAATTCCCACATAGCCCAATTCGAAACTCATTTTTACCAGAGGTGACTTTTTTTCTTCCTGTCCGTAGATTCTGACCTGAGATGCACTTATAGCCAGGATAGCCAGCAGTGCAATTCCAAAAAACTTACCTTTCATAATACACTCCTTCTAATAATTCTAGTTAGATTATACTAACTTTATATATCAGGAGTCAAGCGCTTGTTTAATTATTTTTTAAAGATGAAAAAAACAGCCAGTACCATGCACAAGGCAGCTGCTAAATAGTTCCAGGAAATCTTTTCTTTGAGATAAAACAAGGCAAAAGGTATAAACACCCCCAAAGCAATAACTTCCTGCAGGATCTTAAGTTGCTGGATTTCCAACACCTGGTGGCCGATACGGTTAGCTGGTACCTGAATACTGTATTCAAAAAAAGCAATACCCCAGCTGACCACTATAGCCAGTATCAGCGGACTGTTTTTGAGATTCTTGAGATGCCCGTACCAGGCAAAAGTCATGAATACATTGGACAGAATCAGGAGCAGTACAGTCTGAAGGATTTTCATTTTTCCTATTCCTTGAAATAGTGTTTATACTGTCAATTTAATAATAGGTCAAGGTATAGTGTACAATCTGGTAATCCTGCCACATCCCTTCGGTCCAGTCCTGTTCTTTTACTTCCAGCAGATTGCCCAGAGAGTCATAGGAAAAGACTTTTCGGGATAGGGGAGTCTGGTCTGCCAGTGCCCGTAATTCTTCGGTCTGCCTGCCCAGGGCATCGTATTTAAATTCTACTCTCTGCTGGTCAGAAAGTAAGAGATATAATTTCCCAGTGGCATCATAATAATGCCGCCAAAAAACCATCAGCAGATCACTGACCTGGGACTCCAGAATGTCTATATGACCAGGGCTGGAATATATCCAGTTTTTTTTCAGCATCAACTTTCCCTGACTAAAGACCACGGTCTGGGTTATTTGAGAGTTCTCATCATAGGCATAGCAGGTATAATCAGTCAATTTTCCATTGGATGTCACTGAAAGCAGGTTAGTAAGGTATCCTTTTTTGTTATAAAAATAATGATTATATTGAAGTTCCTGCCCCAGCTGTAGGATGGTGCTTTGTGTGACTCGGGATTGAGCATCTCGGTAAAAAAGTTCTTCTTTTGTTAAGGTATTCAGATTTTGAAAATACCAGGACCGGCTGAGGCGCAGTCCTGATTCAGAATAATCGGTTTTTATTATATTGGTAATACCTGGTGCTTTCATATCGATAGATTTCTGTATAACTGCATGAATGGGTCCCTTCCAGCCGTCTTTCAGTGCGTCCGTCTGCCTCATACAGCTGGAAAGTATAAAAGCGATAAACAGAAAGAACATGATAAAATGTGTCTTATTCATAAATCACCTTCCTCATCTAGACAATCAATTATACATTAAGGATCAACATCCTGCTATAAAAATTACATTTGGAATTTCGGAAATAATGGTCAAAAATGAGGCAGGTATTTTAAAATGATGAAAATGTAATCGTAAAATATCTTAAAATTGAATCTAAAAGCTTTGAGGAGGGACTCTCAGTGCTGGCATAAAAATTGCAGTGATTTCATTACAATAGAGAGATTATTCACTGGAGGATGTCTATGCAGTCTGATGTCTTGTTCCTATTATTAGGAGCGGTCATGATATTGTCCATGCATGCGGGTTTTGCTTTTCTGGAAGTAGGGACAGTACATAAAAAAAACCAGGTCAATGCCTTACAAAAAATTCTGTTTGACTGGTCGGTCACTACTGTTATTTATTTTCTGATAGGTTTCCCTATCGCCTACGGGGTTTCACTGGTAGCCAATCCCGGATTATTCACGGAAAACAACGGATATGAATTAGTCCGGTTCTTTTTCCTGTTAGGATTTGCTGCTTGTGTACCCGCTATCATTTCAGGCGGGGTGGTTGGACGCATGAAATTTTATGCCCAATCCATCGCGGGTATTGTGTTAGCTGCCGTGATATATCCCTTTTTTGAAAGTCTGGTATGGGGACACATTCCATTTATGGGACAGGATGGTTCCATTTTTGTGAAATGGTTCGGAACTGCTTTTCATGACTTTGCCGGCTCTGTGGTAGTACATTCTCTGGGAGGATGGATTGCTCTGACAGCTATTCTGATTCTGGGTCCACGTAAGGGCAGGTATGAAAAACACTTTGATACCCGTCCCTCCAGTGTGCCCTTCCTGGCTCTGGGCAGCTGGATCCTGGTAGTGGGCTGGTTTGGATTTAATGTCATGAGCTCACAAAAACTGGCAGGCATTTCCGGACTGGTGGCCATAAATTCTCTGATGGCCATGGTGGGCGGTACTATTGCCTCCCTTCTGGCATCTAAAAACGACCCCGGTTTTACACACAATGGCGCCCTGGCTGGACTGATCGCCATCTGTGCCGGTTCTGATATCGTACATCCTCTAGCGGCTCTGGTGATCGGGGCCATCGCCGGGATTATCTTTATCAAGATGTTTGAATGGGAGACTGAGAAGAAAAAGATCGACGATGTTTTAGGAGTGTGGCCTCTACATGGGCTGAATGGTACCTGGGGCGGAATCGCAGCCGGGATTTTTGGTCACAAAGTTTTAGGTGCTACCACAGATTTGAGCTTCTGGGCTCAGCTCACAGGTTCTCTTATGGCCGCAGCTTATGCTCTGATTGCCGGTTTGATACTCTACTTCATTATTAATAAGACCTATGGACTGCGTATGACTGATTCTGAGCAGGATATCGGTACAGACCTGACCTACCACCGCGTAGAATCCAACGCGGAAGACAGCCGTAAATTCTTGAATTGATGGGTATTTTGAGTTAAAATAGTATTCCAGAACTGACACAGGAGAAAAAAATGAAACTGGTAATAGCGATAATACGTCCTGAAAAAATGGAGACTGTCAAAGAAGAACTCCACAAAAGCAATATCAATATGATGACCGTGATTGATGTTCAGGGACACGGCCGTCAGATGGGACATACAGAGGTATACCGTGGCCGGGAGTACCAGGTTGATTTTATCAACAAGGTAGAAGTCCAGGTAGCCGTTCCGGACGACCGGGTAGACACCGTAATAGATACCGTTATCAAAGCTGCTCGTTCAGAGGGTGACGGAGCCATCGGAGACGGTAAGATTTTTGTCCTGCCTTTGGAAAAAGTGGTACGTATACGTACCAACGAAAGAGATGAAGAAGCTCTTTAAGACTAATATTCAGTTAAACAGGCCATCTGATTTCAGATGGCCTGTTTTTTTGGGTTTTCGCTTGATTTATGTTAGGGTTATTCCATGAGAATAAAAATTTCACTTCTTGTTCTATTTATTGTGCTCACAGGCTGCGCGCTTTCCCCGGGGAGATATATCCTGAAACCAGGTGAAAAAGCCCTCGACCTCACACTTGGGGTGGTTATACCGGTCAATAAATCTTCTGTGATTCCTCATGATATGCCCACACTACCCAGTCTGGATGTGGGCTATCGTAGCGGTTCCGCCCATGGGTTTAACCTGGGTATATCTGTGCAGATAATACCTACTATCTTCCGTTTTTTTGTAGTGAAATCATTTCAATTTCAGACAAATGACTTTCAATTAAATTCACTCTTATCCCTGAATTTAGGTGTTCTCAATGATCAGGTGACCTCACTGCAAGTAGGGCTAATACCCCGGGTGGGGAGTGAAAAGATGGCATTTTATTTTCCGCTGGAGATGGATTTCTTCGTCCGGGGCTGGAAACCTTCTTTCAATGCCGGATGGGGTATTGACTGGGGAGCAGTGCTCAGTCCTGGCTGGAAGACTGCCTATCGCTGGTCCCTGGAGTGCAAACTATCCGGAATTCAGCACTGGGATGACGCTTATATAAAGGCTTTATTGGGAATGACTGTTTTGATGAATACTAATTAATGGTTTTTCCCATATAAAAAAGACACATTAAAAAATAGCACCTTTCCCAATGCCTGACATGTTTCTATGGACTATTCTTTGAGAAAGTCTAAAAAGATCTCCCAGGAGCGTTTATCGGCCTGTGCATTGTAAACCTGGGGATTAAAACGGTGGGTAAATCCATGCACGGCATCGGCAAAAATATGCACGCTCCAGTCCTTGTGGTTGGACTTGAGGCTTTCCATCAGGGCTGTCAGGTCCGACAGGGGCACGGCCTGGTCATTGGCGCCATGCAGGATCAGCACCTTACCCTGGATATTAGCATCATCTGCCGGGGTAGGATTAGACAAGCCGCCGTGGAAACTTACCAGGCCCTTAAGCTGAGTCCCGGACCGTCCCAGTTCCAGTACGGTGGTCCCTCCGAAACAATAACCGATGGCGAAGATTTGACTACCCGGCAGACCGGAAAGGCTTTTAAACTTAGTCACCGCGGCATTGGCATAGTCTCGTAATTTCTGACGGTCCTGGTAAAAACCCATAGCCAGGGTTTTAGCCTGGTCCGTATTCTGGGGCCGGTTATTCTCCCCGTAGACATCAGCTGCCAGCACGGTATAGCCCAGTTTATGTAGACGCTCAGCTACATCTTTTTCATGAGCTGAGAGCCCCATCCATTGGTGAAAGATTATGATACCCGGCATACCCGGCCTGCCCTTGGCATATTCCCCGGCAAAGGTCACTTCGCCCAGGGTCCATTTCACCGGTGTGAGTACTTCTTTTCCAAACAAAGCCGTTACCCCGCTCAGAATCAGGGCTGACAGGACAATAATTTTTTTCATATTACTTCTCCTCTGTAATCCTACTTAAATACTATTAAATAAGATACCAAAGGAAAACAAAAAAGCCAAGTTTTTGCTGATATAAAAACAGAGTAAGATCAGACTGGACGTTCCCGGCTGGTGAGGTTGTTTTTATCCATGAGGCTGAGGATAGCATAGACGGTCCGGAGATGAGGTACCGGTACTCCCAGTCTGTCTGCGACTTTGAGGGCATTGCCCAGGATGGCTTCTACTTCCATGGGACGCCGGGCTTCATAGTCCAGCAGCATGGAGGGCTTATAGGGAGTCATTTTGAGAGTAGTCTGGAGCTGACCTTCGATATACTCAGGGTCAAAGCCATGTCCGTCAGCTATGCTGAGGGCTCTGACTTCCTCCATGATTTCTTTGACCAGAGCGGCCATGGGAGCATAACCCATGATCTGTGCTGTATTGATACCGCCTCCGATCACAGAGAGGGGGTTATAGGGGGCATTCCAGCACAGCTTTTTCCAGCGGGCAGCCTGAGTGTCTTCTTCCACACGGCATTTGACTCCGGCGCTTTCCCATAGTTCACTGAGCCCGCGGGTCAATGCAGTGGGGTGAGCCAGATAGTTTCCGATAGCCAGGTGTCCATAGTCCTGATGATATATTTTTCCGGGCGAGGTGCGGGTCACGCACACAAAGGCCAACCCGCTGAGTATTTCCTGTTCCGGAAAAGCCTGGACGATTTCCTGTTCGATATTGATCCCGTTCTGGAGCAGCAGGATAGCGCTGCCGGGTCGTACCAGAGGCTGGAGCAGATGCACGGTATCTATCTCGGGCAGTACCTTCAGTCCCACCAGGATCAGATCATAATCATTACCGGCCTGGGCTGGAAACGCATATACCGCTTCCGGCTGGAAGTGAAAATCCCCGTCCACTGATGTGACGGCATAACCCTGCTTTTTTACTGTGTCAAAATCAGAACGGGCAAGCACCGAGACCCGGGCACCAGCCTGTGCCAGCCGCCCTCCGTAGTAGGCTCCGATAGCTCCCGCGCCGATCACCAGTACTTTCAGCTGCATGTTTTGTACTCCTCAGGAAAAAGCTGGTACATTATACCTTTTCTCCCCTGAAAAATCCAAAACCTTAAAAAATATCAGATAAGAGGTCAGCTTTCCCTGGTTTTTCCTCCTATAAATATATACGACGTCCCTTCAGCAGGGCCGCGTCTGCAGATTATGTTTTGTGCCGGGGCGGCGGTAGGGGCTCTCGCCTGAATGCGGCACAGCGGGTGAGAGCAGGAGACATCAGTACTGCTTATCCCTTAGTATTCATGCCGTTCTGGTAAAGCCGTCTGAAGGGAAACCGGATTCAGAACGGACTACGGTCCCTGTGCATTAAAAACCCCCCGGGTGATTTCCGGGGGGCTGATAGTAACTATTTGTCTAAAACAGGATGCTCACGCTGAAGGTATCACGGGCATCCCAGCCTGCCAGGATATCCATGGCATAGTCAACTTTAAAGGCCAGATGATCCGCGATCTCAAAGTTCAATCCTACCCCCAGAGACAGGCCTTCTCCCTGACGGCCCAGTACCTTGTAGCCGCCCCGCAGAAAGATAGTGTTCTTATAGCTGTATTCCAGGCCTGCATTATAAAACAGGCTGTTATCGCTGGGCACTTCCAGAGCGGTGGACAGGAGAAATACATGACGTATATCTCCGAAGACCATATAGGACAAGCCAAAGTCAAAGTACCAGGGTGTGGATAGTTCCGTTGTCCCTATGCGATTCTGGAGGGGTATGGCCAGATTGCGGAAGGAAAAACCGGCAAAAAAGGTGTCGGGTGTACCTTCTTCCCGGGCCTTGAATACCGTGGTAAGATTGGGCAGACGTACTCCGTAGAGCAGGCCGGCATCCAGAGCCAGCATGTTGGCCCGGTAGTCAGCCAGTACAGTCTGGACGTACTTGACTGTCAGTCCTGCCTGAATATGGATATTTTTAGCCAGAGCAACACTGAAGGGATTGAAAATATTGTTGGCATAGGTCAGTCCCAGGGAAAAGTCGCTTGCCGCGAATTCCTGCAGAGTGGAGCCGTTTATGGACAGGTCAAAAGCAGGAGTCCCCATCATGACAAAACTCAGGGCCACCACTCCTGCCTGGCGTCCAGGGGTGGGAAGAGGCATACCGAAGATAACGTTATTGAAGGAGGTATCAAACAGCCAGCTTAGACTGTGCCCCGCCACCACGATTTTCTGCAGAGTGGCAATACTGGCGGGGTTATACATCAGATCATTAATGTCCCCGTTATGACTCACGGTAGAATTTGCCAGGGCTCTGCTGCGCGCGGAGTAGCTATCGATCATCAGTACCGGATAGCTGGTCAGGCCATAGTCTGCCGCTCTGAGGATACTGTTACACAAAAGTATAAAAGATATAAATAATATTTTTTTCATGTTGTCTCTCCTTTACCGGATAACCAGGACTTTGACCACGGCATTTATATCAGAGCCGGTGACTTTGATAAAATACCAGCCGCTGCCTACCATGACTCCGCTGCCTTCCAGGATCCCATCCCACTGTATAGAGTCTCCGATATTATAATAACTTTGCGGAATATGTCCTACCTGTTCCCCACGGATATTGTAGATAAATACTTCCGCGTAACCGGTCCGGTTGACCTTGATATCCACAGAAGAGGTACCGCGGGCGGGATCGATCACTGAGGTGCGGGCAGAGGCTACTTCCAGATCCTGCAGGGAGAAACTACTCTGTGAGCTGGCAGTATTACCCGAAGTATCCACCGCGGTAATATCCAGGGTCAGGGTGGTACCATACGTAAAGTCGGATTCAGGATCGATGATCACATTAAAACCATGCGCGGCGTTAGCCAGGATACTGGAACCGGGCCCCTGGTATCCTGGTAGAAAGACACCGTTGGTAATAACAGGAGCATTATTGAGCAGTACCTGAATCTCATTGGAGCGTATACCGTAATTGTCCTGAATCACAAAACTGATTGATGACGCAATGGGGACATCCGTTGTACCATCAGAGGGTACTATAGCAGTGATTACAGGTATAGTGGTGTCAGGGGGGCGGATGGTAAAATTCCAGGTGGAAGAATTGGTGTTGAGGCCGTTATCCTCCACTGTCACTATGACTCTATAGTCAGACAAAAAGCCGAAGTCAGTGATATAGTCGATATTGACATCATAACCGTGATTGACATTGGTAGTAATCCGGCTTTGGGCACCGTTAAAGGGCGCCACAAAGATGCCGTTACTCACCGCCCGGTTAGTGACGTATCCGGGGAACACCAGTATCACCTGTATACTATTGGAAAGCACTTCAGTATCATCTGAGGTTTCAAAATAGATCATAGCATCCGGTTCAATATTGATACTACCGGGAGCGGGACTCTGACGGCTGATTACGGGGGCGGTGGTATCACCTCCCTGAATACTGAAGTTCCAGGAGCCGGATACGGGATTTCCCTCCAGGTCTGTAGCAGAGACGTCTACCTGTACATAATCCAGGTAGTTAAAATCACTGACAGGATTGATACTGATATCATAGCCGCCGCTGCCGTCGGGAGTGAGTGTGACCCCGTATCCCAGCTGGGCGGCGCTGTTGGTGTAGACTTTATGGAGTGAGGCGCTGCCTCCATCCGGGGTGACGGTAAAGTTTATAATCAGACTGGATGCCTTGATACCGATATTGTCTCTCAGCCCGAACAGGATATCGGTGGTTTTGAGCTGACCACTGCCCTGAGGAGTCTTGTTTACAATAGTGGGATTGATATTATCAGCCTGTACTATAAAGGTAATATTGGTGGTGAGCTGATTGGTTTTGCTATCCCGGGCTGTTATATTCAGGATATTGGTACTGCGGTAGTTGAAGGATGACAGAGCGTCAATGGAAATATTGATACTACTGCCGCTGCCGGCCATGGAGCTGAGCGGACCGGCATAGGGAGCGCTGAAGGTCCCATTGGACAATACCAGGCTGCCGTTCAGTTTGATGACCACGGAGCTGTTATTGAGACTGGCGTCGTCACTCAGGGTCAGAGTGATGATCTTATCTTTGTTCACACCAGTCTGGTTGTTTACCGGGTCTATGGCGGACAGGGTAGGTGCTACACTGTCGCTTTTTATGGAGTAGGAATAAGAGGTAGACAGGGGATTGGCGCTGTTGTCTTCACAGTAGACATAGACGGAGACCGCCTGTTCATAGTCATACAGCGCGTTCTGGTTCACAGTTACCCAGTAGCCTTTGTTGCTGGATACGATGGATGTAGTATACCCGCTTTGCTGATTTCCATCTTTTATCGCATCCGATCCGTTTATCTTGACGTCAATGGTACTAAGACTGACATGGGTGTCATCATTGAGGTAGAATCGGGTGGTGACATTGCGTAGCTGCCCGCTTGCGCCCGGGGCAGGGGTGCGATTGGCTATGGTGGGAGCAACATCATCGTTTTTGATAGTAAAGCTCCAGTTGGTATTGAGGGTGTTATTCCGTGCGTCTTTGGCAGTGACGCTTACTATCACATTGGAGGAATAACCGAAATCAACGGCTGGGTTGATGAGAATATCATAACCGTTTCCATTTCCAGTGATATTGCCGCTATACCCGCTCTGGAACGCTCCATTCTGGATGAGGTAGACCGAGCCTATCCTCACCTGTATCTGGTTGGATACAACCGCGATATTATCATCCAGCTGGAAACTGATGTTGATTCCTGGTGCCTGATTCACCGCGCCGGACTGGGGTGACGCATTGGCAAAAGTGGGCGCGATATTGTCAGCTGTGATGGTAAAGGAATAGTTGGTGCTGCTGGTATTACCGGCCTGGTCTTTGGCATAGAGAATGACAGGAATGGTGCTTTCAAAATTGTATAAAGCCGGCGCTGTCAAGCTATAGCCGAAGCCATCTCCCAGGGTGGTCACAGAATTGGAGAAGCCGTTCATGGTGGCCAGATTGGAATAAGCCAAAACACCGTTAATCTTTACCCAGATGCTGTTCTGACTGACCTGGGCATCGTCATGTACCTGAAACTGCACTACCGCGTTGCGGGAGATACCGGTTGCGTTCACTCCGGGATTGAAATTATTCAGCACCGGTTTAGTAGTGTCGGGTGCAATAGTGAAATAGTAGGTTTTTTCAGAAGTGTTTCCGGAGGCATCTTTGACACTGATGCTGACATTTACCACCTGCAGGTAATCAAAATCCGCATCGGGATTGATGACCACAGAATAGTCTTTGCTGGCGGTATTGGTTGTGATAGAAACAGCATAGCCAGACTGGCTGGACCCATTGGTGAGTGCCAGGTTACCTTCCACCATTACCGTGAAGGAGGCAGGAGAGATAGATTTGTTGTCAGTGACCTGGAAATTAATGTTGGCATTCCGAGGCAGACCGGTAGCGGTATGTCCGGGATTGGTCGCTGTGATCACAGGCAGCACATTGTCCGCCTGTATGGTATAGGTGTAAAATGTGGAGATGGTGCTTCCAGTGCTTGAGGTTGAAGAGGCACCGGTATTCCAGGGCACGGCATCACTATAGCCGGCTTTGTTCTGATCATAACGCCAGTACTGAGCCAGATTGATACTGTCGCCTGTCTTTATCTTCAGAGTGGTCAGGGGGATACGTACTTCAGCCCAGGAGCCGATAGTCTCAGCATGGTCCTCTTCACTCATGGCGCCGCCGCCGCTCCAGGACGTTCCATTCCATTTCGTAAACTGGACGTCCTTGGCTCCACCTTGTACATTATAGTAGCTGCGTACCGCGAAATCAGGTTTGATACTGCTGGAAAATGTAGTCCCGGATACTCCCCAGGGATCAGCCCCTGCACCATAGGAATTTGTGGAGTCAATCACGATTACACAATGAGATGATAAACTGTCCGTATTATTCACATCCCCAGCGTATTTGTACAAAATATACAGATAAGTGGGATCATCCGTGATATAGAGATCAGTGGCAGGATTTCCGTCAAATCCGGAGGCACTGGTAGAATCCGGCGTGGATCCCCAGCCTGCGTCCTTGGTGCCGTCGATAAGGGGAGTGAAGCTCCCGGTGATAGCTAATGCGTGCGAGAACAGGGCCATGGACAATGCCATAGCCAGAATACCCTTTTTCATATGTCCCTCCAACACAAAATCACAAGCCTGACCGGATGATACATGATCTTTATTCTTAAATCAGGCGCCCACACCCCTGTAAGCGCTTACAGTAATTTTACCATTAAAGTACAGTGCTGTCAAATCAATAATGGGTCATTTTAACAGTTTTTTGTATAATTCCCAGTGTTATTATCAGTATCTGTAAACAGCACACCGGTATAGAGGCACCACAATTTTTAATTATTCAGTTTTTCAGGCAGGTCTTATGTAATAATTGAAGTAAATCCAGGTTTAATATATTCTAAAGGATTATGAAAGGGGTTCATATGAATCAGAGAATATTAGTTTTAGGGCTATTCCTGGCACTTTTGGCTTGTCAGCCGGAATTCAGCCAGGATGATCTGGAGACAGCTATCAGTCAGAATGACCTGACCTTACTTATCAGGATGCGGTCTTTTCAGCCTATTTCCGCAAAAAGTGATTCAGCCTTAAAAGAATATTTCCGATTTGTACAGGAAAACGGAGTGACTACTGATGCTATAGAAACCTACCACAGGCATATCCCTGCGATCCAGGCAATCCTATTAGCCAGGTTGAAGGGTACTGACAAAAAGATGGTTTTAGATTCCCTGGAATTGCTTCAATTATTTTCTGATTACGAAAAACTCATCCAATCCGCCTCATTTGGCACCCTGGATCAGGAAGACCTGGTGAACACCCTGCTTCCGGAAGTCAGGTCCTTGGAGCAGAGGACAAAAAATAACAGAGTCCACGGAAAAGCTGTGCAGGTAATACAAAAACTATCTCTGTCTCCGGTACGGGAATAATATGACGCCTTATCACACGATAATTGTGGGTGCCGGTCCGGCCGGATTGTTTTGCGCGGCGCACCTGGCAGATCTCCAGGATCAAGTCCTGATCCTGGAGAAGAACGAACAGGCCGGAAGAAAACTGCTCCTCACCGGAGGCGGACATTGCAACCTGACGCATCAAACTCAGCCATCAGAAATCATTCAGCACTATGGGGACAAAAACCGCCAGGTCAAACCGGCTCTGTTCCAGTTCTCTCCGGAAAGAACCCGGGAATGGTTTGAAACTCGCGGACTTGCTCTTATAACTGATGAAGAAGGGAGGGTGCTCCCCGCCAGTGACAGGGCTGAGGATGTCCTGCAGGTCCTGCTGGATAGTATCCCCGGGAATATTACTTTACAATATAATAGCGGGGTAGAATCCCTGGATTATAGCGAAGGTATTTTTAAAGTGTCCTCCCGTGGAAAGCATTACCAGAGCCATAGGCTGGTAATTGCCACAGGGGGGATGTCCTATGCCCTGACCGGTTCCAGCGGAGATGCTTATCCCTGGCTTAAGAAGTGGGGTCACTCAATAGTACCTCCCCGGCCGGCGTTGACCCCCCTGCTCATCAGAGACTTCGGTCTGTCTTATTGTGCCGGGATCAGTTTCCGGAATATTGCTCTAAGTCTGTGGCGCGAGACTAGAAAACAATTCTCTCTAAGGGGAGATGTATTGTTAACACACCAGGGGCTTTCCGGTCCGGCCGCGCTCAACCTGAGCCGTTGGGCGGAGAGCGGGGATACAGTCCGACTGACTCTGTTATCTGATGATCCTCAGGATTTTGAAAAAACACTGCAGGCTGCCAGCCATGAGCGGCCCCGTAACCTGGTACGGACCTGGCTACAGGAGAGAGGGGTAGCACAGCGCCTGGCTGAAACACTCATGAATATGTATAAACTTCCTGTCACCCTAGCGTTAAGTGAACTCACCCGGGAAAGACGCAGAATGGTGATGGAGATGGTTCTGGAGCTTCCCCTGGTGGTTGAAAAGAGAGGTGATTTCCGAATGGCGATTGTGACTCAGGGTGGTGTTGACCTGGTGGATATAGACCTTAAAACCATGGCATCCAGACATATTCCGGGTCTCTATTGCATCGGAGAAGTATTGGATGTGGATGGGGACAGCGGCGGCTATAATCTCCAGTGGGCCTGGAGCAGTGCCTGGACGGCCGCCCAAAGTATCAAGGTTCACTCTTAAATTCATTATAAAATATTCTATCAAAAATACTTGAATAAAATACATTGTTTGTTATAATATGCACAAGTAAAACAAACCAAAACAGTATGAATACGCCATATAATCATATGAATAGAGTATGAATGAAGGAGAATAAAATGTATATTGAAAGTCTGGATAAAGCAGCCAAGGCTGCCCAATTAAAGACCTCATTATTGAAATCCAGTTGGGTGAAATATCTGATGGCTTCAACTCTGGCTGGACTGTATGTAGGATTAGGGATTATCCTTATTTTTACTTTGGGTGCCCCCCTGGCCAAAGCCGGTCTGCCCACTTTAAAACTGGTTATGGGAGCCTCTTTCGGTATAGCCCTGACTTTGGTCATTATTGCCGGTGCAGAACTTTTTACCGGTAATAATATGATTATGGTAATGGGAAATATCAGGAAGACGGTTACTCTGAAGGATACGGCATTGATCTGGCTAGTGAGTTATATTGGAAATTTGATTGGATCAATAGTCCTGGCATTTTTATTTGCAAAATCAGGGCTGGCGAATAGTCCTGAAATGTCCGACTTTACACACAAAATCGTAGCTATGAAAATGTCCGCACCTATAATCCAGTTGTTTATTCGGGGTATACTCTGTAACATACTGGTCTGTCTGGCAGTGTGGATGTGTTTTCGCGTACAGGAAGACACTGCAAAAGTCTTTGTGATATTCTGGTGTTTATTCGCATTTATTTCCAGCGGCTTTGAACATAGCGTGGCAAACATGACACTGTTAGCGATACCTCTATTTAATCCTCATCCTGTCGATATCGGCTGGATGGGATACATTCGCAATTTACTCTGGGTATCCTTGGGAAATATTGTTGGCGGGTCCGTGGTTATTGCCGGAATATATTCTTTTGTGAGTGTTGGAAAAACACAGAGTAAAATAGCAGGATAAAGTAATGAATAAAAAACGCCTTGTTATTGTAGGATGTGGGATGGCTGGAGGAAAACTGGTTGAGGAGTTGCTACAAATAGACCCAGACCGGTTTGATATCACTATCATTGGGGAAGAAAAAGAAGGGAATTATAACCGTATTAAACTGGTCTACAGGCTCCAGTTGGATGAAGTACCTGAATTTTTTCTTCAACCAGCGGAATGGTTCCAGGCGAATGATATAAAGGCAATATTAGGGCAAAAAGCCAACACCTATGATCCGGTTGAAAAAGTAGTCATTTTGCAGGATGGAAAAAAAATTGGATATGATATCCTGGTAATCGCAACCGGTTCCAATCCATTTATTCCGGCCATGAAAGGACTGGAGTGGGATGGCATAATGGCAATGCGTACTCTTCAGGATGTGGATCAGGCCCGGAATTTTCTCCAGGACAGGCAGGATGTGCTGGTAATCGGGGGAGGCTTGCTTGGTCTGGAACTGGCCATCGGCCTGAAAAATATGGGTAAAAAAGTGACTGTGTCACATCTGATGAAAAGTTTGATGGAGATACAGTTGAATCCGGAAGCAGCACATTTCTTACAAAAGAAACTGGAATTAAAAGGGATTAGATTCATTATGGATAATCATGTCCAGGAATTCCTGGGTGATAAACAAGGAGTGAAGCAGGCAGTATTTGCCCGGGGGCATTTAGTATTAGACACTCAGGCTGTATTTATCAGTACCGGTATCAAGCCTAATGTCACCTTTGCCGAAGGTAGCGGTCTTAGGTTAAATAAGGGCATTATAGTGGACGATCAATTTCATACCAGTGATTCCCAGGTATTCGCTATCGGAGAATGTATGGAACATCGGGGCAGAGTGTATGGCCTGGTGGCACCCATCTGGGAACAAGCGCGAACCCTGGCAAAAATTCTCATGGGTAAAGATGTATTTTATGAAGGTTCGGACATACCTCCCACAAAATTAAAAAGTACAATCCCTGTATTCACTGCCGGAAAGTCGTCACCGGAAACGGGCGAAGAATCAATAATCTATAATGATCCACGTGATCTTGTGTATAAGCAGTTGATAGTCAAAGGCGACAAAATAAAAGGTGCTACAATAATCGGAGATGACCTGAATATCGATACCATCAGTCTCTATTATACCGCAAAGATGGATTTACCCAGTCCTGGCGCGCAGCTGCTGTTCCCGGGTGCAGGTGCCAGTGAGGCTGTCATGGATGCTTCTGTCTGGCCAGGTGAAGCCATCCTCTGTGACTGTAATGGTGTGAGTGTAAAAAAGATAAGGGATTCCATACAGGCAGGGGCAGACACGCTGACAAAAGTGATGTCAAAAACCAGGGCTGGAACGGGTTGTGGCAATTGTAAATCCAAGATTAAAGCAGTGATCCTGTCAGAGTTGGGGGAACTAAAAGATGACCCCGCTGAAAGATATTATGCTCCGGGTATTGCCATGGAAAGAGAAGAGCTTAGTGCATATATACAGGAGCTCAATTTAAAATCTGTTTCCGCGGTGCTGAATTCTCTGGGAGAAAAGGCAAAAGATGATGCCAAGACCCGTATGGCGCTGGATTATTTGCTAAGTTATATATGGAAAGAAAAATACAGTGTTGAATATGATTCCCGCTTTGCCAATGACCGATACTTCGGAAATATTCAAAAAGATGGCACTTTTTCGGTCATACCGCGCATACATGGAGGTGTGGTAACAGCTGATGAACTCTATAGGATTTCTGAAGTAGCCCGTGAATACGGTTGTACTATTAAGATTACAGGCGCGGACAGGATTGCACTTTTTTCTATCAAAAAAGAAGATCTTCAGGATGTCTGGAAAAAGTTGGACATGGATAGCGGGCATGCCTTTACCAAATGCTTCCGTGCTGCGAAATCCTGTGTGGGCAGTGAATTCTGCCGGTTCGGCCTGGGTGACTCCATGCTATTAGGTGAGATGATGGATGACCGTTATCGGGGTACTAATGGGCCGGCCAAATTTAAGATGGGAGCATCAGGTTGTCCCAGGAATTGTGCCGAAGCTACGATTAAAGATTTTGGTGCAGTGGCGGTGGAAGAAGGATGGGATATTTACATTGGAGGTAATGCGGGTGCCAAGGTTATTCCGGCTGAGAAAATAGCCAGGGTAAAGACTAAAGAAGAAGTGCTCAGAATTGCCGACAGGTTCTACGAATACTATAGAAAGTATGGAAGATATCATGAAAGGACAGCATATTTTATTGAAAGGGTAGGACTGGAGAAAGTTTGTGATGCCATCCTATATGATACACAAGAGAACCTGGCTCAGCTGGAAAAAGATTTTCAGATGAGCAGGGCAAATTATCAAGATCCCTGGAAAGCCAACATAGATTCCTGGAATACCGGAAATACTATGGAAATTCAAGGAAAAAGTATACATGTATGTAATGTAGAGGATTTATTACCAGGTACATCTAAAGTGTATTCTACCCCTTCAGGGAATGTAGCACTCTTCCACACCCGTGATGAAAAGTGGATAGCCACAGCTCCCCTTTGTCCACACGAGAACGGCCCTATAGTAGATAGTATCTATGCACTTGGAAGGTTGAACTGTCCTCTGCATGCTTTTTCCTTTGACATTAAAACAGGACAGAGTAACTCAGATGAAGTAGGGCCACTTCAGATATTTCCTGTGGAGTTGAAGGACAATAAGGTTTTTGTAATGTTCTGAAGGCAGAGAAGGGAAGCTTGACAGGCTGTCACAGGCATGATATACTATATATACTATCAACATAGTAGTATATGGAGGAATCATGCTGAATTATCGCCTGCCGCAAATCCTGGACCGGGAAATATCAGACTTTGAGAAACTGATTGACAGATACCTGCAAGGTGACATTACCTTTAATGAATTAAAAGCACATAGAGTCCCTTTTGGTGTATATGAACAGCGCAAGGAAAACACATATATGGTCCGTATCCGCTGCGCTGCAGGGATAATCACACCCCTGCAGCTGAAAAAGGTAGCAGAATTATCCGCCAAATATGGAAAAGATGAAATTCATCTTACTACCAGGCAGGAGATACAGATTCATGATGTAGATCTTATTCATCTTTGTAAAATCATCAAAGAACTCAAAACTATAGGATTATCCAGCCGGGGAGGAGGAGGCAATACAGTCAGAAACATTATGGCAGATGTCTTTTCAGGCATTCATCCCGATGAGGTGTTTGATGTCACTCCTTTTGCTGTAGATTTGACATCCCGCATGTTGGAAGAATCAGACTCATGGACTTTACCCCGAAAATTTAAAATCTCTTTTTCTGCATCTCCTGAGGACAGAGGATTCAGTGTGGTAAATGATCTGGGGTTTGTAGCGACCTGCAAAGAGGGTCAACCAGGGTTTAAAGTCACTGTGGCAGGCGGGATGGGGGGGAAATCCTCCATGGGGCACCTCCTTTTTGAATTTCTACCTCCCCAAGAAGTATACCCCATAACAAAAGCATTAAAAAACCTTTTCAATAAGTATGGCAACAGGCGCAATAAACATGAAGCGCGCATCAGATTCTTGTGGGAACAGTTGGGAGAAGAGAAATTTAAAACTTTGCTCCTTGAAGAATTTGAGAAAGCCAAATCTGTAGAAGCACCTTTATCCTGGAATAATCTTCAGGACAATTTTCAGCTGAAGACTCAATCATTTGATGTTACACCGGTTGCTTCCCATGATGTAGAATTTATAAAGTGGCAACAACGATATTGCCAGCCTCAAAAGCAGCCGGGATTCTACTCAGTTCTCATTCCGGTATTCTTAGGAAATCTGGAAAATCAAATTGTCGCTAAATTGGCAGATTTTCTGTTACCCCTGGGTGAAGATGTATTACGCCTTTCGCAGCAGCAGAATCTATTGGCGCGTAATATTCCTGGTTCTAAGTTACAGGAATTATATGAGTTTTTAACTAATAATTTTTCACTATGCCTTAAACCACAGGCTCTGGGAGCATTACAGGCCTGTGCCGGTGCTTCTACCTGTAAACTGGGTATCGGCTTGTCCCGTGGACTGGCTGCAGCAATAAACCGGGAATTATCGGATAGTGGACTTGATCTGGATGGTCTTCAGGGTATAAGGGTGAATATCTCCGGATGTCCTAATTCCTGCGGACAGCATCTCCTGGCAGATCTGGGGTATTTTGGAAAAGCAATTCGACAGGAGGGGAGATTATATCCCGCATATAGCGTGGTAGCCGGAGCCAGGCTGGGTATAGATAAACCACAGTTTGCCCGGGTATTAGGGACATTAGCAGCAAGAGATGTGCCAGCTTTCCACCGGAAAGTAATGGATGAGTATCTTAAGAACCGGAATGGCTATACAGGTTTTTCGGATTATCTGGCATTAACAGGTGAAACTTTTATTATACAATTGATAAAAGAGTATTCAAAAGTCCCGGGATTTGACACAGATAAAAACTATTATTTTGATTGGGGAGCTGAAGAATTATTCTCTCTGGCTGGAAGAGGGGTAGGTGAATGTTCTTCCGGAATATTTGACCTGATAGATCTGGATAAAGAAAAAATTAAAAGTAATCAGAAAATACTGGAAAATTCTCAGTCTTCAGATGCCGGCAGCGTATTATTGTATGAAATACTGGTTGCATCAGCCAGAATGTTATTAGTGACCAAAGGAGTGGAAGCCAGAAATGAAGAGCAAGTGTTTCTCAGTTTTCAGGAACAATTCCTGGATCAGGGGCTGGTGGACCAAAAGTATGCGGTTCTATTGAATACGGAAAAGAACAATGATTCTTTATTCCTTTCTGCACATTCTGATCTCATCCTAGAATTGGCAGGAACAATGATAGACCTGTATGATAACATGGATGACACCCTCAATTTTCCAACAATCAAAAAGAAATCCGATACAGATGAGGTTAAACCGGTAGGGTCACCGGGTATTCGGGTAAAAGATCTGCGAGGGATAGCCTGTCCTATGAACTTTGTCAGAGTAAAACTGGAATTAGCCGGCATGGCTTCAGGTGACTGTCTGGAAGTGTGGCTGGATGATGGCCAGCCTATCCAGAATGTCCCGGGTAGTGTACGTTCAGAAGGCCATAAGATTCTGGACCAGAAGAGGAAAGATGAAGCCTGGAGTTTACTCATACAAAAAAACTGAACAAAGTTGCTTAAAAAATGAGGATTAGCTATGCTGTTTTTACCTTTTTTCAGACTGTAGGATAAAATGTATAAAATAATATCCAGAGCCTCACAACTAGCTCAGGCCCAGGTGAAAGAAATTTTGTCATTGCTCCCTGTAATCAACTCTGAATTGTCATTGATTGAATCCTATGGGGATAAACATAAAGAAATATCACTACTACATAATCAGATGACGGATTTTTTTACAAAAGAATTAGATATTGCTCTGATTACCGGAACAGGTGATTTTGCAGTTCATAGTGCCAAGGATTTACCTTTCCCTCTCCCTTCGGAATTAAGAGTAATTGCTTTGACACAACCTGCTGACACACGAGATGCATTAGTTGGCCCCTGGAACCTGAAAACTTTACCTGTAGGTGCCAGGGTGGGTTTGAGTTCTGCTGCCCGAAAAGAACAATTTCTGTCAGTCAGACCGGACATAGTGATAGTAGAAATCCGAGGAAATATCGGGGAAAGGATACAATACATCACCAGGGGGGAGGTTGATGCTGTGGTGGTCGCAGTCTGTGCTTTGCAAAGGCTGGGGCTTATGGATAAAATCGGTGAGATACTGCCTTTTGACACCCATCCTCTTCAGGGTAGATTAGCTGTTACGGCACGGTATGACAGGCCCGATCTAAAAGCTCTGTTTTATCCCATTGATGATAGAAAAAATTTTGGCACTGTTATACTGGCAGGATTCGGCCCGGGTGATCCCGGTCTTATGAGTTTAAAAACGGATCAGGCATTATCCCGGGCAGAAATAATATATTATGATGACCTGTTGGATAAGGAATATCTCAATAGATACACAGGTGAAAAAGTATATGTAGGTAAAAGAGCAGGACAGCATTTCCGCACTCAGGATGAGATCAATTTACTCCTGTACAGATCTGCCCTGGAAGGCAAACAAGTGGTGCGTTTAAAAGGGGGGGATCCTTTCATTTTTGGCAGAGGTGGGGAGGAATCCCGTTTTCTGGAAGAACGGATGATAAAAGTGGAAATTATTCCGGGGATCCCGGCTGTGCTGGGTGCTGCTGCTTCTGTGAAGCTGCCCCTGACTCATAGAAATTTCAGTGACCATTTAAGTATCGCTTCCGGCCATAATAAAAAAGAAGATGTCCCCCCAGGAAAAGAAAGAACCACTTCTGCCTACTATATGTCTGCCGCCCGGCTTTCGGAATTAGCTAAAGAATTATCTTATGAATATTCCCAGGAAACACCGGTGGCTTTGGTCCAATGGGCTACCTTTCCCTATCAAAAAACTGAGCTTCGCTCTCTAAAAAATCTGGCGCAGACAAAATTAACATCGCCACTTATGGTAATTGTGGGCCATTCAGCGGGGTTGGTACATTGTTATTCCCGGGTTTGGCATACAGGGCTATTCCCGGAATATACTCGTTTGCCATATGACATTGTACATTACCCTTTGATTAAAATTGAAGCATTGGATTGGGATGCCAGTATTCCCTGGAAAGAATATGAGGGAGTGATATTTACTTCACAGACTGCAGTACAGCAATTTATAAAAAAATGCAGCATTCCGCAAGGGAAAAAAATAGCCTGCATTGGCAAGGTTACCGCAAAATGCCTTAAATCTTATGGATACCAACCGGACATTCAGCCGGAAGTGGATGATTCTGAACATCTGAAAGCTATTTTGAATGAAATCGGAGTATCGTCCTGGCTATATCCCTGCTCAGAATTATCGGAAAATGTGATTCATGAAATGGCTGAAGTAAAGAGAATCAATATATACACTACTTTATTTAGAAGCATTCACCCGGAATTCGATATAACTGACTTTGAAGGAGTAATATTTACCTCTGCTTCTACAGTAAAGTCGTTTGCACAAAACTTTCCGGATTTTCCGGTGCATTTGACACTCTTTGTGAGAGGACCAATGACAGAGGCTGAACTATTTAAATTTCCGGTAAGGAGAGAAAATATTGTCCGACTTTAAAAGATTTCGGCCTCGCCGTATTGATGAAGAGACGAGACGTAAATACCGTGAGACTTTTTTATATCCCCAGGATTTTATTCTTCCAGTTTTTCTGGTTTCCGGACAAGGTATAAAAAAGGAAATCCCTTCTATGCCAGGAATATTTCATTATAGTGTGGATAGACTTCTCCCCGAAATCGCTGAATGGAACTCACTTGGCCTAAAATCTGTTCTTGTATTTGGTGTTCCGGAGCATAAAGGTATACCTCAAGCCTATGCTCCCGAGGGAATAGTTCAACAGGCTGTAATTCAGATGAAAAAACACTTTCCTGCACTGGAAATAATTACTGACGTGTGCCTGTGCTCATATAGTCATGACGGTCATTGTTTTGTAGAGGATAATGACACCACAATCAGTTTATTAGCCCAGGTCGCTTTGAGTCATGCCCAGGCTGGAGCTGATGTAGTGGCTCCATCTGATATGATGGACGGAAGAGTCTGGTCTATCAGGTCAGTCTTGGATGAGGCGGGATTATCCACTCCCATCATGTCCTATGCCGCGAAATATGCATCCGCTTTTTACGGGCCATTCAGGGAAGCGGCTGACTGTGCACCTTCTCAGGGAGACCGTAAAACATACCAAATGGATCCGGCAAATTCACTTGAGGCGATGGAAGAGATCCAGGCTGATATAGATGAAGGTGCCGTTTCCGTGATAATCAAACCGGCTTTGTCCTATCTGGATGTAATCAGATCAGCTCGTCAATCATGCAATGTCCCTATCATAGCCTATAATGTATCCGGTGAATATAGAATGATCCAGTTAATGGTAGAAAATAAATTAGCAAAAGAGGAGTTGATCCAGGAAGTGCTCGTCTCCATAAAACGGGCAGGAGCGAACCGCATTATCTCCTATTGGACTCCCTATATTTTAAGGAAAATGAATGAAAAGCAATTTTGAACAAGCAAAAAGATTCTTCCCAGGTGGGGTAAATTCTCCTGTCAGAGCATTTCAGTCTGTGGGGAGAGAGCCGATCTTTGTCCATCACGCCCAGGGTAAATATATCTATTCAGAAGAAAAAGTACGTTATCTGGATTTTTGTTCTTCCTGGGGTCCCATGATTCTGGGACATTCACATAAAAAGGTGAATCGGGCCGTGGCGCAGGCTTTACGGCGGGGCAGTAGTTTTGGCGCTCCTACCACTACTGAGACCAGACTGGCAGAGACGATATGTGCAGTAATGCCCTCTATTGAAAAAATTCGATTTGTCAGCTCAGGGACAGAGGCTGTTATGTCAGCTTTACGCTTGGCCAGGGCGTTCACCGGAAAGGACAAAATTTTGAAATTTGACGGCTGTTACCATGGACATTCGGATTTTCTTTTAGTTAATGCCGGGTCTGGTCTGGGTGAGATGTCCAGTCCCAGTTCCAAAGGGATCCCCCACTGTGCTTATGAAAATACTCTCTCAATTCCTTTTAATGATATAGAGTTATTTAAGAAAGTACTGGAAGCACATCACCGGGAAATAGGCGCTGTCATTGTCGAGCCTGTGCCCGGAAATATGGGAGTGGTTTTACCAAAGGAAGGTTTTTTACAGGTTCTTAGGGAATATACCAGTAAATATGGTATAGTGCTGATCTTTGATGAAGTGATCAGTGGATTTCGTGTATCCCTGGGGGGAGCGCAAAGTTATTTCCATGTGCGACCTGATCTGACCACTTTAGGTAAAATTATTGGGGGCGGCCTTCCAGTGGGTGCATTTGGGGGTAAACGGGAAATTATGGACCAATTGGCTCCAATTGGGCAAGTCTATCAGGCTGGAACATTATCCGGTAATCCATTGGCTATGAATGCCGGATTAGCAACCCTAAAGGAATTGATATCGCATCCAGAATATTATACAGGTATGTCAGAAAAGGTGAATACATTTGCCCAGGAATGGAGAAAAAATATTAGATATACTATAAATAACATTTCATCCATGTTTACCCTTTTCTATACTTCCAGTCCTATCAATAATTTTGCTGATGCCGGGTCACAGAATAAAAAATTGTTTCAGAATTTTTACCAGCTTATTTTGGAAAAAGGTATTTATATGCCACCATCAATGTATGAAAGCGCGTTTATATCAATTCTGCATAGTGAAAAGGATTTGGATGCAATACTAAGAATTGCTGTAGATTCCCGGTTGTTTGCTCATTGACAACAAGTGAGGTTGATAATGATATTTCTACCAATTTGTATAAATATTGAAAATAAGAAAATACTTATAGTAGGTGGTGGTCAGGCAGCCCTACACAAGATAAAAACTATATATAAATATTCTGATAAAATCATCGTGGTTGCACCACAGGTAGACTCTGAAATTTATAATATGAAGCTTGCGGTTCAAATGCGAAATTTTGAGTGGAGTGACCTTGAAGGCTGCTTTATGGTATATGCTGCTACAGATGATAAAAGTCTGAATACAGAAATAAGCAAAAGAGCTCAGGAAAAAAATATTCTAGTCAATGTCTGCGATAATCCTGCTTTATCCAGTTTTGTCTCACCAGCAATCTTCAAAAAAGATAATATGAGCGTTGCAGTTTCTTCAAACTCTACTAATGTCAAAAAAAGCATATCCTGGAGGGATAAAATTCAGGGTTTCTTTTCCAATGATTAAATTAATGTATAAAGATTCTAATTATTCTCTCGAAGAACGGGAAGACTTTATTAAAAAATTACATAATCTGAAATTCAATCATTGTGTATATCTGCAGACTTGCGATAGGGTAGAGATATATTTTGATGATGAAAACACGCCAGGTTTTATAGAAGATCCCAAAATTATTTTAAGGCTTTTTAGGATTGCTGCGGGTCTGGAGTCCCCTATAATTGGTGAAAACCAGATTCAGAGTCAGGTCAGGCAGGCCTATTGTAAAGCTCTTGCTGATAAAACTTCTTCAAGAAACCTGAATATTCTTTTTCAGAAGGCTATAATGGTAGGTAAAAAAGTCCGGGCTCATACCGGTATTGCACGAGGGGCTATGTCGCATGCACATGCAGCAGTGGAAATTATTCGTAAGCAGGTAACCAGACTGAATAATGCACATATTCTGATTATTGGGGTGAATCATCTGAATCGAAATATTGTCCGCCAATTAGTGTCACTGGGAGGGAGAACCATTTTTATTTCAAATAGAACATATCAAAGTGCTTTGAGGTTGGCCAGGGAGATGGGTGTTTCAGCTTTAACTTTTTCAGATTTGATTCCGGAGTTGAATAGAACGGATATTCTTGTCTGCGCTTCATCAGCTCCCCATTATATTGTCCCATTTTCCGCATTTCCCCGGAATAGAAAAATGCTTATAATAGATTTGGCTGTACCCAGAGATGTAGATCCCGAAATTGGGAATCTTTCCGGGGTCACCCTCTTCACCATACCGGAAATTGAGTCAAGGGTCGACCAGAATTTACAAAACAGAAAACAAGAGCTGGAAAAGGCGGAAGAAATCGTACTGGAAGAATTCAATACTTTTCAGAACAGATTCATAAATAATAATTTATCTTCTTAAAAACTTAGAAAGTAGTCTTAGAAAAACAAAATTATATAAACGTAATTATAATGCCTTTTTTAAAGGAAGGCATTATAATGAACAAAATCAATCCAGGAAAAAAATGCTATCAGAAAAAATGTACAATATATTTTTATACGGTTTCATGATCTCCTCTATTGTCTTTTTTGTAGTTCTGTTATTTATTCCAGCGCCCTATGGACGCTATGGAGTCAAAGGCTGGGGTCCCCGTATCAACAGTCGTATAGGCTGGATGTTGATGGAATCCCCTACAATCTGGCTGTACCTGCTGTTATTCTTTCTTAGTCCACATCGTCAGGGAATCACTGGTGTAGTTATGATGGCGGTGTGGTTTATCCATTATGGTCAGAGGGTTCTTGTTTTTCCCTGGCTGATCCGGGAGGATAAAGGAATGCCCCTTCTAGTGGCTGGTATGGCCTTTGCCTTTCAACTGGTTAATGTAACATTACAGGCAGGCTGGATCTATTATCTGGCCCCGACTGACCGCTATGGTCTAGCCTGGTTGACTGATCCCAGATTTCTGGGGGGAGTATTGGTATTCATTACCGGTTATATTATTAATCGATGGGCAGATACAGTTTTACGCCGTCTCCGTGTAGAGGACAAACAGGCTTATTCTATACCCAGGGGAGGGTTGTATGAGTACATTTCCTGTCCCAATTATCTGGGTGAAATCCTGATCTGGGGAGGATGGGCGCTTATGACCTGGAGTCTGGCTGGATTAGCCTTCTGGCTGTGGACGGTGGCAAATCTACTGCCCCGGGCACTGCAGCACCACCGCTGGTATCATAATCATTTTCCGGATTACCCGCTAAACAGAAAGGCGATATTTCCTTTTTTGTTGTGAAAGAATTATTTCAGACGACGGGAAAAGAGTTTTCCCAATCTGAAGGTGGAATGATAGGCTCCCATCATAAATCGCTGAGCAGGTCCGTAGCTGGGTTCACTGATCCCCCCTATAGCAAACAGGCCTGGTACACTGGTCTCAAAGTTATAATCTACCCAGGGGATACCATCCTGTGATTTTATCAGGGCTGAAAGTTCAGGCCTCAAAAAACGCAGGTTGTCCAGGCTATAACGATAGCCGGTAGCTGCGATCACCACATCATAGTTTTCCTGAACTTCACGGGAATAGATTTTCTGGTTTCTCAATTCCAATTCCATGTCTGCAGCATCTTCATATAGTCTTATTATTCCTTCAGATTGCAGTGAGCTTTGAATCGCGGGTGATATGGTTGGTAAACTGAATCTTTTAGCAAATCGGGATTTAGCCACTGAAGGTAGAAAATAAAACCAGGGTGAGATTTTCAGTACCAGATTAAAAAGGGGCAGAGGCAGATTTAAAGGTTCTGCGTAAAATATAGGATCATGTCTCAATACCCAGGTAATACGGTTACTCTTTTCCTTTAAATACTGGATGGCGTCTCCCGCGGATTGTCCCCGCCCTATAACGATGATGTCTTTATTCTGCAGATCGGAATATTGATTTGTGTACCAGCTATGAATCACTTTGTCACGAGGTAGAGTACATAGAGCGTCGGGCAGGTAGCGGTGAGGTTCGATACCGGTAGCTATGATGACCTGACGGGCTTCTATTTTTTTTCCGCTGTCCAGCACTGCCAGGAAATGTCCGTCTCTGTTTTCCAGTTGAGTTACAAAAGATTCATCCACAGGAAAACTGATCTCACTAAGTACAGTCTGTATATATTCCCGGTAAAGCCCAATGGGAACGGGAGCTGCCAGCTTTTTTTTCCAGTCACGGGGATAGTGTGTCCTGAGGAAGTTCACTACCGAAAAGCGGTGATCACGACTAAAAATTTCTGAGGTATGCCAGCTGGTCTTGAGAACCAGGTTATCCAGGGTGTGTTTCAGCCACAAAGAAAAGGGTTGGCCGCAAATCCTGAAATCCAGACCCTGGTGCTGAAGTTCGTTGGCCAATCCTATTCCATAGGGACCGGCTCCGATAATGAGAATATCTGTTTTTTCCATATTCACCTGTTTCTAGCTGTCTTTTACTCTTTCTTGTTAATTAATATACTAATATAGAATAATGTAAATTAACCTGAAACGCAAGTTAGAGGAGTCAAAGCAGTAAAACTGCTTCCCGATTCATTTCTTTCCCATGAAAAAAAACACTACAAAAACACTATGAAATACTTGACAAACATCTCTTTTTTCTTTATATTAATACTACCTAGTTGATAGTATTAATAGTGTTAGGAGGATTTTCATGAAATTAACCGTAAACGGAGATAAACAGGAACTGGCTGGTGATGTGATTTCTATTACTGATTTACTGGCAGCTTTAAAAGTAGAATCCCCCGATATGGTTTCGGTCCAGCTTAACCAGGAGTTTGTGGACAGAGAAAACTATAACGATACTCAGGTCAGAGAAAATGATGAAGTGGACTTTTTATATTTTATGGGAGGTGGAGCTTCTTGAAGGGATTTACTACCAGGGCCATTCACGGCCTGAACAAGAACCAGGACACATTCGGAGCTATACGGCGCCCGGTGTACGATACCGCGTCTTTCGAGTACAGCAATGCACGTGATATGGAGAAGGCCTTCCGGGGCCAGATAGCCGCTCATTCCTACAGCAGGATAACCAATCCCAGCGTGGCCGAGTTTGAAGAAAAGATAAATCTCCTGTCCGGAGGCCTGGGTACTATAGCTGTTTCTTCCGGCATGGCTGCTATCAGCAATATCATCCTGGCCCTGGCCGGAAATGGCGACAATATTGTGTTGTCCAAATTCCTGTTTGGACATACTACATCATTGGCCGACACCACCCTGCGCGATTGGGGACTGGAGGCCAGAATAGTGGACCCTTATGACTTGAAAGCAGTAGAAGCCGCTTTGGATGATCACAGCCGTCTGTTATTCGTGGAGACCATCTCCAATCCCCAGATGGGGGTTGCTGACTTCCGCGGGCTGTCAGAGATCGCGCACCGGCATCATGTCCCCCTGGTGGTGGATAATACTGTGACCACTTCCTATCTCTTTGATGCCCACAATTTGGGGGTAGACATAGAGATGCAGTCTTCCACCAAATATATCAGCGGGGGGGGTACCACCATCGGCGGAGTCATCATCGATCACGGCAGTTTTGACTGGAGTCAAAATCCCAAGCTGGCCAGGGACGCGCGGGCTTTTGGCAGGATGAACTTTCTGCATAAACTAAGAGCCGAAGTCTACCGCAATCTGGGTACCTGCATGAGCCCTCATAATGCCTATCTGCAGACCCTGGGTCTGGAGACTCTGGCCCTGCGCGTGGAGCGCTCTTCCCTCAATGCCCTGGTCACAGCCCGACACCTGGAGAAAGAGCCCTGGGTTAAAAAAGTGAATTATCCCGGCCTGGCCTCCAGCGAGTATTATGAACAGGCTCAAGAATATTTACCCCGGGGTTTCGGGGGTATTCTGACTTTTGACCTGGAGGACAAGGAGCAGTGCTTTGCCTTTATGGACGGGTTACGGCTCATTAAAAGAGCCACCAATATCAATGATAATAAGAGTCTGATGATACACCCCGCCTCCACAATATTTGTGGATTTTACCCCGGAGCAAAAAAACGCCATGAGGGTAGGGGACTCTACTCTGCGGTTTTCCGTGGGGATAGAGGATATCGATGATATTCTGGAAGACCTGGCCCAGGCCTGGTCTCAGGTACAGGCCCGATAAGGAGACTATTATGTATGATTTTAGCGAAGATCAATTAGAAAGATACAGCCGTCACATCCTGTTAAAAGATGTGGGGGTGGAGGGACAGGAAAAGCTCCTGGCCGGCAAAGTCCTGGTCATTGGGGCGGGCGGACTGGGCGCGCCCATAGCCCTGTACCTGGCAGCCGCCGGAGTAGGTACTATCGGTATCCTGGATTTTGACACGGTGGACCTGTCTAATCTACAGCGTCAGGTGATCCATTTTACCCCGGATGTAGGCAAGGCCAAAGTAGACTCAGCTAAAGAAAAAATGCAGGCTCTCAATCCTGATGTCAAAGTCATCACCTACCGGCAGAGGCTGGACGCTTCCAATATCCGGGAAATCATCCGGGAATATGATTTTGTGATCGACGGCGTGGATAATTTTCCTACTAAATTTTTGATAAACGATGCCTGTGTCATGGAGGGGATACCCTTTTCCCACGGCGGCATCCTGCGCTTTGACGGCCAGACCATGACCGTGATACCGGGACAGACCGCTTGCTACCGCTGTGTTTTCAAGGAGCCGCCACCTGCCAATCTGGTCCCCACCTGCTCCGAAGCCGGGGTCCTGGGCGCCATCGCCGGAATGCTGGGTACCATCCAGGCCGCCGAAGCACTGAAATATCTGACCGGGGTGGGTTCTCTCATCACCGACCGGCTTCTGATTTTCAATGCCAAAGATATGCGCTTTAGGGAAAGCAAATTCAAAAAGAATCACAACTGCGGGGTGTGCGGTGACCATCCTACCATTACCCGGCTGGTGGACTACGAGCAGGCCCCCTGTGATATAAAAGACGTTAAGCCCGGTGTAGAGCCGGTGATAAAAATAAAAACTATCTGAGGAGTAATATCATGGCTGAAAATATACAAAACCCCAAACCTCTGCCTGAGAATAAAAGGCTGTCGCTGATCTGTTTTTCAGGGGATTTCGATAAACTGATCGCTACTTTTACCCTGGCCAGCGGGGCCGCCGCGGTTGGTTATGAAGTCAATGTGTTCTTCACCTTCTGGGGGCTGAACATACTGCGCAAGGCCAAAGGCCGCCGTCCTATAGGTAAAGGCTTCCTGGGACGATTCTTTAACTTTCTCCAGGGGGGCTCCCGGCATTTGCCCCTTTCCCGACTGAATTTCGGCGGTTTGTCCCCCATTCTTATGACCCACATGATGAAGAAACGCAACGTGGCTACCCTGGGTGAGCTTTTCCAGGCCAGTATCGACCTGGGCGTGAACCTTTACGCCTGTGAGATGTCCATGATCATCCTGGGTACCACCAAAGAGCACTTCATACCCGAGGTAAAAGAGGTTATCGGCGTGGCAAAATTCCTGGAGTATTCCTCCGGGGGCGAACGCCTGTTTATTTAAGGAGGCTGAACATGAGCACACATAATCTCGATATCACCAGAGAACATTGTCCCATGACTTTTGTTAAAACCAAACTGGCACTATCCAGAATGGAATCCGGAGAAGTCCTGGAGGTTCTGCTTACAGAAGGGGAGCCACTGGAAAACGTACCCAAGAGCGCCACAGAGCAGGGGTACAAAGTCCTGGATATTACTCCGGTAGAGGGCAAAGTACATAAAATCAGGATACAAAAATGATTCGTCTCACCCGGGCGGTATATGACGCCATTGTAGCCCATGGCCTGAAAGAGCTGCCCAACGAATGCTGCGGCTACCTGGGGGGAAAGGACGGCCTCATTGACACACACTACGCCCTTACCAATGTGGATGCCAGTCCTGAACACTTTTCCTTTGACCCCAAAGAACAATTTAACACAGTACGTGCCGCGCGCGAGGCAGGACGGACCCTGGTAGCTAATTACCACAGCCATCCGGCCACCCCCGCCCGACCTAGCCAGGAGGATATCAAGCTGGCTTATGATCCTGGTATTAAATACCTCATTTTATCCCTGGCGGCCAAAGAGCCCGACCTCAAGGCTTTTTCGATCGTGAAAGGGGTGGTGGAGAAGCTGGAGATCGAGGTGGTGGATTAGGGCTCGCAGGGGGCATTTCATAGGGGCGCATGGCTATACGTCCTAACAAACAACAACAGTAACAACAGGAGCCGGTGTTTATAGCACCGGCTTTTTGTATGGCGTAGGGCAGGGGGGAAGGGGTCTCACAAAGGCACAAAGGGCACGGAGGGGTGTTATGAAGGGCGGAATCATTTAGTCCAGAGTAAGAGAGATATTAGTACCTTAAAGGTACTAAGCCGGAGCTCAGAGGTACAAATTAGTACCTCCAAGGTGCCTTTTTATATCTCAAAGGTACTAATTACTACCCCGGAGATACCTTTTAATACCTCAGAGGTACTAAACCGGAGCCCGGAGGTACCTTATTGTACCTCAAAGGGAGCTTTTAGTTGCTCCGGGGTGCCTGTTAGTAGACTGGAGGTACTTAATGGATGCTTCGGGGTATGAATTTATTTTGCAGGTTAACGTCATTAATTTTACTTGGTTGAAAAAAAATTTTAGAAATAATTTAAACGGATTGATTTTGAACTCATAAACAATTATAAATTAACAATATTCCTGTTCTGCAGAAACCGGGCTGTCAGGCTCACCATAATAAAAATACTAAACCCCAGACTGATTATCCCCAGGGCCTGAGCGGTATGGTCATGCAGCTGCCTGATACCGAAGGGGTCGGGGTTTATATGAGGCAGTTTTTTTTTCAGAAAAAAAAGACCGTTAAAAACAATCAAAGCCTTGAGTAGAAAAAATACTAAAAAGAGAGGGTGGCTGGTTAGATGATGGATATAAGCCATGTTCTACAACTCTCCTTCAAAAATTGAAATGTAAATAAAACCTATATGAATTATAGGCAAAAAAAGAAATATTTTCCAGTTTTCTTATTATGGTTTTATTTTAAAATCTCCGGTGACAATGAGTACCCGTCCGGCATATCCAGGTCCAGCTTCTGTTTCTGCAGGGATAAAGCTGTCTATGAATACCGCTAGACGTCCCTGGTAGTAATAGACGCTGTCCAGGGAGTAAGCAACAGGGTCTTGTCGGGATTTGTACAGTTTCTTGTCGGCCTGGAGTATTTTGGACTTGCCGTCTCTGATTAAGGTCAGAGTGAAGATTTTCTGACCCTTATCTGCTCCGGGAGCAAGTCTTTCCTCCAGCTTCAGAGTATAGGTTCCGGTCTGTCCGTCTTCACGGGGGATATCCATTTCTGCCTGGTGGATGAGAGGAGGTAAAGTCAGACCATTCCAATTTAATGTCTCCGGTTTTTGGTAGACTTTTATGCCGGGAATATTGCCATTCAGCTCAAAAGCGTTTTTGGCTTCGATATAATAGCTTTCCAGACGGTCATTCAGCACTTTTTCCAGGACCTGGAAGTAAGTATTTTCTCCCGCTAAAAGGTACTGATTGATATCATCTTCCGTGATGATAAACTGACCTTTGACGTCAGTATATTCATTTTTTAAAACATCCACCACAAAATAGCGTACGGTATTGTCTCCCACGCGGGGGCCTTCGCTGACTTCATAAAACCCGCAATAGTCCCCGCTGGGTGAAAATCCGCGGAATACCATCCAGGGGTAGGTTTGTACACTAATAACAGCTAAAAATATCCCTGTCAGAAATAATTTCTTCATGACTGTACTCCGGAAAGTGTAATAATTGTAATATTATAGCATCATAAGGTCAGATTTCAATGGTTATTTCCGGCATACTCCTTAAGTTTGAATGTTATCCGGCTAAAACCGGGCATAAAAAAACTCCTGGTGAATTTATTCTCCAGGAGCTATTTGTTTTACAAAAACTAATACCGGCTTTGCTTAGATCCATTCGTCGTTATTACGGGCGTAGGCCAGGATCTCTTCCGGTTTGAAGAACAGCTCCAGCTCTCTCTTGGCACTGTCAACACTATCAGATGTGTGGACTATATTGCGGTTGGTATGCTTGGCATAATCTCCCCGGATAGTTCCAGGCACAGCATCCTCGATCTTGGTAGCGCCGGCCAGTTTACGGGTCAGGTGGACACAGTTGTCTCCTTCCACTGCCATCAGCACAGCGGGGGAGGCGGTGATAAACTGGATCAGCTCATCATAAAAAGGTTTGCCCTTATGCTCACCATAATGAACTTCTGCGGTTTCCTTGGAAATCTTAGTGAGCTTCATCCCCACGATCTTGAGGCCTTTTTTTTCAAAGCGGCACAGGATCTCTCCGATTAGCCCTCTCTGGACTGTGTCAGGTTTGATAATGATAAAAGACTTTTCCTTCATGTGTCTATCCTCTATTGTGTATTGTTTATGAATAATTGCGGAAGATTATAAACTGAAATTGTTAAAATCGCTAAAAAATTAGGAGTTGATAAAATTGATCATACACTTTATTTTTTTATATAAACCATACTATAATTATTTAATTTGTGAAGCAAAGGTGAAGTTTAATGTCAGATAAACCTGTGATCATTTCCCGGCTGGGTCAACCTTTTATCATTCATCAACTAAAAAAACTCATAGACTGTGACGGTAATCTCATGGAAGTGGATGAGGTGATGGCATTGTGCCGCTGCGGTCAATCCATGGACAAACCCTATTGTGACGGGACACATGGACTGGTGGGTTTTTATGGAGAAAAATACCCGGGTCGCATTCCGGACAAAGTGCTATCCTACAAGGGTGAAAAAATCATTATCAATGACAACCGGGGTATCTGTTCCCATGATGGGAGCTGTTTTCACGAACTCCCCCGGGTCTTCCGTAAAAAGCAGCAGTTCCGCTGGATCTGGCCGGATAATAGCGATCCAGAACGAATTGAAGCCACTATCCGGCAGTGTCCCTCCGGAGCCTTGTCCTGGACCAGGGATGGCGTGACTGTAACTGATTGGGAGACGGAAATGTACATCCGTATCCGCAAAGACGGGCCTCTGGAAGTCAAAGGTGGGATCCAGCTGGAAGATGACCAGGAATCAGTTCCCCAGACTGCGGATCACTACACATTATGCCGTTGTGGTGAATCTCTGAATAAACCTTTCTGTGACGGACATCATCTCATCATTGGATTCGACCAGAATAAATAGGTTTTCTGAGGTATTCATTCCTGATATCCGGTGGATATCACTTATTATTCTTTCGGGTAGTCAAGGCGTATTTTTTGGGTTTTTGCCTTACTATTTTTCTAAAAGTATCTTTGACATCAGTCAGAAAGTCCTGACGGTAGACTTCAGCCAGGAGGCGGTATAAACGAGGGTGTTTTATAGCCATAGTCTGCGGGTCTTCGAAAAAATATTCACTTACCACAGCAAAAAATTCTGCTTCCTGGGACGCGGCATAGGGGTCTATATCGCTATGATCTGCCAGGATTGATTCTTTTTCCAGTTTCATGATACTCTTCCATTCCTGCAGCTGTTTTCTCTGATGCAGAAGAGCCGCGGGAATGCCGTCAATATTTCCGTCAGCCTGATCCAGTTTGTGGACGAATTCATGTATCACCACATTATGGTGGTCGTGAGGATGGGTAAACCCTTCGCGCAAAGCCTGCAGGGACAGGATCATAGTATCATAATTCAGTACCATTCCTTCATAATCAGCCTCTTCTTCCCGGGTAGAAAAATCATCTCCAAAGGCTCCGGGATAAACCAGCACCACTGACAGTGGATATTCCCACAAAGGTAAACGAAAAACAGGGATTACCGCTCCCGCCGCCAGTAGTAGATGGTCCATTCGGTTCAGTATGCAGTCTATGGGCTTTATTGGCACACTGGCCAAAAAGAGCTGAACTCTTTTTCTGAAGACAGATTTTTCTTCCTCATTCAGGGTTCGATAAAAACTGACACTGTTGAGCAATATCTGTTGTTCAGACTCTGACAGATCATCTTTTACACTGAACAGTATCTTACCGATGCGGTGCCACCGTCCCGTGAAAAGCTGGATAACCATGAGTACCAGACTCAGTATTATTAGGTAGGGGAGGTATGAGATGTCAATAAAAAAAAGAAGTACAATGGAGACTAGCAGGGAAATAATCAATGCCTTTATCAGTGCCTGACCCTGTTTTCTTCTTAATACATTATAGAGCTTATCCATGGGAATGGCCTCCGGGAATACATGACGTATTATCACGGGATCAGGAGAGATTGTCAAGACCGGAATGCTATATCTGAATGGGCCTGTTCAGCTGGCTAAAGTCTTGAGATTTTTACACTTATCATATAAAATATTTTGAAGAATTTTGATGCGGCAGATGCACCGCCCCAAGGAGAAAGGTTATGGATCATTTAGACCAGCTGGAGAATGTCTCCATTCACATATTCCGGGAAGCCTATGCCAATTTTAAAAACATGTGCATGCTGTGGTCAATAGGGAAAGATTCCACCGTATTGCTATGGCTGGCGCGCAAGGCTTTTTTCGGACATGTCCCTTTTCCGCTGGTTCACATTGATACCAATTTTAAAATCCCTGAAATGATTCAGTATCGCGACCGGATGGCAGCGGAATGGAATCTGAATATGGTAGTGGGTCAGAATGAAGAAGCCCTGGCTGCCAAACAGACTTTTCCGGACGGCGCACTTGACCGTATCGCCTGCTGCGGGTTGTTAAAATCCACCGCTCTAAAAAACACTCTCAGCGGAAAAGGTAAACGCTACCGATTTAATCACGACAAGAAAGAATATGAAGTAGATACCAATACTGAACCCTATACCGGAGTTATAGTGGGCGTACGTTCTGATGAAGAAGGCAGCCGCTCCAAGGAAAGATATTTTTCTCCCCGTGATAAACAAAATGACTGGAATATCTCTGAACAGCCCCCTGAATTCTGGAATCAATACAAGACGGATTTTGCCCCGGGTACCCATGTTCGCATACACCCTCTGCTGGACTGGACAGAGCTCAATATCTGGGAGTATATCCAGAGAGAAAAAATCCCCACAGTCAGCCTCTATTATGATCAGGGTGAGGGCAAACGCTACCGCAGTCTGGGCTGCTATCCCTGTACATCTTCTGTCGAATCTACCGCTAAAAATGTAGAAGATATCATCACAGAACTCAAGACCGGAAAATTCGCCGATATCGCGGAAAGAAGCGGCCGGGCCCAGGATGCTGAAGACGGGGCCGCCGGACTGGAGACATTACGCCGTTCGGGATACATGTAGGATTCATGGAGGAGACTATTAAAATGCATACACAAGCCATAGATGAAAAAGAACAGATGAACATCGTGATTGCCGGTCATGTGGATCATGGCAAGAGTACGGTGATCGGACGCCTCCTGGCTGATACTAATTCCCTGCCCAAAGGCAAGCTGCAGCAGGTCCAGGATACCTGTAAGCGGAATTCCAAACCGTTTGAATATGCTTTTCTGATTGACGCCCTCAAGGACGAACAGGACCAGGGGATCACCATTGATTCCGCCCGGGTGTTCTTCAAGACCCAGAAAAGAAACTATATCATTATAGACGCCCCCGGACATATAGAATTCCTTAAAAACATGGTCACCGGGGCCAGCCGTGCTGAAGCAGCTCTGCTGGTCATAGACGCCGCAGAAGGTGTCCAGGAGAATTCACGCCGTCACGGTTATATGATGTCTATGCTGGGTATCTCTCAGATTGCAGTCCTGGTCAACAAGATGGATCTGGCCGATTATAGTGAAAAAGTCTTCAACGATATTGTGAAAGAATACACTGCATTTCTCAAAGAGATCAATGTGGAAGCCCGTACCTTTATCCCCATTTCCGCGCGTGAAGGGGACAGTATCGCTGCTCTGAGTAACAAAATGCCCTGGTACAAGGGATTCTCTGTACTGGGAATGCTGGATGAATTTACCAAAGAAGAAGCCCGATCCGATCAGCCTTTTCGTATGCCGGTGCAGGGTGTCTATAAATTCACCAATTTTGGAGATGACCGGCGCATTGTAGCCGGGACTATAGAAACCGGTAGTATCAAAGCCGGAGAAGAAGTCATTTTCCTCCCCTCCGGTAAGAAAAGTAAGATCAAGTCCATTGAATATTTCAACGGCGACCTGGGTACTGAGGTAAGTGCGGGGATGGCCCCGGGCTTTACCCTCACTGAGCAGATATACGTGACCCGCGGTGAAATCATGGCCAAATCAAAAGAAAAACTGCCTCATGTCACTACCCGCATCAAGGTAAACCTGTTCTGGCTGGGTAAAAATCCTCTGGTTAAGAAAAAGGATTATCTGTTCAAAGTCGGCGCCATAAAAGTAACTGCCCGTCTGGAAGAAATTATAAGGGTCATTGATGCCTCCAATCTTCAGACCGCTGAGAAAAAAGATTTTATAGGGCGTCATGACGTAGCTGAATGTGTACTCTCTTTAGCCAAACCTATTGCTTTTGACCTGGCGGACGAGCTGGATAAAACCAGCCGGTTTGTACTGGTAGATGACTACGAAATCTGGGGCGGGGGTATCATAAGAGAAGCTCTTACTGACCAGCAGTCCTGGGTACGTGATTTTGTGATGCTGCGTAATTTTAAATGGGAAAAGAGTAAAATTTCACCCATGCAGCGCTCCCGGCGCTATAACCAGAAATCCATGTTGGTCATCCTCACCGGCCCCCATGGAGTAGGCAAGAAAGATACCGCAAAACAGCTGGAGTGGAAGCTGTTTTCGGAAGGTAAGGAAATCTATTATCTGGGGATCGGTAATGTACTCCTGGGCGTAGACGCTGATATCACTAAAGAAGAAGAGCACCGCCGTGAGCATATACGGCGTCTGGCAGAAGTAGCCTATATCCTGATGGATGCCGGGTTAATTCTGGTCATTACAGCGGATGACCTGAATCAGGCGGATCTGGAGATCATCAAGACCGTGGTGGACGCCCAGCGTATAGAGACTATCTGGATGGGTGAAAATGTCAATAGCGATATCGCTTATGACTTTCATATCTGGGAAGAAAATAAACCGGAAGAAGCCACCAGTCAGATAGAAGAGCGGTTGATGAACCTGGGTGTCATCTTCCGCCCCTGGTAGGAAACGATGGAAAAACACTATAAAATAAAATGTCTGAAATGTGGCCGTGAAATCGAGGATGATGGCAAAGTTCTGGATTGTCCACAGTGCAGCGAACCGGGCCTGATTCGTACTCATTATGACGCAAAAGTCCTGAAGCCCGGCCCATGGGAAGAAGGTATTTACCGCTTTTATGACTGGATGCCTGTACATCGCCGTCTAAATGCTTCCGGGTCACCCATCACCTTCCAGTCTGAAAATATCAACCGCCGATTAGGCACTACACGTCTATGGATCACCTTTAACGGCTATTGGCCGGAAAGGGGTGCCCGTATGATGTCCGGGACTTTTAAGGAATGTGAGGCTTTCACAGTCGCGGCCAGACTCCCCCAGGATCAGAAGGATACTCTGGTGGTCGCCTCTGCCGGAAATACAGCCCGGGCTTTTGCCAGGGTGTGTTCACAGAACAACATCCCCCTGATTCTGGTCGTACCTGAAGCGGCATTGCCTAATCTTTGGACCATTGATCCCATGCATGATTGTGTTAAAGTACTGGTGGCTGGCGGTGATGCTGACTATTTTGATGCTATCCATCTTTCTAATATGGTAGTCTCCCTTCCGGGTTTCCAGGCAGAGGGCGGGGCTAAAAACGTAGCCAGAAGAGACGGGATGTCTACTACCGTTTATTCAGCTGTCACTACCATCGGTGAGATTCCGGAATACTATTTTCAAGCAGTGGGCAGCGGGACCGGAGCTATAGCAGCCTGGGAAGCTAATCTGCGATTTTTACAGAGCGGCCTCTATGGCGACCGAAAGATGAAGCTCATGGTTTCACAAAACCTGCCCTTCATCCCCATGGTGGAGAGTTGGAATAAACGGTCCAGAGATTTTCTATGCCCTTCTGAAAGTGAAAGTAAATATCAGATAGATATCATCAATGCCAAAGTGCTTTCCAACCGTAAACCACCCTGGGGACTAAAGGGTGGATTATTTGATGCTTTGACTGATACTGAGGGTGAAGTATTGGCTGCGGACAATGAAGCCGCTATAAAAGCAGGTGAGTTATTTCGTGACGCCGAGGGCATTGATATCTGTCCCGCGGCATCTATAGCCTTTGCTTCTCTTATTCATGAACTGGAAACAGGCAGGGTAAAAAAAGACGCCCTTATCATGCTCAATATTACAGGGGGCGGTAGTCAGAGGGTATTAAAAGAACATCAGGTACATGCTTTTCCTGTACACGGGAAGGTCATGCCCTCTGATTTTAATACAGCAACAGTTAAGCAGGAAATAGATAAAATATACAGTGGAGGATAGGCCATGGCCAAACCCAGTATCTTTGATAAATGTTATTCGGATGGCGGTTTTTTTGCCCAGTATCGTATGTCTCATGAGGATGTGTTGACATTACCCGCTCTGGAAACACCTCCCGGTACAACCATGAGATTCAAAGGTAAGGAACAGATCATGTGGTCTGTTAACAATTATCTGGGATTGGCTGAAGATGACGAAATCAAACAGATCGCCATAGAGACAGCCAAGACCTGGGGTGTCTCCGGGCCCATGGGATCTCGCATGATGTCAGGCAACACACCTGAGCATATTAAATTTGAAAAAGATCTGGCTGAATTTGCCCAGAAAGAAAGCGCGATTCTGTTCAATTTCGGATACCTGGGTGTCCTGGGTACCGTACAGTCTCTGGTAGGACCGGAAGACACCATTATCATGGACAAACTGTCTCATGCCTGTATCGTAGACTCCGCGCTGGGAGCCAACGGTAAGATGCGCCTGTTCCGGCACAATGATATGAACAGCCTGGAATCTGTACTGAAAAAGGCCAATGAAGACCGTAAAGGCGGTATTTTGATGCTGTCTGAAGGCGTCTATGGTATGACAGGAGATCTGGCCAAGCTGAAAGAAATGACAGAGCTCAAGGAAAAGTATGAAGCTACCATGTTCATTGACGATGCCCATGGTATCGGTATGATGGGAGAAAAGGGCCGTGGTACTGCAGATTATCTGGGTGTCCAGGATAAAATCGAAGTGTATTTCGGTACCTTTGCCAAGTCCTTTGCCTCCATCGGCGGGTTTACCGCGGCTGACGCACAGGTAGTGGACTGGATACGCTACAATGCCCGTACCCAGATTTTTGCCAAGTCCTTACCCATGATTTATGTCAAGACCCTGGAAAGGACCCTGCAGAAACTGATAGCCGGTGATGATCTCAGAGCCAAAACCTTCGCCAATAAAGACATGCTTCAGAAAGGCCTGCGTGATATTGGATACTATGTAGCTGATGTCCCCTCTGCAATCGTACCTGTCTTTATCCCCGAAGGGGAAGAAATGGTAACCAAGATCATGCATTACCTCCGGGAACATGGAGTATTTGTATCTGCCGTGGTCTATCCGGTGATTCCCCGCGGACTGGCATTGATCCGCATGATACCTACTACCCGCCATACCCCCGAACAGATTCACGCTACCGTAGAAGCTTTTAAAAACATGAGAGATGAACTCAAAGTTAAACAGGAAATGCCGGAAGCCATGATACAGAAGATCTATGGTGTGGATACAGACGATTAACCCTCTACAGAGGAGAAAATATTGACCAGAGAAGAGATATTAAAACTTCAGGATGAGATGGACAATAAAGATGCCCGTGACATCATAGCCTGGGCTATTGAGCACATCGGTAGGGACAAAATGGCTCTGGCTTCCAGTCTCAGTATTGAAGATCAGGCAGTTACCTGGCTCCTCCAGGAACAGGTGCGGCAGCCCCGGGTGTTTTCACTGGATACAGGCAGACTGTTTCCTGAAACCTACGATGTGATAGACCGAACCAACAAAACCTATGACCTGCAATTTGAGATCCTGTTTCCTGAAGCGGATGCGGTGCGGGAAATGGTAGAAGCCAAGGGCATCAATCTCTTTTACGACAGTGTGGAAAACCGTAAGCAGTGCTGCGGTATCCGAAAGGTACAGCCTCTCAACAAGATGCTGTCCACACTGGATGCCTGGATCACCGGCCTGCGTCGGGATCAGGCTGTGACCCGGACCCATCTGCATAAGATACAATGGGACGAGGATCACCATATGGTCAAGATCAATCCCATCGCAGACTGGAGCTATGAGCAGGTGTGGCAGTTTGTCCGGGAGCATAATATCCCCTATAACCCTTTACAGGATCGGCACTTTCCCTCTATCGGATGCGCGCCCTGTACCCGGCCCATACAGGAAGGGGAAGACCTGCGTGCCGGACGCTGGTGGTGGGAAAGCCCGGAACATAAAGAATGCGGCCTGCATGTGAGCTCGGAACAGCCGCCCAGTATCCAGATAGGTAAAATGAAAATATAAGAAAAGGCGTCCGGATCGGACGCCTTTTGTATTTAAAGAGGGAAACTGCAAACAAAAGGAAGCCTGCCTGCCGTTCATTGAATATCCATTAATTATCCATTCTATTCATCAGCCCTGATTATATTCAGATTGTGATTCTGAAAGATAGCGCTGGTGCTAAGTAAACATGTCCACTCCGAGGCTTAGAATCTTCTTTATTCAATGGTAGAAAATGAATCTACACAATCCTCAAATGCCAGTGAGACCCTTCGTTTCACTCAGGGTGACTATAGAGCGGCATCTAATTACTGAATGAAAAAGGCTCATGGGTTATCTCATTATGGACGAGATTTTTTTTGAAAACTTAGGGTTCCGCGGAGCGTTAACAAAACGGCACCGCTACAGGCTCGGTATGACGCATGGGGCTCTACAGTGCTCGGCCAGGTCTATCCAGCCTATCCTGTGAGAGGGTAAAACCGCCACCCCGCTATACTGTGGGGTATCTCCCCGCGGCCCTCAGGACGCCGCCACTCCAGGAATACCGGGAATGTCAAGAGGGCTCAAGCACGGCATAATCAGGTAATAACGGTTCCCTGGCACAAAAAAAAGAGAGGTTAATTTTCCCCATACTTTTGCCGGTTGATTTCACGGCGCTGTTTTTTGTCCGGTTTTTCCCGCCACAGTTTCTGATTTTCCTTGTCCTGAGCCTGCCATATTTCCAGAAAATCTGCCATGGGGGTATCGGGGAGAGTAGGACCTTCCAGGTCGTAGAGCTTGCGTGCCTCGGAGGCCGGCAGGGAGCGGTGGGTGATACCCAGAACGGTGCATTTACGGTAGTCACTGCCCATGCGGATAAGGAGCTGGTCTCCGATGCCGATCAGTTTACTGGGGCGGACACGTTCTTCATTGAGTTTTATCCAGCCGTTTTCCACCGCGTCAGCTGCCGCGCTGCGCTGCTTATAAAACCGGGCGACTTTGAGCCATTTATCTATGCGGATTTTTTCGGTGGAGTTCATGGCTGTATTCTCACCTGCTGGATGTCATAGCCCTCCCGGCTCAGGATATCGATGACGCTTCCCGGCCCTGAAAAATGGGCTACCCCCACGATGACCAGGTAATCTTCCGATCCATTCAGGAATTCACGGATTTTGTCTGCCATACGGCTATTGCGGCTGACAAGCAGATTATCATAGAGCTGAGGATTGTCTTTCATACTACGCGGGTTATAAAAACGAGCTATGAGAGCGGTATTTCCTTCATTCCAGGCCTGGATCAGCTGGTTCAAGAGTTTTTTCTTGGAAACTGGCTCCTGCAGAGAAGATTTCAGATAGGCGATCTGTTCTTTTTTACTCAAAGTATTAAATACAGACATCTGTTCATCCACAGTTTCCAGTTCGATGATATTTTTATCTTCGGCCAGGCTCAGAAAGTGATAATCTATTCCCAGAGAATTATCAAATCCACTGTCATTGAGGGCCAGGCCCTCCAGTGTCATACCCACCATCCAGGGCCGCATCCGGTTAATCATAAGCGGGGTGAGATGGTAGGGTTTGATTTTGTCTAAGACCTGTCGGTACAGTGCAGGGGGCAGGTCTTTTTTCAGATTCTGGCCCAAGGGATAAAAGGCAGACTTGAGAATTTCTTTACGGTCTACATTCAGGATATTTAATTCAACCACCAGGTTGGGGCTGTGCTCAAACGCGTCCATCATGGGCTGGGGTAGAGGATACATGGCAGGACTGCCTACGTGGATACTGCCCAGCAGATAAACGGTATTGGAATAACCTTTGGCTACCCATAGGCAGATAGGCTGAGTGGAATCACGTACTGGAACCTGGCAGGCAGATAAGCTAAGCAGTAGTGTGATGACAAACAGCCCTGATACTCTCATGATGTCCTCCTGTATGCCGATATTATAGGGCAGTCTGCCGGAAAATGCAATCCGCATGGGCACAGTGCGACTAATTTGACAAAACCTGCCTTTTCAGGGATAATATCATCTAATCATTACAAGGGGAAATAAATGGCTAAAAAAGAAATGACGACTGAATTTGATGAAAGTGTGGTAGATACCGTATTAGCCGAAGATATTAATTTTTCCGGTACTATGCGGTTTTCCAAGTCGCTGATGATTAAGGGGAAATTTGAAGGCGATATCGATGCTACCGGACACCTCATCATCGGACACAAGGCTGTGGTAAATGCCACTATCAAAGCGGGTGTAATCACCAATTTCGGACAGATCAATGGTAATGTCACCGCTCTGGAGATGCTGGAACTGCATGATAATGCCAGACTCAATGGTGATATTGAGACTCCTGATCTGATCATCGAATCAGGCTGTAGCTATACCGGAAAATGTACCATGACCAAAAAGCAGGGTGGCGATCATTCCCACCAATCCACTGCTTCTACTCAATCTGCACCACAACAGTCCCAGCAGCAGCAACAGCAGCAGCACAACAACCAAAACAGATAAAAAAAAAGCTCCGCTGAAAAGCGGAGCTTTTTTTTAATGGTAGGATTCTCTCTGAGTCAGGCCTCGGGAACGTAACATATCGTTTACGTATTCTTCCAATAACTGCCCCATTTCGTGGGACAGCTCTTCAAACTGGATACCGATCTGGCCATGCTGCACATTTTTTACTATACCCCAAAAATCGACTTCCGGCTGGACTTTATTCCCGGGCAGCTTAAACTGCAGACGGAGAATATCCCCGATCAGGAAAATCTGCCGGACTTCCATGGCTATACCACCACTGGAGATATTGATGATCAAACCTTCAGACTGTTGTCCTTTGAGAGTATAGGTGGCGGGAATCTTGACATCAATACGCGTCAGGCGCAGGCCTTGACCTTCTTCTCTTTCACCCATTTTTCTTTCCTTTATACTGAGCTTCTACTTTGTCACACGATTCGGTTTGCGGATTTGAATTCATTTACCCCTCCCTACTGAGATACCGGACTCTATGCCAATTGACGGAATTTTTCCACAGCAGTTTCAATGCTGTCCATAAAAAATACATTTATGAGTTTATGAATTTTATTAAAACGTATCACATAATTAATATATTCTTTGCTGCTCACTATGATAAGCTTACGGCTGCTGTGTTGAGCAATCACCAGATTTTGTATGAATCCTATTCCATAAGAATCAATGTAAAACACATGGGAAAGATCCAGTATATATTTATGTTCTTTGGTCTGTTCTTCCTTCTCCAGGATATCCTTGAGAGGATGCCTTTCCATTACTGAGACCTGGCCCTCCAGCCGGATGACCCTGATGTCATTGATTTGTTCTATTGTATGCTTTAACATTTCTACCCCTGGCTGAACAGATCCATTTCCAGCTTTTCATCCTCGCCCTTGTCGACTTTTTCTATGTTCTTAACCTGGTAGACTTTTCTTTCGATATCCTGGAGACGCTGTTCCAGATTCTTGGTGAGTCCCATGCCCTCTTCATACAGCTTGATTGCTTCTTCTATTCCAATGCCGATTTCCAGCTGGGAGACAACTTCCTCCAGTCTTTTCATATCATCTTCAAAATGATTTTTATGGTTATTTTTAGGCATCTTTATTTATCCTCAATTTATTGTAACCCATCATTTAAAAAAATGGAAGAGTATATTTTAATTATTTTCGGACTTGCCCTGCAGAGTAATAGCCAGTACTCCAGCCAGGATCAATCCCACACCCAGCCATTGAAGAGCAGCCATGGATTCATTAAAACACAGGACCCCTCCCAGCACCGGCAGTATGATAAAATGAGAGGAAAATACCGGGATGATACGAATGGCTTTGTCCCTCTGGTATGCAAACTGCAGTACCACAAAAGACAGTACCGCACAGATCACCCAGATATACAGAAAAGGATTGGCAAAGAAATTCTGATGCAGAGTCTGGATCTGCCAGGTATGGACTCTCTGGAACAGAGTGGTCAATCCTCCGAAAACGCCGCCCAGACCGCCAATCAGCAATCCCAGCAGGCTGGTTTTTTGGCGCAGGAGCAGAATAAGCAATACATACAGGGCTATCAGTACCGCACTGAAAAGATATAGCCTGTCAAACAGAATGACGGTTTCCCTCTGGGGGCCGGCAAAACCGCCGATGAAAATGGCACCGGCCAGAACGATGATAATACCCAGTATTTCTTTCAGGCCTACTTTTTCCTTCATTACAAAAATACTGAAAAGAGTCAGGCTGGCCAGACCGGTGCCAGCCATGGCACCCACCAGAGAAGCGGAACTAAAGGAAATGGCATAAAGGGTCACAAAGGTCGACAGCATGATGGACACTGTCCCTCCGCCCCACACCAGGGCACGCTTGACCTTAAGTGTCTTGTCTATGCCCAGGCCGATTTTTTGCACAGCCTGTCCGATATTGATCATAGAAGAGCCTAAAAAAGCCAGAATCGCGGCTAATAGGGTGTTTTGCATGTCAGCCTCCTGAAAGCAGACTTATTTTAACCAAAAATACTATTATTTGCAATAATGAAGGTTTTGGTATAAAATTATTCCTCTAAACAAAGGGAGAGGTGTCTGAGTGGTCGAAAGAGCGCGCTTGGAAGGCGCGTGTACCGCAAGGTACCGTGGGTTCGAATCCCACCCTCTCCGGGAAACAGCAGGTGGGTGATATACCGCCTGCTTTTTTTTTACAGGAGGCTTCTTTTGTCGAATTTACTCAGCACATCTCTCCAGGCTTGGGAATGGTACAATATTCCTCAGGCTACTCAGCACCTCCCGGACCAGGCTATCCTCACAATGAGTCCCGGGGAAAAGACAGACTTTTGGCAGAAAACTCATTACAATGGTTATTGCGCGGACAATGCCCCTTTTTTTTACAGCCTGATCCGAGGTGATTTTAATATTCGGTGTACTTTAAAACTCAGACCATTTCACCTCTATGACCAGGCTGGCCTGTGTATACGGATTTCTGACCAGGAATGGGTCAAACTGTCCCTGGAATATAATCCGGACGGCTTGTCTCACATGGGCTCCGTAGTGACAACCAACGGCTGGTCAGACTGGGCCTACCGGGACCTGGTCTTTAACGGTCAGAGTCTGGAGCTCAGCATGGAGTGCAGGGGGGGAGACCTGGTCCTGCGCTACTGCCTGGGGGAAGGGGAATGGCCGACGGCCCGGATCTGTCATATGCCGGGATGGCTCTCCGACAGGGATATTCAGGCAGGTATCTATGCCGCCTGTCCGGGAGAGGGTGAGGGCGCAGTGGATTTTCACTTTCTGTCTCTGGAAAAGGTATAAGCTGCTGCCGTCTTGAAAATACAAAGAAAAACATTTAGAATATATTTTATTCAGGGGGCGGTCATGAAGAAGATTATTTTTTTACCTGTTTTTATTTTAAGCCTAACGCTGTCCTGTGCCCCACAGACCGGGCCGGATGATAATTCCCCGCAGCCCTATGCAGGCAGCTGGGCACGCTACACTACGGAATATGCCTCTCCTGATACAGCCTCCGGTACCGTAATAAGTATCCATGAAGACCAGATCTATGTCGCTTTTCAGGACGGAAGCCAGGCTAATAGCCTCTCCGTGCGGCGTTTCGACGGTACCAATTGGATCTCTTTCGGCCAGGCTGTTTCATCTAATGTGGCAGGGTCTATAAACCTGGAATTTTCCTCCAGCAATACCGCCTATCTGTCCTACAGGGATGGTTTCAGCCCTGGCCCGGCTATGGTTCAGAAACAGGGAGGGATGTTCTGGAGTTATTTTGGTACCAATAATCAAAGTCCGGGGGGTGCCCAGTACATCAGCCTGACCCTCCTGTCCAATATACATCCTGTGCAGGCCTATTGTGACCTATCTGCTAATTTCAAGATGTCGGTTAAGGTCTACCATCCTGACTCGGACACCTGGTCCTACCTGGGAGGGCAGGGTTTTACCACCGCGGCTGTGGGTTTTAATGACATCGCGGTGCTGAACGGCAGCCCCTATGTGGCCTATGAGAGCTATACCAACAGCTCACATTCCACTTCGGTCCGGCACTGGAACGGAGTATCCTGGGATTTTGTAGGGACTTATCTTATCAACAGCGGTGTGTCGCGATATATCAACCTGGATTTTTATAACGGACAGCCTGTGGTGGCCCAGGTGGAGGATTCAACCAACATACGGGTCTATACTTGGTCGGGCAGCGCCTGGAACCAGCTGGGCCAGGACCTGGTCTTTTCCGGCAGTGTGGATTACCTGGATCTGCTGGTACTTTCCCAGCCCCTGCTGATCTTTTCTGACCCTGACTATGCCAATGCCGCCTCGGTATACCGATGGGACAGCACTCAGTGGGTACCTCTGGGTACACGCGGCTTTACATCCGTACCGGTGAGCTACTGCTCTCTGGACGCTGACAGCCAGGGCACAATTTATGCCGCTTTTGTGCTTTCCAACCGGGCGGCAGTGTGGGTGTGGGAATGAGGGGCGTATGTCGAAATATCGGGAATGTTAAGAAAAAATAAATATCAATACATTAACCCAAATTTGTTTTTCACCGCAATATAAATTTGCTATCTTTGTTCAAGTAAATCAAAATATTTGATATGTATATGTTATACGAGGTGGAAATGCGCAAATTAATATTAATTCTGTCTGTGTTTTTTTTAACTTCCTGTTCGGTCCGGTATTTTGACACCTATGCCATAGGTGTCCCTTATCTCCCGTCGGATCTATATATGACCAATGTAACGGGTGGAGAAGCATATCTGGATCTCAGGCTGATGTTTGTCCCTACCGGCTATTCTATCCCCGGCGTCAGCGCGCCGGACGATAAATCCTGGAATAAATGCATCCAGAATATCGTATACAAATATGCACTGGATATCAAAACAGTACAGGATGAACAGATACTGTTTTTTGATTATCCTTCCGATGCCGTATCCACTTTGAACATTTACCCCTCCCCGACTGAGAATGGCACCATAACCGTGAATAATACCGGCTATCGGGTTTATACCTATAATATGGGCCCTTTATATGTTAAATTTCCTGAGGTGTGTTCCAATTTCGATATCAAAATCACGAATATCCTTCCACCGGGATATTATAACGGAGAGCAACAGCTGATATACACCCGTTTGCAGGAACTGGCGGCTTCCGCGGGGACTCTGCATATCACTGTAGTGAGCAATACTACTCATACCTTGTGGTCCAACCGGGTGGAATTACTGAGCAATAATATCTACCGTGTGACTACCTTTTCGGAAGTTAAACCAGTTGGTGTACTGACTCTGCTACGGAACCAACACAATTTTGGTATCAAAAGAATGAGTGGAGACGGGGACACCTGGACTGATTTTAATTTACTGTATGATGATTTTGGTACCTATGATGGCGTGAATCATTGGAGTATTGAGGGGTATTATCACGTGAACCCGGAATTGTCCACTAACCTAAGTCCGACCAATGCCCGCTGCAGCCTGTATTTTGAGATGAGCGGTACCGATTATCAGTATCCCCTGTACAATCCCGGACAGATATCTTTCGGATTCTGGTCTTTTCAATACCGGGAGGGTATCGGTTATGATACCATACTTATAAAATAGCAGGAGAGAAAAAGGCAGGCCCAGTTTTATGAGTCTGCCTTTAATTCTTTATAACTTTTAGGTCATATTACGGTGCCTGATAGATAAAGGCTGTTTTAGCAGGAATCACAATTGTGTTAGTGACCAGTCCCGATGAGACAAAAATATCTTCTCCGGCGATCCCGCCAAGGTCTACTTCATCACCATTAACCACTTTGAGCCAGGTGCCGTCCACAGGAAGACCAACTCCTGAAATATTTTTACTCACTGCACTGTAGTTAAATAATACAAAGAATCTTCCACCTGCAGATGTGCCATCATAGTTATCAATAAACCCTACAGCTCCGGAAGTAGAATTGACAACCGGATTATATGCTAGACCCCAGTTACCTGGAGTTACACACCAGCGGAATTGGGAAGTAGTAGGATAATCAACTCTTCTAAAACAATCATTTTCCCTACGTAATTGCAACAACCCATGGTAATAATTAAAAAGGTTGGTATTGTCTGTTTGTGATAATAAGGTCCAGTCTATAGGTTTGGAAGTAGTTGCATTCCAATACTTTACTCCCATTTCTTCGCCCATCCAGATCATAGGAACTGCCATACTGGTGAATAGAATGGCAGCACCCAGTTTAGCTTTAATGAGTTTATTAGCAGCTGACTGAGTATCAAACATATTGTAGATGCTGGATTCATCATGACTGCAAATGTACATGATGGATTGTGTGGGTTTGGTAAATCTGTTGCTGTCTCTGTTTCCCCATACAAATCTGGCTACATCGTCATATCCATTATTTAAAATGCCGTAAATACTGGATTTAAAATCACCTTCCCACTTACTCCAACTGGGTAGAGTATTATCGGAATAAGACCAGTTCTCAGCTATCAATATAACATTAGAATTGATAGTTTTTAGATATGTCGCAATCGAAGATAATGTTCCATGATCAATGGCTGATTGCCCACTGGGTGCATTCAGATTTTGTCCTGTTAAATCCAATCTAAATCCATCTATATGGTAGTCCTGCATCCAGTACGACATATTGTCCTTTAAAAAGCGAACATTCATAGGACGTGTAGAATTTATGTTATTATATCCTACCCCCCCAGCATTCAATCCCCAGGCGTTAAAATAATATTCATTATCGATCTGCCATAAATAATTTGGGCTATTCTCAGCATGATTATAGACCATATCCAGGATTACAGCTATTCCCATGTTATGTGCAGTATTAACTAAAGTTTTCATATCAAAAACTTCATCTCCTGCACCACGATACCTCTCAGAAAGTGCAAAAAACAAGCGAGTCATATATCCCCAGGAATAAGAACTTCCGCCACCCTGGAATTGTTGAGAGGGCATTATTTCAATAGTATTTATACCTAGATTAGTGAGATAGGATAGTTTTTCTGTTATACCTTTGATATTCCCTCTCTCTGAAGCTGTCACATCACTAGCTGTTAGTGTAAAATCCTCTACATGCAACTCATATACAACTACATCCTGAATGAGAGGGGTAACATAACTGCTGTCGGACCAGGTAAATCCTGAATGGTCTACAATGATAGAAGATTCCGCATTTTTAGTTCCATCCCAACTACCTATTTTATTTGCATAGGGGTCAGCCACCCATGCGCCTCCATTTAACTGGTAAAAATACGAGTCACCTGCTGAAGCAGGTGTCTGAATCCACCAGTATTTTGCGTCACTAGTCAATTTCAGGTTTTGAATGGATGCACTATTAACTTTTATTCCAACATTGGTAGCTATTCCGGAGAAAAACACAAAATTTACATTTCCCCCTGATACAGTTGCTCCCATATTATTGGTGATACCCGCGCCCGGGTCGGCGATTACGGAAGTTTCGGGGTCTGAATTGAAGACACCTCTGTGCTGTTTCCATACCCAGATTTCACGGTCAGTGAGCAGGGTTGAAATATATCTGGTAGACGGAAATGCTTCGGTGGTCGCACCCTGTTTGAAATCAAAGGAGTATGTAAGACCGCCTGCTTTATTGACTACATAAACCTGATTTCCGCTTGCGTCATTGGAGATTGAACTAACGTCAGAAGGAGTTTGCCCTGCTACACCGAGAGAGAGAGTAGGGGTTCCACTGAATATGGATGATTTTCTGTAATGGATGATAATTTGATGGGTCTGAAGTGTCGGGTTGCTTGTAAGAATATTTCCGGAAAGTATCCAGACTTCTTTATCAGAGACAGAATAGTCATTATTATTATTGTTATCCCATGAGCTGCCACCATCATTGAATACGACTGTGATTGAAGGAGTACCTTCAGCCGTATCGACAATATAGGACCACCAGTTGTTGCCTTCACTGGTCATTAACTCGCCAGGTGCAGTTGTCCATCCTACTCCGTTATTAAAGTGTATATATGGAGTAGACCAGCTACTCTGAAAGTAATGTATGGTATAGGGATTAATATAAGTCGATCCCGCCGGACATCCGCTGAATATCCCCACACATAATAGACCCAAAACTATCATCACCACCATTCTCTTCATTGTATCGTCCTCCATTAACTGGCATTATGACATAACTATAACGCAGTTTAACGGGATGTCAAGGGCAAATGTGCTGTATAGCCATCAGTCGTTAGTCGTCAGTGATTTGGCGACAGTTCAGTGTTTATATACTATTAAAAAAAAGAGAAAAGATATGGCTGGAATGTATAATCAAATAAAAGAAAACTGCCCGCGATACCGCGGGCAGTCTGGATTATTTAAATCTGCTTATAACTTGAATGCTATACCGATTTCACCACCAGAATCAAGTCCGTAGTTATATTCGGCGAAAATAGAGACAGCATCACTCAGGAAATACTGGACACCGTCTACACTTGCAAAACCGAAAGCTCTCCAGGGTGATCCAGGATAAACTAAATATGATGGTAACACAGAAAATCTTACTCCCAAACCTACATACCAGTCCAACTTCTTCAGGAAATCACTATCTAATCCTTTAAGACCAAAGTGTAACATGAAATAACCGCCGACACCAAAGGTAACACCACCAGACCAAATACCGATCAGACCACGGGCTGCAATACCCCAGTCCAGACCCCAGCCCTGAGTCAGTTTAAATTCTCCAATATTAAAATCAATACCAGGAACAACATTAAAGCCCCAATAAGAATAACCGATGCCGGCTAAAAGACTGAAATTTCCGCTTTCATAGTGAGAATTAGCTTCCGCGAACATAGGCGCGGCCAGTCCCAGGACAGTGACGATTGCCAGTGCGAGAGATAACTTTTTCATAATTTCCTCCAAATTAGATTGCATAAATATTACACCTCTTTAAGGCAAAACGCAAGTTCTGCATAAAAAAATCCTCCCTTATGGGGAGGATTCGTGCTACGCTAAAAGTTCAGCCAGTCGCCTGGGCTTGAGATGCTCCCTGTCCATTTTCTGGGAGGCTTTGAAATGATGGACCACGTCTTCCATGCTGATAAATTTCTTATCACTGTAAGCCCGGAAAATTTCCCTGACCTTGTCCAGGTCTTCCTGGGTATCCACAGTCACCAGCTGGTCAGGATTGTAGTACAGCCCTGTGGCAGTCGGCTCCATAATTTTGAAGGTAGAGGGGTTTTTATAGATATAGGGGGTAACGTGTTCTTTGTCATAACGCAGATTGGCCATATCATAAGCCATGCGCAGGGCTTCCATGGAGATCACTTCCACGCCCATACCCAGGGGGATGCCCAGGAAATGGGTCAGGTCTGCCTCTCCGTCGATATGCAGCTCTACCGCGCGATCCAAAAAGTCCGGGCACACCAGGGGGTTGTCCCCGGTAGCTCTGACCACCACCCGGCTCTGGTACATACGCGCTGCCAGGTAGTAGCGTTCCAGCACATTAGCTTTACTGCCCACATAAAATTTAACTTGGGGATAATGAGACAGTACATTGCGCAGGGGGGCAAAACTGTCTTCTGTAGTAGCAATAATAATATTTCGTATGGATTCCGCCAGGGACAGGCGTTCCACTATATGGCAGATAAGCGGTTTATCATTAATAGGCAGGAGCACTTTGCGAGGCAGACGGGTGGAATCCAGTCTGGCCTGTACGATCACATCAACGGCATTTTTCATAGCAGCCTCCCTGGCTTATTCATAATCTTTATTTACTGTCCGGAACACGGTCTCATCGTCCAGGGGGTCCTGGCTGTTCCGGTTGATATTACGGTTGTATTCACGGATGGCCCGGAGCAGTCCGGCCAGCTTGTTCCAGCGCAGGGTCAGCAGGTATACTAGACCTTTTTGACGCATGCGTGCCCCGCGGGCCTTGACCACTTTTTTATCGTGTATGTTGGCATAGTTAAAGAGAAGGTAATCGCTGTTTTCCAGATCCTGGCGTATGTCTTCCTGGGGGGTACCCACCAGTTGTACCTTAAATTTTTCTCCCTGAAAAATCATCAGTCCCTGCTTCCATAGACGGTAGCCCAACTCCAGCAGAGTAAAACGGCGGTCAGAATAAGGATTCAGCTGTATATTGCTTTTGCTGAGGGTGTCACGGGATAGAATAAAACAGGCGAACTTGGGATAGAGGCTGGTGATGGCTGAACCCTTCATCAGTACACTGATGGTGTCCAGCAGACCCAGTTTAAGGCTGCCTTTGACCACATTGGGTACTGCTTCTCCCTCATTGCTGGTGACCCTGGGTACCAGGGCGCCAAAACTGCTCTGTGTGAAATAACTTTTCAGCAAAGCCAGGTCCAGGCTCTGCAGCCGCACTGCTTCGTCCATAAACAGGACCTGCTCAGACAGGCTTTCACCCAGGATCAGTTCGATAGCCTGACTGTAATCGATCTCTTCCTGAGGCAGCAGGATACGCAGGGCAGGGAAGGTGTCCATGAGTTTTTCGTACTTATAGCCCTCCCGGTCCATGTTGACTATGATAAGTTCTATTTTTGAGCTGGAATGGGAAATATAGCTGTACAGGGAATTGATACTTTCGACCGGGTCGCTGTCACGATGGATGATCAGACCTACACTGAGGTCGGTCTGAATTTTATTGCCAGCTTTGCGGACTGAAAAATTGGATAATTCGGTATAGACTGGTATGGTCAAGCCCTGCTCCTTTTTTCTCTTAATATACGTTATCGGAAGAATTCGGTGCAGGTTGAGGAAATTTGGAGAAACAGCCTGCCTGTTTTATAATACCTGTAGGAGGAATAACATGAAAAAATATCTCTTTATATTAGTGATCACTGCAGGTATTTTCAGTATCACACATGCCGGGGATAAGTATTCCACCTATTATGGAGAATTCCGTCCGGGCCAGATCGTCCATTCTTTTGGTGACAAAGTTAATATCCGCAAAAAGCCCGAAACCGGCGCGGCTGTTATGGACCAGCTCCAGATCAGTGCCCCTGTGAAGATCATTGAAAAAACTGATAAGGTTCTGGAAATGAATGGTTTCAAAGATTACTGGTATAAAGTAGAGTACCTCTGCTCCTGCGGCCATAAATACGATCAGGGTTATGTGTGGGGTGGTTTGTTAAGTAAAGCTTTTGTCATCATCCAGTCCAAAGACGACTATCCTCAGATGAGCCTGCTGTTTGGAATTGTGAGGCAATCAGACGCCAGAAACATCTTTGAAGCCCGCTATGTGGAATATAATAAAATTAAGTATAAAGTGGAATTTGAAGGTCTGGATTTTCCCCAGTCGCCTTTTTTCACCTACAGCACCTGGGCCGAAGGGCTGTCTCCGCAAATACTCTCTCCTGGAGTTGAAGTCTTTCTGATCCATTTTGAATATGAGGCGGATGAATATCCCATGGGGGATGTCATGCTGCTCAAGACTGCGCAAGGGCTGTCTGTAGGAATGAACGCCATCCGCAGTTTCAGTGAGTTCGGGAGCAGCGATTTCCGCTACATCTGGCCGGGTATGAAAGGCGGAAAAAAGAAGACCCTGATATTGGAAAGGACGATTGAAGAACAGATATCTGAAGACAATCCGGAACGAAAAGTGACTAAAACCCTGGAATCCTTTAGTTGGGATGGAAAGAAATTAAGTAAGATTTCACAATAATATTTCACTTCTGTCTGGGTTCCATGGTACTATTATTATAGAGAGCTTGAATTTTCTGCATCTTATGCTAAGTTTAATATTATAGCTTATTGGCAATATTATGCCTGGAGTAAAAATGAACAAACCCGGAAAATGGATGCTGTTCATCTGTTTATCTTTTTCTGCCTGCGGGATAAGTCCCACTCCCAGTTTCAAAGATACAGTCTCTCCTGATGTTCAAATAGATTCTCCTTCCTGGGGTCAGCAGGTTGCCTCTACTTTTGCCATGACCACGACAGTGAGTGAACCGGATTGCACCCTCTATTTTCGGTTTAATAATGATTTATTTCAGGTGCTGGGCGGGGGTTCAGGTCAGTCGACCTGGATACTTAATCTGCCTGTCAAAGCTACCAATACCTTTGACGTCTATGCTGTAGACTCGGCAGGTAATCATTCTGCTACTAATAGCCGGGAAGTGGTCTGGGCACCCATCCCTGAAGTCTGGATCAACGATCCGACTGACAAAAGCTTTAAAAATTCTCTGGCATATCTGGTAAAAGGCGGGGCCTTTGTGGATGCCCCCGGTTTTCTCAATAGTATTAATCTTTCAGTGAATGGCGGAGCCTGGTTTAATACCGGCAGCCTGTCTTTTAACTGGACTTTTAATTTTGCCGGTTTCAATGAAGGTACTAATACTATTAAGGCCATGGCAGTTTCTTCTGATAATCATACCAATTTTAGTAAAGCTTATACCTTTTATATTGACACTCAGTCGCCCTGGCAGAATCTGACTGATCCCGCATCAGGTACTTCTGGTTATACTTCCCTGCCCAATTTTGTAATCAAAGGAACTGCTGGAGACAACGGTATATCCGGTTTCCTCGGGCTGTATCTGAGTATCAACTCCGGCCCCTATAACCTGGTTTCGGTGGATTCAAACTGGACTGTTACAGTCAATCTGGCAACGGGCCGCAATCATTTTTCTTTTTACACTCTGGATATGTCAGGAAATTCCTCCGGTTCGAATTCTTGTGATATATACCGTTTGATACATAACGGCGGCGGTCTATCCGGGGACAGATTGGGTGTGAATCTGGCACTTTCCTCCAACGGGAATGTTCTGGCGGCGGGATCACCACAAGCATATGGTAATCAGGGAAGGATCTTTGTATTTGAAAAACAAAGCGGTAACTGGGTATATAAAGCTGAATTAAAAGCCACTGTACCCCAGCCCGGGGATATGCTGGGTATCCGGATGGCCATTTCAGCAGACGGTACTACAATTGCTGCCGGAGTTACCAATCTGGGGAAAGTACTTGTCTTTAATAAACCTACCGGCGGATGGATGAACAATTCCCCCAATGCGGTACTCTCAGCCTCGGGTTCCGGAATTAACGAGAAATTTGGTGCCTCTGTGGCTGTTTCAGGGGATGGATCCAGGATAGTAACCAGCGCGCCCTGGGATGGTTTTGTAAATTCGACTGCAGGCCGGGTGTTTGTATACAACCGGGTAGGGACAGTGTGGGCAGATCAGAATACGCCTTCATTTATACTGATCAGCCCTGGTTTAGCCATTGCGGAACACTTAGGGACCAGTGTGTCCATCAGTGCCAAAGGGGATGTGATCGCGGCAGGTGCCCCGGGAAAATTAGGCGGTCGGGGTACAGCTTATGTCTATACCAACGGCATGACTGACTTCGGAATTCAGTTAACCAATCTCTCCCTCTCAATCGGAGATATGTTTGGAGAAAATGTGCTGATTGCTCCCAATGGTAGCCACATATTTATCGGAGCAGCAGGATTCAGCGGCGGTGCTGGCGGGGTATTTGTTTACCCCCGAAAACCCAATGGTGGTTTTTCCAATTATACCGCCATTCTGCAGCCCAATGGAGGAAACCCCGCTGAAGGCTTTTCCACAGTGTTGGCTACAGATTGGTGGGGAACCTATCTATTGTGTGGTGCTCCGGCTCGTGATATGAGTGCCATAGTGGATAGGGGTGGGGTCTATGAATTTATTGAACAAGGGGCCGGCTGGGGTAGTCAATACGGGAATATTAAATATACAGACATATATGGAAAAGTAAATGATAATTATGGCAGAGGCATAGCTCTGGATAAAGAAGGACGTTCAGTCTTGATTGGTGTGCCGGGTCAGGATATCAATTCCATGATTGACCAGGGTGCTGTAATGTTCTATTCCAGATAGCATCATTTCACTTCAAACAACATCCTGATAGGTTTAACTTTGGCTGGATTTTTAAAGCCGTACCGTGAAATAAACAGCCAGTAAGTGCCGGGCTGGTATCCCTCCAGGGGCGGCCGGCAGGTCAGTATCCGGGTGCGTGGGTCCCACTCGAAATAGGCAAAGATTCTGTCTTTCCCGTAATAATCATAAACTCCCCATCCTACACTGCATACCAGAGTTGCGCCATCCACTTTGTCTTCTATCATATCCTGATCAAACGTAAAATCCCATACCATATCCCAGGGTACAGGTCCGGCGTTTGTATAACGGTTATCATATTCAGATTGTTCCAGTTTATACAATTCTGTCCAGTTTCCATAGTTGAAGTAGTTGGATCGCGGTACAAAGTAAGTGGAGCTTATGTCATGCATGTAGACATACCTCTGGCTAGTGGCAGGAGGGTATAGCGCTTTATTCCAGCGCCGGCTGCCGATAAGTGACATGGTGTAATCATCAATCAGAAAATAATGGTAACGCGCGCTATCATTTTCTCCGGAAGGTTTTATAGTATCATCCCAGGTAACATCCATATGGTACCATTCCCCCTGGATTTTGACCAGATTCCAGGCGTGGTCAGGGTTCTCAATAGCACCTTTCACTGAACCGGAAATGATTTTGTTTTCTACTCCGACTTTATTGAGGAGAAGTGACACAGCCTGAGCATAGCCGCTGCAGACGCCGACCCCCAGGCAAAGTATTCCATAAGCAGTGTAGGATTCCAGAGGAATGGTATTATCTCTGAAGTTTTGCCAGTCATAATCCGCGTTCTGCAGAATATAATCCCGGATTGCCAGAGTCTTTTCAAAATCATTATACCAGGGGCTGATAATTTCCCGGATAATACGTGTACTGACCTGCTCCAGAATAAAATCCTGGCTCAAGTCCATTTGGAAATCTTTTCCCTTTAAAAAGGGATAGATATAAGTCAAAGGGGAATAGTCCTGGATGGGATTGCCCTTAAGATAAAGATGCTTAAGCTGGATCAGGTTTTCCAGCAGGGATATATCCTGTATGGAATTTCCATCCAGATAGAGGGTACGAAGGTTAGTGAGGTATTGTATTCCCTCCAGATTGCTGATACCGACTTCGTCAGCGTCCAGGAAATCCATGGACAGTAACGTAGTCTCAGTAATATCTCCTGTGGGAATATTGAGGCTATGGCGTACAGCTTTTTCCAGAGCCTGATCCGGAAAACGGATAGCTATTTTACTCCAGGCCGTAGAACAGTAAACAATAAAAAAAACTACTATAAAAGACATTTTTTGCATGTCCATCTCCGTCCACATAATAACATCTTAGTGGAGAATGTCAATGATAGTTCACTAGTCCGGCAAGTAGAAATTCCTTTGCTTGAAAAATTAAGACGTCTCTTTGGATGAAGTGTTATTTTTCTTTCCGGACAGCAGCTCTGAAATATTTTTTCGATGGGTATACAGGATGAGAGGCACCACAGCCACACAGAACCAGAATAATACCCAGTGTCCGGGTAGAATGAACCAGGTCGAGATGGGCAGACTAATTGCCGCTAATATCGAACCGATAGCCACGACTTTGGTCAGGACATAGGCCAGCAGAAAGACCCCCAGGGCAATCAACGCAGGCAGAGGAGCGACTACAAAAAACGCTCCGGCTCCGGTAGCTACACCCTTACCGCCTTTGAATCCCAAATAAACCGGGAATATGTGACCCAGCATGGCAGCGGCGGCTGAGAGCAGCATGGCAATATCCAGGTGCATGTCCTGCACCCCTATTAGTCTAACTAACAGAACCGGACCAGCGCCCTTTAGCCCGTCCAGCAGAAAGACCGGTAAGAACCCTCCCCAAAAGCCGAAGGTGCGGCTGACGTTAGTGGCACCGATATTTCCGCTGCCCGTCTTACGGATATCTACACCTCTCATCAGGGAATACAGCAGGCCGAAAGGCACTGCCCCCAGAAGATATGTACCCAGTAATACCAGAATAAATACCAGGAGGGACATACTTGGCTCCTTATTCTATTACGATCTTTTCAAAATCAATAAACTGCATAAACAAACGATCAATACTGGACAGGAGACTGATCCGATTGTCACGAATATGTACATCCTTATCCATTACCATCACCGCCTCAAAAAATCGGTCTACATCTTTTCGGAATGATGTCAGTATAGTGACGCATTTATGATAATTGCGGGAAGTAAGACTTTCTTGAAAGGCAGAAGTGTTTTTCTGGAATGTGTCATATAGAGCATGTTCACTTTTATCAGTCAACAGGGACGGATCCAGTTTTTTTACCGGTTGGTCTTTGATGATATTCTTGATTCGCTTGAAAGCAACAGCCAGGTTGGTAAAATCAGAGGAATCGCGTAGATTGTGAATGGCTTCGATGCGCAAGTAGCTGTCATAAATATCAGAGACATCCGCGGTAATTCCCGCTTCAATCTCATCATAACTAAATCCGTATTCTTTAAACACCGTAGCGATACGGGTAGTAATAAAATCAAGAATGGATTTTTTAAACTCTGCCTGAGGGATGGTCAGAAAATCCTGGTAAAGATTAAAAATTTTATCAAATAACAGACTGAAATTGAGGTGCAGTTTCTTTTCTATGAGGATACGGATGATTCCCAGTGTCTGCCGACGTAGAGCATAGGGATCTTTGGACCCGGTAACAAATTTTCCGGTCGCATACAGAGAGAACAAATTATCGATACGGTCTGACAGGGAGGCCAGTATACCTTCTTCAAAACGAGGCAGGCTGTCACCAGAAAAACGGGGGTAATAATGCTCTTCTATTGAGACAGCAACAGATTCCTTTTCTCCATCGTGATTGGCGTAATAACGGCCCATTACGCCCTGGAGTTCGTCAAACTCGCCTACCATACCGGTCACCAGATCTGCTTTACACAGGAGTATGGTCCGTTTGGCATCCTGGGTTACTTTGGCCATATTTAATTCCTGGCCAATTATTTCTGCCAGCTTCTGCATTCTTTGGATTTTGTCATACAGGGAACCTAATCCCTTGGCAAAGGAGACTTGTTTCAAATTATCGGTTTTGGAAGCCAGTGAAGTCTTGCGGTCTTCTCTATAGAAAAAATTGCCGTCTGAAAATCTGGCTCGAATGACTCTTTCATTACCTTTTACGACATTTTCATTAGGGTTGATATTGGCAGTAATGAGGAATGAATTAATCAGTTTTCCGTCTTTTCCTTCCAACGGGACAAACATCTGGTGATCTATCATTTCAGATACCAGGACTTCTTTAGGCAAATCCAGATATTCGTTTTCAAACTGGCCTACAGTCACTTGAGGTTTTTCAGTCAGACTTACTAAAGTATCCAGCAGGGACTCATGCAACAGGGGGTGGGCATGCAGACGCTGAGCAGCCTTTTCAATCATATCCCGAATGATATCCCTTCGCTCCTGGTGATCTACAATCACATTGTTTTCTTTAAGCAGGTTACGGTATTCCAGGGGAGTATCAATATGAAAAGGTTTGTTTCCGGAAAGGATACGATGTCCAAAGGAGATGTTGGAAGTGGAAATCCCGGCGATGCTGAATTTCAATACTTTGTTATTAAGGATGCAAAGAACCCAGCGGATGGGGCGCACAAAACTTTCTGAACCGGTACCCCAGCGCATGGTCTTGGGAAAATTAAGTCCCAGGATCAGATTTTGAAACAGCGGGGGAAGAAACCCTTCTATGTTTTCGCCTCCGCTGTGTTGTTCCACTACGACATAAGTATTACCGCCGAACTCTTTCTTTTGTATATCGCTTATTTGCGCATTACTGCCTTTAAGAAAACCTTCCAGAGCTTTAGTGGGATGTCCATTGCTGTCATAGGCTTTATCCAGGGCAGGTCCTTTTTTTTCAGTTATTTGCTGACGGGTTTTTTCTTCAATATCTGTAAGCTGGATAGCCAGACGACGGGGAGTACCGTACACAAAGATTTTCCCGAAGTCAATTCCAGCTTCCTGAAGTTTTGTGAGGGCGGATTCCTTGAACTGCTGAATGGTGGCCAGCAGAATGGCATGGGGGATTTCTTCTGTACCCACTTCCAGTAAAAGGTTCTTAGCCATGAGTATCTCCCGCATTTGATGAATAATTATAGAGCTATTGAGCTGAAATGGCAAGTACATATGGAATATACAAGAACTAGCCCTGAAAAACGTGCAAAAGTGTAAATCTTGTACTATAATATGGCTCATTTTTGATATGGAGTTACCATGGATAAAGCACGCGCCATTAAAAATTCCGGGCTCTCTCCGGCAGAACTGGAACTGGTTAAAGAAGAGCTGGGCAGAGAACCTTCTATCGAAGAGATAGGTATGTTTGGGGCTTTGTGGAGTGAACACTGCGGCTACAAAAACACCAAGGCCCTGATCAAAAAACTTCCCACTGTGGGAAAACATCTGCTGCAGGGACCGGGTGAGAATGCCGGCGCGGTCGGGTTTGATAATACTGCTATCGTTTTTAAAATAGAAAGTCATAATCACCCCAGCGCGGTGGAGCCCTACGAAGGTGCTGCTACCGGAGTAGGCGGTATCCTCAGAGATATCTTTTCCATGGGCGCGATGCCTATCGCGGTGCTGGATAGTCTCAGATTTGGAAAAAAAGATTCCAAACGGACACGGTATCTGGTAGATGGAGTGATTTCCGGAATCTCTGATTATGGCAATCGAGTGGGGATTCCTACTGTGGCCGGTGAGGTCGTGTTCGAAGATAGCTATGAAGGCAATCCTCTGGTGAATGTGATGGCGGTGGGTATAGTCCAGCAGGATGAAATCATCAAAGCCATAGCACAAGGTAAAGACAACCTTATCTTCTACTACGGTTCCAAGACCGGCCGTGATGGGCTGGGCGGGGCTACTTTTGCCTCCGCTGAGCTTTCCAGTGAAGGGGAGGACATGCGTCCCAGCGTTCAGGTAGGTGACGCCTTTACCGAAAAACTCATCCTGGAAGCGACTCTGGAATTAAGAGATAAAAAACTGGTAGTGGGTGTTCAGGATATGGGTGCAGCGGGAATTACCTCCTCAGTCTGTGAAATGGCTTCACGGGGTAAATCCAGTGTGGAAATCTATATCGAAAAGATACCGGCCCGTGAAGAAAACATGCTGGCATATGAGTTCCTGCTTTCGGAAAGCCAGGAACGTATGGTGGCAGTCATAGAACCCTCCAAACTGAAAGCCGTAGAAGATGTTATGAAAAAATGGGAGCTGGACTATGCAGTCTTCGGTAAAGTCACTTCAGACCCCCTGGAAGAACCCCGGGTAGTAGTGAAAGAAAACAGTTCAGTGCTGGCAGATATACCCATCCGGTCACTGGTAGATGATGTGCCCCTGTATGTCCGCGATGTGATCCGTCCTGCTTATCTGGATAAGGTGAGTGCCATGCCCGCCTATCAGCTTAAAAAAGACCTTCAGGTCTATCTGACAGATTTACTGTCTCATGTCAACATAGCTTCCAAACGCTGGGTCTATCAGCGGTATGATCATCATGTGCAGACTAATCTGCTGGCGGAGCCGGTAATGGCCGGAGCCTCTATGCTGAGACTCAAAGGTTCCCGAAAAGGACTGGCTATGACCACTGACGGTAATGGACGTTATACCTATCTGGATCCTTTTACCGGTGGGATGCAAGCCGTGGTAGAAGCCTGCCGGAATATATCCTGTATGGGTGCAGAGCCTTATGGTATTACCAATTGTCTGAATTTTGGTAATCCTGAAAAACCCGGCCCTTATTATCAATTGGCAAAAGCCATGGAAGGTATGGGAGAAGCCTGCAAAGTCTTGGAAGTACCGGTCACAGGCGGAAATGCTTCCCTTTATAACGAAACGGACGGCGAAGCGATTCTGCCTACTATCATAATTGGTGCTGTAGGTATTATTGATAACTATCTCAAAACCACCTATACGGCTTTTGAAAAGGCTGGGGATAAAATCGCTCTCCTGGGAGTAAACAAAGATGATTTCGGCGCTTCACTCCTGTTGGAAATGCTCACAGGCAAAATAGCGGGACCTTGTCCTGAGATTGATATAGTCTATGAAGCTAATCTTCAGAAATTGATACGCTCTTTGATACATGATGGACTGGTCCATTCCGCTCAGGATATCTCCGATGGGGGGCTGGCCGTAGCTCTGGCTGAATGTTCCATTAATAGTCCTGGTTTGGGGTTGGACGTCAATCTGCTGGATGAACTAAAGCCGGAAGTCCTGCTCTATGGCGAAGGGCAGTCCCGTATCATTATCAGCTATGCTGATAATAGGGCAGATGAAATTAAAAATCTGGCAGGTTCTTTTGGCATTCATTTCCAGACTCTGGGAGAAGTGACGCAAGCGGAACAAATCCGGATACGGCATAAAGGCACGGTGCTCATCGACCTGGACAGAAAAACCGCTGTCGAAAAATATAATACTGCCTATTTAGCTGATGAAGAATAGGCCGGAAGGGTTTAGCAGCAGCTTTGTGGTTATGCCCCGGGAAGCTAATCATTATGGCAATGTCCACGGCGGAGTAATAATGCAGGCCGCGGACAACCTGGCTTATACCATTGCCTCCCGTTATAGCAGAAAGAATGTGGTAACTGCCAGAGTCAATGAGCTCAATTTTCTGGCACCGGTCAAAGTAGGAGATGTGGTTATCATGGACGGCAGGATCGCCAGGGTGGGTCATTCTTCTATGGTAGTGGACATCAGTATTTCCGGTGAAGACCTCAAGACCGGTCACCGATTTGATGTGGCTCAGGCGATTTTTACTATGGTAGCCGTGGATGAAGCAGGCAGACCGATCGCGGTAAATCAGAACGAGGAAAACAAGCAATGATTACTATAGCATTACCCAAGGGCAGACTGGGAGATGATACTCAGGCCCTGATGATTAAGGCCGGTATTATTTCTGAAACTATTCCGGATAATTCACGCAAACTCATTTTTCAACTTAGTAAAGATATATCTGTACTGATGGTAAGGGCACAAGATGTGGCTACTTATGTGGAAATGGGCGCGGCTGATCTGGGGGTAGTGGGAAAAGATGTCCTGCTGGAACACCGAAATGATGTCCTGGAATTGGTGGATCTTGGTTTTGGATACTGTAAAATGGTAGTAGCAGCCCGGGAAAATAAAACCAGGGATGAGCTTTTTGCCCCTTCCTTTTTAAAAGTGGGATCAAAATACGCCAATATCGCCAAGAGATTCTTTTCCAGCATTTCCATTCAATCCGAGATCATTAAGCTTTATGGTTCCGTGGAGCTGGCTGCGGTGATAAACATGGCTGACTGTATAGTCGATATAGTATCAACCGGCGGTACTCTCAAGGAAAATGGGCTCAAAGTGATAGAAGAGATATTTGAATCGACTGCCCGTCTGGTCTGTAACCGGTCCAGTTATTATCATAGACTGGACAGAATTCAGGGTATAGTCTCCAAGATAGAAGATGTCCTCCAGTCTCAATAACAATTCCACACCTGTAGACCATCTGCAACATGGCGAGATACGCCTGCTGGATGCCAATGTAAATCGGGCCTGTGAAGGCTTGCGTGTCATTGAAGATATTTTTCGTTTTCTTCTGGATGATGCTCCGCGTAGTGAAGAACTCAAAGAAATGCGTCATACTATCAGAGAGGCTTTTCCTGCCGGGATTCTGATTAGTCATCGGGATGCCGGAAATGATGTGGGTCAGGGTGTACTGAAATTCGGTTCGCAGGAAAGAAATAGCCTGACAGAGATCATCAAGGCAAATTGTAAGAGGGTCCAGGAATCACTACGGTGTATCGAAGAGATCGTTAAACTGAAAAGCCTGGACATGTCCCTGGATCAGAAAGCAAGCTGGGAATCCCTCCGATACCGAGTATACAGCCTGGAAAAAGAACTCCTGCTCAGGGTAGGGGATAAATAAAATGCGTATACTGGGAATAGAGACTTCCTGTGATGAAACCGCTGCGTCAGTGGTGGAGGACGGAAAGAAGATCATTAGTAATGTGGTATTTTCCCAGGTGGAGATCCATGCGCCTTTTTCAGGGGTAGTGCCGGAAGTAGCATCCCGAAATCATCTGCTGAAGATACTGGAGGTGATTGAAGAAGCTATGACAGGACTTGCCTGGCAGGATATAGACGCTATTGGGGTCACCCATGGACCGGGGTTGATTGGAGCTCTCTTGGTGGGATTGTCAACTGCCAAGAGTCTGGCCTATACCCACAATCTACCGCTGATTCCCGTTAACCATATTTATGCCCATATGTACAGTCCACATTTATTTCACGAAATCCCTTTTCCCTATATTTCGCTGGTCGTTTCAGGTGGTCATTGTCTGATTTTCAAAGTCGAAGACTTTCAAAATCTGGAACTGATTGGCTCGACTATTGACGATGCGGTTGGTGAAGCCTTTGACAAAGTGGCCAAGCTCCTGGGGCTGGGTTATCCCGGCGGTCCTGTGATCGACAGGATTGCGAAACAGGGTGATCCCGGCTATCTGGATCTGCCTCGTGGCCTGGCTGACACACAGAAAGACCGCTATCATCTTAGTTATAGTGGTTTAAAGACAGCTGTAGCCTATCGGGTCAGGGATCTGGGTGAAGTTACTGTCACACAGCATAAGGCGGATATCGCTGCTTCCTTTCAGAAAGCAGCTGTGGATATGTTGTATCGCAAAACGGCTAATGCCCTCCAGGACACGGGTATTTCTACTTTAGTAGTTTCCGGTGGGGTTGCCGCAAATTCATATCTAAGGGAACATTTTCTCCATTTGGAAAAGAAAAACATTCACGTGTTTACTGCTCCTTTGGAATATTGCGGGGACAACGGTGCTATGGTTGCTGGCCGGGCATTTATTGACTATCAGTCAGGGGAAAGAGGCGATCTTAGAACTGACGCATATTCCAGGCTCCCTTATATTAAAAAGGGAAAACGACTGGCAGGTCACTCATGATACTATATATAGTTCAGGCTGGAAAAAAACATGGCATTGGCCATCTCCGAAGAGCCCTGCTCTTAATAGAACAATCAGATTTTAAAGCCTATATCGCAGTAAAGTGCGAAGTAGGGGAAAAATCCCAGGTGGAAGATTTTTTACAGGGAATACCGCATGTTTTTTTTCATAACAATTGGAGGCAAACCTGGCTCGATCTAAGACTGCATGACTGGCAGGCTGTCGTATTGGATATGCGTATACTGGATCCTTTTATCATTCATTCACTTCAGGCTGCATCCCTGCCTATGGTTGTATGGGATGGTTATGGGCTGAATTCCAGAAAGAGTGAAATCCTGATCAATCCCTTGTTTTATTCTGGTTCTAAATCCGCTAACCTGACAGATTTGATATACCAGCCTATGGAAAAAAAACTGGAAAAGGTAAAAAAGGATGGTAAAGGCATACTTATCTCTATGGGTGGAAGTGATCCGGCTCAAGCTGCCCGAAAAATCATTCCGGTTTTGGTCAGTCAAGGTATCCCCTGTACCCTGGTAGAAGGACCCTTATGTGATTATAGCTGGGCTCAAAATATCTCTGGTGTGAAACTGATAAAAGGGGCTAAATCAGTTGCTGATCTGATATCTGAATCAGAAACGGTTATTACCGGGATTGGCCTGACTCTGGTGGAAGCACTACGTGCCGGCCGGCGCTGCATTGTATACACCCCCACAACCTATCATGAAAAAATCGCTGTAACTATTCCAGGCGTACTCTCTGGCGGCAGGGTGCAGAAATTCTCTCCTGAAAAACTGATTACCTTGCTGGATCAACCCAGACCCAGCGCGACTGCTGTCCGGGAAACATTATCACCCTTGTGGTGGAAGAATCTGCTGAAAACACTCATCTCCAAGGGCCCGGCCCGTTGTCCGGTTTGCGGCAGTTTAAAAAGAGTTTCTCTTTACAGACAATCACATCAGACACTGTTTGAATGCGGAGATTGCAGATCAAATTATATCTACCGCTGGTCCAACGATTCTGAGTCTTATCAGAGTGAATATTTCCAGGAACATTACCGGGAAGTATATGGTAAGGATTATCTGGCAGACATTGATCAGATCCGGGGTTACAGCCGTCGCAGAATAGCTGAGATTAAAAAACTTACCGGAGGGCAGACAGGAGATCTGTTGGATTTCGGATCTGCTTATGGAATATTTCTGGATGAGGCGCGTCTGCAAGGTTTCCAGCCTCTGGGAGTGGAGATATCCCGGCATGCCGTGAAACAGGCCAGAAATCTATTTTCTATACAGAGTGTTCCTAATTGGGAAGCAGTCAGACAAAAAGTGGACGTAATCACTTCCTGGTTTACTGTAGAGCATATGCCGGATCCTGTACATTGGCTGCAGGAAGCAGCACTCAGACTGAAACCGGGGGGGATATTGGCCCTGGGGCTGCCCCATGGCCGAGGCCTCTTAGGCCGCTTCAACCCCAGACTATATTTCAGGATTCGGCCGGCAGAACATGAATTTGAGCCCTCCTGGTATGGCATGGAACAATTACTGAAAAGATTTGGTTTTCGGATAGAGAGAACTTGTTTTTTTGGACTGCATCCTGACAGACTGGGACTACCCGCCTGGGGAATTCTGAAAGGCATGCAGAGATTTTTGGGATTAGGAGATACTTTTGAGATCTACGCACGAAAGTTACCTTCATCCCCTTAAACTGGGAAACATCATCCTGAGCAATAATGTCATGTTAGCTCCCCTGGCAGGTTATTCTCACAAAGCTCTGCGTATAATGGCTCGACGACTGGGCGCGGGATATGCAGTCACCGAAATGGTGAGTGTGGAAGGCCTGCTCAGAGGGTTCAAAAAGACCTGGAGCTATGTCAATCTGGAAGAGGAGATCACAGGGGTCCAGATTTTCGGACTATCTGACCCGGCTCGCTATTATCAGGCCGCGGTTTTACTCAGGGACAGGCTGGGTGTTAAGATCATTGACATCAATTTCGGCTGCCCGGTTCGCAAAGTTATCCGGTCTGGTTCAGGCAGTTTTCATCTGACCCATCCTCAGGTAATGGGAGACATCGTGAAAGCTGTCAAAGACGCGGGAGTATTATGTACTGCCAAAATCAGGACCGGATTTGACCAGGTCAACATCCAGGAGACTATACCGGTATTAAACCAGGCTCAGGCTGATATGGTAGTATTACACGGCAGGACAGCAGCACAGGGTTATAGCGGGCATGCTGACTGGGATCTGATCCGCAAAGCCCGGTCTCTGTGTGAGACTGTGTTTATTGCCAATGGGGATATTAATACCCCAGAGGACGCCCTGAAGATTCTGGCAACAACCCAGGCGGATGGTATCATGATAGGCAGGGCAGGGGTAGGTACTCCCTATATTTTTGACCAGATCAGACAATACCTGTCCACTGGATCCTATCCGCAACATTATAGCCTGGATCAGATTAAATCATTTATGAAGGAATTAACCGAGCTGTATCTATCCATTCAGGGCGGTAAAAGCATAATCCCTATCCGATCAGCTTTGATCCAGTATGTCAGAGCATTTGACGGAGCCAAGGAGATTCGCCGGGATATAGCCCTTTGTCCAGACAAAGACGGATTGTACCGGATTCTTTCAGACTGGAAGGATGAGCATTAATCTTTATTTTTTAATCAGACTTCCTTACAATATATAACAAAATAAATTAAGGATGAAATATGAAATCGATCTTAACTATCCTGAAAGGTATGACCATAGGAATTGCCAATGTAATTCCCGGAGTTTCCGGTGGTACTATGGCTTTTATTACCGGAATATATGAAGACCTCATGGAAGCCCTGGGTCAATTTTTTAAAAATAAAGAAAAGCGTAAACAATACTTCATTTTGCTGCTTCTGGTGGTTGTTGGTGCCGGAGCTGGGATACTCCTGTTCAGTCATCTCCTCAAATATCTCCTGGAAAAACAAGCTCAGCTTACCTATCTATTTTTTCTGGGCTTGATCGCAGGCTCCATTCCGGTGATTATTAAAGCACATCATGATATGAAAATAAAACCTATGCGTATTCTGGCCCTGGTATTGGGATTTGCCATGGTGGCCGGCTTGATACTTTTAACAGGGGAAAAGACGGATAGCCATCGCGAAGCCCAGGTACTTTCTCAGGTGTTAGGATTTGTGAAAATCACAGCAATTGAATGGAAGTACGCCCTGTGGCTGATAGTCTGCGGACTTTTAGGAGCCGTGTCTATGATCATACCGGGTTTTTCCGGATCTGCTCTTTTAGTCACTTTGGGAGAATATAGTAACATCATATATTTCATAGATGAGTTTATGATTGTACCCATCATTTTTGTGGGTATTGGTGCAGTTCTGGGGATCCTGCTTTTTGCACGCCTCATAGACTGGGCATTAAAAAAACATACCGCTGTAAGTTTTTATTTTATCCTGGGATTGATTTTTGGATCCTTTGTTCAGATTGTAGTTGAAATTTTACCCGGATTTAATACTTCCTGGTTATACCTTATTCTTTCACTTGTTTCGGTAACAGCCGGATTCTTTCTGGCTTTTTTCCTGGGCAAGATTAACCCTGAAAAATCAGGAGCTAAAAACTGATAAAGAATCTACTGTCTTTCTTTCAGGAAAACCGTGCCTATTTTTTATTGTCTTTAGCTGTTATCCTTACAGGTGTTTTAATAGGGCTGTTCCTCCCTGTTCAACTGAGATTGATGTTCTTTGATGCCCTACAGGCCAAGGCCCAGTCCATGGGACAGGTCAATACCTGGCAGATATTTTTAAATAACCTTTCCGTATCTATACTGGTTATTGCCGGTGGGGTTATAATCATTGCGCCTCTGTTCATTATTTTTTTTAACGGACTGGGAATAGGTGCAATTTTGACTCTTTTCGGTCCGGTACTGGGATGGCCGGCAGTACTGGGTTCGGTCATGATCCATGGTGTTTTTGAAATACTGGCTTTTCTATTGGCAGGCACTATGGGTATAGCTATTGCTGATAGGATTCTACCTCGAGGTAAAAAGAATCATTCCTGGAGAGAATTACTGCTGCTGGTTTCACAGGGCTTGTTCATTGCTGTTCTGCCATTACTGATTATTGCCGCTACACTAGAGACCACTCTCAGTCAGGCTTTTCTGCAGAATGCCATAAAAGGTCTATATCAGGAGACCAATTTTGATGCAGTACGGCAGGAAACTGAGTCACACGGCTGGTATGATCATGGTATATCTACCCGTGATTATATTAAATTCCATCTGGATCATCCCGGAGTGCTTCGGCCTTTTCCCTCCATATCCAGATTGACTAATAATAAAGGTGAAGAATTGAGACTATATGTGGTAAGTAAAAGTGATACGAACCTTATTGAAAGTATGAATACTCTAAACAAATATACCTTTATCGGTTCAGGTACCAATAGTCTATGGTATGCTGAATTATATACTGAAAGTAACCCATCAGTATTACAAAGTTTAAAGGTAAAGTTGAAACAAAATGTCCCAAATTAAGAGTTTATTGCAAAAGAAGCTATTATAACTCATAATATTATCCTACAAAGGAACAGATATGGAAATAAAGCATGACCTGGAAAAACACCGCTTTTACACTGTTATCCAGAATCAGGAATCGTATCTGGAATATAGGGAAACAGATTCTCAGACCTGGAATGTTTATTATAGTTTTGTACCTCCTGAACTCAGGGGACAGATGATAGCAGTACAATTAGTTGAAGCTATAGTGCATTATGCCCGGGAACATAAACTCAGATTAAAACCAACCTGTGGTTTTGTGGTAAAATGTTTTGAACGGCATATAGAATGGAAGGATGTTCTGGCCTAGTATACCGGAGCATGTAAGAGGAGAATAAATTGCTGAAAATCGGAGTCGTGGGAATCGGACACATGGGACGCTACCATGTGAATATTCTGGCCGGAATTGAAAATGTAAAACTGGTCGCGGTTTGTGATGCCAACCAGGAAGCAGTCGATAAGGTAGCAGACAGCTATAATATCAAAGGTTTCACTGATTACAAAAAATTTCTAAAGACAGTGGACGCGGTGGTGGTTGCTGTACCTACTTTTCTGCATTACAAATTTGCCTCTGAAGCCCTGGAAGCCGGAAAACACGTCATGGTCGAGAAGCCTATTACTAAAACAGTCTATTATGCAGAAAAACTCATAAAGTTAGCTGAAAAGAAAAATCTATTCCTCCAGGTGGGCCATGTAGAAAGATTTAATGCTGCTGTACAGGAACTGCAGCATGTGGTAGACCAGCCCTATCTTATTCAGACAGAACGTCTGGGCCCGCCCAGCCGTATTATGGATGTGGGAGTGGTGCTGGACTTGATGATCCATGATATTGACATTGTGCTTGCTATCGCCCATTCCAAAGTAGTGGGTGTCTCTGCTTTTGGCAGCAAGGTATATTCAGAATTTGAAGATGTGGCTAATGCCATTCTTTATTTTGAAAATGGAGTGGTGGCTAATCTGACTGCCAGCCGGGTGACAACAAACAAGATACGTACTATGGCAATCTCACAAAAAGATGCCTATATCTTTTTAGACTATGCTACACAGGACATGACCATACATCGTCAGCCCCATACCGATTATTTTGTGGCCAGGGAAGAGATACGCTATAGACAGGAATCCCTGGTGGAAAGATTATTCATCCATAAAGACAATGCTTTAAAACTGGAACTGGAACACTTTGTGGATTGTATTGGAGAACAGAGAAAACCCATTCGGCATCCTGAGGCTGATATAACGGCTCTGAAGATAGCTAAACAGATCATGGATCTGATTTATTACAGCTGGGACAAAAAGAATGGATAAGTACTTTGGCCCTTTTGGGGGAGCTTTTATCCCTGAAAGTTTTGTGCCTATCCTGGATGAACTGGAAACTTATTTCAAACAGTCTTTGACAGATCCTACTTTTAAAGAAGAATTTCAGTCCTATATGAAAGATTATGTGGGAAGACCCTCACCTATATACCATGCCGGCAATCTCTCCCGGGAAATGGGCTTTGATGTCTATTTAAAGAGGGAAGATCTAAATCATACCGGTGCTCATAAAATCAATAATGCAATCGGTCAGATCATCCTGGCCCGCCGTATGGGTAAAAAACGTATTATTGCTGAGACTGGTGCAGGTCAGCATGGAGTAGCTACTGCTACAGCTGCCGCTATGTTTAATATGGAATGCCGCGTTTACATGGGGGCAGAAGACATAAAGCGCCAGATGCCTAATGTAAACCGTATGAAGCTCCTGGGGACAGAAGTGGTGTCTGTGGAAGACGGCAGCCGCACACTGAAGGATGCCATGAATGAAGCCTTTAGAGACTGGCTGAGTAATGTGGACAATACCTACTATTTAATCGGTTCGGTTGCCGGACCTCATCCTTATCCCACAATTGTCAGAGAATTTCAGTCTATCATTGGAATAGAAGCCCGTGCCCAAATGCTGGAAAAAATCGGCAGATTACCGGATTATGCGGTAGCCTGTGTGGGGGGCGGTTCCAATGCCATGGGTTTGTTCCATGCCTTTGTACCGGATAAATCAGTTCAACTGATAGGAGTCGAGGCTGGAGGTAGAGGAGACAAAACAGGCGACAACGCAGCCACACTATCTTTTGGGAGAGTGGGGGTCCTGCATGGCTCCAAGAGTAAAGTCATTTTGGATGATTATGGACAGGTGGAATCAGTTCATTCTATTTCTGCCGGGCTGGATTATCCTGGAGTGGGTCCTGAATTAGCATTTCTGCATGAACAGGGTCGCCTTCAGGCTGCTCATATTACCGATGCTCAGGCCCTTAATGCTTTCCAATATCTTTGCCGGAATGAAGGGATCATACCTGCTTTGGAATCCAGTCATGCCATAGCCTGGGTATTGGAGAATAAAAATTCTGTCGGAAAAGGCAAACAGGTTCTGGTTAATTTATCGGGTAGAGGGGACAAAGACCTTGATTCAGTCCTGGGATATCTCCACCTTTAAAAAACAGCCTCAAATAACTTTTGTTAGTGGTTTCGAATAAGGATATTTAAAACTAGTTATCTTATTTATTATCAAACATATAAAGCAATTGTTAATAAAAAGTCTTGACAATTAAAGCTGTTGGCTATATACTATGACCAAAACATCAAGGAGTATAACATGAGAGATATGACCAAGAAATGTCTGGAAGAAGCCTTTGCTGGTGAATCAATGGCCCATATGAAATACCTGGCTTTTTCTGCTAAGGCTGAACAGCAGGGATACAGCAATGTCGCCAGGATGTTTAAAGCTATTGCTTTTGCAGAACAGGTTCATGCTACCAATCATGCCAGGAATCTGGGTTATATTGATGATACAGTAGAAAACCTGCAGGCAGGGTTTAATGGTGAGAATTTTGAGATTGAAGAAATGTATCCTGCCTACATGGCTGTAGCTGAGCTGCAGGATGAAAAGGGTGCTCAGAAATCTATCCATTATGCGGTAGAAGCTGAAAAAATTCACCGCAGCTATTATGAACAGGCCCAGGAAAAGGTAAAAGCCGGAAAAGATATAGACGGTGAAGCAATCTACATCTGTCCGGTGTGCGGATATACCCACATTGGGGATGATCTGGATGCACTTTGTCCGGTTTGTTCTACCCCCAAAGAAAAATATCATAAATTTTAATTAAGGAGAGATATATGAAAATTTCTGAAACTATAAAGAATGCTGACTGGAAGACTGAAAAACATATTCCCGGAATTGAAGCTCCCAAGACTGCAAAAAAGGGCGATGTGATTACTATTAAAGTGACTGTAGGTGCAGAGATCAAGCACCCCAATACTACAGCTCACCATATCGCATCTTTGAATGTCTATTTTCTTCCTGAAGGCTCTAAAACACCTTATTTACTTTCACAAAATGAATTTTCAGCTCATGGAGCGGGTGTGGATGGCGCGGATACTTCATCGGTATATACCGAACCTGTAGCCCTGGTTAATTTTAAGACCGAAAAATCCGGTACTATTATGGCTGCTTCCTACTGCAACATTCATGGTATCTGGGAAAATTCTGTAGAACTCAAAGTAGAATAAACATAATAATATGTTGGATATGAGGCTGTCTGGAAACAGGCAGCCTCATTTTATATAAAGGTCAAAACCTTCATATACATAAGGTTCCTGGCCCATCTTGACCTGATAACGACCTTTGCCGTATTTGAACTGGATATCCAGGATGAAATGATTGTCATCCAACCAGACAGGAATGTATTTGCCCATTCCGGTATAGTACATACCGTTTTTCATATAAAATTTTACAGTTGGATCGGGAAAATAAATCAATATATTTAGCTTATCTCTGGAAAAATCGCCCAGAAAGCGGAATTTAAGACGGACACTGGCTCCTTCTATCCACTCAGTATTATCAGCAGAAATCAATTCAGCCATCAGATCACCAAAATTCTGAGTGGCATAGATTTTATCATTTTCCTGGGTTACCCCGATACCTATAAAATTATATTTTTTAGAAAGAATATTCGCTTTATGGCCGCTGGAATGCATCCAGGCATTCATCATTTTTACTGCAGCCTCATTTTCTGAGGAGGCATAGTCATAGGCAATATTTTCTCCGATACCACCCAAAATTTCAGGTATGAGCAGAGCAGCTCTCTGCTGAGGGCTTCTACCCTGGTGGTCGGTATGAGAGAAGAAATTATTTTCTTTCATATTAGTTGAATGGTACAGGGCAAGTTTAGTCAGAGGGTAAGAGTGATGATAGGGGGGGAGCCCTTTCTTGCTCCTCTCCTGATTCACGAGTTGAAAAATCCTTTCTGCGATAACCTTAGTGTCCAGGCTAAACAAAGTGGAGGTATTAAGTACAATCAGCCATGTTAGGGAAAAAATGAATTTCTTCATTTTTTACTCCTTGGTGATTTTTTGCGCGAATAAAAGATAAGCGGTATGGGCTATCATCCTGTCGAAGGGTCGGGTCATGTTGGGTTTGACACGGATATTCCGCTCCAGTATTTCAGATACTCTGATACGGGAAAAGCCTGAATGTTTTAACTGTTCAGACATCTGCTGCACCTGTTCTATACAGGGTGACAAGGAACCCAAATGCGCTCCCGGAGCCAGGGCTTCGTAGGCTTGCTCTACCAAAGTCCA